>DATIIY010000001.1:0-171405 GCA_035479135.1 Saccharimonadales bacterium (SeqCode)
TTCCAAGAATTTGATTTTTTTACCATTTTCTTGAACATAAGCATTATTAAGAAATTGGTTGCGCAGCTGCTTTCTTGTTATCATTAAGCTATGGTTTCTTTCTTTATTGTGCTCGGGGTGGCACTGTGGATCATTCTGGCTTTTTGGCCATCAGTTATTGCCAGGCGCAAAGGTTATAGTTTTATCCTTTTCCTCATAATTGCGATATTAATCTCTTGGCTTTTGGCTCTAATAATTGTACTTTTTCTAAAAGACAAAAACGAAACTGCGAAATCAAGAGCTGATGATCGCGCAGCAGAAGCAGAATTAGAAAAAGAAGAAAACAGATAATATTTTATAAATTGACTAATGGCCACATCAGTAAAAATAAACAAATTGAATGTTACACTTGGCGGCCAAGTCAAGGCCTTAAAAAACATCAGTTTAGAAATAGCTGAAGGCAAAATCACAGGTATAATCGGCCCGTCCGGCGCCGGCAAAACGACCTTAATAAAGTGTATTGTTGGAAGATTAGAAGTCTCAGCAGGCACCGTAGAAATATTAGGCTTCAGAGCAGGAGCATCACAACTTCGCCATCAGCTCAGCTACATGACGCAAGAACAATCTGTATACTCTGACCTAACGGTGAAGGAAAACTTGTTATATTTTGCATGTATGGTAGGGCAAACCAAGAAGCAGGCCGGCAAAACAATTGAGAAATTACTCGCAACAATTGAAATGTCAGATAAGCAAAATGCTTTGATAAGCAATCTGTCGGGCGGCCAAAAACAGCGCGTATCTTTGGCAATAGCTTTAATTGCTTCGCCAAAACTTATGGTTCTCGATGAACCAACTATTGGTTTAGATCCGGCCCTTAGAGAACGCTTGTGGAAAATATTTAATGAAATCGCTCGTCAAGGCACTACCTTGATTATTTCAAGCCACTCAATGGATGAGGCCAGAAGATGTGAAGATCTTGTGCTACTGCGTGAAGGTGAAATAATTGCGCACAGCTCGCCACAGCAATTATTAAAAAACACCAATACAAGTAATGTTGAAGATGCATTTCTAAAACTGGTATCGGGGCAACCATGAGCTTATCAAAGACGATTGCCACAGCCTCCCGGGTAATGAAGCAGCTCAGTCATGACCCACGAACCTTAGCATTGCTATTTGTGGTCCCCTCGGTTCTGCTTACAATTTTAAAGTATGTTTTTCAAAACCAGCCTCAAACATTCAATTCCTTAGCACCACTTTTGCTGGGCATTTTCCCCATGGTAATGATGTTTTTAATTACTTCTATTACTACATTAAGAGAACGACATAGCGGTACTCTCGACAGATTGATGACCATGCCGATCTCCAAACTTGATTTCATTCTAGGATATGCTTTAGCTTTTTCGGTTGTAGCCTTCATCCAAGCGATTATCACGGCATCGGTATTGCTAGGCGTTTTACATGTTACAGTGCTTGGCGGCACAATTGCCACCATAGTTGGAGCTGTTGCAGCCGCGTTACTCGGCACCGCGTTAGGTTTATTCCTAAGCGCCTTTGCCAAAACAGAGTTTCAAGCGATTCAATTTATGCCGGCTTTCATCTTCCCTCAGCTGCTAGTTTGCGGATTATTCGTAGCCAGAGATCAAATGGCTGAACCGCTTCAATGGTTTGCGAACATAATGCCGCTAACTTATAGCGTCGATGCTATGAAGCAGGTAACCACTCAATCAATTTGGACCGTCACTCACACCAAAGATTTACTTATAGTGCTCGCTTTCACAATTGCGGCATTAATTCTCGGCTCAATCACCATTAGACGCCAAGAAAAACCATAGCCACTAGAATTATCTAAGAAGTTAAAAGATTGATATTTTAGCGTTTTTATGTTTATAATTGGTAAATGAATCCTGGTCGGTCGCCGCTGGAACAAGGCCCCTCTTTTTACTATGCACCCCCAAATGATGGGGGTAGAATTGGAGATTTTTATAGCCGCATATTCGCTAGAGATGTATCGGTCAAAGAAGAACCGTTAGATCCATACGACCAAATTGATCACATATCAGATAGTGAAAGAGCAACCGTTATGGCTGAAGAATTTTTGTTCGGGCTCTACACTGAAGATCGTTATGGATTGCACATAGATCGAGTACTACGATATCACGATAGATATATTTCAAGAGACGGTTTTGGTGAAGATGACCAGGTAGCGATTGAAGTCGAAAGGTCATCTATAGCCCTTCACGATTTAGTTGATCATGCAGTTTTAAATCCTGCAAAAGTTGCTGACAGAATTGGTCGTGAACCAGATGATGCAACTGAAATTAAAGAAGATGGTCTCAATTGTTTTAATAAAATACTGAATCAAGTAGACGATCAGGAATCATTGATTCAAGCATTCATGTTCGCTATTGATGCCTCTAAATGGGAAAAAGCGGCCCGTATCTGGCGAACTGGAGCTAATAATCGAATCGATCAGCTGGAGGCTGACGGTGAGCTTCACCCTTATACATCAAAAATCTTGAGAGCAGCTATAAATAAGGATCCCGAAATTTTGAGCGCTATTTACCCTGAAGAATTGACTCGGGTGCTTAAAGAAAACGTAAATGTATTCCTTGATTTAAAACTCGAAGCTATAAGTGAGACTGCTATCAACCATAATGTCGAAGGATTGTACCTAAAAGCATTGGAAACTTTAGACATAATTGAACACCCACCAGAAGATAACCCAGCTTCTACGTGGAGAGATTGTATTGAAGCCATTAATTTCTTTGTGCCCGCATTAGCTACCCTTGGTTATAAACAGTTAGCCATGGACTTGCGAGGAGCGGCGTTGATGTGGCTTATTGATGATCCTAATGGTAATGCCAAGCGTCAGCACGAACTGGCAGTAAAACATTTTGGTGAGGTAAATAATGCTGTCAATGAGATAGTTGAATATTACCTTGATAACGATTTCAACGTAGATGAACTTATCGTTGAGCAAAGAATTAAAACTGAAGGTTCAACACGTGCCAAACTAGCCGAAAGTAAATATGTAGACTGTAAACAAATTCCGGACGGGATTGGATTTGCATTTGTGATGTTCGACACGATGGATTATAGAACGATGGAAAAATTTGCTCAGAACTACATGAATAGATTATTAAGTGCAAACTTTAATATTGTTGCAAGGCACCCCAAAGGCGATGCTGCCTTCGATCCAGTGAGGCGCTCAGCTGAGGATGGCGGTTACCAGGCTATCCACATGACATTTTACTATTTTCCGGAAAACGGTTCTGGTGAAGGTGTTCCATTTGAAATCCAAGTTCTAACACAAGCTCAGCAAAAGCTTAAATTATATGGACCATCCACAGACTTATTTTACAAATATGAAGCTAAAAATGTTTTGTCACATCAATTTAGCGCCAGGTACACCGATTTGGATCAGCCACATTTGGATCACCTGGGTAGAAGAGGTGACGCCGAGAGGGAGATGGCACCGGGATCAACAGTGCAATCCATATCTGAAGTAATATCACAAACACCTGAATTACGGCCCTTTGTTTTTAACAAGCTTTATCGGTCTATAGATTTTTCTGGCAATCGAAGAATTCTAATACCCCGAGAGCTTGAAGATTTGGCATTTGATTTAACGGACGAACTTGTAGAAATCTTTAAGCAGGAAGAAGGATTAATTGTTTTACCAACGTCCAAATTAAGCTTGAGTCAGTTTAATGAGTCAATCGGGTTATTTAGCCGCGACCTTACACGAAATGAAAATGTTATAAATGCTCTGCAATTAGTTGGGCAATCAGAAGCCGGTCAGGCTTTTCGAGAGGACGGGATAACCACCGCCATTGAAGGTCATATTTTACCCACGGCACTATCAGCTTTAATGCTAGCAATACAATCCGGTAAAATTTGGGAAAGTGACAACGTTAAACCAAGCGAATATATGGCCAATATTGTCACTGTAGCTGTTCTTCATGACTATGTTGAGGGTGAACTTGATAAGCATAAAGGTGATTTTAAAGCTCTAAGGCAAGTAAGGCATGCTGTATTGACAAAACTGGGACGTCAATATGGGTCGGAAATAATGAAAGGCGTCGATGCATTAACTTTGCCACTAGAAATAGCCGATGAACATTTGCGGCGTGAACAATACAGACGAAACGTTCAATCCAATGGCTATGCCAGAATAATTAAACCGGCTGACAGGTGGCAAAATCATATAACAGACATGGTAAAGCTGGTAAACAATAATTATTCGCATGAATCTGATTCATACAAACAAATAATGAAATATTTCTCCAAGTCTGATAACTATCCATTTTTGGATCCTGAGTTAAGTGCCATCTACAAAAGGGTACATGATACAATTTGGCTTTTTGCGAAAAATTTCGGGCATAGCAACTGGTAACTTCAATCGCTTCAAGCCATTGGAAAACGATAAATTTACATCAATTTGTTTTCAGATTATCTTATCAGTTAAATGTTATAATTTTGTACCCAAAATCACATTGACTTATTAAGTAAAATGTCCTTATATTGCTTTATACACTAAGGGTGGAGATAGGGGTTATATGGTACAAAATGATAACACCACCGGCTGGGTCGGATGGGCGTATTTCGCTGGATTCATGATGATGTTTCTCGGCATTTTCGAGGGCATTGCCGGGTTAACTGCAATCTTTAATAGTGACTTTTTCTTAGTTACACAAAAACATTTAGTGGCTCTAGATTTCACGGCTTGGGGTTGGATGACTTTGATTCTCGGTGTAATTATCTTTTTCGCTGGTATTGAGCTTTTTCGAACAGGAGCTATGTGGGCCCGCATAATTGCAATTTTGCTGGCTGGATTAAGTTTAATTGGTAACTTGGCTTACATCGAAGCCTACCCATTGTGGTCAATTACCATGATGGTGATAGATGCACTAATTATCTATGCCTTGACAGTTCACGGCAGCGAACTTCGAGAATACTAAATATCAAATAAAGGTTTCAGAAGAAAGAATTCTCTGAGGCCTTTATTTTATTTACCTGGGTGAGAATTTTTGCGAATTGCTTTCAACTCTTCTCTTAGGTCTTTGGTATCTATGCGTTGTTTGTCAGCCATTCGGTGCAGCGCTTTCATGATAATATCGATTTCTTTTTCGGCTTTGACGTTGGTATGGTAATCAAGTTCGGAGCGAATTTCCGCGGCTTTGGCTTGTCGGTTTTGTGAAATCATCACAAATGTCGACAGAAATATGGCCTCCAGCGAAACAATTAGAGTTAACAGTCCGAAAGGAAATTTGTCAAAAACCAAACTAGCGCCCCACAACCCGAGGTTAAGTACAATCCAAAAAGTGAACCAAACAGAATGAATATACACAAAATGCATAGTACCGGCAAAGGCTGTAATGCGGTCGGAAATTCGATCCTCGGCATCTTTCAGTTTTTTGATTTCGTCGTTGGCATTGAGTACCATAGATTTCTCCTGCTGTTAGCAAATACTATGGGCTGTGGCATGACGGATTGCAAGTGTTTTGAACAGCTAAATAGCATAAGCTTTCAAATTAAATAATAATTTGACACAAAATAAATAAAAGAGTATACAAGAAGCATAACAAGGGGGATCTATGGTTAAAGAGACTGTGGCTTCACAAATGTGGGAAGGCCTCATGATGCGAGGTGTCATATCAATAATATTTGGATTTGTGGCTATATTCTGGCCCGGATTAACTCTAATAACTCTGATTTATTTATTTAGTGCATTCATACTAGTTAGTGGTCTAATAAGTCTAGGCACTGGCCTGGTTGACTTATTTAGACGCGGCGGAAACTCACTTCTAATGAATTTACTGTTACTCGTGATAGCCGTGATAGAAACCGGTGTAGGTATTTACTTACTAAGGCACATCCATGTTGGTTTTGCGACATTCATCTTATTAATCGGGCTTACCCTGATTGCTAGAGGTGTAGTTGAATTTGTAACAGCCATCTTTTCAAGCGGTATAAATCTTGCTACACATCGTTGGGTAATGATACTTTCGGGAACTATAAGTGTAATTGCCGGGGTCATTATATTGTTCCAGCCGGTGGCCGGTGGTGTAGCTTTCGTTTGGGTATTAGGTCTATATGCTTTGATTACCGGTCCACTGCTACTGGCTTTGGCTCACGATATCAAGGGTGCTACTGAGGTAGCTTAGTAAAGTATTCTCTGTTAGCTAGCCGTAGTTGCATAGAAAGGGACCATAAATATGCCCAATAAAACGAGCAAAGCTAGCGCCAAATCAGATAAAACGACCAGCCACCGAATGTGGAGTCATCGTCTTCGCCAAGCTTTGATAGTTGTGCTTATCTGTTTAGGCGGCCTTGCTTTCGCCGGATTCATATTGACACATTGGGCACAAAGACAAGTTTTAACTCCCGACAACTGGGTGGCGCTAGTTGAGCCGTTGCCCAAGCAGCCAGTTGTATCGGATGCTTTGGGAAGTTACTTGGCGGTTAAATTGTTCGCTAATGTACCCATAGAACAAGAGGTGAAAGATGCTTTGCCGCCAAGAGCGGCATTTTTATCAAAACCGTTATCTGATCAGCTTAAATCTATTACAACTAAAGTTGCTCAGCGAGCTGTTGCCAGTGACGCTTTCCAATCGATTTGGGCAAGTGCAAACCGGGCCGCGCTAAATCGGGCATTAGCCCAAGCCAGGGGCCAATCTACATCGGTGCAAAAAAAGGCAAACGAAAAATTCAAAATAAATCTAGGCGATATCCGCAGTCAAATTGCCGATAAACTTGGTGGCACGGCTGTTGCGATACCGGCATTGCAACCGACCTCCAAAGCCCCACTGGACGTTAGCACCGATTTAAAAGCCAAACCCAACAAGTTACATCAAGCCATAAAACTGATAGACTTTTTGGCCAGTGTACTACCCTTGATTATTTTAGCTTGTGTTATATGGGCACTGGCACTTGCTTACAATAGAAGACAAACCTTTGTGATAATATTGGCAGTTTTCGTAGTTGTAATGTTGCTCGAGTTAATCCTTGTCCGAGTAGCACGCGGACAACTGCTCGATCAAGTTCATAATTCACAGTACTTATCGGCAGTCGGTTATATATATGACGCGGTAGATGGTTTATTACGTAAAATGCTCAGTAACGGCTTATTTGCAGCGTTAATAATCTTAGTTATTTGGTTACTGGCTGGGCCGGCTAATTTTGCCAGAAGTTTTCGATCGTACCTGGGAGCTGATAGAATACGTAACAGCGTGGCAAACGATTGGTGGCACAATTTGAGAATATTCGTAAGAAATTATCGATATTATATATGGGGTGGATTATCGCTGATTGCTCTGATATCCCTAGCTGCAACCACTACAGTTAGCGGCCGAGACTTGCTTAATGCCATAACCGGAACGCTAGCCTTAAGTGGAATCGTATACATGTTGGCCATTCCGCGAAAACCGTTCAAAGGCGGACACGTAAAATAATCTATGCTGGCAACGGATGGGGATATTGATTCAAAATCACTGAAACTGCTTAAGGCTGAGCGCCGACGCATTCAAATACAATTCAAGCTACTTAGCCTTATTGCCTTAGCTGTATTAACTTTTGGTGCAATTTTTTATCACTTCGTAGAACATTTGCGCTGGCTGGACTCCTTTTATTTTTGTACAATTACCCTCGCCACAGTCGGATATGGCGATATTGTACCCAAGACTGATGCCGGCAAATTTTTTACCATATTTTATGTAATCATCGGGATTGGCATAATAGGAACTTTTGCGAATTTATTAATAAAAAACGCCCAGCTCAGAAGGCAAGTCCGAATTAGTAGCCAGAAGAGTAGAAAATAAAACGTTATGTTCGCTGACATTATTAAAATAGCAGTTTTATGCGTATTTATCGGAGGTGCTTCAATTCCGGTAAGTTTTGTAATAAATACTTCACCGTGGGTGGTGTGGTTCGGTAACGCGCTAGGCTCTTTATTTTCGGCAGTAGTGGTTATCTATATTTGCGAACGCATAACCAGTAAAAAATTCCGCAACAAAGCGGTCAAGCGACGGCTTGGCAAAAAAGTCGTAGAAGTATATGAAGAAGGCGACGACAACAAAAAAGTCCTCAAGGCACGAGTCCTTATAGATAAGCACGGCCTCAGAGTATTCTCATTCCTATGCCCCATTTTTCCTGGGGTACTGGTATCAACAATTGCCGTATATGTCTTAAACCTCGATAAGCATATTTACAAAAAATGGATGTACACTGGCGTTTTCATCGCCAGTGGCTTTTACGTCTTCAGCTATTGGCTGGTATTTGTTCGTTAAATACTAGCTTGTGCGGAAGGTGTTAATCTATCACTGACGGCATAGGCCAAAATCAGTGACAACGGGAAAAATATTAAACTTAATATAAAGTACCCTATAAAACTGTGCCCCTTACGAGCTGCTACGCGAGCTGGCCAAAAAGCAATGGCAATCCATATTATTAGGGACAATGTCCATATTAGTAACGGCATGATAAACTCCTTCGCTTTAATAAATGCTTACAGCCGTATTCTAATAGTCAATTACCAAATGTACAGTTAGATCCCTTACAGTTAAATTATCCGTTTGAGCCGCTGTGACTGTGCTCCCCGCCTTTGCGCTTAGCTTCAATGGGCTGGGCTGCTGCACCTTTCTTGCCGGCTTCGCTGGCTTTCTTACGATCATTAGCAAAGTTACCGCTACTGGCCTTGCCGCCTTTGCTAGCGATTTCGCGTTGTTTGGTTGCGTCCATTGAAGCAAAGCCACGATCTGATGTTGCCATATATAACTCCTATACCGTTAAATTAAATTGGTATTTAATATTGTAAAAAGAAGTTAAGATAACATCTATTAGCTTTTTAATAATCCAAAAGTAAAAAATTTAACGAATCCTATGATTTGCAAATCTGCCCAAATTCACCAAATAAAAAATACGTCAATTAAAATCTTTACAGTTGGCTTTACATATAGTACTATTTATGTCAAATGGAAGAATGGCCGCAACCTAGGTACGGCGTAATGCTCAGTGAGCATGCTTATCCGGCATACGATCAAGAATTTTCTCATCCCAGATATGGTGTAATGCTGAGTGAGCAAGCGCACCCTATGAGCGATATAGAACGTCAGGCAAAAGCTCAAAACCTAGGGAATAGGGTATTTGCTCACTTAAGAAGACTGGCAGCTACAGCCACACTTACCGCCACGGCGTTATTAGGTACCGGACCAATGCTTGGCGAAACATCTGCCGACGAGACCATTCAAATTCTTCATGCTCCACCAACAGCTGATTTAATACAAGCTAAACAGGTTAATAGCGCTCCGGCCAGTAATATTGATGTTCATGACCAGCTAAATACTACACAGACTGCGGCCAATCCCACGGAAAACAAAACACCGCTAGAAGACTGTGTAACAATAGCCAACAAACCTTCCGGCTTCATGATTGGCACCAAATGCCCGGAAGATACATTTTTAATTCTTCATGACAGTAATCCAACAGGCTATGATTATGGCGAATTTATCCAGCGGGATACGGGTGTGGCCAAATGCGGATGGATTGAACATGATGTCAATACTTCACAAATTGCCCACGGTAATCAGGCTAAAGTTTGCTTAAAGTGGGAGGAACCGCTGAAACATCCTTCAACCTTGTTTATCAAAGTTAACTGCCGACCTCAAAGAAAAGACCATACTGATTGCGATGACGGCTCGTGGGATAAAATACGTGAAAGCACCTGCGATTTTAGAGCCTACGGGAATTTTGCAACTTCTAACACCACACCGATAAATCTTTACCCTACAGATAAAAACAGTGGTTTCAGTACAATAGTTGGCACACAAACCGGTCATGTTTTATGGAGAGCAGATCTCAAAGATAGTAGTGAGGACGGATTGGCAAGTGTTAGTCGCAGCGAATCACTGGGTACTTGGATATATATGGATCAAAAGAATTGTACAACTCCAACTTCCAGCACAAGACCATTCGTAACGTTAAAACCGCCTGTCAAACCAACAAGCCACACAAACAAATAACAAGTTTAAATAAACAATTAGTAAACATACCAACTTAGTATGTTTTCTTACATTGCTTAAGCTTATTAATCATTTAAACTGAGCCTACAAATTAATGTAAGGGGGTGAGGGAATATGTTTAGATTACGAAATATTAACCCTATGGCACGAGCTATAGGAACAATGGGCGCCGTCGCCGCGCTCGTAGGGGCTGTGACATTTGCTCAGCTTCAAACTAATACAGTAACATTAGCTGCAAATGAAATGGATGTAACAAGCGACGTACTTCGTATAAGCAATGGGGGAGCATTTAGTACAAGTGTCCCCGGATTTTCCAACACTAGTCTTGTAGTTGGAAATGAAGGACCAAAACAAGCATTTTATTTTCAAAATCTAGCAAATGCTAATCTTTCAATTAGTGCAGATATTCCTGACTCTCCAACAATCTCTGGACTCAATCCAGCACTTGTCCATATTAAATTCTACGATAAAGACGGGTCAACAGTACTCGCAAATACAACATTTGCAAGTCTGAACGCTGCTCCAGTTGCATTAAGTGGTCAACTTGATGCCAATGCTCAAGGAAATGGAGGTATTTCGGGGACTGAAGGAAACTACTTCTATACGATAACCGTAGATCCGGCTGCCGTAACAGGAAGCCCAGCCAATATTCCTAGTTTTGATCTAGATTTCAGTGGAACATCAATATAAAATTTAAATATATAAATGAGTCGGATTAGTAAATTTGTTTACATAGCAGCTGTCATCTTCGTAGTATGTTGTGGAGCTGTTCTAACGATCAATTGTTCAGCACTTGGATATAGATCACTAGCAGTGGCATCAGGAAGCATGAAGCCAGCTATTCCTATCGGCTCGATGGTGCTGGTGCACCGCGTTCCTGACAATTCTTTAAAAGTCGGGGACGTTATCACCTACACCAGCTTGAAAGATAACAAAAAAACTATTACACATAGAATCATTAAGTCATATAAGCTTGATGGCAAAGTACCAGCTTATGTGACAAAAGGTGATTCAAACCAATACCCAGACACTCCAATTGTAGCTGGAATGGTAAAGGGTAAAGTTGTTTGGCACATTCCATACCTTGGCCATGTTATGATATGGTCGAAAACTTGGACTGGTATTGCGATTTTGGTTTATTTACCGGCTTTGTTAATAATGTTGGAAGAAGTTAAGCGACTGAGTGATTACTTAAAGCTAAGTCAGCCGTATCATTTAGCAGGGTTTCGAAAAGCTGAAAGTCAGCCTAATAGATTGAATCGAAGAGTTGGTTATGCTGGTGGATTGACAGCTGCTGTTATTTTAATTAGTGGTTTTGCTGCTCCGACGGCGTTGGCTTTATTTAAGAGCAATACTGTTTCTCTTGTTAATAATCGGCTGACTGTGGCGGCGAGTTCGAATCAGTGTAATGGCCATACTACTGTTAATGTTGATAATACTTCCACTCAAACTAGTACTACTGGTAGTGCGTCTAGCTCAGGGAATACTAATGGGGGGACGGCAACGAGCGGTGGTGCCAGCAATACCAATAATACATCCGTAAATATATCTGTTAATAATTGTTAGAAGTCTATTATTTTTTTGGCTTGTGACCGGGCCACCAGATTGCATAGCCAATCCAGGCCGATAAACTTGGGATAAGGAATGGTGCTATAACAAATGCGGCTAATATAACGCCGATGGCGATGGCGGATCCCATTTGCGAAAGAAAACTGATGCCGGCTAGCAGCAGGGACCCAAATGTGGAAGCTAAGATCAGACCGGCGGCAGATACTGTAGAACTGCTATGTTCAACAGCTAAATCCGCAGCCTTGCGCGGACCGCGACCGGCGCTGATTTCTTCTCGCAAGCGGGTAATCGTCAAAATATTATAATCGGTGCCAATAGCTACCACGAATATGTACATAAACAACGGTATGAAGAACACTAATCCGGGCACGTTGCCAGATCTTATAAAAATTAAAGTTGTGGTGCCAAGAGTTGCAACATAGCCTAGGCCCACACATAGTAACAAGACTATGGGCGCTACCAGACTCCTAAGTAAAACTGCTAGAATGCAAAAGATAAATACGCCGGCGATAGGGAAGATAACTTTTAGATCACGACTTGTTACCGACTTAATGTCTGCAATAATTGCGGTGAAGCCGCCCACGCTAACTGATGCATTTTTTATTTGGACACTGTGTGCGGCAGTGCGAATTGGTCCCGATACATCGGCAATGGCTTCCTTGCTGGACGGATCGGTTTTAGTAATTACAGATATATCGGCAATTTTTCCATCTGTGGAATAAACAGCCGGTAAGACAGCAGAAACTCCTTTGGCCTTCTTAAGTGCGTCAGATAATGGAGTAAGCTGTTCTGCTGATATTTTACTGTTGCTGTCTACATAGACTTCGGTCGGATTTAATACGCCGGCCGGGAAGGCGCTAATCAGTTTGTTATATCCGACTGACGAAGCAGTATCTTTAGGCGGCTGTGAAAATGAGCTAAAGTCCGGTTTGTAACCCAGTGCAAAACTGCTTAATACTAATAACACTAGTATTACAAGACTTGCAACAATCGCCGGATGTCTGGCAACTACTCCGCCAATTTTCTTGGAAATGGTAGGTTTCATAGATTTACTTCGCCAGGCTTTGCTTGGCCAGAAAACTTTTTCTTTAACTATGGCGACTAGAGCAGGTACTAGGGTGAGAGCGGCTAGCATCATCACTGCCACACAGATAACCAGGCTGGGTGCCATGGTGGAGAAAATGCCGAATTTAGCAAAGAATAAGGCAGAAAACGAGGTTAGCACCACCAAGGCCGCTGACAATATAGCCAAGCCGGCGCGACTGAGAGCAAAGGTCACTGCCGCTCGTGTATGGTCACCGGAACGCAATCTTTCGCGATATCTGAAAAGTAGGAACAACATGTAATCGGTACCGATACCGAATAAAACTACCGTAAATATGACACTTAACTGTTCGCTGACTTTGAAATCGAATAGCTTGGCAGCGTCGGCAATCAGTGAATTAGCAATGAAACTAACGATGCCAACAGCTGCAATAGGCAATAATCCGGCAAACGGACTTCGGAAGATTAGTGCCGGCAGAACCAGTACTATTAGAAGTGTTCCCATACTCACAATTTTTAGAGCTTTGTTAGATTGATCCTGGGTGTCAAAGGCAATAGCTTCTTGTCCGGTAACATCTGCTTTAACAGTGGTATTGCCCAATTCTTTTTCCAAGCCACTGCGCACTGATTTCACGGCATTTATAGTGGCCGTATCATCGGGAAAGCCGGAGTAAACGACTTTACCAAGTTGAACTTTATGATTGGGGCTTAACTGCTCGGAACTGGTGGAAAATGAGACGACTTTAGTTAAATGCTGAGCATCAAGTTTATCTGTTGCGGATTGTATGACAGCTGTTTCTGTTGATGATAAAGGTTGCCCGGACTTGTTTGTAAAAACTATTACATCGGTAGCATCCTGACTATTCGGAGACAGTTTGTTGGCAACTTTAATAGCTTCGATTGATTCATAACCTTTTGGCAAGAAGCTACTTTGATCGTTACTTTCGACGCTGCTCAACTTCGGGGATAAGCTAACAATTAAAATAGCGGCAATTAGCCACGTACCAAGTACCCACCATCTATTTTTAACAATAAATACGCTAAATCGGTGCACTTACAACCTTTGCCATTAATATCAGTATACACTGGTCAGACCCAAATTTAAGCTACCAAACAATAAAAGTACTTGATTTTTATGCCGTATTAGTGTATTATAGCGTTCATGAACAATATCAAGTCCTTGCAAATTTGTTTTAAGAAATCAATTAATCGGTTAGCCATCGTCTTTTTGGGGCTATTTATCGCCTTTATAAGTGCTATGTCAGCCGTTCCATCCTCAGCTCTTGGTACATCTCAACCGACAGTTCAAAAACAGTTTCAAGGTTATTATAATGCCCAGAACTCACCCCCAAGTTCGGTTATTGCTGCCAGTCCGTACAATGAAGTTCAACTTCTCAATACTGGTTATAATATTGTAAATAGACTTGGAAATGGTCAATCAGGAACTTTGAATAGTTTTGTTAATCAGCAAGGAGTCTTTTTATCAGACCCGCAAATATTGTGGGATTCATACACTAATCGATTCTATTTCTCAATAATGGAAAATGCTGGCACCTCATCCCCTAACGAAGGAATTGTCTGGGGTTACAGTAAAACAGCCAGCCCTTCTAGCCCGACTGATTTCTGTACTTACTTCAATAATTTCAATTATGGCAGTGTCGCATTTCCAGATCGTCAGTCGTTAGGTGATAGCGCGAACTATCTATTAATTGGCGATAACCGATACTCCTTGAGTAACGGTTATTTCTTGGGTTCGGATTTGGCCTGGATTTCTAAACCGGCAGCCGGTAGCACTAGCTGCCAGACACAGTCCAGTTTCAAAACTGGAGTAACATCATTGCACAACGCTGACGGCAGCAATACTTATTTACCGGTTCCGGCTCGCCAAGTTGATGCTTCAACTACTGACTATGTGCTTTCGACACCTTCTTACGTATCAGCAAATACACTTTCACAGTTTACGGTTAATACCGGCGGGACCAACGGCGTAACTGTTTCTGCTGCTCAAAATATAAGCGTTCCCACCTACAGCTATCCGCCTTATGCCAGCCAAGCCGGCAATACCTTAGCCGGAACCAAAGCTTTACCGCTTGAGACAATAGTCTACCTATCACAAGTCACCATGTCTTATGATCCGCGACTTGGTCACAATGTGTTGTGGACAGATCATACGGTAGCTGGTGGCTACGGAACAGCAGTCAGGTGGTACGAAATCAACCCGTCCAAACTGGCTTTAGATCAAGTGGGAACCATTAGTTCAGGTTCTTACAATGTCTTCAATGCTTCTATCTCGCCTGACAGATTAGTATCTGGACCACATTCAGCCTATGGTAACAATGCGGTTATTGAGTTTAACACTTCTTCATTAGCTCAGTATCCGGCCATTCAAATGATATCGATCAAAAACGGCCAGGTTTCACCTATGGTAACTATTCAGAAATCGCTTGGACCCAATGTTGACTTCACTTGCAACCAACCTAACATACAATCTTGTCGATGGGGTGACTATACAGGTACTGCTCCAGATCCAGGTGCATCGCTACGTTATTCGTCTGGCGGTGTGTGGATGACTAATCAGTGGAATGTTGCAAACATCGATGATCAGACACCGGTATGGCGAACAATCATTTGGCGAGCTACTCCTTAAGCTAAAAATTAAATCTTCAACTTAAATCCGTTAAAAATATTACTTCTTAAGTTTTTAATTGCAATTATTTAATTAATATAGTTTAAACTGCTTATGTATATAATATATTTTACCTATTGTCATAATTATGAATTTCGTGTAAAAATATAGGTACAAGTAATATAAGGGGTAATTAGGTGAAGAAATTTATACGTATATTATCAGCATCAATAGTTGGCCTGGGGCTAGCTGTTGGAACAGCCGCAGCTGATCCAGTCACTTGCGGTAGCATATCAAATACCGGACCAGACTCAACCAATAAGGTAGTCTGTGTCGATAAAAACAATACCAATGTGAAATGTGAAAACAACATAGTTGTGAAGAATGACAACGATCAAAACGCTGACTCCGGTGACGCTTTCACTGTACAGAACACCAGTGGTGGCGACGTTACGACCGGTAATGCAGAAAACTCTAATGCCACAGTAGTGGCTCTTAACGCCAGCTGTGCGCCGGCAGTAACTTCATCGGCTGTAACTACTCCTACTCCAGCAGCGCCCGCTGCGCCGGGGAAGGGTGCCGCCGCTCCGGTAGCTGCTCCAGCAACAACCTCCGTAGCTTCATTACCGGAAACCGGAAGTAACGATGTGCTAACCAACTCAGTAATTGCTGTTACCACCGTTGGTGCCGCTTTGGCTTTGTCACAATTAGCTGTTTCAGCTTACCGTCGCTTAGCTCTCAAATAAAAATTTTAACGAGTTCAAAATTATGCAGAGTGAGCTTTCAGCAATTAAGAAAGCTCGCTTTTGCATTTATGTAGCTTCACTGTACCTTTTCAGCTTAATGATTGGCTGGTTTACCTTACATCCTCCAAACTATAATTCAACAAAATACGTTTCATTTAAAACCAAAAAAACCTATATTGCTAATGGACCGTCACCTAATCTGATTAATGGATATCCGATACGTATTTTAATTCCTGATTCATCTTATCAGGGCAAAGTCGTGGATTTACCGATTGACAAGGGCTTCTATGATGCAGCTACAGATAGCTGGACATTGAGCGGTTACCACGCCCAGTTTATGACAATTAGCGCCATAGCAAATAACTTTAGCGGTGAGACTTTTATTTATGGCCATAATAATAATTATGTTTTCGGAGCCTTGAGACACAACACACCGTTACCGGGTTCAACAGCGCTGATTTATACTGATAATGGCCATATTTTTTCATATAAATTTGTGCGCGACACTAACGTTGCGCCGGATACCACATCAGTTCTTGAATACCATGGTCCGCCGATTCTTACTATTCAAACTTGTACCGGCAGTTTTAATCAGGTCCGAACTTTGTATACCTATGATTTTGAAAGGGTCGTACAATGATAATTGAACAGCTGTTTATAGCTTCGCTGACTGTCGGTATTTTGACAGCAATTCTCAATATAATTGGTGTCAGCGTATATGATTTAAGTGCTGCTAAACGCCTAAACCAACTCAAGCTGCATCCTTATACCCGACTGTTTCGACATCGCCCGCTAATTTCTATTGTTATAATCAGTCAAAATAACCAGCAATTCATAACACATTGCTTAATGACTATTCTCAAAAGTACATACCGTAAAATTGAAATACTGATAATCGACAATGCGTCTACAGATGAAAGTAGAGAAATGATTCTTAAATTCCAGCTGGAACACCCTAAAAAGTCTATTAGATTGGTTTCTCGAGTTCATACCGCTCATAATCGATCAATAATTAATCGTAATATCAAAAGATATACTAGCGGCGAATTGATTCTTGAAATGACTGCCAACCAATACCTGCATGAAAATGCGCTTAGAAATGCCGTAAATCACTTCAATGGCAACCCCAATATTAATCTTCTAGGTCTAAATTTTCGCACGACCGCTGCCTATAGTACTATTGGTATTTTGCAAAAATATCGTGAGTTATTGGAATATCGCACCCGGAAGTGCTTAAATGTTTTTCGCATAGGTTTGGAAACTAATACATTCAATGGTTTTTACCGACGTAACCCGTCAAAGACTACAATAAATAACTCTTACTACGCTAACGATGTGGTTATTTTTAGATCACCGCCGAAATCCTATTATGGCTTGGCTAAGCTAGCATACTTGCATCAGTTATATCGATTACAAACATTAATTCCAATAGATTTTTGTAAACACGATGGGTCTAAGACAAAGGTAAAAACCACTTTTGGAATCTTATTTGTGCTGACGACACTTTGTATGCCACTGATAGTCAGTTATTTCATCTTTATGGCGGTAGAGCTACGTGAGCCAGCCTATTTAATCTTCAGTTGGGTAATTTTGGCAGCTATAATCTTATTTACAATCTGGACCGATGAATATCTTAAAATTACTCAACGATTGTCTTTCAGTGTTTTGCTACCGCTGTCCTATTTAATGTTTTTTGTTTTATCTTTCTTACAATATGTCGCAATAGCCGGCAGATTATTTGGGAAAATGGCTGGTAATTTAGTGTCGGTGAAGAATTGACAGGTAACTGGTTATTGGTTGGGTAGGTCGACCAGCTCGACGGTGAGCGCGGGTGTAGAAGAAGTCGCCAACTATATACAGACTAAATAAACCAAGGCTGGCAACCGGTACTGCCAAATTGGCTCCCGCAGATTGACCTTGAGTTGAAGCCGGACCGCCGGAGTTATTTGAGCCGGTTCGAGCTGCCACATTAGCTGCAAAGTGCGAAGATTGGCTGCCGCCACCGTAGCCATCAGACAGATAACTGCTGAATCCACCGGCACCGGATGATCCACCGCTACCACCGCTGCCTGTTGGAACAAATCTAAATACTCTCAGGCTTGGTGAAGTGCTCGATCCTCCGCCTGCAGTTGAAGCGAAATTTGTTGCGTTGCTGAGCGGATCTCCAGCGGCCGTATTAACACCAAAGCTGCCGTTCCAGCTGCCAAAGACGTTAATAAACAGTATGCCGAACCAATTAGACAGGCTAAGGGTACTGTGTTCCACATTTAAAAGATTGATGGCATTATCAGCATCGCCACTTGTAGCATTGCCTCCCTTGGTATTGTCTGTGACAGAAGCATTTCCACTTTTGGCGGTTGTCGTAATATTATTATTTATCTGTTGATTAGTTTTGTTGTTGATTTTTGCGTCGTTATTGACTGTTGTATCAGTGCTATTTGTTGAGTTTGGACCGGTAACGCTGATTCCACCACCCAGCTCAGCGGCATTCGCACCGGGAGGTGCATTCACGATTAGACCGACCCAGCTACCACCTACCACATTTACAAATACCAGCAGATCGTTAGCACCTATTACTTTGCTTCCGGTAAGGTTGAAAGCAACAATACTATTATTAGCTGCACCACTGGTGGCATTGCCAGCAGAGGTGTTATCGCTTACTGCAGCGGATCCGGTAGAGGCATTGGCGTTGACATTGTTTGTAATGCCCTGATTATTGGTATTGGTAACCTTAGTCGTATTATTTACCGAGGTATTGCTGGTATTGGATGAATCTGGCCCGGTTAATGTAACGGTGGGGACATTGGCAGCTAACAATTGATCTACAAAATTCGGTGGCAATAATATATCGCCGTTTAGATTGCCGTTGATATTAATTGTTCCAATAAACGACTGGCCAGCTTGGAGTGCTGAATCAATCATATTAACCACATTGGCAATGTTTTGGGCAGCGCCAGAGGTTGCATTGCCACCGGAAGTGTTTTCGGTGACTGAAGCATCACCGCTGGCGGCATTTAAATTAATATTATTGTCAATCGAAGCATTAGTTGTGTTGTTGATAGTCAGGTTATTGTTCAAATTCGTATCTCCGGCGTTGGTACTGTTCGGACCGGTGTTTTGAATGGAGCTGGCCAGCGCTGCCGGATTTAGCATTAAATCACCGTTTACATCACCATCAATATTATCTGTGAAGGTAATCACATTGCTACCGGCACCTAGAGCATTGGTAGACGATTGCAGCATATTGACGATGTTCTGTATGTCCTGTGTGTTTCCCGTAGCCGCATTGCCGGCTGAGGTATTGCCTGAAACCACTGCATTGCCAGAAAGCGCCAGGCCGGTTAAGTTATTGGTTACACCTAAATTATTGGTATTATTCAGCGTGAAGTTATTATTGCCAGTCAAATTAGTAGAATTATTGCTACTCGGTCCAGTTCCGGAAATTCCACTGCCGCCTGATACAGAATTAGGATCGGAATTTGCTGACGGTGAACCGGTGTTGGCGGCAGCCGCGGCTACCGGGCAATTAGTTGGTATTCCGGCTGGTGCTCCCGATACTTCTCGGGCTTTATAATAATTACCGCTTGGAGCGTCATACTCCATAACCGTCTTGTACCATAAGCCGGTAGTGCAATTATAAGCATAATCCGGTGCATATAACGGGGAGGTGTTATCTGAAATTGGGTTATAAACATAATAAGCATTAATATATTTTCCGTAGTATGGACTAGCCGGATCACAGACATAAGAATAAGTTCCAGCATCAGAGCCGGTAGGTGAATGATTTCCTGGCTGATTAATTGACTGAGGTGTACAAGTAGATGGGTCAGCAGACAACGTTCCTAATGGTAGTGATACAAGCACGATAAGTGCTGAAAGACCTAGGGAACCTTTTCTAATGACCGATCGGACATGTAACATTTAGCTCTCCTTCGCTGTTCGCGCAAAAAATATTAAATATATGAGTTGTGAGGGGGAGTGCATTTATCACACGCTCCCCCATTTACACTCTTAACAGAGCCTAGCTAACTATTAGTTGCTTACGCTAACAGTTGTGCTGCTGCTGTTGGTGTTTGAAGCGCTACCAGTGGTGGCTGAACCGCCAGTGGTGTTGTCGCTTACTCGTGCATCACCAGTGTAAGCACTCTGGTGGTTGCTGTTAGTGACGCGGATGTTATTGTCGTTGTTTACATTCAAAGTGTTTTTGCTTGTAGAAACAATAACGTTAGATGAGTGAGGTCCGGTTGTGCTGATGCTACCAGACAGGTCACTGCTACTGCCCCAGCTCAGGCCACTTAAGCTGTTATTACTTACGTCAACTGAAGTGTCAGCGCTGTTGTCATTGCTGGCGTCACCACTAGTAGCGTCACCGCCAGTAGTGTTGTCGTTAACCTTTGCATCACCGCTAGAAGCGTGCTGACTGTTGTCATTCCTGACACTCAAGTCATTGTCGTTTCTAATGTGCGCACTGTTTGTACTCTTACTAATTACTTTGTTAGTAGAGTGTGGCCCAGTCGTGTCGATTGAGCTCTGTGCTGCAGCGAAACCGGTAGTCAAGCCAAGGCCTAAAACGGTTGTAGCGGCAGTACGGACTAGTAGTTGTTTATTCATACCTACCTCCCCTTAAGAAGTTATTTTATTAATAAAGTTATTATTTAATCCGGGCTTGATCACCCGACTTCAGAAGTTAATCGAAAAGTAAACAGTCTGAAGTCGATCGACCAATAATTAATTCGAGGTGTTTTCCTCCTGTTTGATATTTGCATTGCTGGTACTGTGAACATGAACATTGGTATGGTTATAACTGCTATTACCGGATTGGCCGCTGGTACTTCGGTTATTAGAAACGTCTACCGTAGTGGTCTGGGAGGGAGTAACAATAGTTTGGTGGGTTGTACCATTATTAGGAACGTTAATCGGCTTACCATTTACGTCTACACTAGTATTCACTGAACCATCACCGGTAGTAGTTGTACTGGAATTCAAGCTGGTATGAGTGCTCTCTGTATCGCTACTGCCGTTATCTGCATTGGCGGTATCAGTTGAAGTCGTTGATTCATTTAATTGCTGGTTGGACTGTTGATCACCACTATTAGATAAATTAGAAGGGCTATTATCTCCATAAACCTCGGCTCCGGCTACGGCAATAATCGGAACCAACAAAAAAGCGCCGGCCAACTTAACATTAAGCCGACGCTTCAGTGAGTTAAAACTACTTAAGTGCTCGAAGTTTTTATGCGATTCGTACTCACTGGCAAAATCAACATGAGGAGTCCCAATAACTCGCGATACTAATTCTCTAATCGTATCCATTTTCCCCATGTAGTCTCCCTTTTTCGTTCTCTTAAACAACAGTCTAACGCCAATACTAGATACCATGTCAAGCATATGCTGTAAGATTTTTCGCTACTTTGAGCCTAATAAATGCCTATATTGTCACTTAATTTTTGCCAGTTCCACAGAGGTCATCAAACTACATAAGCGATTTTATTATTAATAATTTCTGGTGTAGTAAAATCTACTTAATTTAGTTATCTAGTTGTGCAATTATCAATAGATTATTGTTCGTCGGCTAATCTATATTACTTAAAACTTTTACCTTAAGCGGTTTAACTGTTTAATTTTTAATAAGTTATTACGATACTAATATTTTGCAGGTTTTAAGTGATTGAAATAGTCATCGGAACATACAATATTTTCATCCAAATTCGTAGTATATTGTGAAATCCAAATAGTACCATTAGTAAATCCCGGGCGGCTACAGGATTCTTTAGCTGCTGTTGGGCTAGCAGTGCCTGTGGCTACCCATCCCGGGTATCCGTTTTGCCAGTGTCCGGTAATATTATTCCATTGGCCGGGGTAAGAATAATAACCAATGTTTGTTAAGAATGTATTATTTTTTATAGAATCTACCATTCCAGCTAGTACTGCTCTGTTTTGCAGAGAATTATCTGTCCAACTGTTAGAAGATTCTACGTCTAACCACCAAGTAAATGTGTGCACTGACTGAGAATTGGAGTATTTTATAGCATAAGTGGCGGCATTATAACCATAATTATAGGCGTGGCATAAATTATCAGTAGAACTGCAGGCTTTAGGAGTGTGTATATAGCTTCTGGCATGCTTATTGTCAGCTCCGGGATATCCGGTATTCATGTAAAGGGAATAACTTTCAAATAGTTGAGTTTCTTCAAAAAGGCATTTATTGGGGTGGAAATCGAGGCCGCCGGTCACACCAACAATGCCAAAATTGCTACCAGCATACTTGATAGCACAATTGGGCCACGAAATATCTATAACATTTTGTTTTATCATTGTTGGCGAGCTTTGACCGCTATTCATAACAAACCAGACAATAAATGCTGACAAAACCATTATTAATGCTAATGCCACAAGTACTTTCGAAAGCCTCATATTTTTATATTACGCCATGATATTATTCGGCAATTTTAAAGAATTAACAGAAACTAGTGTTTGATATGCTTTATTCATGGATCAAAATCTGGTGCGATTACTTAAACCATTATTTGCCAGGCCAAAGCAAAGCCACAAATATAATTATGGCCATGTTCTAGTTATTGGTGGCTCTCCCGGTATGGTTGGCGCACCGTATTTAACCGCCAGAGCGACTTTACGAATTGGTGCAGGATTGGTAACAATTGCGTCAAATTCAAGTGTTGTAGATAAGCTGGAACGCGATGTAGAAGAAATCATGACCTTACGATTGCCAGCTGACAATAAGCACGCAATGGATTTAGTTGCAGATTTTATCTTCAAGCATAAGGTAAATACGTTAGCTATCGGACCGGGTTTGTCTAAATCAAAGCACGAACTAGTGAAGTTAGTCCTGAATAATACTGGTTTGCCGACAGTCTTAGACGGGGGTGGACTAGCAGCTTTTGATAATAATATAAAAGCCTTGAAAAATATAACTGCCAGCAATTCCAGCATCGTGTTAACACCTCATGAAGGTGAATTTGCGAAGCTTCTTGGCCAAAAGCTACCCAAACATGACTCTGAAATTAAAGAAGTTCTTTATCGGTCAGCCGAAGTTAGCGAAGCAATTATTGTTTTAAAAGGAAATCATACGATGGTGGCAAAAGTTAACGAAGAAAATTACTTAAACTCAAGTGGAAATCCTGGGTTAGCAACCGCCGGTTCTGGCGACGTCTTATCTGGTGTAATAGCCGGATTACTGGCGCAGCAAATTAAAGCATTTGAAGCCGCCAAAGGCGGAGTGTTTATTCATGGGCTGGCGGGTGATCTGGCTGCACAGGCCAAAACCCAACCAGGGATGATTGCGTCAGATGTCATAGATTATTTGCCAGAAGCACTTAAACGCATTGAACTGGCGTGATAAATTTCACAACTAAAGCGTAATAATTTCCGCTGCAAATTTGACTTGGCATCAGCATAATCACTGACTGAACAGTAATTAAATGGGAGGAGGATGTGTGATGAGTGCAAAACCGCATATTGACAACGTATTATGGTTGGCCAGATTATCAATGCCTTTTCCCGCTACGGCTGGAAATATTACCGAAATCGCCAGGAGTTGGCGATTCAGCGATAGCACATTGGAGTTTTTGGAACTTTTTCCCAAAGATGAAATTTTTACCAGCCGCAGTGACTTTTTGAATCGTTGCGAGGAGTTAGAACTATTAATGCGCGATAAAGCATCGATGCCACCGGAGCCAATACTTAGTCAGCAAGACTAACCGTGATTGTAATTAACATAGGCTTGCATACCTGACCGAAAGGCTTGTCCCTTCGGCTTTTTTGTATGATACTAATAATCAACACTTAATCTAATATTGGAAATCAGAGGAGGTTAGATGAGCCATACCGCCGGCGTTGCGCTATTGTCAGCATTTGACAAACGCGGTATAGCTGATTTTGCCAAAGGGCTTCAAGACTTGGGTTGGCAACTTTATGCTTCCGGTGGTACAGCCAAAGCTATCAAAGCGGACGGTATTGAAGTTGCGGACATATCGGACCTGGTAGGCGGTCAGGCTATTTTAGGACACCGCGTAGTTACCTTATCCAGAGAAATTTCCGCCGGACTATTAGCTGACAAGCACAAACCGTCAGACCTTGAAGAAATGCATAAACTGAGTCTGCCGATAATAGATTTAGTATGTGTAGATATGTACCCGTTAGAACAGGCCATTGCTGATCCTCAAAGCTCATCTAGCCAGGTAATTGAACAAACTGATATTGGCGGGCCTACCTTGCTTAGGGCAGCAGCCAAAGGACGCCGCATCGTATTATCACATTACAGCCAACGTGAGCCGGTATTAGACTGGCTTAAAGCCGGTAAGCCATCGGAATCAAACTTTATTGACGATTTGGCTGCCAGAGCGGAATATGAGGTTGCTCGATATGTTTTAATATCCGCCAAATATCACGGCAAAGATCAAATGACCGGCTTGGCTGCACGCCTTTCAAATAGCACTAAGTACGGTGAAAACCCCTGGCAAATGCCGGCTGCTTTTTATGCCGATAATCGACTAAATGCTGATCCTTTGAGTTTGGACCAGTTCGAGCATGTACAAGGAATGGAGCGAAGTTATATCAATATGACTGATATTGATCGGCTCCTTCAAACGGTTACTCATATTGCTGCTGGGTTTGAAAAAAACTTCGGTGAAGTACCGTGTATAGCTGTAGGTGTAAAACATGGAAATGCTTGCGGGGCGGCGTTTGCCGGCACCCCAAATGATGCTGTTCAAAAAATGCTGACCGGTGATACACGGGCAATATTCGGTGGCGTTGTAATGCTCAACTTTGAAATAGATGAAGTTATAGCCGAAACACTTTTGCATTTTGCAGTAAATGGCGACAAGCCAAGACTGTTAGATGGAGTTATCGGCTCATCCGTAAACGATAAAGCGCTGGCTATTTTAAACCGCAACAAATTGCGTGTGGTGGTAAACCCGGCGTTGGCTAAACTTCATCAATCTTCTCTGGATATCAGTCGCCGAATTAGAATGGTACGTGGCGGTGTATTGGAACAACCAAATTATGACTTTGTGTTGGATTTTAAAGCCAGCTATATAAAACTGTATGAGACCATTAATGTGCAGCAAAAACAAGATTTGATACTTGCTTGGGCCGTCGGCTCAACCAGCAACAGTAATACTATTACGCTGGTAAAAAAAGGTCAGTTGATTGGTAATGGCGTCGGGCAGCAGGACCGAGTTGGGGCCGGCCAATTGGCCTTGACTCGCACTCAATCATTACTGCCGGAATTAGAGGTCAAGGGTGACAAATTAATTCTAAAAATTACACTGGACAAGGCTAAATTGGCCGGTGCCGTGGCCTACAGTGACAGTTTCTTCCCATTCGCCGACGGCCCGCAGCTGCTGGCCAACGCCGGCATTAAAGCCATTTTAACCTCCAGTGGGTCAATTGGCGATGAAGCGGTTATCAAGACTCTCACTAAAGCCGGCGTTGGCCTAGTCATGGTGCCTGACAAAACAGGCCGCGGTTTCTACGCACACTAGAGTCTGATTAGGTTTTAGTTAATAATTTTTGCCAGTGATCATGGATAGCCAAAGCCTTTTTAGCAGCCTGACCAGTATAGTTGGTTTCAGGAGACTGGAGAACTTTTTTTTCGCTCTCTGTAAATTTGGCAAAATAGCCGGCTATAGAGTTGTCACCAGAGGCCACTTCATAAAGTGACTTTCCTGACTCTATAGCCTGATGTGAGAGAGCTTTGGCTACCTCATGCGCCGTGGTGTGACCGTATTTTTCCAATAGTAGATATAGCGGCTCAGCGGCAATGGCGCCCTGGCTAAGATGAAGGTTCTGCCTCATATGCTCTTCGTCAACTTCAAGCTTTGACATTACTGTGTTTAGACGATTAGCCATAGAAGCTACAAGTGCCAGGCTGAGACCATAGTATCGGGCCGACGCTGAATCTGTCAGATCGCGTTGATGCTCGCTAGAGAGGTTAAGATTAGCGTTAACGTTTTGGGCAGTTACTTGCTTGCAAAGACTTATCACATTTTCAAAATTCCAGGGATTTCGTTTGTGGGCCATGGTTGAGCTACCAGCCTGACCAGCTTCGAAGGCTTCGCGGACTTCGGCGATTTCATTGCGCTGCAAATGGCGCATATCATGACTTAAGTTGGCCATAATGCCTGCTGAAATGACCAGTTCATCAATTAGACGAACATAACCTTCAGCCGGAATAATTTGTGAGGAATAAGATGCCGGTTCAATCTGAAGGTAGTCTAGAACCCTTTTTTCGAATTCTATTGGATCAGGTACAAACAGACTTAAGGCATTATAAGCTCCGACCGCGCCTGAAAATTTACCCTTGAGTTTAGAGCTCAGTACTTTGAGTGAATTAATGTTACTCCCCAATCGGCTGACATATTCGGCCATGGCAAAGCCAAAAGTGATAGGTACAGCATGTTGACCGTGTGTTCTACCTATCTGAACTGTTTCAGCATATTTTTTGGTCAACTTAAGCAATGTTTTTTGTAGGTCGATTAAACGGGGAATGACCAGCTGGATGGTAGCATCTCTGAGCTGCAAAGATAACGCGGTCGCTACAATATCATAAGAAGTCGCCCCGAAATGAACGAAGGGCTTGGCGTCGTCAGGCAAGTCTTGCTTGATTACATTTACCAATGCTTTAATATCATGCTTGGTAGTTTTTTCGGCTTCGTCTACAGCTTCAGCACTAATTTTATTGGCCGCTTTTTCAATTTGCTCAGCTATTTCTCGGGAGCAAATCTGCGCGTCTGCCAAGGCGTAGGCCAACGCCACCTCGACGTAAGCCTGATACGCCACACGGCTGCGTTCGGACAGATAGCAAGCTATCTCAGTGTCATAATAACGGGCGTCAATCGGATCTATCGCACTATAGTTTGGCGCCAAATCCACCATTGGCAGGTTTATAGGCTTCATGATTGTTCCTTAAGATATTTGGTCACATTAGCTTCGATGCGCTTCAAAATGTCCGGTGAATCATCTTTAACAAACTTTTGGCCTGTGACTTTTTCATAAAGCTCGATATAGCGATCACTAACAAGCTTAATGAAATCCTCAGTCATTTCGGGCACAGACTGATCTGATTTGCCATCAAAACCGTTGGTCATCAGCCATTCGCGTACAAATTCCTTGGATAATTGTTTGGGTTGTTCATTTGAATTACCAGCGCCAAAGGCATCGAAGCTGTCAGCATAATAATATCGTGACGAGTCCGGAGTATGGACCTCATCGATTAGAATTAACTTGCCACCAACTACACCAAACTCATATTTTGTGTCCGCTAATACCAGCCCATGGTCACGGGCCATTTGTTGTCCGCGTGCAAATAATTTATACGTATAATCTTTGAGCTGATCCCATTCCTTAGGTGTGGAAAGTTTCTGAGCAATGATTTCCGACTCGGTTAAATCTTCGTCATGTCCGGTTTCAGCCTTGCTGGTTGGCGTGATTATCGGTTCACTAAATGCATCGAATTCTTTTAATCCTTCCGGTAATGGGACGCCACACAATTCACGGCTGCCGGCTGAGTATTCACGCCAGGCGTGGCCGACTAGAACACCTCGTATTACCATTTCAACTTTGACAGGATCAGCTTTAACTCCAGCGCTGACGTTCGGGTCCGGCAAAGCTTGAAGCCAATTGGGAACAATATCTTTAGTTTTATCCAGAAAATAGGCTGCTGTTTGATTTAAGACCTGGCCTTTGAAGGGAATCGGTTTTGGCAGTACTACGTCGAATGCCGATATGCGATCGGTGGCAACCGATAACATTAAACTATTATTTATAGTATAAACATCGCGGACTTTGCCGTGATACAGCCCGCTCTGACCAGGGAAACTAAAATCAGTGCTGGTTATTGCCCGGCTGTCCATTTACCCCTATTATACGGTATTATTAATTGATACATCAATTATTGAAGGAGGCAGCTATGGCAAATCCGATTGTAGGTATAATAATGGGTTCCGACTCTGATCTGGATATTATGAGCGTGGCTGCCAAAGTTTTGGATGAATTCGGAGTTGCCAACGAGGTTCGCGTGTTATCGGCACACCGCACGCCCGCTGAAACCAGTGAATATGTCAAAGGGGCTACCGGGAGGGGATTAAAAATCATAATTGCCGGTGCCGGCGGCTCAGCTCATTTGGCCGGCGTCACTGCCGCCCAAACCACGCTACCGGTTATTTCAATTCCGATAAAGCGCGATGGTCACGGCGACGAAGCACTATTATCAAATATAGCTATGCCTCCAGGTATCCCATTAGCCACAATGCCGGCAAATGGAGGCAAAAACGCTGCGCTGCTGGCTCTTCGAATTCTGTCGCTTAGTGATGCAGAGCTGGCCAAAAAATATGAAACCTATGTCCAAAAACAACATGATAATGTGCTGGACAAAGATGCCAAGCTACAATCTATAGGTTGGCAAAAATACCTGGCTAAGTAAGCGGCTCAGCATCAATCCTAAGTGGCCAAGTTTCTTTGGAGACGTTTCTATGACCTATATCGGTGCGGTAATGCATGCCCTCGAAGTGTATTGATTTTACTGCATCGTAAGCTTTATCTAGAGCAGCATCGAGTGTTTTACCGGTAGCTGTTATATTCAATACTCGACCTCCAGCGGTTATAAGCTGTCCATTCTTCATAGCTGTGCCAGCATGAAAGACAACGACATCAGGCTGCTTTTCTGCCACATCAACGCCGGTGATAAGTAGACCCTTAGAATAATTGCCTGGGTAACCTTGAGAGGCTAGCACCACCGAAACGGCATAACCGGAATGCCATTTAATTGAATCGGGGACTAGCTGACCTTTTGCACAAGCTTTTAAAACTTCAAACAAATCGCAATCGATTAAACGCATATAAGCTTCACATTCGGGGTCACCAAACCGGGCATTAAACTCCAGAACTTTTAAATCATTGCCGTCGATAATCAGACCGGGGTAAAGACAACCATTAAACTTGGCGTTTTGTTTAAAAAGTCCACTCAAGGCAGGTTTAACGACTTTTTGTTCTATTTTGTCTAGCAGACGTTTATTAATCCAATCTACCGGTGCAACGACACCCATGCCGCCGGTATTTGGTCCCTCATCATTATCGTAAACTTGTTTGTGATCCTGGGAAGGTGGAAAAATAGCTGATTCCTGACCATCCGTTATGACATGAATAGACGCTTCTCGGCCTCTAAGGAAATCTTCGACAACAACTTCGCTGCCCGCCACACCAAAAGTTTTTTTAACCATTAATTCATCTATAGCGGTATCGATTTCAGTATCCTTGTCGGGAATAAATACTCCTTTACCGGTTGCCAATCCGTCAGCTTTGATTACTACCGGTCTCGCTCGGCTTTTTGCATAGACCCGGGCGGCTTCGGCATCAGCAAAATTTTTAAAGGTGGCGGTAGGAATTTGTTCTCTGGTCATCAAATCTTTAGCAAAAATTTTTGAAGATTCTATCCTGACCGCCAATTTAGTTGGTCCGAAAATTGTGAGACCGGCAGCCCGAAAAACATCAACCACCCCGGCTTCCGATGCTGCTTCCTGACCGATAACTGTTAAGGCCAGTTTTTTGCTTTTGGCAAACTTTAATAATGACTTTGCATCATCAAAAGCTATTTCTACGTTTTCTATTAGTCCGCGGCTGCCACCATTTCCCGGCGCAACATAAACTTTATCGACCGAGTGAGATTGAGATAGTTTCCAAGCCAGAGCCTGCTCACGCCCGCCATTGCCGATGACCAGAACTTGCGACATAATTATTTCGCTTCCGGTTTAGGGCTGTGCAATTGAAAGGCCAGTCTGGCATTTATAAATGTTTCAATGTCTTTAGGCAGATTAGCTTTTTCTACGGCCTGAACTCGCTCAAATAAGTTGGTAGCGGTGTCACCGGGTTTAACTTCAACTTTATGCTCCGCAATGATAGGCCCCTCGTCGTAGGCATCTGAAACGACATGCAGTGTTTGCCCGCTATAAGGCAGTTTGTGATCAAGAACATACTGCTGAATTTGTTCACCATAAAATGACTTGGTGTCCGGCAGTAATCCGGGATGTGTGTTTACCATTTTAGCCTGAAAAATACTCTTGTATTTTGGCAGCCAGCCAAAAGCTTGTATCAGGTTGGGGCCGATACGCTTCATATAACCCATCAGGGCTATTAAATCAAAATTTCCGCCCAGTAGTGCTGCTAAAATTGCAGCCTCTTCACCAGCCGTCTGCTCACCCCTATTAACATGTTCGCCTATCGCTGAGGGGTGCGTTTGATTATTAATAAATATTTGCTCAATGCTTAAGCCGAACTCAATATTTAAGTTATTGATTCGTTCATAAACGCCGACATTGTCTCGACTTCTTATTACCAAATCAACATCAACATTTATCTTTCCAGACTGAGCAGCTCGAATAAAAGCCTCGACTGTTGTCCCACCGCCGGAGGCAAGAACGGCAATACGTGGTTTCATGTCGTCCGGGCTGTAGAAAGTAAGGTTGGTTTATGGCCGGAGCGGGGCAGTGTTTCGCCAGGCTTTAATTTAACAATTTCGTGTTCACGCTGTCCGATGGAAATAGGATAGTTGCCAGTGAAGTGAGAGGTTGAAAACTTATTAGACGGCAATCCGGTAGCACTCATCATGCCATCGAGAGATAGGAAATGAAGCGAAGTTGCTCCGACATAATCCAGCATTTCCGCCTGGTTCATATAAGCCGCCAGCAGTTCTGACTGTTTCGGGGTATTGATACCATAAAAATCAGGATAAAGAACCGGTGGACAACTGATTAATAAATGCACTTCGCGGGCCCCGGCTTCGAATACCATCGATACCAAATGCCGCATGGTTGTACCTCTGACAATTGAATCATCGACTAGCACTACGCGCTTGCCATTCATTAGTTCGACGACCGGATTAAGTTTCATTTTTAAATCGCGTTCCCGTAGTTGGGCTGTCGGACGAATAAAAGTACGGTGAATATATCGATTTTTTATTAGGGCCATCTCAAACGGGATATTGCTGGCCTGCGAATACCCAAGAGCAGCTGGTATACCGGAATCAGGTACCGGCACTACAACATCGGCATCAATCGGAAATTCACGAGCCATTTCTTTGCCAAAATCCTGGCGTGCTATATCTACCCGTTTACCTAGTAATTGGCTATCAGGGCGGGCAAAATAAATCATTTCAAAAATATCAAGCTTCTGATTGCTTTCGACCACTTGATGGCTGGTAATGCCATGCTGATCTATAGCCACTAGTTCGCCGGGCTTTACGTCCCGAATAAATTCGGCACCAATTGTATCAAAAGCGCAAGTTTCTGAGGCCACAGCATAGCCGCCATCAATTTTGCCAATCGAAAGCGGACGAATCCCACACTCATCCCTGAAGGCTACGATTCTATTGGTATCCATGGCAACTGACGAAAATACACCGGTAAATAATGGGTAGGCTAGTTTAATTGCATCCACCAGGTCATGGCCTTCTTCGATGTAGCACCCAATTGCTGCAGCCATCATACTTGAATCATTTAAGGTGTCCAGCTTCACGCTCCGGCCGGATAAGAAGTCCCGAAGTTTACTGTAATCCGGCAAATTTCCATTATGAGCAAAAGCTATCTGGTGCTTATGGTCAATAAATGGCTGGTTATAATAATCTTCCGTGCCGCCAGATGTGGAATAGCGGTTATGTCCGATTGCCATATGTCCGGGCAGTTGCTCCAAATCTTCCTCTCGGTAAACTGTAGCTACTAGGCCAGGCGCAGTGTGCCGATACATTGATTGACCATCGCTGCTGGCAATGCCGGAGCTTTCCTGTCCGCGGTGTTGCAAGGCCCACAAGCCATAAAATGTTAAACGGGCCGCTTCCAGGCCCGTTCTGTCTTGTTTTTTTGGTCCCACGATACCAAAGACTGCGCACTTTTCTTTGAATTCTTCCATATGGCCCGTTATTGGCATACTAAAATCCTTAAGACTTAGCTATTGTAAACAAATAAGAGCACAGAATCGTCTTATCAAGCTGGTAAATAGCAATAAGAACCGCCTTGCGCTTACAGCCTACTTACTTCTATGATAAACCATTAGCTACATCTTTGGCAAGCATAAGTTATTCTGCTATAATATGTCAGTAAGAGGAGCCGGCGTCCCCGTGGCAAAAAAACTTTCCTACCACAAGTCTGTTAACTATTCCCAAGCAGACCCGGTCAAGATTTTGGCTCAAAAACAAGGATTGGCAACGGCTGATAATATGCCATTCGGATATCGAGAAGTGGCAGGTACGAGGGGTGAATCAGCTTATGTATTTAAAATGGGAGGGTCTTGGGGTGCTTTTGTACAGGAAGGACTGGGCACCAAAAGCTTAGTTGCCCAGTCCGTTTATCAAACCACCGGAGATTCTTCGTATTTTCGATCCATTGCCCAGGATACCGTAGCCTGTATTATCAACGATCTGGTAAGTGTCGGAGCCACCCCAGTAGTTCTAAATGCTTATTGGTCCTCGAGTTCTTACCAATGGCTGACCGATAACAAGCTGGCTACAGATTTTATTGAAGGTTGGCACAGTGCTTGTGATCAGGCCAAAGTTGTCTGGGGAGGCGGTGAAACACAATCATTGCCTGGGATAATCATGGAAGGTTCTATAGAGTTCGCTGGTTCAGCCTTCGGAGTTATTAATTCTGAATCAAACTTGATTCAAGGTAAAAACTTATCTGATGGTGATGCCATTGTACTGATTGAGTCTAGTGGTGTGCACGCCAATGGAATAAGTTTAATCAGAGATTTGGCTATGTCGTTGCCAGAAGGATACCAAACCAGATTGAACGACGGCAAAATGCTTGGAGAAACAGTCTTAACAGCGACCCATATTTATGCAGAGTTAGTGTTAGCTTTGCAGGAAGCTGATATTGACATCCACTATTTATCGAATATTACGGGACATGGTTGGCGAAAATTAATGCGTGCCGAATCGGATTTTAGCTATGAAATAAGTATAGTCCCGCCAATACCAGAGATTTTTAAATTTATAGCTGATCGAACCGGCAATAATGCTACGGAAATGTACGGAAATTATAATATGGGCGTTGGTTATGCCGTATATGTTCCAAACGATCAGGCTCAGTCAGTTATTGATATCGCCAGTAAATTAAATCTTAAAGCATGGGTGGCCGGCCAGGTCAAAAAAGGACCAAAGCAAGTAATTATAGATCCAATCAAAATCACTTTTACCGGAAACTCATTGGAGATGCGCTAGTGCAAGTCCACTACGGTGGATCGGCTTTATCCAGCTTTCGCCGCGCCAAACTGCTGGCTAAAATTCAAGGTGTTGACCCGTCAATAACACATCTGGAAGCCCGTTACATCCATTTTGCTGATGTAGACAGAACATTAACGCCTGATCAGAGTCGAAAGCTTGAAGCATTACTCAACTACGGAGAGCCGGGTAGCAGTCTGTCATCTGGCACTCTCTGTCTAGTTGTCCCCAGACCAGGTACAATTTCCCCTTGGTCGAGCAAGGCTACTGACATTGTTCATAACTCCGGCCTGATTAAGATCAATCGCCTTGAGCGGGGTATCGCTTATTACCTAAATGGCTTGGAGGTACAAATGCTGTATAAAGTACAGCCCCTCTTATATGATCGTATGACAGAAACGATTTTGAATGATGTTAAAACCGCCGGAATTTTGTTCGAAGTCCATAAACCAAAGCCTCTTAAAACAATTAGTCTTGGCGCTAGTAAGCTTGTCCTCCGCCAAGCTAGTCAAGCAATGGGGCTGCCGCTTGAAGAAAGTGAAATTGATTACTTATACGAAGCCTATCAATCGTTGGGCCGCGAACCAACAGATATCGAAATAATGATGTTCGCACAGGTGAATAGTGAGCATTGCCGTCACAAAATATTTAATGCTGATTGGGTTGTTGATGGACAAAAACAGTCTAAGAGTTTATTTAAAATGATTCAAAACACATACGAAACCGGAGGTCAGAATGTTTTATCGGCTTACCATGACAACGCGGCGATTATAAAAGGACCAATAGCCGGCCGATTTTTCTACGATGGCACGACCGGATATTACGAACATCACAAGGAGCCTGTACATAGCGTTATCAAAGTTGAAACGCACAATCATCCTACGGCAATTGCTCCTGTACCCGGTGCAGCCACAGGTGTTGGGGGTGAAATTCGTGACGAAGCCGCAACTGGACGTGGAGCTAGATCAAAAATGGGTTTGGTGGGTTATACCGTGTCTAATTTGCAAATTCCAGGGGCCGAACAACCCTGGGAACGAAAAAATGGTAAACCCGATACTATTTCGTCACCGCTTGATATTATGCTCGAAGGTCCGATCGGTGGCGCCGGCTTCGCTAACGAATTCGGTCGACCAAATGTCTTGGGATATTTTCGAACCTATGAACAAGAGTTAGAAAATAAAGTTTGGGGTTATCACAAACCAATAATGATTGCCGGCGGTCTCGGTAATATTCGCCATCAACACGTTGCCAAGAAAAAACTTCAAGCCGATGACTTAATTATTCAGCTTGGCGGACCGGCTATGTTAATTGGTCTGGGTGGCGGTGGTGCGTCGAGCCGGCAATCGGGTACAAACAGTGCATCACTTGATTTTGCCTCGGTACAACGCGGTAACGGTGAAATGGAAAGACGCACTAACGAGGTAATTGATGCCTGCTGGGGACTTGGCGACCAAAACCCCATAGTGTCAATACATGATGTCGGCGCCGGAGGCTTAAGTAATGCATTGCCAGAACTTTTGAACGATTCAAGGCGAGGCGCTGTTTTTGAACTAAGAGATATTCCGAGTGCGGAACCCGGACTTTCACCACTTGAAATCTGGTGCAATGAGGCTCAGGAACGCTATGTCCTAGCAATAAAACCTGCGCATTTTAAATTATTCAAGAAAATCTGCGAGCGAGAACGTTGTCCACTTGCTGTAGTCGGTAAAGTTACCACACAACCACAATTAGTTGTAAACGACCGCCTTTTCAAAAATATGCCGATTGATCTGCCTCTTGACGTTTTATTCGGCAATCCACCAAAAATGACCCGAGAATTCAATCGTAAAAAAAACAGTACTGAAAAATTAGATTTAAAAAACATCAAAGTGGAGCAAGCTGTTGAGCGAATTCTCAAATTACCGGCCGTCGGCAGTAAAAAATTCTTAATTACCATCGGTGACAGAACGGTCGGTGGATTAATAACACGTGATCAAATGGTTGGACCATGGCAGGTGCCGGTCAGCGATTTGGCCACCGCAGCAGTGAGCTTTGATAGCCAGGCCGGTGAAGCGATGGCCATGGGTGAGCGCTCGCCTCTGGCTTTAATAAACGCTCCGGCAGCTGCTCGAATGGCAGTAGGAGAAGCTATTACTAACATTGCAGCTTCGGACATCGCCCGTCTTGAAGATATAAAACTATCGGCCAATTGGATGGCTACCGCCGGGCACGGTTTAGAAGATCAAAATCTATTCGAAAGTGTGCAGGCTATTGGCGAAGATTTCTGCCCAAAATTGGGACTTACTATTCCCGTTGGTAAGGATTCCCTTAGCATGAAAACAAACTGGCAAGAAGAAGGAGAAGATAAGAGCGTGACATCGCCGGTTTCACTAATTGTGAGCAGTTTTTCGCCTGTGCAAGACGTTACCGCGACTTTAACCCCTCAATTATCATTAGAACCTGACACATGTTTAATTATCATAGATCTAGGCACAGGTATGCAGCTTGGCGGGTCAGCGTTAGCTCAAGTGTATAACCAAACCGGTGATAAAACTCCCGACGCCGATCCAAAAGTTTTAAAGCAATTTTTCAAAACTTTCATAAAGCTCAAACGGCAGGGTAAAGTTCTGGCTTACCATGACCGATCTGACGGCGGAATTTTTGTTACTCTACTGGAAATGGCCTTTGCCAGTCGCTGCGGTTTGGATCTAGAATTATCCGAAATTTATGGCAGTATATTAGAAAAACTTTTCAATGAAGAGTTGGGTACTGTTATCCAAGTTAAACAAACAGATATGGATGCGGTGATACAAGCTTTCGGACAAATAGCCGTGACAATTGGCCGTCCAACTTTAAGTCAAGAAATTGTTATACGTGATAATGGCAAGCTTGTTTACAAAAACAGTCGAGCTCAACTGGAAGCTTGGTGGAGCGATACTAGTTACCAACTTCAAAAGCTAAGAGACAACCAAAAAACTGCCGAACAAGAGTTCGCCACAATTCAAGTTGATCATGATCCCGGTTTGAATGCTCGCGTGACCTTCGCATTTGACACACAGCAGTACGATACACGGCCAAAAATTGCGATTTTTCGCGAACAAGGAGTGAATGGCCAAGTGGAGATGGCTGCGGCTTTTGACAAAGCCGGGTTTACAAGCGTTGATGTTCATCTCAACGATTTATTAGACGGTCGCCACAAACTTGATGATTTTGTTGGTATTGCAGCTTGCGGCGGCTTCAGTTATGGCGACGTTTTGGGGGCCGGTGAAGGCTGGGCCAAATCAATACTATTTCACAGTCAACTCCGGGATGATTTTACAAAATTCTTTGCTCGCAATGATTCATTTAGCCTCGGCGTGTGCAATGGTTGCCAGATGCTTTCAGCACTAAAAGATATAATCCCGGGAGCAGAACAATGGCCAAAGTTTATTAGAAATGAATCAGATCAATTTGAGGCTAGAGTGGTGTTAACCAAAATAAAAGAAAGCCCTTCGTTATTTTTTAAAGGTATGTCTGGTGCTATTTTGCCGGTGCCTACAGCGCACGGCGAGGGCCGAGCCAAATTCGACGACGTAAAAATGCAAACGGCTGCTTTGAAGAACAACCTTGTAATAGCTCAATACGTCGATAATTACGGCAAAATTACCGAAAGGTATCCGTCAAACCCAAATGGCTCACCTGAAGGCATAACGGCACTTACTTCTACAGATGGCCGGGCCAATATAATAATGCCTCACCCAGAACGTGCTTTCTTAAGCCGTCAACTGTCATGGCATCCATCGGATTGGGGAGAAGATTCGCCCTGGTTCAAAATTTTCCAAAACGCCCGCGCCTGGGTCGCCCAAAACGAATAAATGAGCAGATAGAAAACCATTTAGAAATTTCCCACTGCTGGTTTGATGTCATTGTTCTAATATATTTATAACTATTATTAACCGCTACGCATGAAGGTGATCATGGTTTGCCGCTGATTAGCAGATATTTTTTTCTCAGCCAGTAAGATATCGATTATTTCAGTCATGGTCATAGCAATGTTCACGGAATATCCGGCTTTTTCGACTAATTGCTTGCCGCCCATTTCTCGATCGATTAACAGATAGAAACTGATTACCTTCAAGTTAGCAGCTCTAAATTGTTCGATGGCTTCAATTTTTGAATCGCCTTTAGTCACTAAATCATCGATGATAGCGACTTTGTCACCAGGCTGCCAATCGCCTTCAATAAGTTTACCCTTACCATGTTCTTTTATCTTAGAACGTGGCTGGATAAGCGGCCGATTGGTTTCGTAACCTACGGCTGTGGCTATCGGAATTCCGGCTTCAGGGATGCCAGCTAAGAAAACTTCTCTTGGCAAATCATTTAACATTTCCGCATATATTTTAGTAATGGCATGCAGAGCTTCCGGATGCGATTGAACAATACGCAAATCTATATAAAAAGGCGCTGTAATTCCGCTTTTGAGCTTAAATTCACCGAACTGTAAAATATTAAAATTGCTAAGACTTAATGCCACATTTCGTTTGGTTTCTGTTGATACAAGGCTCATATTATTTTCATTTGCGGTAATTATTAATTTCATCGCGAGAATCGCTAGCCTGCAGTCTAGCGGCTTTAGCGAAATCTCCTTTGGAGGAAGCATAAATGATGGCCCGCGATGAATTGATCACTAGTCCATTTCCATCCTTCGTGACACCGCCTTTGATAGTTGATTCCAGTTCGCCACCTTGAGCTCCAATGCCGGGCACTAGTAAAACCATTTCGTTACCCACTAAAGCCCGAATTTCGGCTACTTCAGCAGGATAAGTAGCACCAACTACCAATTGGCAGTTTTCGTTGGCATTCCATTCGTCACGTACATGTTCCGCTACATTAACATAAAGTTTATGATCATCGACGAGCATATCCTGAAACTCTTCTGAGCCCGGGTTTGAAGTTCGGCAGAGAACCATAATTCCTTTATCCTTTAAATCCAAGAAAGGTTGAATTGCTTGGCGGCCCTGATATGGTTGCACTGTTACGGCATCAACTTGTAGATAATCAAAAGCGAACTTAATATACTGGCTGTTGGTGTTGCCGATGTCGCCGCGTTTGAAATCCAGGATTATTGGTAAGTCCGGAAATTTCTCTCGAATATAATCACAGGTTTGTTTAAGTTCGATGACGCCGTCAGCACCTCTCGCTTCATAGAAGGCTGAATTGGGTTTAAAGGCACAGACCAGATCAGCTGTGGCATCAATTATGGCTCGGTTGAAGTCAAAAAAAGGTGTTTTGCTGCTAGTTAAATGCTTCGGCAACATATCCAGATTGGGATCCAAACCGACACTTAATAATGAATTATTTTTGGCCCAACTGGCCGCAAGTTTGCGTTTGAAATCCATATACTTACAAGTCGTTTTCATCTATTATACATGCAGAATGCCAAATCAGCCTGCCACGTTCTTTGACCCAGCTAAAACATTTGATGAAAATTTTGACAACGGGCCATTTATAGACAAATCCGAACCATATAAAAATGCCGGCGATCACAATTATAACTTCTTAGATCACAAGTTATATTCACCATATGGTATTGCTGCCGGCTCATTACCCACCAGTAAACATGTCAAGGGAGCATTTCAAAAAGGTTTCGATGTTGTCTGTTATAAAACTCAACGCAGTGTGCCATTTCCGGTTAATGAGTTTCCAAACGTCGTATATTTGGATGTAGAAGGCAAGTTAACACTTGAAAAAGCCGCCAAGCCGTTAGTAGGGCATACGACTTCTGATCAACCTTTGGAAAAATTAACGATCACAAACTCGTTTGGCAATCCTTCTAGAGGACCGGATTTCTGGGTAAAAGATATGATGCAGGCTGTTGCCGCACAGGGTAAGGGCCAGTTACTTATTGCTAGCGTTGTGGGTACTATTCAGGATGGTTTTACTCAAGAAGATTACTATGATGACTTTGCCAAAGCTGCCGAAATGGCGGTAGGTGCTGGAGCACCGGTAATTGAAGTTAATCTATCTTGTCCCAATGTTGCCAGTGAGGGGATACTTTGTTACAACCAAGAAGCCGTTTTAAAAGTTACCAAAAAAGTTAAAGAATTAATCGGAAATACACCTTTGATCGCCAAAGTTGGATATTTTACATCTGAACAACAGGATTTGCTAGAAACAATCGTGGACAAAACTGCACCATACGTATCAGCCTTTTCAGCAATTAATACTATTCCGGCAGCAATTGTTGACGAGCAGGGAAAGCAACTACTCCCCGGTGAAGGCCGACTTAAATCCGGCGTATGCGGTGCTGGAATAAAGTGGGCCGGGATAGATCTGGTCAAACGTCTGAATAAGCTACGCAAACAGAAAAACTTAACCTACGAAATTATCGGCGTAGGTGGCGTTATGACGCCGGCCGATTTTCAGGATTACAGATTGGCAGGCGCCGATGTTGTCCAGTCTGTAACAGCCGCCATGTGGAACGATAACTTAGCAGCCGAAATAAAATCCTCAATACGGTAAAAAATTAATTGATTATTCTGCCACTGCCGGGTTGGGCGAGGATTTGGCTATTATCAAAGACTTTTTCACCTCGCAAGGTAACAGTTTTTACTTTGCCGATTACTCGGCGACCGGCAAACGGGCTCCAGCCAGCTTTGGTAAATAGTTCCTCGTTATTAATTTGATATTCCCGCATGTCAACTTCGATGTTTGTTGATTTATCTGTTTCAACTTTAAAAATCCGTGCCGAATTGAAATGAAGTCGGTCAAGTAATTGCTTTCTAGTAATCAAGCCTTCAGTTTCAGCGGTCAGCATTAATGGCAAAGTTGTCTCCAGACCCGGCACACCAAAAGGAGGATTATCATTCTGTTTTTCAGCCAAAGTATGCGGAGCATGATCCGATTCTATAACATCTACATAATCCAAATGCTTCCAGATGAAATGCTGATCTTTATGAGACTTTAGAAACGGTTTCATAAGGGCCATAGCACCTAATTTATCAGTATCCTGATCTGTTAAAAACAAATGGTGAGGGGTAACGCCACAAGTAATTGGCAAGCCTTTGTCCTTTGCCCGCATAACAAATTCGAGTTCCTTCTGGCTAGATATATGACAAATGTGAGTCGGTTTTGGTATTGAGAGCAAAGTATTATTTACCAATTCTGAAACGTCATTTTCGGCATGCAGCAGAATAGGTTTTTCGCTGGGCCAGGCTTTGTAAATACTGATCAATTTTGATTTATCAATTATGAAGCCGCCGGTTGTAATATTTAAGTAAATTTTGAGTCCCTTAACTCTGTCTGCAATTTTAGGAAATTCGTCAAAATTATCACCCAATGTGCCAAAATGAAAGCCAATATCGCAAACGGTTTTGGATTTGGCGCCGGCAATTTTGGTTTCTAGACGCTCTAAAGATGTTATTGGTTCGGCATTATTTGGCATATCCAAAACCGTTGTAAAACCACCGGCTAGAGCTGCTGAGGTGCCTGACAGGAAGTCTTCTTTGTAAGTTTGACCGGGGTCCCGAAGATGTACATGGGGGTCAATTAGCCCTGGTAAGGTGATAATAGCCATTGGACCCATTATACGTTAGACTATTATGCAATGAACCATGTCTTATCTGTAAAACAGTTTGCCGATAAGGCTTTGTTGGCTACATTATTTGATTCCGCAACCAAATTACAGGAAATGACACCTGAGCACTATCCCAGTTCGCTAAATCATAAGACTATAGCCACGATTTTTTATGAACCCAGCACCCGAACCAGACTATCTTTTGAAGCGGCAATTCAAAATTTAAACGGTCACGTGATTACAACAGAAAATGCCGGTGAATTTTCATCAGCCATAAAAGGTGAGAGCCTGGAAGATACAATTCGGGCTATAAATGCTTTTGCAGACGGAATTATCCTGCGCCATCCCGAAACTGGATCGGCTAATCGAGCCGCCAAAGTTTCCAAGGTGCCAATTATTAATGCCGGAGATGGCGCTAGTGAACATCCCACCCAAGCTTTACTTGATGTATATTCAATTTACAGATATAAACAAAAGTTTGACGGTCTAAAAATTGCTATGGTTGGTGATTTGTTGCACGGACGCACCGTACATTCATTAGCCCTTTTGCTGTCTTTATATGATGTTGAACTGTTTTTAATTTCGCCGCCTAATTTACACATGCCGGATGAAATAATAAAGCAATTGGACAAGCAATCGGTGCGGTATAAAGTTTTGGATAATTGGAGTGATGTGATTAGTTCGCTGGATATTTTATATATGACAAGAATTCAGAAAGAACGTTTTGCATCGGGTGGAGATTATGAAAAATTAAAAAATAGTTACATATTAATGCTTCACGATGTTAAACAAATGAAACCCGATTCAATAATTTTGCACCCGTTGCCACGCGTCAATGAAATCGCACCGGAAGTGGACTCAGACCCGCGAGCCAAGTATTTCGAACAGGTTAAAAACGGCTTATTTTTGCGAATGGCACTGCTGAATTTCATTTACACCTCATCCTGACGACATGTTACACTGAAACTATATGAATGGTGTTGGAACTGGCTATAAAATGCAGCTCCTTACCGGCCGTGCTCATCCTAAATTAGCTGAGGAAATCGCAGAATACTTGGGCATTAAACTTAGTGGTGTAATGCTTGATAACTTCGCCAATGGGGAAATAAGCGTTCAATTTAAAGAATCGCTGCGCGGTAATGATGTTTTTATCATACAAACCCACGGAGCCCGAATACATGAGTCGATATTCGAGCAATTGCTTATGATAGATGCCGCCAAACGTGCGTCAGCTCGCAGTATTACAGCCGTATGCCCACTACTTAGCTATTCTCGCCAGGACCGTAAAGCTGCCGGGCGCGAACCCATCGGTGCCAGACTTTTGGTCGATTTGCTAGCCGTAGCAGGGGCTGATCGTATTATGAGTATCGATCTTCACTCCGGCCAAACCCAGGGTTTTTTCAATGGACCGTTCGACCATTTGATAGCAATGCCTCTGTTTAAACAATACATCAAAGAGCACTTTGGAAGTGATTTTGTATTTGTAGCACCGGATGCCGGACGAGCTAAAATGACTCAACGATATAGCAGCTCATTTAATGCTGATATGGCTATAATTCATAAGACCCGTTCGGTTGTAAAACATAACACTGTCGAGGCTAAATATTTAATCGGCGACGTTGACGGTCGAACCTGCATTATTGTTGACGATATGATTGATACGGCTGGTACTTTTTGTGCGGCTGCCGATATGCTTAAGGAGAAAGGCGCTAAATCAGTTTATGGTTTAGCAACCCATGGCATACTTTCCGGTAAAGCACTGCAGAGAATTGAAGCCTCTGCTTATGAAAAAATCGTTGTCACCAATACCGTTCCCGTAGATAGCCAAGGAATTACTAATAAAATTGAAGTTCTTTCGGTGGCTAAACTACTGGCTGATGCAATTCAAGCGATAGCCAGCGGCAGCTCGGTGTCTGCCATTTTTGAAGGCGAAAACCAAATATAGCCTTGATTATTTAGATTCAGCCGCGTATGCTCTACCATGGTATGCCGTTGGACGTTATAGTTGGACTTCAGAGAGGTGATGAAGGTAAAGGTCGCTTTGTCGATCTGTTAGCTGGTAATTATTCGGTCGTAGCCAGAGGCAATGGTGGATCCAATGCCGGACACACTGTTATACCTAAAAACGATAACGAACCGTTGGCTCTTCACCAAGTTCCTTCCGGCATAGCCTATCCGGGAAAACTCAATATAATCGGTAATGGCCTGTACCTGGATCCGGTACGATTACTGGATGAGTTCCGAGCAATTAACCAAGCCGGACTGAAGTTATCTCCTGAAAATTTATTAATAAGCAGTGCGACGCATTTGGTATTGCCGCATCATAAGCTGCAAGATGCATTACGAGAAGCTACGCCAGAAGCTCAAGGTAGTACCAAAGCCGGAATTGCCTACGTGGCGGCGGATAAATACTTGCGTGAGGGAGTTCGTTTGGAAGGCATTTTGGAATCATCCGGTGCTCTCAAAAGCCGGGCATTGGAAAGCCTAAAAAAAGTAAATCAATTAATCCCAAAAGCTCGTCAACTAAGTCAGTCAAACATAGATAAACAAGTTGCAGAATGGCTGGCGGCTACTGATAAACTCAAACCGTTCATGGCCGACACGGCTGAAATTATCAATGAAAAGCTACAGGCCGGAGCACAGGTCTTAGCCGAAGGCGCGCAGGCTTTCTGGTTGGATATAAATCATGGAATGTATCCAGCCGTAACCTCGTCAAATACTACTGTCAGCGGTCTTTTGGATGGCTTGGGTGTTTCTGCTAAGCAATTAGGCAAAGTTATAGGCGTCACCAAGGCTGTAAAATCTCATGTTGGTAATGGCCCCCTGGTGACGGAGGTCACGGACGCTGCCTTGGCAGACAACGTTAGAGGCCCTTTAGGCAAAACCGATAGTGAATATGGAGTAACCACCAAGCGGCCGCGTCGAATTGGTTTTCCGGATTTAGTAGAGTTACGTAATGCCATTCTTATAAATGGCGTAGATGAATTAGCTATCTCCAAACTTGATCATGTGCCGCGCTACGGCTCCAGCGTACCGCTGGCTACTACTTATACTTATCTTGGCAAAGAGCGACGCACTGCCCCAGCATCAGCTTTGGCATTAGCCAAATGTAAGCCAAACTATCAGATTCTGGACACTTGGAAGGAAGAGCTTAGCGAAATCCGTAAATTCAATGATCTACCGGCAAATGCAGCAAAATTTGTGGAGTTTTTTGAAACCGAGTTAGCAATCACGGTAACTCGGATCGGTGTCGGTCCTCGACGACCTCAGGTCATTATCAAATCTTGAATTAGCCCGATTTGGTATAGTTAAGATATGAAATTCATCCGGACTGCCGGCTGGGACGATGGAGTGGCGGATTTAACCGAACGCCTAGTTCGCGAATTGGCCAAAAACAAACGAGTTTTATGGATTATCAGTGGCGGATCAAACATACCGGTTAGTGTGCAAATTATGGACAATATTTCTTCCAAATTAAGCCGATATCTGACAATATTGCCTGGTGACGAACGCTATGGCCATGTAGGCCACAAAGATTCAAACTGGGCCCAGTTATTAAATGCCGGCTTTAATCTCAAAAAAGCTGCTGGACTATCTGTACTAAATAAAGGTATGGATTTTGCCCACACACTAGAAAATTACCGTCAATTAGTTAAAAAATCATACAAAGACAATCAGGTAATCATTGCTCAATTGGGAATTGGCGAGGATGGACATATTTCAGGCATTTTGCCAAACTCTCCAGCGTCGATGGCAACCAAAGAATTAGTGGTTGGTTACAAAGATAAATTTTTTACCAGGCTGACTTTAACTTTTGCTGGCTTACAACAGATTAGTGTAGCTTATGCATTTGCTTTTGGCAGCGTTAAAAACCAAGCGTTAACTACGCTTCAAAATAGTTCGCTAGCGCCGAATATTCAACCGGCTCAAATTCTTAAAAAGCTACCTGAAGCTTACGCCTATAGTGATCAGTTTGGAGAGAATAGTTTATGAATCCAAAACTTGATGAAGTTTCGCCAAAATTAGAACCGTCGTTAATTGTTATTTTCGGAATTACAGGCGATTTATCCAAAAGATATTTATTGCCAGCGCTTTATCATCTATTCAAAAACGAATTGTTGGATTCAAACACAGAGTTAATAGGCATAACTCGTCAAAATATTACATTAGACGAATTGTTTCAAGACATCAAATTCGGCACAACCGATGCGAAAATAGATGAAAATGATGCCCGACAGATCCTAAAAACTAAAACCAGTTTATTTCATATGGATCTGAATAATCCCGAGGACTACGATAAACTATTGCAAAAAATGAATAGTCAAGAAGAGCAAAAAGGGATATGTTTAAATCGTCTGTACTACTTGTCAATTCCACCGCAAGCATATTCCAGTGTCATTAGACTACTTGGTGAGCGCAATCTTAATAAAAGCTGCCAACATGATCAGGCACAGACGAGATTGCTGGTAGAGAAACCATTTGGATTTGATTTAAACTCCGCCCAGGAGTTAGTCAATACTATTGACCAAAGTTTTGCCGAACAGCAAGTATATAGAATAGATCATTATATGGCCAAAGAGACTGTTCAAAATATTTTAACTTTTAGGTTCAAAAACCCCATTTTTGAGGCGATTTGGGATAACAAACATATTGCCAGTATTGAAATAAGTGCCAAACAAAAGATTGGCATCGAAGGGCGAGCTACTTTTTATGAACCTTTGGGAGCGCTACGTGATTTCATTCAAAGTCATTTGCTGCAAATACTGGGAATAGTTGCTATGGATCAGCCTGAGCATATGGATAGCCAACATATTCATTTTGCCAAGCAAGCGTTACTAGAAAGATTAGAGGCGGTCCCGGCTGACAAAGTTGCAGAGAGAACATTGAGAGGACAGTACGAGGGCTATCGTGAAGAGGTCAAAAATCCCGGCTCGGTAACTGAAACCTACGCCGAAATAAAAATATTTATTAATAACGAACGCTGGCAAGGAGTGCCGATAAAATTAATAACCGGTAAAATGCTAGATAAACACGAAACCGAGATTTGTGTAACTTTTACCGATAAAGATGATGGCAGCAGTAATCATCTACGTTTCCGAATTCAACCAAATGAAGGCATTGAATTGGATTTAGTTACTAAAAAACCGGGTTATAGTCAAGATGTCAAAACTACGGCTATGAATTTTTCGTATGACACTGAATTTGCTCATGATGGCCATCCTAACGCATACGAGAGAGTTCTAGTCGATGCTGTCAGGGGAGATCACACGCTTTTTGCCACCAGCCAAGAAATTTTGGCAAGCTGGCGTGTGGTTCAACCGGTGCTTGATGTCTGGAAGAATAAATCGGATGATTTAGTCGTGTATAAACCAGGCGCCAGCGCACCTTCCCGCCATTTATAACCTAATGCTAAACTGTTAATCATGATTACCTATCTTCAGGCCATCATTTTAGGTTTGCTACAGGGTGTAACCGAACTATTCCCAATTTCCAGTCTAGGCCATTCTGTTCTTTTGTCGTGGCTATTTAACTGGCATTCAATTTTAAAAGATCAAAGTGTCAGCGAATCTTTTTTTCTATCATTTTTAGTGGTCCTGCATGTCGCTACGGCTACCGCACTGTTAATCTTTTATAGAAAAATCTGGTGGCGAATTATTAAAGGATTTTTCAGGTCGATAAAAACTCAAAAAATTGATTCTTCAGACGGCAAATTGGCATGGTTGTTAATAGTTGCGACCATTCCGGCCGGTATATTCGGCCTAGCTTTTGAGCATATTCTGAGAACCCAGTTTGCCAAACCGTTATCGGCTATATTTTTCCTGTTTGTTAATGGCATTATCCTCCTGGTAGGCGATCGCTTTCTTAAACAAGTCTCTCACAGACAGAGCTACACCACGGTTGAAACCAGCGACAATATCAGTCAAAAATTAACTCTGACGAGAGCTCTTCTAATTGGAGTAGCACAGATTGGTGCACTTTTCGCCGGAATTAGTCGCTCCGGTATAACCATGGTCAGCGGCCTGTATAGCGGCTTGGACCATGAAGACGCTGCCCGGTTCTCATTCTTATTAGCAACACCTATAATATTTGGCGCCGGATTAATCAAATTACCAGACTTTTTTAGCAACCTGGATAACGGAGTACGCGGACAAATTTTAGTTGGAGGATTAGTTAGTGGGGTGGCCGCTTATTTAACGGTACGCTTTTTGGATAAGTATTTCCGCAATAAGACTCTACGACCGTTTGGTATTTATTGCATCTGTGCCAGTTTGGCCTTTTTGTTGCTAGGCTTGGTGCGAGGCCATTTTTAGCCAATGCTGATTGATGTGTTGATAGTCCTGTTTTGTATTAGCGCAATTTATCGTGGCCGGAGAAGTGGCTTCGTTCATCAGTTTTTCTCAGCTGCCGGATTTTTCGGCGGATTGTTTATTGGCAGTTTAATTGAACCGCATATAGTTAATTTTGCCCATTCTCCCCAGAGCCGAACCTTATTAACCATTACGACCACCTTGAGTTTCGCACTTATCGGTCTGACTATTGGCGAATACCTGGGTTATCGCCTGAAGCGACATGTTTATGTAAAACCGATCAATCGGGTGGATAATTTTCTCGGCAGTATATTGTCAATTATCAGCTTATTATTAGGCATTTGGCTAGTCGCTTCGGTACTAACTAACTGGCCGTCAACCAGCATTCATACTGCCTTGCGTAATTCTAGAATTGTCAATGGACTTAACCGAATATTACCACCGGCACCCAATGTAATTGCCGGGATCGGTCGGATAATTGATCCCAATGGATTTCCGGATGTCTTTGCCGGCAATGAACCGGTACTTCAAGCGCCCATAAATCTGCCTTCACTGGGCATTATGGCGAATGCTGTAAACCAAGACGAAGCATCAGTATTACGAATCCGGGGGCAGGGCTGCGGTGGAATTGTGTCAGGTTCAGGATTTATTTTTAAACCTGGATTAGTGGCTACCAACGCTCATGTGGTTGCTGGTATTACTCATCCCGTCGCGCAGGACACGAGGGGCAACCACAACGCCAGTGTCGTATTATTCGATCCGAGAGTCGATTTGGCAGTACTAAGAGTCAATAATCTATCAAATAAAAGTCTAAAAATAAATCAAACAAGCGCTAACCACGGTACACCGGCAGCGGCCTTAGGCTATCCAGGTGGCGGCGATTTCAGCGCCAGACCGGCGGCAGTAATCGAACAATTTGAAGCCATTGGGCGTGATATTTATGGCCGAGGTAGAACAGTGCGCAACGTTTATGAAATCCAGGCAAATATTATTCCCGGTAATTCGGGCGGTCCATTAATAGATCAGGCCGGGAGTGTTATCGGAATGATATTTGCCGAGTCAACTACTTACAATCATGTCGGTTATGCCTTAACCGGTAGCCAAATTAATGGTGAATTAAATGATGTGTCGCCAAACTCTGGAGCCGTGAGTACCGGCACCTGCACCGAATAATTCAGAAATCATGAATACGAAATAATAAGTTATACTATTTATAAGATATGACCAAAAACTGGACGCTTAAAAAAACGCTGCCATATATATTGTTGATAGCCGGAATTATCGGATATATTTGCGCATTTATCATCACTTTTGACAAGATTAAATTGCTGGAAAATCCTAACTATATTCCGTCCTGCAATCTAAATCCCATAATTAGTTGTGGCAGCGTCATGCAAAGCCATCAAGCCAATGCCTTCGGTTTTCCGAATCCGTTTATTGGCTTAGGTGCATTCCCGGTAGTAGCTGTAATTGGTGGTGCGATGCTAGCTGGGGCAACTTTTAAGAAATGGTTTTGGTTGGGTTTTAATGGCGGCTTGTTATTCGCGCTTGGCTTTGTTCACTGGCTATTCTTCCAAAGTGTATATAATATTCACGCCCTTTGCCCATGGTGTATGGTAGTTTGGGTAGTCAGCATTACCAGCTTTTGGTATGTCTCTCTATATAATATCGACAATAAAAATATTCGGCTGCCCAAAGGCAAACCGCAAAAATTATATAGTTGGGTACGGCGACACCACCTGGACATTTTAATATTGTGGTTCTTGATTATTGCAGCACTAATTCTAAAACACTTCTGGTACTACTATGGTCAACACCTTTAAGCAAACAAGGAATAGATAGCTGCCAATCCGGCCACTGACATGAGAATGGTTGCAAACCAGCCAAAACCTGAAGATAATTTGGAATTTGTCCAATCACCCATAATTTTACGATTACGGGCTATCATTAAAATCAATACCAGCACGACCGGTGCTACAATTCCGTTGGCCACAGCAGCATAAATTAAGGCTTTGATAGGATTTAAGCCGATGAAATTCATAGCCAGCCCGGTTAACATAGATATGATGATTACACCGTAAAACGTGGAGGCGTGCTTAAGTTTGTGATTCAGTCCCTGTCGCCGTCCCAAGCTTTCGCTAATTGCGTAGGAGCTGGATCCGGCCAGTATCGGAATAGCCAACAGGCCCATGCCAACAATGCCGATTGTAAACAGCCAGTAAGTAGCTTCACCGGCAAAGGGTTTTAAGGCCTGCGCTGCCTGAGCTGCCGAATCAATATTATGAACACCATGAGTGAACAAAACGCTGCCGCAAGCCGCAATAATAAAAAACATCACCAAGTTTGAGAGCAGCATCCCTGACCAGACATCAATTCTCATTTTTTTGATTGCATGAGGGTCAGAACCTTTTCGCTGTTTAATAGTGGTTTGACCGATGGCGACTTGCTCCTCAACCTCCTGGGAAGTTTGCCAAAAGAACAGGTATGGCGAGATGGTAGTGCCAAGAATTGCGCAAATCAGTAGCAATTGCTCCTTAGAAAAAGTTAAATGAGGCACTAACGAATGTCTGAGGACCTCTGGCCAGGCAGGGTGTGATAGAAGGGCAGAGACAATATAAGCTAGAAGTACCAGAGCTAACCATTTAAGGTATCTGGCATATTCAACATAAGGTGTAAATATTTGTAAAAATAAGATAAGAAATGTAAACCCTACCACCAAAAGCGTGAAACTGGCGTGTGGTGCTAACAACTGCGAAGCTTTGGCCATTGCACCAATGTCAGCTCCAATGTTAAAAGTGTTTGCCGCAAATAAAAATATTGTACTAATATATAGCACCCGCCTAGAGAAGTGAATTTTGATATTACCGGCCAAGCCTCGACCAGTTGCCAGCCCGATTCGGGCGCACATTTCCTGAACTACTGCCATAAGCGGAAAGGTGAAGATAGCCATCCAAATTAATCCGAAACCGAATTGGGCGCCGGCTTGAGAATATGTGGCAATTCCTGAGGGATCGTCGTCGGAAGCACCGGTGGTAAGTCCCGGACCGAGCATATACCAATAGTCTTTAGCTTTTTTAATAGATTCGGAACCGCTAATAGGAATGGTTTTGGCTACTTTTTGACCTCCCTCGACGCCGAGCTGAAGCATTTCAGCCGGTGCATCAATAGCTTTTTCGACAATATTTCTATTCATTTTTGTATCTGTTAGGTTATATTTAGAATAAACTTAAACCGTTAATAATACAAGTCAGGACGCTAGCTATTCACTCCTTAAGGCATCGATCGGATCTTTGCGAGCGGCTTTAAAAGCCGGCAAAGTACCAAAAAAGATACCGACCAGCAATGAAACCACACTGGCAACAACTACGATTCGCCAGCTTAGGGCCGGTTGAAGATTAGTATAAGCTCGGAGCGATAAATTGATAATCAAAGCCAGAATAATTCCCACCAATCCGCCGAAGAAGCTCAGCACGGTTGACTCAACTAGAAATTGACCCATTATTTGTCGATTTGTTGCACCTACCGCTTTGCGTATTCCTATTTCATGACGCCGCTCAGTTACACTAACCAGCATAACGTTCATAATTCCAATACCGGCAACTAACAAGGAAATAGATGCTACACCGGCTATCAATCCAGTCAATAAAAAGAGTATGTTGTTACTATTGTTGAGGTTTTGATTGCCAGACATGACCGCTAAACTGCTTTGCCCGCCATGCGCCTTATTTAAATTGATTTTTAACTTATTTATGACCTGTTCAGTGGGCTGGCCAGCTTCAGGGCGAGCCAAAACTTCGTAGGTCGGCGCGGTATTTTGAGTTAGATTTTCGGCAATATCATTTGGAATAAAAATGGCATTATTAAAATCTGCCTGCTGATTTAGCGGCGAAGTGGCAAATTGATTAAATATGCCCAATACAATAAATTTTTGCCCATGAAATTCAAAACTCCGTCCCAACGGTACGTCTTCGTTAAATAACTGATCACTGGCCCGCTGGCCCAGTACTGCTACATTATTACCGGTGTCTTGTTCATCGAAAAAAGCGCCGTACGCGACCGATTGGTTAAGTAAATTGGGAAGAGCACTACTGGTACCAATTACAATGCCTTTTTTATACACACCGCTATCGCCCTTAGGCGCACCACCACTAACAAGTGTTAATGGAGCACTGGCTGCCACGCCTGCTGTATGATCAATTACCGTTAAATCGCGTAGATTTAATTGACTATTAATGCTCAAACCCGATAAGAAATTGCTGCCGCTGGAAACGGCGCCCGAGCCAACCAGCTCGGTTGGCTTAATTGTTATAATATTGCGTCCCAGATGATGGATCTGACCGCCAATTTGCTGCTTGACACCTTCACCAATTGACACAATAGTAATTACTGAACTTACACCAATTATTACCCCCATGGCAGTCCAGAAACTTCTCATTTTGGAGCCTCTAATTGAGTCCAGGCCGGCTTTGATGTGCCCCTGTCTGTGAATTGGAGTCATAATGCTTTCCGGGCTCTAGTAGATTTTGGGTTGCTCCTGGCTGACCTTCGTCTGGAAGCTTGAACTCTCCGGTGATTCTTACGCTTCGAAACCGGGGCCGGTTTATCGGGTAAGGCTTTCATCAGCGCAGACACGCCTATCAAATCGTCTTCTTCGTCTTTGGTAGGTAGAGTATAAAGCACTTTGCGGGCGGTGGAAGCTACGCGGCCTAATGCAGTTTTCTCATCATGAATTATACTGCCGTCATGCATGTATACAACTCGTGTAGCAAAACGGGTGAGTTCGGGATTATGTGTCACAAAAAGTACCGTATTGCCGGTTTTATTTATATCCGCCAACAACTCCATTACCAGTCGCGAACTTGAACTATCCAAGTTACCGGTTGGTTCGTCAGCTATGATCAGTTTGGGATTATTAACCAGAGCCCGGGCGATTGCCACGCATTGAGCTTGACCACCACTGAGTTGCCCGGGCAAGAAATATTCTCTAGATTGGACTCCGACGCGTTCCAACATTTGACTGGCCAGCTTTATCCGACGATTAGTACTAAAACCTTTGTACACCAACGGCAGAGCCACGTTTTCTAAGGCCGTAAGTCTGGGTAACAGATTAAAAGATTGAAAAATAAACCCAACTGAATCGCGTCTGATCTTAGCTGCCTGATTCGGTTTGAGGCGAGAAATCGATTTGTTCTCCAATCGAAATTGACCATGACTAGGCCTATCCAGTAAGCCGATTATGTTCATTAAAGTACTTTTGCCGCAACCGCTGGGACCCATCACAGCCACAAATTCGCCTTTTTCAATCACCAAGCTGACTTCGTCTAACGCCAGAGTAGTGGCGTCGCCGAAGCCGTACAGTTTACTGACGTCTTGTAGCTCAATTAGGGCCATTATTTAGTTAGTTTAATCTTTTCTTAATAACTGTAGCAATAGAAAAAGTGTGGTAATTTTAACTTGATTATGGTTTGATATGGTTCATTTATCTATTTTGCCAACTCCCGACTAATATATAATTAATTGGCTGAGGAGGGGTCGCATAGTGGTCTAGTGCGCCGTCTTGGAAAGGCGGTATAGGGGCAACTCTATCGAGGGTTCAAATCCCTCTCCCTCCGCCATTATTTAATTTAGAAAGTTTTGCAAAACTAAAAATAATAGCTAACAGTGGAAATGGTACAATTATGATTATGCTTGTAGTGAGTTTTTTCTCCTGGTGGTATGGCCGGGGCTGGCGTTCTGTAGCCGCCAGTTTTGAGCCCCGATTTCAAGCAGTATCATATAACTTCTCAGTGGGTACGTTGATAAAGACATTGTTTGCACCTTGGCGCAGAATAATTACCTATCCGGGGCGCAGTTTGGAAGCTCGCGCTAGGGCATTGGCTGATAATGTTTTCAGTCGCGCAGTCGGTTTTGTGGTTCGTATATTCGTTTTGATAGCAGCGGTAATTGCATTAACGGTAGTCGGCATTCTGACTATGCTTGAAGTGCTGATTTGGCCACTTCTTCCAATTGCAATTCCAGTGTGCTTCATCGCGGGTTTAACTTTATGAACAATTCGATTGATTTAACTACTTCCCGAGCTCAACAGGCACGTCTCGGAAAGGCTATCGGGCGAACCGGTTATTTATTTTTAATCGGCGTTGGTAGTTTGATAGCCGTTTTGACAGTTATGCTCGGATCAAAAAGTTTAAAAAATGGATTGTTATTGGCACCATTTTCTTTACTTTGTTTTTTACCGGCAGTCTGGTGGAAACGCCAATTGTCAGTGCTACCGCCTGAGGGAACTGGCTTAACTGATAGGCTATCAGTAGATGCTCTCGGACTTTTGAAACCTGGTATGAACCAAAATCCATTGAGCGTTTGGCAGGTGTTGGCCAGTCATTGGCAGTCTAATTTTATTATTAACCACTTGCTTATTAGCAGGGAACTTGTAAACGAGAGTTTGACCAGCGAAACTTTAGATCTCCAAAAAACGTTGCAAATGGCTGCTCAGTTAGCTGATCAGTATCATAGTCAAACGATTGATGTCGGATTCATAATCGGCGGCTTGTTATTAACATCAGATAATTTGAATCAGGCTCTTGTTAAGCTCAAGCTTAAGCCGGATGACTTACAGGCTGTTGTTGACTGGATGGGTCGAAAGCTGGCCAGATCCGGTTCATACAAGTACCACGCTGGGGGTATAGGCCGCGATTGGGCTTTTGGTTTTACACCGTTACTGGACCGTTTTGGCGGCAACATTAGTTTAAGTCTGGCTGGTAGTGGGGCAAGTTTTGGCTGGTTATCTGAATCTGATAGCGTCAAGGCGATTGAAGCAGCCTTCGAAAATCATTCTCAAGCTGTTGTACTGGTCGGGCCAGACGGTATTGGCAAAACTACCGCCATATATGCCTTAGCACAAAAACTAATAGAGGGTAGCACCGTGCCAAGCTTGGCCTACCACCAGATTATTTCAATTAATGCTACCGATATTACTTCTATTGCGAGGCGGGAAGGTGAGCTTGAACAGATAATGTTGAGCTTGAGTTCAGAAGCATCTAAAGCCGGTCATGTGATTTTGTTTTTTGACGACGCGCAGTTATTTTTTAGCAACGCACCGGGCTCGTTCGACGCCACTCACATTTTATTGTCAGTAATTCAGGCTAGTTCTGTACCTATGATATTGGCCTTATCGCCAAATGATTATCAGCGCTTACGGGCCAATAATCAAAGTCTGACGAACTTACTTACACCGGTTATTATGCAGGAACCATCCGAAGAGGTGGTCATGAGAGTACTTGAAGATGCCGCCACCAGAATTGAAATCCAAAATCGGGTGCTGGTAACTTACGAAGCCCTGCATGAAGCCTACAAATTGAGTGGACGTTACGAACAGGATACTGCTTATCCTGGCAAAGCTATAAAATTGCTAGAACAGGCAATACCACATAGTGCCAATTCTATAATTAACGCTAGCAGTATTCAGCAGACCATAGAGCAAGCGCATGGGGTAAAAGTAGGTACTGCTGCGCCGGCCGAAGCCGAAAGCTTGCTTCACTTGGAAGATACTATCCACCAACGCATGATCAACCAAAGTCATGCTGTCAAAGTTGTATCCGGAGCTTTGCGAAGAGCCCGAGCCGGGGTTGCAAATCCCAAGCGACCAATTGGTAGTTTTTTGTTTTTGGGTCCGACCGGAGTAGGTAAAACGGAGTTAGCCAAAGCCGTAGCCGCAACGTATTTTGAAGCTGAAACAAATATGATTCGGCTGGATATGAGTGAGTACCAGCAAGCGGACTCTGTCGACCGGCTTTTATCTGATGGGCGCGAAGCTTCCGAGAGTCTGATTATGGCCGTCCGTGAGCAACCATTTGCAGTGGTCCTAATGGATGAAATTGAAAAAGCACATCCTAATGTATTAAATCTTCTTTTGCAATTACTAGACGAAGGTCAGCTGACCGATAGTTCTGGTCGGACCGTCTCCTTTAAGGATACGATTTTAATAGCTACCAGTAATGCCGGAGCACAAACAATTCGAGATCGGGTTCAAAATGGTGAACCCATGGAGTCATTTCAATCAGAATTGATTGATCAGCTAATTAACAGCGGCCAGTTCAGGCCTGAATTACTAAACCGCTTTGACGAAATGGTATTATTTAGGCCGCTGACTCCGGAGGAACTAGTTCAGGTTGTTAACCTGCTGGTTGCCGAAATAAACCAGACCTTAGCTTCTCAAAATATATCCATTAATTTAACTACTGCAGCTGTTCAAAAAATTGTGGAAGCCGGTTATGACCCGCGTTTAGGAGCCAGACCAATGCGCCGAATGTTGCAACGGGCAGTAGAAGATAATGTAGCAAGGAAAATATTAAGCGGTGAGGCTAGTGCCGGTGATCAACTTCAACTTGACGTAACAGATCTGACTTTTGACAATTAACTTATCATTGTGCCTTCAGGCTGACCAGCTACAATTTTGGCAAAATTGTCCGTTTTCATAGCATCAAACACCACAATAGGTTTATGTTGTTCCATAGCCAAGCCCAAGGCGGCCTTGTCCATAACTTTAATGGAATTGTCCTCAACGGCCTCTTGAAAACTCACTTTGTCGAGTTTGACCGCATCTGGAAACTCGGCCGGATCCTTGTCGTAAACGCCATCTACCTTCGAAGCTTTAAGAACCAGTTCGCAGTCCAACTCAAGAGCAAAACTTACAGCTGCGGTGTCATGAGTCACATAGGGTCTAGCTGTCCCGCCGGCCACAATCACGACGCGGCCTTTTTGCAGATGCTTTTCAGCCAGGCGATACGAATAAGATTCAGCAACTTGAGTAGCAAAAATATTGCTCAAACAACGTGTCTTCACACCATTTGCTTCAAATATATCGGTCATGGCCATGGAATTGATAAGTCCGCTTAGCATACCCATCTGGTCGGCGGTTACTCGGCGGATGCCATGGCCGGCTAACTCAGCACCGCGGACCATATTTCCTCCGCCGACAATCATAACCACCTGACAACCACTGGCCACAACTTTTTTTACTTCGGCAGCCAGAAAGGCCGCAATACTCGGATCAACTCCAAACTCATATTTACCAGCGAGTTGCTCACCCGACAGCTTGAGAAGGACACGTCTGTATTTTGGGGTATCCATTCTCCATAGTGTAACAAACGTTAATTAGAAATTAAATTATGTAAAATCTTGATGGCCTTTAGAAATTCAAGCCGCTATACTAATAGGATAGACATGTGGACTGACAAGAAGATCGAGACTAAATACGGTGCTTAAACTTTGTTCGTGGAATGTTAACGGTATCAGAGCAGTAACCAAGAAAAATTTGTTCCAACCGTTTTTGGACAAAGAAAAACCTGACATTCTTTGTCTTCAAGAAATGAAAGCCAAGCCCGAGCAAATAGATTTACAAATTGACGGTTACGATATCTTCTGGTATCCGGCTGAAAAACCCGGCTATAGCGGCACCGCCATCCTTACCAAAATACCTCCAGACCAGGTAATCAACGGCTTCCCAGAGGACATAATCAAGCAATTCAAAGTCACAGGTGATATTTATGGTGATCCTAACAAAGAGGGCCGTGTAATCGCGGCGGAATACTCAAAATTCTGGGTGGTAACAGTTTATACACCTAACGCTAAAGAAGATCTGAGCCGAGTCCCTCTTCGACACAAGCATTGGGACCCCGCCTTTTTAGCCTACTGTCAGCGCCTGGAAAAAACCAAACCTGTGATTTTTTGTGGTGATTTGAACGTCGCACACACGCCTGAAGACTTAGCTAATGATAAATCCAACATTGGCAAGAAAGGTTTCACCGATCAGGAGAGAGCCGGTTTTCAGGCCTTCATAGATACCGGATTCGTCGACACTTTTCGGCTTTTTAAACAAGGTAAGGGCTACTATACCTGGTGGAGTCATTTTGCCAATGCCAGAGCCCGAAATGTTGGCTGGCGCATTGATTATTTCTTGGTTAGTCAAAGATTAAAATCTAAGGTACGAGCCGCCGAAATTTATCCCAAAATTATGGGCTCCGACCACTGTCCTATATCTGTTACACTGGACATATGAATTTAGGTCAAAGCAGTGACCGTCCATTCGCGGTCTTTGATATTGATGGCACGTTGATTCGCTGGCAACTTTATCATGCTTTGGCTGATGAACTGGCCAGGCAAGGGCATCTGGAAACCAGTCAGTTTCAGAAAGTCAGACAAGCTAGAATGAATTGGAAACGTCGAACCAACACTTTTACGGCTTATGAGCAAACCTTAGTTGAATTAATTAATTCGGCAATTGTTGGAATTTCTGAAGGCGATCTTAAGAATGCTTGTCAGGCGGTTCTTAACGAATACAAAGACCAAGTTTATACTTACACTAGAGACTTGATCAAAGATTTAAAAACCAAATGTTATCTGATTTTTGCTATCTCGGCTTCACCGCAGGAAATCGTAGAGTTATTGGCGGATTATTATGGCTTCGATGATTTCGGTGGTTCGTTTTATGAAACTAAAGATGGTTTATATACTGGCAAAGCGGACATATTAATGAGCAGCCGTAAAACTGATTTTCTCAATGTATTAATCAATAAACATAATGTTGTAAAATCCGGTAGCCTGGCAGTTGGTGACAGTGAAAGTGATATTGCAATGCTGGCCGGTGTTGACAACCCGATAGCTTTCAATCCCACCAAGGAACTTTTTGATCACGCCCAAAAATCCGGTTGGCCGATAATTGTCGAACGTAAAAATATGGTTTACCAGCTAACGCCTAAAAATGGCAAATACTTTTTGGCATAAACAAACCCTCGGCCGGCCTCTGTTCCCGGACTTACTTTGGAGCCGTCCGGAAAACAAAGCGCAAGCCGGCAAACTATTAATAATCGGTGGCAATGTTAACAGTTTTGCCGCGGCGGGGGAGGCCTACAGAGAAGCAATTAAATCTGGGATCGGTACCGTCCGGGTTATTCTGCCTGACAGCTTACAAAAAACCGTAGGGCGGGTATTCGAGGCCGGGGAATATGCGCCGAGCACGCCAAGTGGCAGCTTCAGCCGGCCAGCACTGGCTGAAATGCTGGACAAAAGCCAATGGGCCGACGGTGTGTTGCTGGCCGGCGACTTCGGACGCAATTCTGAAACCGCTATTGTTCTGGAGCAATTTATACAAAAATACACCGGCCAACTAACACTTGCTCAAGATGCAGCCGACTATTTCGTCAAGACACCAAAAGCATTATTAAATCGAAATCAAACACTCCTGGTTCTAAGTTTCGCTCAATTGCAAAAAATAACAATCAGTTCGGGCTTTACTCAGGCATTTACATTTGACATGGATTTGCTTCGTCTCGTAAATACTCTACATGATTTTAGTCAATCACAGGCAGCGTCAATAATCGTAAAACACATGGACACAACGATAGTTGCTCAAAGTGGTCAAGTAAGTTCAACTAAACTTGAGACTGATCAAGACATCTGGCGCGTGAAAACCGCTACTCACTCCGCTGTCTGGTGGCTACAAAACCCAACTCATACTTTTGAGGCCCTTACAACCAGTCTAGTCGAAGGATAAGTAGTTAAATTTATTTTTGATTCTGTCGGGGAATTCAATACATAAGTTTCAATAACTTAAAGTTTGTAACATTTTACGGTTAAACATTAAAATTGTAAGAAGTTAAATTTAATGCTTTAACAAAATATTGTTAAAAAATGAAAATCATCTAAAAGTACTAAAATTGCTATCAGATTTTAACAAGTTGGGCATTGTATGTATTGGTTGAAACCAGTAAGTGGAAATAATATTAACCTTAATACTAATCTTTCGAACTATAACTTTTAATGTCGAAGTGATATATTGCTATGCCGTTAGAAGTTGAATTCACAATTTCTGAAAGCATGCCCGGATATGAGCCAATCATTAAGTTGTAAAGGAACCAAAAAGGGAGGCGGGATAAGTGCAATCAAACGTATATGCCGTGGATTCATTGGAAAAGTGCAAAAGTACAACCAACAGCAATAAACCCGATTAATTGTATAAAAAATTGACTGTGAATTAAATTGTGCATTTTTTTATTAAAAATATAGTAAGTTGGTGGGCGAGGAGGGAATCGAACCCTCACTCCGTAAGGAACACGATTTTGAGTCGTGCGCGTATACCAGTTCCGCCACTCGCCCAAAAAGTAACGTAAGTATTTTTGTAAAACCTTATAACGACCTTCGCTACAAGGGGTAATTGTACTATACTTAAGCATACGGGGCTAGATACCTCGTTTATTTGTTATGGCCATAAATCCAACACAAAATTCAAATGATCAATCGCCTAGCTCCGACAATAGTTCGGCAGCTAATTTAATTCGCGCCAAAGTTGAACAAATATACTCCGAAGAGCCATCAGCCCAGGACGAATTATCCGAAGCTGCCGGTCCAAAGCGCAGCAAACATCAGCAGTTTATGTATGAACTGGGCAATTCCGGCAAAGATCTGGCGGCCATCCAAACTGAATGGCACAATTATTATCAGGGTTTAACACCGGAAGAGAAACATCAGGTTTGGCAAGAATTTTATGCCAGTCAGCCTATGCTATCTCATCAACGTCAAGCTCAAAACGTTAAAGCTCAAAAATTATCGGCTCATAAGCATGAAGCTGCCAAAAGTAAATCGCGCTACCCAAAATCAACTGGTGTTCATGGTGCAAAGGGAATTCAGCAAAAAGTGAAAAATAAAGTCACCGCCGATGGCAAGTTAGGCGCCAAGCAACATTTACAATCATTGTTATTCGGACTTGGTTTGGGGTTAATAGTTGTAATAATATTTCTTTTCGGATTCTTCAATGAAGTTATTATTTCACCTTTTATTCAACCCAGTCGCAGTGCAACTGCAACACCTTTGATTGTGGATAATAACAATACCGCATCAACCAAAGGACCAGAAGTTATAATTCCAAAAATAAATGTCGAAATTCCCGTCAACTACAGTGAAACTTCAACAGATGAAAGTGCTATTGAAAATGATTTACAAGACGGTGTGGTGCATTATCCAACGACAACTCTTCCTGGTCAGCAAGGCAATACTGCTTTTTTTGGTCACAGCAGTAATAACATCTTTAATAAAGGAAAATATAAATTCGCATTTGTACTCTTGCACACACTAACTGAGGGCGATGTGTTTTATCTGTCTTATAACGGTAAACTGTACGTCTATAAAGTGATTAGCCGTAATATTGTTGACCCCAGTGATGTAGCAGTTCTAAATGCAGTCGCGGGACAATCTGCCACCGCCACGTTGATAACTTGTGACCCGCCAGGTACCAGCTTACATCGATTGGTAGTTGTTGGTCAGCAAATTAGTCCCGATCCTTCTTCAGACACTCAAGCCACAACTTCAGTCTCTAATACTACCGAACCAGCATCGCTGCCAGGTAATGGACCCACACTTTTTGGAAAATATATTAAAACTTTACCGGGTAAAATCGTAACTGTAGTTGTCCTTAGTACACTTTTGCTATGGGGTATACTTCGATTGATTCGACGATATCCAGCTACTTAATTTGCTAGCGATCCGCTGCTGTCAGCAAATAAGTCTGTGTCAAATCCAGCTGACCGGCGGTTGGGGAAGCCACCAAGCTAAAGACCGATTTAAAATCCGGCGCAAATGCCGGAATATATGCACTATGAGCTGGCATTAGAGTTTGAACATTTGTGCCATCGTAGTCAAAAACCACCAGTTTTCCACCGCTAGTCATTATTAACCTGTCTCCATCCATCCAAGTGGCGTGCTGCTGGGGCGCATCCAAAGTTTTTTGCACGGTATAATTATAGCCAAGCTCATTTTCGGCGTCATAAACACCAAATCGGTTAGCGTTGCTGGCTACTATAAATTGAGTGTTATTAGAGAAGCTTAAGTAGTTCGGTGCTGGTACGTGCAGGACCTGTACCGGCACCACAGCTTGATTTGGCTGGGCAGTCAATTGACCAACCGGATCTTTAAAAATGTAAACTTTATTATCTGAATTATCGCCAGCCGCAACATATAGAGTTCCGCTATATTCGGTCAAATCAACCAAAAAAATATTACCGACGGGAAGTGTACGTATAGGATATATTTTATTACCCACTCGCAATTTTACTAATACCTTGTCGGCCGGAGCACCGCTGTCAGTAACATATAATACGGTGTTATTACCATAAGACTTGTAAGCTAAAACGCGCTGTTGCACAGGTAATAAAGTGGGGGCACCTAAAGTGGCAGTTTGGAGTGTTTTTGTAGCCGAATCAAATAAATAGTAGCCATTATATTTTTTATTTTTAAGTGTCAGCTGCCCGGTTTCAGAGACTAGTGTTCGATTAAGATTTATAGATAGATCAGGCGTTATGCGATCTAGCAAAATAAATTCGTTCTTGCCGTCGAAATTGTGCTGCAATAAGACATGGCGGTTATCATCAGCCCATTCGACTAGTTGCCAGTTTTCGTTAGTTGATGGCTTAGTTAGCAAATTAGCAGGTAGGGTCAGGGCAGTTGCTGGTTTTGCAGAGTTTTTGAGATCATAGACTGCAAAATCAGTCATACTGCCAGGTTGTTCAACAACCCACCAGCGCCGGTCAGGACTTTGCGAAGCGAGTCCCGGCTCTCCGGTCAAAGTCTGGAGTTTGTCAGTTGTTAATGATACTGGGAATAGAAATGGATAGTCGAAATGGACCACTCCGCCACCTTGAAGTTCAATATTTCGTTGCCAATCATGATATCCAGTGCGCGTTAATTTGAAATGATATATTCCGGATGGTAAGGTCAGGCGCGTATTAGTAGTTACAGGCTGCCGTTGATTATTTGCATAAATGTTAGCCGGGTTTGGGTGACTGGAAAAAAAGGTCAGTTCATTTTGAATTACTGCACCGTTTTTACCTAATCCAAAACCATAAGCTTGATAAAGCAATATTATTGTGCCAGTTGATATGGCCACGGCAATTAAAACATAGCCAACTAATAAGGTTATTCTTTGCCGGAATTGTTTATTTAGATCGAGATAATCCATATTTATTAATATAGTATGGATTGACTTGCCACTTACCACAAGAGGGGCTAAGATATGGGTAAGCTGACAAAGCTGCGTGTCTGGAACACCAGTAAATAAAATGCGTAAACACACAAATACCATCCACATAAACGGCCAAAAGTATAATGCCCGAACAGGGGAATTGTTAACACATTCGCCAGTCGCTGAGGTGGTGCCTGGGCCTGAAAAGAAACCGACTAAACCAAAGCGCAGTGTTGAAACTAATCACACTTCGAGTGAAGCTCACAATTTGGTTAGGTCGCCGTCTGGTACCCAGACATTAATGCGGCGTACCGTGCGAAAACCAGGATTAAGTCTAAAACGACAATTAAAAGTTTACAGTCAAATTAACAATCCAGCCGAACAGCAGCCTTTAATTCCATTTGACATGACTCAACCAGCATCGCAATTAAATGAACTACGCTTAAAACACGCCAAAAAAGTTAGTAAAAGTAATCTGGTTAGTCGATTTTCACCGGGGACAACTTTAGCGCTTACGGAACCGACTTCAGCCACTCTTGAAAATAATATATCTGATATATCCGACAATGTAGATAATAAACAAAAAACTACTGCCCATAAACCCGTAAAACGAACGAAAACCACAGCTGCATTGTTAGAGCAGGCCATTGCCAACTCTACCAGTCACGCGCAGCCACCGCCACCGGTTTCTAAACGACATACTAAGCGCCAGATGGGCATCGGAGCCGGTATATCTCTAGTTGCAGTTATGTTTGCGATATTAATTAGTCAAAACCTGTCGAGTATTAAACTACAAGTTGCTTCTAGTAAAGCCGGATTTCATGCCAGCATACCGCACTATCAGCCAGCTGGTTTTAGCTTGGCTCATTTAGATTATGCTTCTGGATCTGTATCAATGCAATTTCAAAGCAATAGTGATCAGCGGCATTTTACAATTAGCCAGCAACCTACCAATTGGACCTCGGAAGATCTTCGTAATAACTTCGTAGTCTCCACATCAGCCAATTTTCAAACATTAGAAAATCAGAACCGCACGATATATATCTATGGTCAAGGTAATACTACATGGGTTAATGGGGGCCTCTGGTACATCCTTCACAGTGATGGTTCGCTTGGAAATCGTCAGCTAATGAACATTGCCACTTCAATAAAATAAATTCTGTTAAGGGCTAAGATTTAAAACCACCGTAGAGTATATAATAGGGGTTAATGAATCAAGTTCGCACCCGATTTGCTCCAAGTCCCACCGGCTTTGTACACGTTGGAAATATTCGAACGGCTTTGTATGCCTGGTTGGTCGCTAGACAAGCTAATGGTCAATTTATTTTACGACTTGAAGACACCGATAAAAACCGTGAGGTGGCCGGCTCAGAGCAGCATATAATAGAAAGCTTGAAAGCATTGGGGTTGAATTATGATGAGGGCCCAGACATTGGCGGTAAATATGGACCATATCGTCAGAGCGAAAGGTTGGACATTTATACACAATGGGGTCAAAAACTCATTGACCTTGGCAAAGCCTACGCCGATCCTTATACTTCTCATCAAGTACAAAAGTTTCGTGACCATGCTAAAGCAACAAATAAGCCTTTTTTGTATCGCCATCACCGTCCGGAGAAACCGCCAATTTGGGATGGTAGCCAACCGCTTCGATTTAAATCTGATCCCAAAAAATATAAATGGCACGATTTAATACTTGGTGATTTATCGACTGGTCCAGAGGTAATAGATGATTATATTCTTATAAAATCAGACGGTTATGCGACTTATAATTTCGCACATATAATTGACGATAGAGAAATGAGGATCAGTCATGTTATAAGAGGTCAGGAATTTATTTCCAGTGTACCAAATTATCTAAACCTATACGAATCACTGGAATTTACACCACCTATATTTGCTACGGTTCCATTTATTCTGGGAGCCGACGGACGTCAAAAAATGAGTAAACGTGATGGTTCAAAAGATGTTATGGATTATATAAAGGAAGGGTTTTTGCCGGACGCATTAATAAATTTTATTGCCAGCCTGGGATGGAATGACGGCTCTACTCAAGAAATTTTTTCTCGCCAGGAATTAATTAACAAATTCAATTTAGAAAAAGTTCATCGCAGTAGTGCGCATTTTGATGACCGGCGCCTCTTATGGATGAATGGTCACTTTATAAGAGAAATGTCTTTTAAGGATTTGACGGCTAGAGCTGAACCTTACTGGCCGTCAGGAGCTGATAAATTTGACGAAACATATAAAATGGAAATTCTGGGTCTGGTGCAGGAGCGGCTCAAATACTTGGCTGAATTAGCTGAATTAACGAAGTTTTTCTTCGTCGATTTGCCGCCAAACCCGGAGCTTATTAAAAATAATAAGAAGCTAAGTGCTTTATCAATTGCTGAATGTAAGAATCTGTTAGTACAGGCGCGCGCAGTATTGAATGCTTGTGAATTTAAAATTGATGATTTGACTAATTGCCTAAATGAATTGTTGGAAACCACTAAGCAATCGGCGGGAGTACTTTTTAGTCTTATTCGTATTGCAACCACCCAGGCACCCTCCAGTCCGGGACTTGCCGAAACCTTATCTGTTCTTGGCAAGCAGCGATCGATCAACCGACTGGATCAGCAAATAGCTGCACTAAATCCTGGCTGAATAGCTTAAGCATTGTTACAATAGATGTCATGGATAGCGACATCAGGCCGGCTGGTCAGCCGAGCCCGACCGAGCCGAAGCCGCCGGTTAGAAACACAGATAATCAAAAAACAGAACCCGACAAGACGGAGGAAGTTTTTAAGACTCCGGATGAGGTTGCTGCCGAGCAGACGCTTAGAGATGCTTCTATGGCAACAAAAGTTTCGGCTGTAGCTAAACCGAAAACATCAAAACCGACTTCGGAAGGCTGGAAACAAAAATTAAAACTTAGTTGGCCGCCAGGCAAACGGGAATATATAGTTGGGGGTATAATTCTTGTCTTGGTAGCGTCTATAATTTCATTTTTGCTAGTGCATAACAATAGTCCGAAACCACCACCGGCCAAGGCTAAAATCACCAAAAAAGTGGTAAAGCCGACTACCGAACCGTCTACACTCAGCGGATTACCGGTCGCCTTGGACGTCAATAAACGCACAGTTACAGGTGTCATGATAGAAAACAGTATTGATGCTCGCCCTCAAGCGGGTCTGAGCCAGGCAATGGTTGTTTTTGAGGCCGTAGCCGAAGGTGGCGTAACTAGATTCTTGGCGCTATTCCAAGACACAAGTCCTGATAATGTCGGACCGGTAAGGAGTGCCAGACCGTATTATATTCAGTGGGCCCTTGGCTTTGACGCCGGATATGCCCACGTCGGCGGCAGCGCTGACGGCCTGGCTGATATAAAAACTTGGGGAGTACGTGATCTTGATCAGTTTGCCAACAGCGGTTCCTATCATCGAATTAGTGCCAGGGCTGCTCCACACAATGTTTATACAGCCATAAGTACTCTCAATCAGCTGGAAGCCAGTAAGGGTTATAACGGTAGTAAATTTACCGGATTTCCACGCAAAAAAGAGGCTCCGGCCAAAGTTCCCACGGCCAAAACCATCGATTTAACCTTATCAGGGCCGATTTATAATGTGCATTACGATTATTCAGCTGCCACCAACAGTTACAATCGTGTAGAAGGGGGTGCTCCGCATCTAGATGCCAATACAAATGCTCAAATAAGTCCCAAGGTTGTTATAGCTATGGTAATCCCCTTGAGTAATGGTGTGTTAGATGCTACCGGTGCTTATTATTCCAACTATGCCAGTATTGGCAGTGGTCCGGTAAGTATATTCCAGGATGGTACTGTCACAACCGGTACTTGGACTAAGGCTGACAATACAAGCCAAATAACCTTCACTGATGCCAGCAGCAAACCCATAAAACTAAATCCCGGTCAGACTTGGTTAACAGCAGTTTCACTGCCCACTAAAATTAGTTACGCTCCTTAACGGACCAGGTATGGATGATTCCAACCAGAATTCCGTAGCTGGAACAAGTTTGGATCACAATTTTGTCGCCAGAAACCTACCTCTGCCATTGTTGGTTCTAGATAATTCCGAAACTATAAAATTTGCTAATCAGGCAGCAGCTCACTATATTGGTCTTGAAATCGACGCTTTAGTTGGTAAAAACGTATACATGGTGTTGGACATGTCATTTCCGAGTGAGCCGACATTTGATAGCTGGCTTAAATCTGTTAAAACTAAAAGCGCGATAGCCTCAACTACTTGGGAACGAGTCCGGCTAAACGTCCGAGACAATCATCCTATGCGACTGTTTGATCTGGCAGCCTACTATAACCGCGACAATCCCGATCAGAACGAAACTATGCTGATAATGTTCGATCACACTAAACAATACAGTCAGGATGATCAGGCAATTAGCTTTTTGGCAGTTAGCGTCCACGAATTAAGAACTCCGCTAACTCTACTAAGAGGTTATATGGAAGTATTTGAAGATGAAATAGGCAAGCTAACCGAAGACCATGAACTAAAAAGCTTTATGTTAAAAATGCGGGCCCAGGCCGAACAATTAACTGCTTTTGTAAACAATATTCTCAACGTTGCTCGTGTTGATGGTGACCAACTTGAACTTAAGCTACAATCAGAAGATTGGAGTTCTACTCTTAAAAGTGCCATTGAGATGATCAGCCTGAGAGCCAAAGTCCATGGAATTACCATTCAATGTACTATTGATCATGATTTACCGGCAGTAGCTATAGATAGTCTAAGTATCCGTGAAGTTATAAATAATCTGATAGATAATGCCATCAAATATAGCCATGACAGCAAAGTTATTAACGTAAAAACCTATTTGACACCTGAAGGCTTAATTGAGACTACCGTAGAAGACTTCGGTTTAGGGATTTCACCCAGCATATTGCCTAATTTGTTCACAAAATTTTACCGTGATCACCGCAATCGTGCCCAGATTGGTGGCACTGGATTAGGATTGTACTTGAGTAAAGCTATCGTTACCGCCCATGGTGGTAATTTGTGGGTCCGGAGCAAAGAAGGTCAGGGTGCCACCTTTGGTTTTACGCTGATGCCATACGATCAGCTAGATGAGAAACCGGTCGCTAGCACAGACCAGGGAATCACTCGCTCCGCCCACGGTTGGATCAAGAACCATTCTCTCTATCGACGCTAAGGCCAATCCGTCGTGATATAGTAAAGTCAATATGGATTCCGAAAATCCGTCGCCAGCTGCCGCTGAACCATCTACAGCTCTGCCACCTACCGGACGCAAAGTGCTGTGCGTAGAAGACGAACATTTCATCAGTGAACTTTATACCAGAGCGCTCACCAAAGGTGGATATTCTGTTGATGCCGTGGCTGATGGCGCCAAAGCTTTGGAAGCCGCCAAAACTAATAATTACGACATTATTTTACTGGACTTAATGATTCCCACAGTTTCGGGCATTGATATATTGAGAATTTTGCGTGATCCCAACCGTTCGCCGCCAATCAAAGCCAGAATCATCATTATCACTAACCTTGAACAGCGGGAAGAAGTCCGGGCAGATATTGAAAACCAAGCTGACGGTTATCTTGTAAAAGCCGAGCTAACTCCTCATGAATTAGTAGAATTTCTCGATACGGTGAAATAATATTTCTCTTATATATCCCTTACGCTGCCAAACGGCACCCGCTTGATGATAACCTGCTCCATGTTAGCCATCTGAGCCGGCACTAAAGTAAACTCGCCGTAGCGGTCATTAATTTTATCCGCTGCCCGGGCCAGGGATTTGGTATCCAGGGCTGAGCCATCGAACAAACCTAATTGAAGGGGTGTGACGGATTCCACGTTAAAAACTGCAATATTAACGTGGGTAACTTTGGCCGGGAAAACGACTTGGTGGAGTAATTTCATCATATGGAAAAAAATTTCTTGAGTAGAATAAATGGCAGCTTTGGAACGCTTACTTTTGCCCCACCGCATACCGTTATCAAACGACAGCCCCAGGAACACGCCATAAGCCTGGTAGTCATGCTGGCGTAAGCGCCGGCCGGTTTTCTCGGACAGCTTCATGATGTAGCGGGCTATTACATCTCTGTCCAGAGTCCATTCCTTGATCGCAAAATCATTACCGAAACTTCGAATCGGGAAGCGCTCGGCATCTATCTCGTGGCCTCTTAACCTCAGGTACCAGTAATAGCCGACAATGCTTTTAAAAACTTCGTTTTTAAGCACCTGGACGGGGGTTTGCAAGAAGTCTAAAGGCGTCCAGATGTGGGCTAAGTTCAGCCGGGCTTGATATCTGTAATTAATGCCCGGCAGGTCCGTCAGAACAAGCTGGCCATAGATATTCCAAATATCCCTGGCTCTGATCACACTTAGGCCATCAGGCTTATCCAGCCCGGCCGCTATCTTGGCCAGGAACCGATTCGGCGCAATCCCTATATTAACCGTTACATATTCGCCCAGAGCCTGTTTTATTTCCTGTTTCATCTGATAACCGATGTCTACCAGAGTTCGACCTTGGCGCATCAATTCTGAGCCTTGAAAGTCCACAATAAACTCATCTATGGACTTGGGCGTCACTAAATCGGTGTAGCGCTCCAGAACGGCCTTAAAACGCCGGTGAGCATCAAAATATTTCTCAGGGTCCGGGGCCAGGATAATAATATTCTGGTCTATGGCTTTGGCGTCCTGTATGCGCATCAGCTTGATACCTTGACGCTTGGCTTCATAAGACGAGGCAATTATGAAGCCACGCGGCGACGTGTAGGCTGCTACGCCAACCGGCTTATGTCGCAAGAGTCGGTTGGCTTGCTGCTCGATAATGGCATAACAGGAATTAAGGTCTATATGCATTATCAGAGGATCGACGTCATTAATCGGCCAGTCCATCGTGTATAGCCTCCAGCGTCCAGTGCAGATTAGAACTATCCAGCCGCAATCTAAACCACAGTGAGCTGTCCTTATCTATCAGCTCAAAGATGTGCTGCCGGTCCCGGCCCTCCATATAGTTGTGATAGTAATCTACTTTGCCCAGTCTGAAATCCTGGTTTTGCCAGTGCAGCAGATGGGGCACGGTAAGTTTATGTTTGGCGCTGTAATAGGTCACAACGCTGACTTCCTGATCTATTTTTTCCTTCATTTCAAAACCTCCAAGTGTACAATTAAAGATATGTGTGGTCGATATACTCTCAACAAAAAAGCCGATGACGTGGCTAGGCGCTTCCAGGCTGCCAACCAATCCGAAGACTTGCGAGCCAACTATAACGTTTCGCCGACTCAGGTTATGCCGGTCGTCACCGAAGACGAGGCCGGCACCAGACATTTAGAACAGATGCAATGGGGAATTCCTCGAATGCTCGGCAAAGATTTAGTCAAAGAACTTATCAACACTCGGGCCGATAAAGCTTTCGGCGGTTTCTGGAAGCGCACCGTGCTTAACCGCCGCTGCCTGATTCCGGCCACCGGTTTCTACGAATGGCGGGCCACTCAAGCTGGTAAAATTCCTTACTTTATCCACCCCAAGAAAATAGATTTATATGCCTTTGCTGGCATCTGGGACATCTGGCAAAGCCGGGATGGTCACAAGGTTAAGGTCTATTCGATCATGACCACAGAGCCTAACAAAGAGATGAAAGCCATCCATAATAGGATGCCGGTAATTTTACACCGAGAAGACGAAGCTACTTGGATAGAGCCATCAAACGATAAGCAAAAGGGCCTGGAGCCACTACTGTTGCCATTCGAAGACCATGGTCTTGAGATATATGAGGTTAGCAGGGACGTAAACAACCCCAGGAATAATAACGAATCGCTATTAGAACCGATAGTTGCTTAGTGAGTTTGCCACCTTGTAAATAAGTTTGCATGGAGAAAGGCTTGGGGAGCCAATCCAGACATAACTATTAAAATTATACACCTAAAAATACGGTCAATAAAAACGTGGTGACCTCACGGGGAATCGAACCCCGGTTGCCAGGATGAGAACCTGGTGTCCTAGCCGCTAGACGATGAGGCCTAATTTATTAGCCGGTTTATCCTATCACGTCTGTTAGCAGTCGTCCAGCAAGTGCTTAAAACCATAAACAGATTCGGAAAATTTTGCTAAACTATAGGAGAACTAACTTCGTATGAATAATACAAACTTGATCATCGTAAGGTGTGGGGCCGGTTGTTATTGGACCGGAGATGATATTCATGGGCCTGTCTGACCTGTTTGCCAAAGGACATGGTGCACATAGCGGTAATCTGCTAGATGATCTAAATGATGACACCCGGAAATTCAAAGTAATTATAGATAGCATTGAAGACGGAGTTATTATGATTGACAGCAAAAGAAATATTAGGCTAATCAACCCGGGAGCGGGGGTGATTTGTGGCTGGAGTCCGGAGGAAGCTACCGGCTTGAATATCGATTCGGTAGTTCATCTGGTTAGTGAAAAAGGTGAGCCGTATAGTGTCGATGAAAATCCTTTCCAGCAAATATTTGAATCACACCAGAGTTTACGATTTAATAATGCCTTTCTTTTGACCAAAGATAAAAAACAATTACCAATTAACCTTAATCTTTCCCCGTTAATGGGTAAAGATGATCGAGTATCAGCGGCAGTTGCGGTGATTAGAAACGTCAGTCAGGAGCGTGCGGAAGAACAACAACGAGCTGATTTTATCAGTACTGCCAGTCACGAAATGCGGACCCCAGTTGCGGCAATAGAAGGCTATGTCGCATTGGCGTTGAATGATAAAGTAGCTACCATCGATAATAGAGCTAGGGGTTATTTGGAAAAAGCCAGTAGCTCAACTCATCACCTTGGTACGCTGTTTCAGGACCTGCTTACATCAGCCAAAGCAGAAGATGGCAGATTGACCAGTCATCCGGCAGTTATAGAGCTAGGTGAGTATATGGAGCAATTAAGTGAAGATCTGCGATTGGTGGCTGAAAAGAAAAGCCTGATTATGAATTTTGCCAGTGGCAGTAGTAAGTCAATCGATGCGAAACAGAAACAAGGCGGCGAACGGGTGATCAGGCCACTCTATTACGCCAGCGTTGATCCTGATCGCTTTCGTGAAGTTATAACTAATTTATTTGATAACGCCGTGAAGTACACCGATAACGGTAAAATTTCAATTGGTGTGACTGGCAATGATCAAGTCGTCCAGTGTTATATCCGTGATACCGGGGCTGGCATCCCGGCTGACGACGTGCCTCATCTGTTTCAAAAATTTTATCGAGTGGATAGTTCAGCTACACGAACTGTCGGGGGTACCGGCCTAGGACTTTTTATTTGCCGTAAAATTATAGAATTATATAATGGACGTATCTGGGTGGAGAGCAAACTCGGCGAAGGCAGCACTTTTTATATTAATTTACCAAGGTTAAGCAGCGACAAAGCCGGACAGCTAAAGGCCAGTGAAGACAGTATAAAAGCTGTTAATTATGGAGTTTCTCCGTGATACAATTAAAAACGGGCTAACCACTAGCAATTAATAGGAATTAATCCATGCCAAAATTAATGTTGGTCGAAGACGACAATAATCTCCGCGAAATTTATGAAGCGCGACTTCAGGCCGAAGGTTATCAAATTATTTCCGCTAAAGATGGCGAAGAAGCTCTGGTTTTAGCCAAGGCTGAAAAACCGGATTTGATTATTGCTGATGTCATGATGCCTAAAATCAGCGGTTTTGAAATGCTCGATATATTGCGCAATACCGAAGGACTAAAACAGGTTAAAATCGTTATGTTGACGGCCTTGGGCCAAAACGATGATCAAAAACTCGCCAATCGATTGGGTGCCGATAGGTATCTTGTTAAGTCTCAAGTCACTTTAGAGGATATTGTTAAGGTGGCGCACGAATTGCTCAGCGACAATCAACCGGCTACCACCGCAACGCCCACCGATGACCCAAGTAACTCCTCCGGCACAAATGCTGAAACACCTGTGGTTGCGGTTACGCCTTCGCCGACACCTTTAGCATCGCCAGAAGTTACTCCACCGTCCAATCCTGTTGATGGTCAGCCAGCTTCTCAATCTAGCGCTGCCAAATCAGATGATGTAATATCAGGATCGACCGGATTAAATCCACCACCAATTGCTAATGACGCTATACCGGTTGATAATAGTTCAATGTCAACTTCTAGTGTATCTGAATCTATTAACATGCCTGTACATGAAGAGCCAAATACAAGCCAATCTATAACTACACCCAAAAATACTTTTGAATCAAAGCCGCCAGCCATTAAAGACGATGCCTCCATTGAAGGTCATATTGAAGATTTCGTGGCTGGTGCCAGTGAAGATCCAGGAGCAATACCAAATACTGCACCTTCTATAGGTAAACCAACTTCAGCAACAGATGGTAGCTCAGTGACGTCATCAAAAACTACGCCTGCCGAAGATAGCCCATCAACTGTTGCAAATAATGATTATAACTTGGTAGCAGATGCTGCTCAAAAGCTGACAGACAGTACCGATAAAAGCGGCAGCACCTCAGGTTTCGATGACGGCACTGAAGGCGCGGAACCAGTTACAACTACTGATGACCACCGCACTAAAAAGGTTATTCAACCGCTTAATCAAGACAATAAGAAGGATATAGACACGCTTCTGGCGGTAGAAGAGGCCAGAGATGCCGCTACGGCGCCGTCGGCACCTGCTGAACCCGTTGTGGTTAGCGACAAGCCTAACGAACAATCAACTTCCACATCATCTCAGAATCAGATTATTACACCCGCCAAAGGATACACCTCTTCCGGAACAGAAGTTTCACCGGACAAGCCAACGGTTTTTACGCCTGGCGATACTTCTGATCCCAACAATATTGCTTTATAAAAATCCCGATAATTTATATCTGGTAGAAGGCACTTCTTCACGATAGAATTGTAGGGTTATGAGAATTAATTTATATATAGCCAAATCCAGTCAGCTAAGTCGAAGGTCAGCTGATCAGGCAATTGCCTCATCGCGCGTTAGAATCAATGGAATAATTGCTAAAATAGGAGATAGTGTCGATTCAAAAGATCTTGTTACGCTGGACAATCAATCTATAAAGCTACCCAATACAAATACAACTATAATCTTAAATAAACCAGTCGGATACGTTTGTTCCAGATCAGGTCAAGGCAATCATACGGTATTCGAATTGTTGCCAAAAGATTTACAAAAACTTCAAACTGTCGGACGGCTAGATAAAAATTCATCAGGCTTAATTATCTTAAGTGATGATGGTGATCTGGCACATAGATTAACCCACCCCCGATTTGCCAAACAAAAAATTTACGAAGTCAGACTCGACCGTACACTTAGTGTTAAACACCAAGCGGATATTGATGGACCGGGGGTAAAACTGGAAGACGGTCCAAGCCGTTTTGGGCTAACGCGATTGGGGAAAGACCGGATTAATTGGCGTATAACAATGCACGAGGGACGCAATCGGCAGATTCGTCGTACGTTCGCAGAACAGGGATACCAAGTCAAAGCGTTGCACCGAACTCAATTTGATGAATATTCTCTTGGTAAGCTCAAAACCGGAAAATTTATAATTGCCGATATTTAATAAAAAGCCCTAAGCCACACCGGGTAATGCTTTAGATTTAGTTTTGGCTATAGCATTACTTTTGTTTACCTTAACCGGCTTGACCTGCTGATAAGGGGGCACCCATAAATAAAAACTGCTGCCTTTGCCTAGTTCGGAATCGAACCATAATCGAGCAGAAATCCGAATTGCCAGGTGTTTAGCAATATACAGACCCAGACCCGTGCCACCATGTACTCGTGTGGAGTATTGCTCGGATTGAAAGAACTTTTCAAAAATTTTTTTCTTATCGGACTGTGAAACTCCAAGACCGGTATCTCGAATGGCAAACGTAATTCCTGGAGCACCGTCGTTTGGTTTCATTACTGCGATAGTAATTGAGCCATTTTCCGTAAATTTCAATGCGTTAGTTAAATAAATCGTTAATATTTGTCTGACCACATGTGTGCTGGTAAGTATGGTGGCTGTTTGTAAACTAGGTTCGACATTAACCTTTAATGCCAGGCCCTTGGATTTGGATTGATCTTCATAGTCAGCTGCAAATTCATGAACCAAATCAGATGGATTTAGTGACTCCAAATCGAGAACTAATTTATTACTTTCAACTTCCGATAAATTAGTTAGATCCTTGATGATAGTGCCGAGCTGCTTGAGACTACGTAACGCGCCATTCAACATGTCTACCGCCTCCGGATCTTTAGGCAGGTAGGCTGGTGACAACAAAAGTGACAAATCGCCTTGCGCAATCGTTAGTGGCGTCCGCAATTCGTGTGAGGCCACTGCTACGAATTCTTCCCGCTCTTTATCAATGGTTTTGTCCTGTGAAACATCACGAATTATCACTACATGCCCGCGGTTCTGACGATCTACAACATAAGGTGCCACATTAACGGATACGTCCATAAAGCTTTTATCTGCCACCTGAAGACTTAAATCTTTGCGTTCCTCAGCCGTCGTGTCTGCTGTAATATTTAGTTTGATAGTATTGTGTTTGGAATCTGCAAAGAGGAAACTATCTTCCATTAATTGCCCTTTTAACTGTTTATTTTTGCCGGCCAATTGAGCTGCCGACTGGTTGAAAATGGCAATCCGATTATTATTATCGATAACCAAAACACCGTCTCGCATACTATCAACCAATGTAAGCAGACGCTGTCTTTCTTTTTCAGTTTCAGATTCCAAATCGATTAAAGCCTGACGTTCTAAGCGATCGGAAGAAGTCAGCATTGATACATAAACGCCAATACTTATCATAATTAATACTTTTAATATGAGTGTTCTGGGAAAACCGGGACTTTGTTGAACAATTTCATATTGCCCCCAAAGTATTAACAATTGAACAATACCAATACCGACACTAACACCAATGCCATACCAATAACCGCCCGAAATAACCATGAAAGCCAGTGTTAAAAGATAAGGGCTATTATTACCGCCGGTATATATTACTAGCAGCATTGCCATAAGCCCATCAATAAGTAGTATTAGCGACCGGTTATTGAGTATTGCGACTTTGTGCTTGGCGCCCCATAAAAGTAATAAATTATAACCGACAGCTAAAACCAGTAGACTTTCTATTACTGCGCGTTCAGTCTCTGGAATAAAACTAAAACTGAGGGCTACGATGGCCACTATTCCCCAACGGGCATACCAGGCACTTTTCAGATAACTAGCTAGCTTTGATTGGAGCAAATCCTGTGTTTTTGTCATTGTTTTTATTAGATCAAGATTTTAACACTATTAATTATATCAAATTAGGCGATGTAACAATAAGTATTTAATACGAATTGTTTAGTTTTGTCAATAAGGTAATGCCTGTTAAACTGTAATTAATGAGTAAACGACTTCCCATTGTAGCAATAGTTGGACGCGCCAATGTTGGTAAATCCAGTTTGTTCAATACAATTCTGGAACGACGAGAAGCCATTGTAGCTCGTGAAGCCGGAACAACTAGAGACAGCGTCACGGCCAGAGCGGAGTTCAAAGGCCATAATTTCTGGTTGGTTGATACGGCTGGCGTCAAAGATCCGGCTGACAGTTTCGAACTTACCATCCAGGAGCAAATTACCCAGGCGGCTGATAGCGCTGACATTATTTGGGTTATGGTGGAGGCTAATGTGCCGATTACGGAAGAAGATCGGCGAGTCGCCAAACTGGCTCTGAGAAGCCGCAAGCCGGTTTTTCTAATAATTAATAAAAAAGACAAAGCCCAGGGGCAGGATTTGAGTAGGTTTGACCGTCTGGGCATTAAAACAATAATTCAGACCAGTACAACACAAAATCATGGAATTGAAAGTCTATTGCAAGAACTAATAGGCGTGATTCCTAAAGTTCTTGATCGTGGTAACAATGACAGACTTAAGATGGCGCTTGTTGGCCGCCCAAATGTTGGCAAATCGCAACTGTTTAATAGCTTGGCGAAGAAACAGCAGGCAATTGTTTCGGACAGAGCTGGTACAACACGAGATGTTAACCGAATTGTGATCCGCTACCAGGGACGAGACATAGAACTGTTAGATACGGCGGGCATTCGAAGGAGTGGCAAAATAGAGGTGGGCGTGGAAAAATTTAGTGTGCTTAGAGCACTAGCCGCCATCGAAGAGGCCGATATTTGCTTATTACTGATGGATGTAAATGAATTGAATGTCCAACTAGACCAAAAAATAGCTGGACTGGTTAAGGAAGCTGGCAGGGGTTTAATATTGGTAGTAAGCAAATGGGACAGCGTGGTGGATCGAGACGCTTATACGCGTGACCATTTGGCCCCGCAAATAGTGGCAAATTATAGTTTTGTACCTTGGGCGCCACTGGTTTTCACCTCCGCTATAACCGGACAAAACGTTACCAAAATATTTGATTTGGCCATAAATATCGATAATCAGCGTCACCAGCATATTAAAACCAGCGAAGTTAATAGATGGTTAAGGCGGGCTGTCAGTGAGCATCCACCTGCTGGACTAAAAAACCGCACACCTAAATTAAATTATATGGTTCAGGAAACCGATAATGCGACACCGGCTTTTAAAATCTTCGGTAGTCATAGCCGCTACATTCACTGGAGTTATCGACGATATTTGGAAAGAAAGTTGCGAGAATCATACAACTATGAAGGCAGTCCGATTCAATTATGGTTTATTGAAAAACACACCGCGCACAAACACGGTTTCAGTCCCACAATGTCTAAAGGAAAAGAATAAATGGCCTGGTTGCAGAAACGACCACAAGTAAGCAATCCGACAATGTTTTATACCGTTGGTTTAAATAAAACGGTTATGTTGATTGGTTTAGGTAATCCTGGCCCAGAATATGTCCTTACTCGTCATAATATTGGCTTTATCTGCCTGGATTCATTTGTTGAACAAAATGAAGATATGGAACGCAGGATAAAGAAAGCAAATCTTAAGAGCCTGCTAAGTATTGGACGAATCGGTGAAAGTCGGGTGGTGGCAATCAAACCCACGACATATATGAATAACAGCGGGGAGGCAGTGCAGGCGGCAGCTGACTATTATAAAATTCAGCCTGCCAATATTGTAGTTATCCATGATGACTTGGATATTGATTTCGGCCAGATACGACTTAGAATCGGTGGCCAAGATGCCGGTCATAAAGGGATAGAATCAATATCCAAGCGGATTGGCGAAAACTATGGCCGGATTCGAGTTGGCATTGGGCCAAAACAACCGGCAAGAGTCTCAAGTGAAAAGTTTGTACTTAAAGAATTCTCATCTACAGAAAAAACTCAATTACCAAATCTCACTAAGGAAGTTAACTCAATTCTTAGTGAGTATATATACGGCGGGGAATTACCTCACGAAACTCGCTCGTTTGTAATTTAACAATAAAATAATAATCCGTAATGAAATTTTAATTAACTAAAAAAGACCAACGAGAGGGGGTGGGCACCGCTCGTTGGTCTATTCAAAAGGAGGACTTGGAAGTCCTCCTTTACCACCCTTCAACCCACCCCAGCGAAACATCAATGTCTAGATATATATAAATGACACGTGTCTGCCGCACCTTAAGGTGCGCCAACCATTTAGACTCGCTTTGAATCGGGGACCACCAGCAGTTACCATTTGGTAACCAGGGAATCTAGTTAAAGGGGTTAGTATGTTTTAGAGCGAGTCAGGCTAAGCCTGACAAGCAAAAGAAAAGTGGAGGGTAACAACTTGTCCTTAAGGCGCGCTCTAAAACAATCTAACTAATAACTCCCAATTTCAAAAAAATGAATTTGAGAGGTGTTAGAATGGGGGGTTAAAGGTACCAATTCCTACTACGAGGAATTACAAGTTGCTATTTTAGCAAATGCATTACATTATGTCAATACTTTACAATAAATTTGAATGAAAATCAATAAGCTTACGCTTTCATCTTCTCGCTTTCCAAAAACTTTAAGCCAACAGGTTGGAATGCCGCAGATTTTATATCATATGGGCGCGCCCCTCGAGAGTTTGCTTAGTCGTCCAAGGGTTGCCATAGTAGGCAGTCGAAGTATTTCAACTTATGGGAGTCAGGTAACCAGCCGCCTGGCGCAAGAGTTGGCCAAACAGGGACTTGTCATTGTAAGCGGTCTGGCGATAGGGGCAGACCGCCAGGCTCATAAATCCGCTCTGGAAGTTGGGGGCCTATCAATTGCCGTATTACCCAGTCCACTTGATAATATTGTGCCTTATGCCAATCCCCATCTAGCACAAACCATTCTAAATAAGGGCGGGGCATTAGTTAGTGAATATCCTACTGGGGTACCACCCCTGAAGCAAAATTTTGTAGCTAGAAACCGAATAGTAGCCGGATTAAGTCAAGCGATATTGATCACCGAAGCTTCCGAGAAAAGTGGAACTTTGCACACTGCCCGATTTGCGCTAGATCAGGGGAAGGAAGTTTTAGCCATTCCCGGGCCGATAACTACACCTGGCTCAGTTGGCACAAATAATTTAATTAAAACTGGTGCCACGCTGGTAACGTCTTATAAAGATGTGCTCTATGCTCTTGGCATGCATCAACGCATTTCACCTCAAAAAAACATTCGTGGCCGTAATGCTAATGAGCAAATAATAATTGATTTAATGATACAGGGTATAAGTGATGCTGAAATTATACTTAATAAAAGTCAATTGTCTATTAAGGGATTTAATCAAGCTATGACTATGCTGGAAGTTGGTGGTCTTATACGTGCTCTCGGCGCCAATCATTGGGCTATTTGCTAACAATTGCAAAGTGCTAAACTAGAAATCATGAAGCTAATGATTTTAATTGGAGTCACAGTTGGCGGTTTATTAGGTAGTTGGTTAGGCGCAGCCTTATTTGACCATGGTAATGCGCTGGGAGGCTGGAGTTTGATATTGGGTACTATTGGTTCATTTGCCGGCATTTGGGTTGGATATAAAGCCGGCCGAACTCTTTTTGATTAGAATTAAAGGGTATAGTTGCATTATAAGCTTAAGTACGCTTACATGTAGAACATCATGTCCAAGAATTTAGTAATAGTCGAAAGTCCGGCTAAGGCTAAAACTCTATCCAAATTTCTAGGTAAAGACTACACCGTGGAAAGCAGTTTTGGTCACATTCGTGATTTGCCCAAAAAAGGGCTCAATATCGACTTAGAACACGGTTTCGCACCGCATTATGAAATCAGCATAGACAAGAAAAAGATTGTCGCCAATTTAAAAAAGGCCGCAAGTGGTCGTGAAGTGTGGCTAGCCAGCGATGAAGACCGGGAAGGTGAAGCTATAGCCTGGCACTTGACTCAAGCACTGAAGTTAGACCCCAAACAAACCAAGCGAATCGTTTTTCATGAGATAACAAAATCGGCCATAGAGGCAGCCATAAAAAACCCACGACTGGTCGACATTAAGTTAGTTGACGCCCAACAAGCTCGCCGCGTATTGGACCGCTTAGTGGGCTACGAGTTATCTCCTGTCCTTTGGAAAAAAGTCCGAACTGGCCTAAGCGCCGGCCGGGTACAGTCGGTAGCGGTACGTCTGGTACTCGAAAGAGAGCGGGAAATAAACACCCATGATGCCGATGCAACATACAAAGTTACAGGCATATTTCTAGATGGTAAAGTAGAAATTCCAGCTGAACTAAAAGTCAGACTGCCCGATGAACAAACATCCCAAACATGGCTCACAAAAACAGCTCAGGCAACATTTAAAGTCAGTGCTGTTGATGAAAAACCGGGCCAGCGAAGTCCGGGCGCACCATTTACCACTAGCACCCTTCAGCAGGAAGCCAGCCGACGTTTGGGCTTCGGTGTGCGGCAAACCATGACACTAGCACAACGATTGTATGAAGCTGGTTATATAACTTATATGAGAACAGATAGCACTATCTTATCAGAACAGGCTATTAACACCGCTAAAGATTATATATTAAAACAATTTGGTGCACGATATCATCAGCAGCGCCAATTTAAAACTAAAGATCAAAGCGCCCAAGAGGCTCACGAAGCGATCAGGCCGACTAACTTCAATGATTTGAACTCTGGCGATGATAGTGGTCAACAAAAATTATACCAACTTATTTGGAAACGGACTCTAGCTAGTCAAATGAGCTCTGCCGAACTCCAAAGAACCGAAATGATTATTGATATTAGTAATCAGCCAGAACAATTTCTAGCCAAAGGTGAAGTACTAAGTTTTGATGGTTTTATAAGAGTATACGGCGGTGGCAAAGACGATATAATTCTCCCCCCAATTAATGTCGGGCAGGTGCTAAACTCCAAAGAAATCTTAGCTACCCAAACCTTTAGCCGTCCACCGGCCCGATATTCAGAAGCAACACTAGTGCGTAAACTTGAGGCTTTAGGTATTGGTCGCCCTAGCACCTATGCGCCGACAGTTTCTACTATCCAGACCCGTGGCTATGTCACAAAATCAGATTTGGAAGGTCACGAGCGTGACATTACTACACTGAAACTTGAAAATGGCCAAGTTACCAAAAGAATGAATAAGGTGTTAACCGGTGCAGACCGCGGTAAATTAGTACCGACACCAATTGCCGAAGTAGTAACTGATTTTTTGGTTAAATATTTTCCGTCTGTTGTCGATTATGATTTTACCGCCCGAGTGGAGGCAGATTTTGACAATATTGCCGCTGGCAAACAAGCATGGCAATCAATGATAGGCGATTTTTACAAAGATTTTCACATATTGGTAGAAAAATCAGAAGATGTTTCGCGCAAAGAAGTTTCTAAGGCACGTCAGCTTGGTAAAGATCCAAAAACCGGGGAGCCGATAATTGCGAGGTTCGGACGCTACGGCCCGATGCTTCAAAAGGGTGATGAAGCAGATGAAACCAAAAAACCAGCCTTCGCACCTATGCCCAGTGGAGTCTCCATTGAAAACGTTACATTGGATCAGGCGCTGGAGATGTTTAAATTACCGCGTGACATTGGACAGACTAAAGACGGACAGATGATCAAAGCCAGTATCGGACGTTTTGGTCCATATATTCAAGTGGGCGACCTCTATGTTTCAATTAAACCACTTGATCCCCGAACTATTACGGAATCAGAAGCTCGGAAGTTATATGATGGCAAGTTAGCCAAAGACGCAGCTAAAAATATTAAACAATTCGATAGTGGCATAAAAATATTAAATGGCCCATACGGTCCCTACGTTACCGATGGTAAAAAGAACGCCCGGATTACCAAAGATCTGGATCCCGCTAAATTGACAGAGGCTGAAGCCACAACTATTTTGGAAAGTAGGCCGGCGCGTGGACGCGGTGGAAAAAGATTTAATAAAAAACTCAGTCGCACTGCCAAAAAGACAATTTCAGCAACTAAATCCAAGAAGTAAAACCCCTTAACGTATTTGCCGGGTATCAAAGCAAATGGCTTGATAATATTTCTACAACATCTACTACGCGCTGCTGTCATGTATGTGCTACAATAGACATGGAATTTTAGGTAGTTGACTTTTAAATTTATAAGTTATATAATACAGCTATTAACTTCTTAGCAGAAGAAAGAATGCTGGTAAACACATGACCCAAGGCCCAACCGCCTCCACAATTAAAACCGAGCAATTTGTACGTGAAGTTTTGGCAACAATTGACCGAGACAGGGAACGCGAAATCATTTCCAGACGATTTGGGTTATTTGACCGTAAGGAAACTCTCGAGCAAATAGGTGAAATGCTAGGTATCACCCGTGAACGCGTTAGACAACTAGAAAAAGCTGTAATAACACGTTTGCGCGGTGCTGCAGAGCAGGGCATTTTACCGAATATAAATGAATTTCAAGAGCAGGTACTTGGTAATTTAAGCAATTTCGGAAATGTCGCACGAGTTAGTCAACTGGCATCTAAATTAAGCGATGAGCCAGGAAGAGAAGGGCAGGCCCGTTTCGCATTTCTGAGCTCTCTAGCACCATTACTGTTAGTGATTAATGAAGACGATAACTTCTATCACGCCGTTAGTATACGATCGGCTTACAGTGAAAAAGCACTTAAAGATAAAGTTTCAAAACTTATTGAGACCATCAAAAAGGGCGGTGAACCGCAATCAATCGAACAGATAGCTAAGACTGGCAATTTAAGCGACCCTAAGGAAGCAGCCGCGCTGGCCAGTATTTCTAAACAACTTGCGACCTTGAATGGCCGTTGGGGACTTATTAAATGGCCGATGGTAAACCCTAAGAACATCCGAGACAAAATATACGTCATTCTCAAAGAAAACGGTAAACACATGCACTTCAACGAGATTGCGGCCGCTATAAAAAGCAGCGACTTTAAGCGCAAAGATGTTACAACTCAGGCGATTCACAATGAATTGATCAAAGATAAGCGCTTTGTGCTAATTGGTCGCGGAATTTACGCGCTTAAGGAATGGGGTTACCAGAAGGGAACTGTGGCTGATATTATCAGCGATGTACTGCGTCAGGCCCAAGAGCCCCTACATCGAGATGAAATCGTCAAGCGTGTACTTAAGAGCCGCTTTGTCAAAGAAACTACAATACTGCTCAATCTTCAGGGTAAACCTCAATTCAAACGTGTCGCCAAAGCCACCTACGCCTTAGCAGAATAAGTCCAAATTTGATTAGAGAATTGTCAGCTGATTATTATGTATAGTAGAAGACAGATACCTGGATTTTTGGAAAGTGAATCTTATGCAGCGGTCGAAGCAAATATGCTTAACCGATCACAATATTCTTTCACTGAGCAAATGGCCAGGGCAGTTCTAAGTGAGCCCTTGGCTTTTTTTGTAACAGTAAATTCTGCTATACCAGTCGCCGATAGTATACGCGGTTTTTATGAAGAAATAGATGTCGAACCTCCGATAATTGACAGCATTAAAGTACCCCGATCTGCATTTTTCAGCAATATTTCGAAGTATATCGAAAAAAAACGAATGAGCAGAGTTTTACCTGAGACTATCGGAAGAATATATGTCGTGGATGAGTGTGTGTCACGCGGTGCCACATTAAACCGGGCTGAAGATTTATTATCAGAAATAGGTAATTACAAGGTTGGAAAAATTAGGGGTAAATGGTATGTCCATGCTCGACGCAAGGATATCGACGTGGATAGAGTTACTTCTATTCATGCATCTAAGATGCAAGCTATTGGGCGTCAAGCAGCTCGTTTAGCATTTCAATAATTCGTACAAAATACGAACAGTAGTTATGTGAAATAAGACGGGTAAGCGCATTAATTAACATAACATTTCATGTTCGAGTAGTGGGGTAAAGAAGGCATTAATAAAAAATTTAAATGTGAGAATTTAAATGCAAATGCAAGTCAAAAAGAAGGCGTTAGTGCAAGCAACCGGGTTACAGTCTTGATGTCGCACAATGTATATTTTGCGACTGGCTTATATCTGTTGCTGGCTAGTCCAAGTTACCACTCTTGTAGGGGACTATTCGTACCATGCGACTTATTTTGTGTTAAAAGCTGACACGACTGCTACAATCATCACACATTAGTTTAGTTAATTTATATCGTTATATTTAATATCTAAAGTTAGCCCTAGTGTTTAAAAATGATATATAACACTATTTGACTTATCCACAGTATTGTCGTGAAAATATGCCTTTTTGACATTTTCACAATTTATTTTACTACCCTGCTTTACTTCACATATTTAATTAAATTTGACTTATGCCCAATTGTGTATGTTAGTATAGTTTATTTTGTATATTAACAATTAACAAGACACTGAACAAAACCAGAACTAACGGGGTAGAACAAGAGGGGTTTACTGATAATATGCTCGTCCGGACACTCGTACATCTATGTACTGACTGGGTGTAATGTTTTGATGTTTTAATTGATCCACTGTGGCCAAGAAGGTGCCCGTTTCCCCTTTAGGGTTGTTGTCCTGTAAATTAAATTTAATGTAGTAAGGTTGACCATTAAGATGAACGTCAAGCTCGCTGGCAGCCGAGGGCAAAGTCATATCAGAAACCGCGTATTGCTTAGCTGCCAATTGTGTTACCACATCCTGCACGAAATTGATATCAGCAGTCGATAACGCCTGTTTATTCAGTGATAATTGTAAGCCGCTTTGGTCATTCACTATTGGCAAATCGAGATTTTTAAAACTTGCAGCACTCCCCTGCAGCAGTGCCTTGCCATTTGCACCAACAACGTAAGCTGTGCCTGATTTAGTTGTTAGCACTAAGGCAGGTTGTGAAGGCTGCACATAAATAATTGGTCGATGCGCTAACAAAGGCAGTTGCACGCTGACACTGCTCAATTCGCTATATTGTTTTAGCAATCCCTGTTGCAATTTGTTAGTATTTATAGTTATTTTGTTGTAATTCCAGATAGAACTACGGATTTGACGATTGGCAGCGTCAGCATAAACCGAGTCAGGACGCATGATCAGACTGCTCTGATTATTTACCAGGGGCATGACTTTGACATCGGGAGAAAGGCTTAATACATTTACGGCTGAAAATAAAACAACCAGTAACAATAAAATCAATCCAAGGCGTTCTGCCCACCTAATAACAAAACCAAGGGATTTGACGGGCGTGTCGGTGGAATCTAGCTGTCGCCCAGTTGAACGCGTAGCTTCGGAGCGCCTAGCGCTGTAGACATAAGATGATTGCGGCGGTGCTAAATCGTCAGCTGGCTGGCGCTGACGTCGATTTGTATCTTTTGACCGGCGACGAAGCAATCTCATAGTTCATCCAATATCAACCTCGCCAGCTCGGAACTTGCGTGAGGATGTGCTAGTTTTGACATTTTAGAGCCTAAACTTCGCCGATTCTCGGGCTTTTTGAGCAAATCGCTAACCTTGGCAGCTAATCGATTAGGGTCCTCTTGAAGCTCAGTCTCGTCAATAATCACCGCCGCCCCCTGCTGATCAAGGAATATGCCGTTTTTAAGCTGATGGCCGGCTGCTAGAAATGGGCTGGGGATGATAATGCAGGCTTTGCCCTGGACCGCGAATTCAGCCAAATTAGTAGCTCCTGCCCGGCTAATGATAATATCGGCAGCACCGCTATATTTATACAAATCATCTATAAAACCGTAAACTTTTAATCTCCCCCGCTCTGCTTCTGACAATTTTTTATCATAAATATCATTCATAGCAGTTTCGTTGGCCTGACCTACACCGTGTAATACATATAATTCTTCGAATTCAGCTAACAGATGCGGTATCACCTCAGCGACCGCTAAATTGATCCGCTCGGCACCTAAACCGCCGCCGACCACAAATAATACCTGCGATTTGGAAGGTATTTTAAGCTGTGCACGGTAATCCTGCTGGATTTTAGTATTTACCGGTACAAATTCTCTACGCAATGGAATTCCAGTCATCACTGTTTTATTGCGTGGATAATAATAAGCTTCGGGAGGTAAAGCCACGGCATGTTTACTGGCCCACTTAGCGATTATTTTATTCGCCAACCCCGGTACAGCGTCTGAATCGTGTGTAATGAAAGGTATTTTTAAACTAGCAGCTGCTAACCCAACAGGTACGCCCACATAACCGCCTTTAATAAAGATTACTTTTGGTCGTAATCGTCGTAGCAATTTCCAGCTTTGTAATAGACCAATCAAAACAAATAATACATCACGTATGTTCTTAAGCATGGTCGGAATATCGGTTAATTGTTTTAACCCCTCGCCATGATAACGACGAAATTTACCGGCTCTGATAACATAAACTTCATCAATGTATTTATGACGTGAGGGCATGGCTGCCATCGGGTCACCTTTTTGACCGATATAGATCAGCTTTATATCAGTTTTTAAGCGTTTTAGCTCGGCGGCAACAGCCAATATTGGCGTGATATGTCCACCAGAACCGGCTCCAGTCAGAATAATGGTAGTCAATAGTTAGTCCTCCGAGCCGGGTTTGTATAAACATCACGTTGACCAACACCGGAAGCTACCCGTGGTACGGTATAAGATGCATACTGTGAGGCTTGAAATACTAAACCTACAGCGGCCGCAACAAATACCACACTGGTACCACCATAACTAATAAATGGTAGCGTAATACCTTTAAGCGGCAATAGCCCGATCATTGCTCCGATATTTATAACAGTCTGTACACTTAGCCAAGCTAATACACCGACTACCAACAATCGACTGAAATCATCAGGGAGCCTCTCGGCAATACTCTTAAGCCTGGTGAAAAAGGCCATGAATACCGCCAGTAACACTATTCCGCCGATGAAACCAAATTTCTCAGCGTATATAGCAAAAATAGAGTCATTAGCCGCCTCGGGTAGATATCCGTAAGCCTGAACGCCGCTTCCCAGACCAAGCCCAATTACACCGCCAGAGCCAACAGCTATCAAAGCTTGACAAGCCTGATAACCACTCGATTGACAATGTGAACCGGGGTGTAAGTAACTTTGTAGTCTATCTCGTCGATATGGAGTAATTGAGACTGCCAAAAGTGCTATTAGAATAACTGTCATCGCTATTAGCATAATTCTTCCCAGAGGCAAGCCGGCAATGTATGCCATGGTGCCCATTATTGCTACAATTACACCGGCGGATCCCAGATCACTTTGGATACCCACTACGACAGCACTAACAACGAGCAAAGCGATTACCAGTGGTTTTAATGTTAGAACTCTACTATGAATAGTCCCCTGTTTAATGCGGGCAGCTAAAAAGCCAGCCAGCCAGATCAAAATAGCGAATTTGAGCAATTCTACAGATTGAAATGAAAAACTACCAAGTCTTACCCACCGATGAGCCGGAAAAGCCGGATTTACAGGGATAATCAGCGCGAAAAGAGTTGCAATCGCGGCGGCCACCAACAAGGGTTTATAGGCCCGTTGCCACCAACTTAGAGGAACTCGAGCCGTAATAATAAAAGCTAGCAAGCTTAGTCCAATGGCGACGACCTGTTTGCCGATATAATAACCGCTGCTGACATGGTTAGCCTGGCTCAGAGCCGGACTAATGGCATACACCACAATTAAGCCAATCGCCAGCAGCGAAGCACACAGAATTAATAACCAGTAATCAGGTCGATGTTTGCGGCCCAGTTCTAATTGTCTATAGTGAATTTGCGAACGTCGTCTGGGAGTGATAAATGAGCTTGTCATTTCATACCTGACCACTGATCAGAAAAACCAGCAAACCCAGTACGCTGGCGACCTGACCTAATATCCAGAAACGCATAGTCACCTTGGTTTCCGGCCAACCCAACGCTTCAAAATGATGGTGTATTGGCGAAGATAAAAATACTTTTTTGCCTTGGCGTAATTTACGTGATACACGATTAATTATTACCGAACCGGTTTCCATTACGTAGACGGCACCGATTATCGGTAATACGTAAATTGTATCTGTTTGTAAAGCAATTATTCCAAGTGCCGTACCCAAGGCAAATGATCCGGTATCGCCCATAAAGAATCTGGCCGGATAAATGTTAAACCAAGTGTAGCTAAGCAAACTGCCTACAACTGTTAAGCAGAAACCGGATAGCGCAAACTTATGTTCCAGCGCGGCAATAATGGCATAGGCTACAAATGATGATGTCAATAAGCCGCCAGCTAAGCCATCTAGACCATCAGTGATATTAACCGACATGGCAGTAGCTATGACTACTAGCCAAAACAAAGCTATTACGAACACCCCAATGTGCCATTGATTTATAACCGGCAAATAAATGGAATGTACTCCCAGTTTTGCATAAAACCACCAGCCGCCAACTAAAACTACCAAACTGTATAAACCAAATTTGGTTCTGGCGGTCATACCGGCTACACCCCTGCCCAGACTGCCAATATTCATTACATCATCAACTAAACCGATACTGGCGGCAGCTATCAAGCCAGCCAATGGCAACCAGGTCTGACCGCGACTTAAGTTGCTGATAAGTGTAACTATAGAGATTGAAATAACAAATATCAGGCCGGCCATGGTCGGAATGTTTCGCTTGTGCTTAGCAGCATGCAATTTTTGATAAACGGTGGCTGTGCCGCCGGACCAAGCATTGGTTCGTTGACGCTTCCACCACTGGTGCTCGTATGCCAAGGTAGTATAGGCCGGAGTAATTATCATGCTTATCAGAAAACTAAAAAAACCGAGAGCTAAAATGTGAATCAGATTGTGGGTGGTAATGACAATGTGCAAAGTGTTCATGTAAGTATTTTTGGTTTTAATTATATCATCTGTTAAGTGTTATTGCTTCTTCGGTATGACATATGAATTATCAATCAACATATGAGCCAGATCTGCAAAAACCGGCTGTCCGCCGTTGGAACCGGCATAGCCGGCTACACCAGGTTCAATATTGAAGATCACAATCACATATTGTGGTTTTTCGCCGCCAACAAAACCGGCGTAAGTACCGTTATATCTGTCAGTATAATAACCGCCACCTGGCTTGGCGACTTGTGCAGTACCGGTTTTACCGCCGACAGCGTATTTGGAGTCAAAATTTAAATACCCAAAGCCCTGGGCAAAATGTTGTTGGACTACATATTCCATTAGGGGCACCATTTCCTGACTAACCTTGGCTGAAACTACATTTTTTTGAATTACCTTTGGAGTAACTTTGTTAATTTGTCCATCAGAGCTGATAAATTGGTCGATTAGACTGGGTTGGTAATAAGTGCCACCGTTCAGAATACTTGAGTCGGCGGCTGCTTCTTGCAAGGCTGTAATTTCCAATGCCTGCCCAAAGGCTGTATTAGCGTAAGTTAGATTAATTGCCGCCCCATTATCCTGAGGTGGCGGCACTGTGGCTACTGCTTCGTAGCCCTGTTCAATCCCGGTCGGCTGACCAAGTCGGAAATGCTTAGTCATATAATCATACCAGGCCGACCGGGCTTTGGAATTTATTTGACCACCGCCCATTTGCATAAGTAACCAAGTGGCTCCAGTATTTAAGGACAAATTCAGCAAGCTGGCAATACTTTGCTGCCTGGGTCCACCGTCTTCTTCTATATCGGTAATATTAAAACCGTCTACCACCCAATGTGCCGGATCATAAAATGTGGTATTTGGTTGAATTATACCCTGGTCTAAGGCTGCCGCTGTGGTCATAACTTTCATTGATGAGCCGGGTTCAATGGCATTACTAACGACTGAATTTTGATACAACTTAGGATTGTTAACCGACTGATAATTACTGGGGTCATATGTCGGATAATTAGCCATGGCCTTGATTTTACCGGTATTAGGATCCATGATTACGGCACTAAGTCCATGCGACTTAGTTTTGGTAAATTCATCGTGCAGAATTTTCTCCATTTGCGCCTGCATAGACAAATCAATAGAAGTTAGTATGTTACTCCCATTGACCGGTGGCTTCTGTATATTACCCTTGCTGGCAGCTAACGGAACTCCGTTTACGTCGGTAACCGCCTTGACCTGGCCGGCTTTGCCGGCCAGCTGCTTATTTAAAGCTTGTTCGATGCCGTAGCGACCAATATTGCCATCATCCACAAAACCCAGTAATTGGCTACCTAGACTGCCTTGAGGGTAGACTCGGTAGTCCTGTTCTTGGGTGCCTAAGCCAGGCTCACCTAATGCCAACAGTTTTTTATTTTGATTGGCGTTTACCCGTTTCGCAAGCACTACATAGCGTGTATTTTTGGTTGACATGAGTGCCGCATATTTGTCTGGCTGGCCACCAATTATGGCGGCCACTTTACCAGCTAATTTGTTAGAATCTTTAACATAAGTCGGATCAGTGTAAACAGTATAAAGCTGTTGATTTAATACAATTGGAACGGCGTTATAGCCCTCGTGGGCTTCAATTAAGCCGCGAGTTGGCGATATTTGATACTGCTTAAGCTGATCACTTAAGGCTGCTGCCCGGTAGTGGTCATGATTAATAATTTGTATGTAGAACAATCGCACCCCAAAAACAGCCACAACAAGTACAAGAATTCCATACCAGATGCGTACGCGCTTAACAGCTAAGGGCAAAGTGTTTGTATTTGGCGAGGCCATAAATATTTAATTACACCTTTAATTATATGCCGCGTAGCTGATATACCATAACTAAAATAGCTAGTTTTGGACAGTTGTTGATGGAGCTGAGGCTACCAGGCTTTTGGCTACAGCACTACTACTAACGCGGTTCAAAGACTGAAGCCTGGCTGAACTGACTTGTAGATCATCGTGTTGGCTCTTAAGGCTGGCTTGTTTATGCTGCAAGGCATTGATTTGATAACCATAGGCGTTGGTCTTAGTAACCTGCGTGAGGTACAACAAGCCCAACAAACAAGCCAGCACTATCAGAGTTATAGTGTTAGTAATGGGGCCGAGCGTTCGGGTTTGAGCCCGAAAACTGACTGAGTTTTGATTGCGACCGACAAATCTGGATCGATTGACGGCCAGCGAACTGGAGTATGTCATATATTTTTGTATTTATGTTTGATGTTTTTTTAGGTCTGGCCCCTTATTCGGGGGCCAGAACCGCTACTTGCCTGTTTAGACCACTCTGACGTGAATCTTGTAGGCTCGGGAGCTGCTTTTTACCTGAATCGGCATAAGCGTTCCCTTTCTTTTTTATTTTCACTGCGGCTCGCAACTTAGCGCTGCGAGCTCGCGGATTAAAAACTGTTTCAGGTTTGCTAGAAGTTATGGGACGCTTGGTTAATAACCTTAATTCAGCGTCATATCTATCTCCGGCAGCTGATTGTAAGGCATTCTTGACAAGGCGATCCTCCAAACTATGGAAGCTTATAATCGCAATCCGTCCGCCTGGAGTCAGTAATTTAAGCCAAAGCGGCAAACTTTGCTCAAGTAAATGGAGCTCATCATTGACAGCAATCCTTAATGCTTGAAAGGTCCGAGTTGCCGGATGTAAACGGCTTCTACCGGGCCAGGCCCGGGCTACAATTTCGGCTAACTTAACAGTTGAATTGATCGGGCGGTTGGCCACAATCATTTCAGCGATTTGCTTAGCTTTTGGTTCTTCACCATAGTTCTTAAGCATTTTAATCAAATCAGGCTGACTATAACTGTTAACTATTGTTGCGGCGGTTAAACCCTGAGCTGGATCCATGCGCATGTCCAGTGGACCATCTTTAGAGATGGCGAACCCACGACTAGCATCGTTAAAGAGCGGTGACGATACGCCTAAATCAGCCAAAATAAGATCAAATTGGCGAGCATCTTGTAGCAGCTCCCTGGCAGCGCTCAAAAAATCCAGCTGCCGTATACTGATATGTTTACCAGCAAACTTCTGCTTTAGGGCTGTGATCGCCCGGGGATCCCGGTCGATCAATACAGCGGGTGTGAGGCTTCCAGTCCGTTCCAATATGGCTAAGGCGTGTCCGCCGTATCCGGCCGTCAGATCAAGGTAAGTGTCCCCTGGCTGTGGCTCCAGAATTTGTAAGACTTCGTTTAGTAATACTGGCTCGTGCTGTTGATTTGTATTTTGGTTTTTGTTTTGGTGCATCTTGGCCTACGTTTTTGTTTCGCAAGGTCACCTAACCAGTAGTCAACTTTTTTGTTTTTGTAAAGTTTTTGTTTTTGATTGATTTAAGCAAAATGTATAAATACTTTTCGCCAAAATCGAGTTTGAGAGACTTATGTGTGAGGTGGAGTTTTGGGAGGTGTTTTTGGAAGGTGCAAAGCACTTTTTTTGAGTGGTTTACTATCAAATTCCACTTGTTGACTACCGGATAGTTGACCTCGATTTATGAGGTTTTATCTATCACGCTAAATTGTTAACGTGCAGTAGCATCTGACGTCGGCCGCATTAGTCGCCAATATTGGCCACCAACACCAACTGCCACAACATCCCGGGTGATAGCCGCGTAATCGAGCAGATGTTGCTCGAGCGTGATTCGCCCCTGCTTGTCATCTGGCAGCACATCAACCTTACCCATCCGGAATTGGATGTTGAGGTCGGCAATGCGCTCGTCAAGGATGTCGCCGCGTAATGTCGGCTCGACAAGGTTTTCCCAAACATCTCTGGGATAGAGATGAAGGTACGGACCGAAACCACGGGTTACGACTGCTCCACTCGCAAACTTATTTCTAAGTTCCGGCGGGATGGTTAGCCGACGCTTGTCATCGAGCTTGCGTTCGAAGTAGTCTACCGTTCCCATGATTTCCCTTATGCTACTAGTGGTTTTTTATTTTTGATTTGGCAAACTATTTTGGTTCACCATTTCTACCCACTGAAATGAGTGTACTACCCACTATGACCCCCTGCAAGTGTAAAATATAAAAAGGTAGCGTTTCACACATCATTTATCCACAGTTTTTACTCTGTTAATAGTTAAAGCGCTAGATGTGGAGGTTTTGGCTTATCCCAAAGCGCTATTTAAAAAGATGTATTTTGGTGCGAATTAATTTCTTCAAGAATGTCAGGTTGATTCCCCTGAACATCTTTTCTAGCTATGATTAGTTCAGTCCCGGCTGGGATAACAGTGTTGGTTTCCGGATCCGCTTCGGGAGTTTGAGCGATAATTTCGCCAATTAACGGATCATTTGGGTCTACTGCATCAAAGCCTCTAATTTTCGCTGCTTCATTGTAGGCATAACTGGTTTGGATGGTTGTTACTTGAGTGACTTCGTGAGGGTTGAGCTGGCCAGTCCATATTGCCGCCAGAACATTAGATCTCGGCTGGGTTAAAAGTGCTGCTACCTCCTGCTGGTGATCACCCTTTTTTAGACCGCGAACTATAGGGGGTCCAACTAAACTCACCAGAGCCAGCACCGCAGTAGTGCTAGCTACAGCAGCGGCCTTCATACGAGGAGTCATACTCTTAACAGGGTCTTCGTCAATTTTCTGCGGCTTTTCTGCTGGATTTTTCATAAGGTTAGTTTAACATATTACTTATCTGTAGTCAATGTCTATATTAATGTCGACCACTGCGGGCTGGTGTACGCTGTGCCACGCTGTAGCTAATATAATGAGGGGCACTCTCTTCCCTTTCGCGTCGAATTGGGTTGTTTAAATTTTCGTTATTGTCAATGGCTAAAACCGGAGCCGGCTGCGATGGCAGTACGACTAAGCGACTACTTTGCCGATCGGGCAGCTCAAACATTCCAAGTGTTACTGCAGCACCCATTAGTAATATTCCGGTGCGTTGGGCAATTTCTTGAAATGTATCAGAGCCAGTTTTTTTGTTTTTTGTTTTAGAAGACATCTACATTACTGTAGCAAATATTATGCGTTTTGTCAATGTTCTGGCTTACATTTTTTAATTCATTCGATTTCAATTTGTACTGGTTCACCGGTTTTGAGCTTATGAAAAGTAATCCCCTGTTCATCAAGTATACGTTCGAAATTATCATAGGTCTGTTCACGCGCCACTTCATTCCAGTGCCAATCATGAATTGGTAAGACATGTTTGGGCTTGAGTTGTAACGCTAAATTTAAGGCTTTGATGGTGCTACCCCAGGGCGCCGTAATCGGTAGCGCTAATATAGCTTTGGTTTCACTGAAGTTGTGGCTATCACCGGGATCGGTAAGCGTGTTAAGATAGTGGATTCCGATTTGTTGTGGTATTGGAAATAGTGGGCGCACATCTTCGTGGGGTGAATCAAAAAATACAACGCCGTCTGATGGTTGGTTGCTGGCTTTGATACCGTCTTGCTTTAATGATTCAACTATTTCGGCAGTGGTGGTAATTGCGGCGTCCGGATATTTTTCAATAAGTTTTTTGATAAATGAAACACTTAGGTGGTCACCGTGAATATGAGTTACGAAAATATCGTGTAGCGTTGTAACAGCGTCGAAATTAAAAGCATTTTCACTCATTGCACCCGGGTCAAAAACGGCGGTACGGTCAGATGTTTCCACTAGCAAACAGGAATGCACGAATTTGGTTATCTTTAAATTCATAGTTTGACCACGCTCCAATTAATACGATAAATATAATACCTCACTAATTAGTGGGCTAAATGTAAAAAATAACACTAACCGTAACAATTAGCTCAGCGGTAATCGGGATTTTGAAAATCGAAACGCTCACCAGTATCCCATTTGGATCGTTGATTGCCGTGGGCTGGAAGACCGCCATTGTCATTTAACATTTTCGCCAGGTGCATGAGATTCCAAGTCATAAAAGTAGTATTTCGATTGGTAAAATCGTTGTCCACGCCTTCGAACCCGCCGCCTTCTTTGGGATCACCGTAACTTGGACCGGGGCCGGCTTCACCTATCCAACCAGCGTCAGCTTGCGGCGGTATGGTGTAACCAAGATGCTGAAGGCTGTATAAAACATCCATAGCACAGTGTTTAATGCCATCCTCATTACCGGTGATCAAACAACCGCCGACTTTACCGTAAAACGCATATTGACCTTCTTTGTTCAATAAGCTGCTGCAGGCATAAAGCCGCTCAATAATTTTTTTGGTTTGGCTACTATTGTCACCTAACCAAATTGGACCGGCCAGCACCAAAATATCAGCGTCCATCACACGTTTGTAAATGTCTGGCCAGCCGTCTGTTTTAAATCCGTGTTCACGCATATCAGGCCAGACGCCCGTGGCAATATCTTCGTGGTCAATTGTCCGGATAAGCTCGGTTTTTACCCCCTGCTTCTCCATAATTGCCTGGCTTATTTTGATTAATTTTTCAGTATGGCTAGGCTCGGGAGTTTTTGACAGCGTACCATTAAAAAAAATGGCTTTAAGATCGGAAAAATCCCAAGTTTTACCTACCACCTTTTAACCAACTTTATTTACAATATTCAAAATATTGCCTTCAGGATCTTTGAACCATACCGCTTTCATGTCGCCCATTGTGTGTATATCACCATCAACAGTTACATCTGGTAAATCCGGGTAGTGCTCGAAGCTGACACCTTTAGCTTTGAGGCCTTCAACAGCGCCTTCGACATCCTCTACTGTCCAAGCAGCATAAGTTGCTTGGTTGGTACCGGCAACGTTTGATGGATATACGAATACACCCGAATTGCCTGACTTATAAAAAATACCGGCTGGAGTTTCCATAGATGCTTCAAGCCCTAAAGTTTCTCCGTAAAATTTTTTGGCTGCTTCCATATCTTTGACAGCAATGGTCGCACAAACGTCTTTATCACCTAACATATCGCCCCCTTCTCATTGATTAATAAATAATAATTTAGATTATGTCTTGGTCTTAAATAGCAGTATACTCCAAGTGCAAAATTATTGCTGCCAATATTAGAACTTCGCTAAGATCTCTACTTATTTTTTTTACGGTCATGATACGCCAGTTGGCGACGCATCTGATCGAGTCGCAAAATTTTGCTGTCAAAAGTTTTCAGTAAACTGGAATACTGCCAATTCGGTGTAAGAATATGTGCTAACTTGCCCTGCTCCTCAAGATACTCTGCCAGGCTAAAAAAATCGCCGTCGCCACTTACCAAAATAGCCATTTCATAATTTGGCAACTCTTTCATAGCATATAACACTAATTCGGCATCGACATTACCTTTGACCACCGGCTTTTCCTTGTCATTTACCGGCTTATCCGTCAAACCGACGCTGCTCTCTACACCACCGATAGTTTTCTCTTTTGGCTCATTATATGTAGAAACATCTACAGTTGGTTTTAAGACAACCAGATAGCCAAGCTCATGCATATACTCGTATAACTGTTCATTTTCACTCATATAGCCGATGAACATATAAGCTTTGGTAACGCCATGCTTGTCGAATAAATATTGCCTAAATTTACGCCAATCTAGCTTCCAGCCCATTCTTTGGGTACCCAGATTTAAGTTTTGACTGTCCACGAAGGCATAGGTTATAGGTCTCCGGTTTTTAGGTCTCATGACATTAGTCTAACACTGTAGAACGGCCTGGTATAGCTTTGACTCAATCGATGCACTTCTACCAAAATGATAATAATCGCTGGAAAATATAGAAAAATTGCCAAACCAATTGACGAACGTATAAATTGAAGTAGCAATCCTAATTCTGGCAATACAGCTGTCACCTGCCCGACTAATAATTCCGGAGGAAAATTATCATCAGGGGTTTTTAAATCATCTCCACTAGTAGTTAACCAGCCATCCTTTAAATCGAACTTTATTAAACGGTGTGAGATCAAAACGTTATTTGATTTCGGGCTGTGATAAGTAATTACTTCGCCTACAAATATATTATTTAATTTGCTGGAATGCATTAATACGGCGTCGTGCGGACCGAAAGTTGGCACCATGCTGGAAGTTTGAACGGTTAGAATTCGATAATCTCTTAGTCTCAAAAATCCCAAAATTAAAGTTAAAATGACCAGACTGACTAGTGAAGTTAATATCGCCTCTGTAACAGTAAGCCTTATTAGTTCAAGTCTGGTCATTTTCATATAGATCAAGCTAATATCAATTGGGCTGAACTACTCCGTTAAAGACTATGTCGATATTGCTTAGATTGGCGCTTGAACCATTAATGGCATCGCTAGCCATTGATACTTGAAGCTTGTACTGCTGAATTGAGCCATTTGTTAAATTAGCTCCACTGACACTCAGGCCGCCGGTTGAAGCCGCTGCTATCAAGCCATCGAGATTAAAACTCTGAGCGCTTGTTCCGCTGCCGACTGTCGTCAACAGTACGCTGACTTTACTTAAGTCAACATTATCGTGATTGGTAGGTATACTGGCAATCGACATTTTCAGAGCCAGTGGAGCACTGCCGGAGTTTTTAAGGTATAAAGAATAACCAGTTGCCGGCTGAGCCGATCCACCGGGAACTAAATTAGCAAAATCAAATCCGGTTTGTGAATTACCAAAATTGCTGCCGTCCTTGCTAATTTGCAAATTTGCAGTAGCAGTTTCGATCGTATTACCAGTTAAAATATCCTCTTGACTTTGCAATGCCGCGAATGTCACGCCGCTCACGACAATTACTACTGCCGCCGTGACCAACAGCGCTCTTAACATTGTTCTGGAATTTTTAAATCGTTGTATGGACCACATCCTGCCTCCTAAGATTTAATTAGTAGGCACCATGATGGCAGCTGCCGCTAAATGAGGTCAATTTTTATAACGATTTTTATAAGAACTTTAACTAAAAGTTAAGATCCGGGATACTAATTAGACCATTTTTACGGATGCAGCCAGCCGATAATTAAGCCCATAGCCAATAATGATAGCAATCGGTTTCCCAGTGATATTACAGTTAATCGGTAAGGCCTTTGATCTAATGAATTGTGGACGTAGGTGGTTGTCCCGGCAATTCCCAGCCACAGAATTAAAGAAGTCGCTACTCCAGCAGCCAACCATGAATCACCGAAGAATCGATGATATAGAAATGTCATGAAAGCTATAGTATAGGCCGTCAATAAAGCCGCCAGGAATACTACAGGCATAACTTTTGACATTTCCTTTTGAAAACGTTTTTCGTCGATTTTAGCTAATTTTTTCCACTCAGTTCCGAACAGCGAATCAGCATAATAAATCATACCAATTACCATGCTTGAAATCCCCGCCAGCAATACCGCCCACAGGTTAACATCTACACTCATATCCCCTCCTATAATTGCTTATAGTTTGGAGTATAGACCGCATTCAAAATAAAATCCATATTCCAATATTTAACAATAATGATATCGCTAATGTTAATAAATAATTTTTAATCTGTTAAATATTAAAAATTGAGGCTTTTGGAAAGTTCGTTGATATTAACTCTTTTTTGCTTAGTGGTGTCGCGCTCGCGGACTGTGACCGTCTCATCGGTTAACGAATCAAAATCTATCGTGATGCAATATGGTGTGCCAATTTCATCCTGGCGACGGTAACGTTTGCCAATATTGCCATTGTCATCGTACATTACGCTACCGAATTTTTTCTTGACTAATTCGTAGACTTTATTGGCCATGTCGACCAGCTCCGGCTTATTCTTAAGTAAGGGGCTGACGGCAATTTTAATTGGCGCCAAGTGTGGTGGTAATTTGAGGAAGGCTCTTTTCTCCCCGTTAATTTCATCCTCTGTGTAGGCATCAGATATAACCGCCATAACATGACGGTCGAGGCCAAATGTCGGTTCGATAACGTGCGGGATGAACGGGTCCCCACCGTCTTTGGGCCTGTATTCCAGATTCTTGCCCGATTTTTTCTGGTGGTTTTTAAGGTCGAAATCAGTACGGTAAGCTAGCCCGGAGATTTCATTAAAACCCAGCGACGGGAAGTCATAATAGAAATCGATTGTGCGTTTCGAGTAGTGCGCTCGATCTTCGGCTGGTACCTCATGGAGCTTGATCTTTTTCTTATCCAAACCCAGCTTTTCGAACCACTGTAACATGCAGGCATGCCACTTATCGAAATATTTTTCCCATTCGTCCGGCTTTACAAAATATTCGAATTCCATGATTTCCAGTTCTCGGACCCGAAAGATAAAATCTCGAGGGCTGATTTCGTTGCGAAAAGCTTTGCCCACTTGCGCGATGCCGAATGGAATGTCCGGGTAAAAGCTGTCAATTATATTTTTAAAATTAGTAAACATACCCTGGGCTGTTTCCGGTCGCAAGTAAGTTATCGATTCTTCGTTCTCAATGGGACCAACATGAGTTTTAAACATCATGTTGAAAAGAGCCGGACTGCCTAGCTCGTTACCTTCTGGGCTTTTGATATTCTTACTTTTAACGATCTGTATCATTTGGTCGAAACTCATAGAGTCAACATTTTCAATTTGGTTTTCTTCCAACAAATGATCCAGACGGTATCGCTTTTTGGTTACGACATCTTCTATTAGCGGGTCATTGAAAGTCTCGATGTGGCCTGAGGCTTGCCAAACTTTTGGATTCATTATGATGGTTGTGTCCACCTGATACATATCATCCCAACCATCAACATAATATTTGAGCCATTCGTTAACAATGTTTCGCTTGAGGGCAGTACCAAGCGGACCATAGTCCCAGGTGCCGGCCAGACCACCATATATTTCACTGCCTTGAAAAATGAAACCGCGGCGTTTACACAAACCGACAATTGTGTCTAGTGATACATTGGTCATTAGCGTTGATTATATCAGTTATTTGGCGATTATGGCGTTATATAAGTCTGTAGTAAGGTTTGAAAAAGTGGTGCACAGTCTATTAGTGGCCCATCAAGCCGCTGAATTTTATTTATAGATTTGACAGTATTTCTACTGAACATTAAGCGTAATATTTTAATGTGATGCTGGTTGTAACGACCACTGGAATGTGGTGCCAGAGCCATAGCGTCAAAATCGAAATTGTAGTTGTGGCTTGCCTCCAATGGCTTATCTTTATTATCGGTTTTGAGATTAGGTGAATGTCCGGCTATTTTTAATAATTGTGCTACAAACCACAATCGGATCAGTTCGGCTTTGATAATCGAGTTGTCCAAAGCTAAAAAAGTTTGTTCCAATAATTCAAAATACGCCGGCTCAGTATGATCTTCTGTGGTCCGATTTAGCAATTTAATAAGTTGATAACCGAGTTGTACTCTTTCAATTTCATTTACGATTTTGCCGAAGTGTTGCTTGAGTCGACTGGATATTAGTGTACCGATCTCTCCCCTGCCTTCAATAAAAGTTATCTCACTCACGCTGAAAAGTTCGATGCCACCGGCCAATTTGCTTTTTGGTCCGCGTACAGCCCGAGCGATTAGACGTACTTTGCCAAATGTAGGTGTTAATAATGTAATTATCCGGTCAGCTTCGCCATAATCCGTACGGTTTAGCACAATGCCTTCAGTGTTTATCTGTTTCACGCCGTTACAGGTACAAGATCTCGGATGGCCGTCAATAAATCATGAAGTGAATTATGTGGTTTATACAAGTAATTCTTAACATTAAGCTGGCCATCCAGAAGTTGTCTACTGGTATCAAATTCGCTTACCGGTACCTGTGAATGAATTATTACCGGGATAGATAGCCATTCCGGATAAGAACGAAATTCATATAAGAATTCTATCCCTGAATGTTCGACAAGCTGCAATTCTAATATAACAAGGTCCGGCAAGGCTTTATCGGCAGCCAATATGGCTTGCTGAGCGCCTGCACAAACAATTATTTTATAGCCGTGGTCATTCAAATATTGTGCATAAATTTCAGCTAGGAATCTATCGGGTTCTATTAATAAAATTTTGATCATCAATTACACCAATTGCATTTGCGGATTTGGTTTCAAAACGGTACCCAGTCCGTACAATCGGTGATGGCGTGAAACTGTTAAATGAAGTTTCATGGATTTGAGAATAGTCTCAGCCACAAAAATGCCGGCACCGCTGGTATGCGTCAAATTCAAAAGTGGTTGCCGGCTACTTCGTTGCAATCTTCTGCCGCGTTGTAAGGCATCACTGCTTAGCTGTTTGGTATCGGCGTATAATCCGGCCACAATGCCATATCTGCTTCGGTGAGTTGCCAGTTGCAGCTTGAGCTGAGGTGACGATTGAGCCGGTAACGCTTCAATTAAAGTTGCGCCCAGACTAGTTAAGGCCGCGAGCAAGCCTTGACGATGAGCGATTACCGGTCCGAATTTGCCGGCAATATTTAATTCAAGCTCAACTCCGTAATTTTTCGATAAACCATAAAGTTGCTGACCAGCATCATATAGCACTGAAGCCACAGAAACCGATTCAGTTAGAAGTGGTTCTGGTTCTAAAGCCAATCGAATACCCAAAGTATAATTGTCCAGTAGTTTAAGTGCCGAATCTGCAGTGAAACGGATGCTGGTCATCTCAGAAACGTTAATTAGATCAGACTGTTCGGCTTTGCGTGCAATTTGTAGCAACGGTAATTTTAATTCTTCAGCCACGCCGAGCAGCAATTGTTGAGATAAAATCAACGGTTCGTCAGGCTCATTTACCATGAATATTTACCCTCATATACCTTTTTAGTATAGCCTATACCGGCCATTGCAAAAAAGACTAAAAATTATATTTCTGGTTTCTGACTAGGGAGAAAATGTAAAATTGGGCAGGATATTGTTATTAAAATCGTTTAAATAGGTTGTGCCCTGTGTTGAAATTTCCAATGTTTGAGATCGCAAAGGCAACACTACCATCGTTGTGACCGGACCTTGACCATTTAATTGTCCATTCACTTTGACGCCAACAACTTTTGGTAGTTTGGGTAATGCATAAGCGCTAATAGTTAGTTTCCCGCTCTTTTGTTGGCCGGAAAAATTTTGTAACACGCTAGCGTAAGCTTGGCTAATTACTTGCGCCCGTAATGCAAAAATAGAATTCTGATCTGTTACTGATGGCACCGCACCTGGCGCAAAATAACCATCTAACTGAGCATTGTTTCCGCCGGATGCGTTGACATAAGCGCTCCAATTTTTAGGATATTTCACTTGTATACTACCGAATGCTTCTGGACCCTGATAAGAAGTAAGCGGTTGTTTGGCTTCTTCATTAAATAATGACTGGTCAGCGGCATTTTGTGCTTGCTTTGCCTGGGATACTGCGCGACTTATTTTAAAATCGACATTGTCTTTGTAGTCTTGCCGACCGCTAAATGCCCAAACCCCAAAAGCCAGCGCTCCAATTAGTAGCACAATAGTAAAAACTAACGACACTGCCAGGCCACTAATAGCACCTTTTTGGTTATGCTTCACACGTCAATGTTACCCTAGCCGGTCAGATGTGGCAAATATCTACTGTCTGATAACGTTAATTATATTTGTAAAGGAAAACGCCCCGCTTTTCTTTGGCAATTTCCCTGTCAGGTATAGTAAAAGCAAAACTCACTAATTTGATAGGTTTATGAGGATATTGTATAATTTTTTTATCCAGTTTTAACATATACTTTGATAATAAAAATACAAAAATAGCATTAGCCGGTGGCCAGGCTTGATGCCAGTAGTCACCCCATATAATTCTTACATTTTTGCCGTATTTGCGGGTACGAATCCAGGCGATTATAGCTAATATTGGATTAATCTCATAGCCTATGACTTTATAACCCTTCTCAGCTGCTGCAATTAGTATTTTGCCATCACCGCAACCCAGCTCCAAAAGCGTTTCATCGGGTTTAAGTTTCACTAAATCCAGCGCAATATTAACTTGTGGACTTAAAGTTGGTATATAAGGCGCCCCGACTAAAACCACGCCGGCAAAACAAATAAAAATTACAGACACAATTATGAATATCCAAAACATTGGTTAATCAGAACCAAATTCGGTTTTTAACTCTGAAATCTTATTCTCGGCTGATTTCAGATATGTATTTAGCTGATCCACCAATTCCAGACCTTCACGGTAATAATTGAGCGCCTCATCTACATCCTGCTCACCTTTGCTAAGCTCCTCAATAATTTTGTCTAGTTTCAGCTGTAACTGTAAGTAAGTAGGATCAGTCTTTTTGGCCTTGGTCATTGAACTTTGCCTCCTGACAAGTGAATATCTATTACTGAAGCCTGAAATTCGCCGTCAATCAATTGCACATTAACAGCATTATTTGAATTTATCGAACTGATGCTTCTTACTGGTCGTTTATTTTGACGCACTATAGCATAGCCACGCTTCAATATTGAGTCAGGATTTATGGCACTTAATATTTGCTGTTGGCTGGTGAGTTTGGCTACAGCTTGACGAATTATATGATTTAAAGCTTGATCTAGTATTTCCAGATGGTGGGCGATATTTAATCTTTTAGAAGTGATCTGATTATTAACAAAGCGATTGAGTTGTAATGATTTAGCAGTAAGTTCAGCCTTTACACGTTGCCAATCCGGCACTAGCAATTCAGCTGCATTGCTAGGAGTGCTGGCCCGCCTATCGGCGGCTAATTCAGCCAATGACCAATCTATCTCGTGTCCGATGGCTACCAGCGTCGGCACTCTACTAACGGCTATAGCTCGTGTAACTTGTTCAGTATTAAAGGCTGCTAAATCTTCAGCACTGCCTCCACCTCTTATAATAACGACGACCTCCGGAGGTTCAGCTTCGCTATTAATTCTTTGAATTGCCTCAGTTATTTGCAAAGGTGCACTTTCGCCCTGCACTTTCACATCAACTAATTGAATTCTTACACCTCGCCAACGGGCATTAATAATTTTTATAAAATCGCTGTAAGCTGCAGATTGTTTTGAAGTAATTAAGCCTATTCGGCTTGGTGGATATGGCAGTAATCTTTTGCGTGATTCGTCAAACAAACCTTCTGCCGTTAATTTTGCTTGCAATAACTGCGCGGCCTTTTTTATGCTTCCCTCTCCGGTTGGCTGAATTAACATTACATTTATGCTAAATCCATATTTGGCATGCAAACGCGGTTGACCTTTGACTCTCAGCAGCATGCCTTCCTCTAAGGGTCCGGGCAGATTGTATACAGTGCCAAAAAATTTCACTGATGAAATATCATCTTTTAGATCGAAATAAACCCATTGATTTTTGCTTACCCTAAAATTAGCCAATTCACCTTTAATTATTACCTCAGGATAAGCCATGGCAAGTGTCTGATTTAACAGAGATACAAAATCGCTGACACCCAGTTCAATTGGTTCAATCATGGCGTAATGCTTCCCTCTGTTCCCGGCAACCGCGAACCATTGTGAAGGGTGCGCTGATAAAGAAAATAGCCTGGCGGAATTTGAATCAGCGTATTTAACAATCGATACATTACAATAACCGGCAAGCTCACAGCGGCCGGCACTCCGGTGGCAGCTAAAACAGTGGTCATTAGAACTTCATATATACCAACACCACCAGGCAGAACAGAAATTAAACCGGCAAAATTAGCTATCGCGTATGCCAATATCACGGCCCCAATATTTACAAAATGTCCAAACGCGATAAATACCACGTACAGCGCCATTACCTCTGTAATATTGGCCAATAGAGCGTATAAAAATGGCACTTTTAACCGCCGATAACTTTGTCTAATTTGAATATAATTGGCATGAAAATCGTCTACCACCACTTTAGCCTGACTGATATTTATGGTCTCTGGATATTTGGGCATGATAATTTGAATTAAGCGATTTAGAGCTTTGCTTAAAATCGTGAAAAACTGGTTGATGCGACTTCTTTTTTCAACCATATAAAAGAAACCGACTGTACCAATAAGCAAAATCGTAGACAATGAACCAGCCACCAAAATAATCAAATTGTTGACACGGCCTAAGGCAGCTAAGCTTAACAAACCAAAAATTATTAAAACTTCGAAAGATAAGAATATCAGGGCTAATTTCATGAAGTGAACCAGTGTAGCCTTGGCACCGGTCAGCTTCTGACCTTCTCGTAATCTCAAACTAAAATATGATAAACCGGTCACTCCGCCACTCGGGAAAACATGATTTACAAAATTTAATTCCAAAGAAGCTTTAAAAAGATAAGCATAATCCAGCTTATTGCCCACTAATAAAAACAAGCGTTGATAAAGCCTGGTCTGCGAATGATAGTTGAGTGCTTCAACCGGTATCATAAGAAATAAGGCCGCGGCATTAACCTTCGCAAGATTGCCGATAGTGTCGCTAATCTGATTTCGAATAGCAAAAATCAAAATCAGAAGTGCTGCCAACGTTACTATATTAAGAATAAGCTTCCAACGTCGTCGCATCCAACCAAATCTGCTCATTGTCCCCATTATAACTGACAGGTTACACTATGAGCATGCAAAGTTTAATGGTGCTTGGGAGACAGCCTGAACTGGGATTAGCTGAGCTAGAAAGCCTGTACGGTAATGGTGCGATCCGTAAAGTTGGTAATAAAACAGCTGTGGTGGATGTTGATCCATGCTGGATGGCTTTTGATCGCCTTGGTGGTAGTGTAAAATTTTGCAAACTGCTTACTACACTAGATGTGATCGACTGGTATTTGATTGAGAAGTACCTGCTTGAAGTTTCGCCAGGATTTTCCTCAACCATGCCACCAGGCAAAATGCAACTTGGTTTAAGCCTAATTGGTTATGATACTAGTGTTAAACGAATCCATGCCAGTGGATTAAAACTCAAGCGAGCAATTATGAAAACCGGCCGACCAGTGCGCCTGATTCCAAATCAAGATCTGGAATTAAATAGCGCCCAAGTCAAACATAACCGATTAACTAGCGAAAACGGCTGGGAATTAGTGATAGTTCGCGATGGTAGACAGACATTAATTGCTCAAACTATCAAGGTGCAGGATATAAGTTTTTATGCTAAGCGAGATCGCGGTCGGCCAAAACGCGACCCTAAAGTCGGTATGCTACCTCCCAAGTTAGCTCAAATTATTATAAATCTGGCGGTCGGCCAATTACCTCAAAATAAACTGGAATCGATTTGTGAAATACCAGCTGGTCAACCAATTCCCAAACCGCTTTTTAATCAAAGTTTGCTGGATCCATTTTGCGGTACCGGAGTAATATTACAGGAAGCCTTGCTAATGGGTTATGACGTAAACGGTAGTGATATAGATCAAAAAATGATCGATTACAGTCAGCAGAATATATTAAACTGGCTAAAACAGTGGTACGAATTCGAAACTGACGCCAAAATTGAACAAGCTGATGCAACTAACGACAACTGGCAGAAATTTGGTCAAATTGATTTCGTGGCGAGCGAAACATATCTAGGACGGCCGTTTACTTCTCCGCCTACGTCACAAATATTATCGCAAACAATATCGGATTGTAATTTAATTATTAAGAAATTTCTAAAAAATATTTACAACCAAATAGCACCCGGCGCTAGGCTATGTTTGGCAATACCAGCTTGGAGCCTGGGTACGGCGGAGTTCCGATTTCTACCCCTAATTGACCAGATAAGCGATTTGGGCTATAATCGTGTAAGCTTTGAGCATAGCCGGGATCAAGATTTAATTTATTATCGAAAGGGTCAAATCGTCGCCCGGCAATTATTAGTTATAACCAGGAAGTAAGCAATGTCTCACGTTAAAGCCGGTGGTACATCCAAAAATATTCATGACAGTCCCGGTCAACGACTGGGCGTTAAGCTATTTGGTGGCCAAAAAGTAAAAGTCGGTCAAGTAATCGTGCGTCAGGTTGGTATGTCAAAACGAGCAGGTCCAGGTACAAAAGTCAGTAGAAATTTTACAATTCACGCGGCCCGCGATGGCGAAGTACATTATCAACAACGCAAAGTTAGATTATTCAGTGGTCGTTCAGTCAGTCGCACAGAAGTTAGCGTCGAATAAAGAACTCTTACATATAATTAAAATCTATTCACTTGTAAGTCGGTGGCGTATGGTTTCAACAACATCGGCAATAACTACTTGGGACTTAACTAAATAATCATCGACTCCCAAGGCTTTGGCGCGCTCCTGATCACTTGGCTGGCTGAGCGCCGTCAACATAACGATTTTTATATTTGCGGTTTCCGGTGTATTTCGCAGAATATCTAAAACGTCGAAACCGCTAACTTTGGGCATCATGACATCCAGTACTATCAAATCCGGCTTATAGTTAAGCGCGGTTGCCAAGGCGTCCTCACCGTTTTCGACTCGACGAATATCGAAACCCTCGGCTTGAAGTCGACTTATATAGACATTAGCTAATGCATCATCGTCTTCAACAAGCAATATTCGCTGAGGGTGCTTGGATGGATGCGGATTGACAGGAATATTTGAGGTTTCGTCAGTTGATTGTGCCATAATGCATATGGTATAGCAGGACCCTTAAATTGGCAACCGCCTACTGCAGTAAGGCGCTGATAAAACCGGCAAACATCGGATGTGGTCTGTTGGGACGACTTTTAAATTCCGGGTGAAACTGACTGGCCAGCAAAAACGGGTGGTTTACGCCTTCAATAACTTCTACCAAATCATTATCCGGATTAATTCCGCTAGCTTTAATTCCCCAACTTTCATATAGATCACGGTAGGCATTATTGCATTCTCCACGATGCCTATGACGCTCAATTATTTTATTAGTGTCATACAGCTTAGCCGCCAAACTTTCTTTTGTCAGATTACAATTGTAATCGCCGAGTCGCATGGTACCGCCGGTCATATGCTTGCCGACTTGATCTACCATGGTGGTTATTACTAGATCGGAACTCTCAGGGTTGAGTTCAAAGGTGGTGGCTTGCTTAAGACCACTATTTCGGGCCGCAGCTATGACAGCTACTTGCAAACCAAGGCACAAACCCAAATATGGCATTTTGTGCTTCAAAGCATATTGGGCGGCTTTTATTTTTCCCTCTAAACTTCGTTGACCAAATCCGCCGGGAACAACAATGCCATCGAAACCATCGAGTGCTAAGGCAATATCGGCATTTGGCTTATCGAACTGAGAAGCATCAACCCAATTAATATCTATAGCACACTGGTTATGCCAGGCTGCGGACTTTAACGCCTCGAAGACTGACATATAAGTATCGGTGTTATCCATATATTTTGCTACAAAGCCCACTTTGACAGTACGATGATAGTTGGTGGTGGCTAGTTTGACGACTTCTCTCCAATCCTTAAGTTTTGGTTTTCTATTTTTAAGTCCTAAATGACTTGTAATAGCGTCCGCTATTCCAGCTTCTTCTAAAGTTATCGGTACTTCATAAATACTTTTGGCATTTGGTAGAAATGCAATTGCTTCTTCCGCGACACCGCTAAACAGACTCAGTTTGCGTTTGACATTAATATTTGCCGGGCGCTCACTACGACCTACTAATATATCGGGAGCAATACCAAGACCGCGCAACTCACGGACCGAATTTTGAGCCGGCTTGGTTTTGGTTTCATTGCTGGCGCCCAAAAATGGCAAATAAACTACATGCACGTAGGCACAGTTTTGCAGTCCGACTTTGACGCCCAGTTCACGTATGGCTTCTACAAATGCTAATGATTCGTAATCACCTACCGTACCACCAATTTCCACAATATGTACATCAAACCCACCGCCGGCTTTGATAATCCAATCCTGAATTGCGCCAGTAAGATGTGGAATTATTTGTACATCGTCGCCATCAAATTTGCCGGCCCGTTCATCCTGAATTAGCTTTAGCAGTACTCTGCCGCTCATTAAACTGCTGCTGGAAGTCATTTCTTCGTCAACGAATCGTTCGTAATGGCCAAGATCCAGATCAGTTTCCGCTCCATCACGGGTAACAAAACATTCACCATGCTCACGCGGATTTAGTAGACCAGCATCAACATTCAAATATGGGTCACATTTTTGTAAATTGACTTTGAGTCCTCGAGCTTTGAGTAGGTTGCCAATCGAAGCGGCTGTGATACCCTTTCCTAATCCGGATAGCACACCGCCTGTCACAAATACATACTTAGTGGCTTTAGCCACGGCCTACTCCTCACTTAACTGCTCTATGCTACGCTATTTCAATCTGTTTGGCAAGCTGCTAATGGTACTTTCAATTAAATAAAATTTCTTATTTTCGATGCGGGCGTTTTCTAAGTGCGTCTCGAACATGCGGAATAAGTTTTAAATGACTATCGCCGCGGTAAAATCGTTTGATAGCACTCCCTGAAGATTGTTCGTTTGAACTATGCGGTTTGTGGGTATCCCAATGGCTACTTGAATTAAAAGCATCCGCTTGACTATCTGGATCAGTATGTGAGGACTCAACCTCTACTTGCTTATGAATAATGCGACTACCTAATTGCTGCGCATCGTTGTTTTCAAATATATCTTTTGAAGTCTCTTCACTTCCAAAAATTCTTAAACCAAATACTTTTACCATAATAATTTATTATAAGGTGTTGGAGTTAGAATTTGAAGTCAAAATGCAATTTGAATATTATCATGGCGCAGATAAATAAGATTGCGCGGCTTGAAGTTGGGTATCGTTTCCGGCTTTGGCATCCGTATCTGACAGTTTGACAGTTTTATCGGGAACTATTCCGTGGTGGTTGATGGTTTGCCCATTTGGGCGGAACCAACCGGCAACCGTGACTTTGAGCTGACTATCATCACCGAAGTTAATTAATTGTTGAACGACACCTTTGCCATAACTTTTCTCGCCAATTACGTAAGCGTCCTTATTATCATGTAAGGCGCCGGTAGTAATTTCGGAAGCACTTGCACTGCCGCCATTTATTAGAATTACGGTTGGTATACCGTGCAGTTCATCATTACCTGACGCATTATAAGTATTAACAACTTCAGTACCACGCTTTTCGTCTAATATTTTTTGGCCCGGATCTAACCATAGACTCGATACTTTAACTGACGCATCGAGAAGTCCACCGGGGTTATCACGTAAATCCAAAATAATAGCTTTAACGCCTTCCTGTTTGAATTTATCGGCCGCCTGTTTGGTTAAGGCAGCAGTATCATCTGCAAAAGTGCTGATTTTAATATAACCTATGTTTCCAGGCAAAGTTTTGGTAGTAACACTGGGAACTGTTATGTTAGCCCGGGTTATTGTCAAATTCAACGCTTGCGTGCCGCCTCGAACTATTTGCAAATTAACTTTTGTACCGGCCGGTCCACGAATTTTATTAACTGCGGCATCGACACTCAAACCGGCCGTGCTATTTCCGTTTATACCGGCAATTAAATCCTGGGCTTTTAAGCCGGCCTGGTCAGCTGGCGTTCCACTTATCGGTGCAATTATTTGTAGATTTCCATCTTTGTCTTTGCCAAGTTCGGCTCCAATGCCGCTAAAAGAATTGTTAAGCTCTGAATTAAACTTTTTAGCCTCTTGGGGAGTAAAATATTCGGTATATGGATCGTTGGTAGATTCTGCCAGACCATGTTTTAACCCGTCCTCTAACTGCTTGGATGTCAGTTTGCCATCATAATTATCCTTGAGAGACTTATAAACCTGATTTACTTGTGAGTAGTTTAGCGATGATGGCAAATTGCCGGCTACCGAGTGATTATGGTGGATATTAATATTTATTCGACCATTGCCGACATTGACACCAATTAAGAAAATAAACAACAATATTAAAATATTTAGAAGACTTTTTAATACGGTTTTAAGCCGGCCTGTTGGTTTTAACCTCATTCACGATTAATTATAGCAAACTAGAAATGTATGAAATAAAGCCCAGATGAACTAACAACATTGGTGGAGTAGCGTCCGTCTAATGCTGCGTTATATTGACTGATGCTAATGGTGCCGCCGCTGACAGCTTCAACGTACATGGCGTGTCCAAAGGCGCCGCGCATACTGATGGCCACATCACCAGGCTGAGGGTTGGTATCTACCGGGATTCCAGCTGCTCGGGCATCGCCCGGCCATTGATTGGCATTGCCTACACCGCCCCAATATGGCATGTAGCGGCCGGAAGCGGCCACCTTGAAGGCCGTGTAACTTACGCACTCGCGGTTATACATACCCCAGCTATCAATAACTGAGTCTTGTGGAATGTCGCACCATCTGGCCGGATAGCCGCCGCCACAAGCCGGGCCGCTTCCGGCCGCACCGCCAATAAACCTGGCATTGGCCGCAATTTGTTGCCGTCTAAGATCAGCGATTTTACCGGAGTTCGAATTTATCTGTGAATTGTAGGCCGCTTGCTGCCCCTCGTTATAGGCTAAAAGATTTTGCTGCTGAGACTGCGCACCGCCCAGTTGTGCATTTTGCTGTTTTTCATTCGCAACCATTTCATCAAGCTCGGCTTTCTGCTTCTGTAGTTGGGCTTGTAGATCAGCAATTTGCTTTATCAAATCGTCAATTTTATTTTGAACCGTGGTGCGGTATTCCTCCCTGTCTACGTAATCGCTCAAGTTTTTACTAGTGGCTAATTCTTCAATCGTACTTAATTGACCGTCGATATACATGGTTTTCAAATCTTCACCCAGAAATTTCTTCTCCTGGTCAATTTTATTCTGAGCATCCGTTATTTTCTGCTGCAATGCAGCTTGTTCGCTTTCATTGGCCGCAATCTGGTCTTGCAAGCCGTTTATTTGAGCCTGTAATTGATCAATCGCGTTCTGATAACTGCCAGCCTGTGACTCCAGTCCATTAAGCACACCTTGTGTTTCGGAGTTTTGGGCTTTTAAGGCATTAATCTGGTCATCAAACTGATCGGCGTGTACTACGGCACCAACGCTAATTAACCCGGCCAATGCCAACATCATAATTGGCAGTCGGGCGTGATTAATAATAAATTTAAACTTTTCGGTATTTTGTTTTGGCATAATTTTTATTTTGTTTATGCTAGAGACAATTATACCACGCTTATGCAAGCTTACCACCTTTTCTTTAGCTGATTTATTCTATTTCGTCTTGAATTTGAGATAACGGTGGGTCGCTATTGTGGCAGAAACCGTTCCAATAATAATACCAATTGCAATCTGTAGGGTCAAAAGTTTCCAAAAATGAGCGTCAAAATATACATTTGCATAGTTAATATCCAATAGCCCCAATGAACTGGCTTGAAGGGCACTCGACGATGCCAGAAATGCTGAGTTGACGATTAGTACCGAAATAACAGCTGACAAAAAGCCGTAAATGGCACTTTCGACAATAAATGGTCCACGTATATAAGTAGTACTGGCGCCCAATAAGCGCATAATTGTTATCTCGCTTCGCCGGTTAAATATCGCCATCTGAATTGTATTGAAAATTATTAATGCACAAATGATCGCAAATACCACCACAGTTACAACGCCTATTTTGCGAAGCACGTCTGTGGCATGTGTAATGTTATCTATAGCTACTTTACGGTCTCCATTGTAGGATGGTGAATCCGATGTTTGTAGTTTGTGATTGGCCGGTTTGTCTAGAAAAACTTTAATAGACTGTATTTGATTTAAGTTTTTAGGAAATACCAGAATGGTTGCCGGAATTGGATTGCCTGACTCCGTGGCAGCAGTAATTAAATTGGGATTATCTTTATTTTGATCAATATAACTTTGCAGTGCTTGTTTTTTATTTAGATAATCTACTCTTTGGATATCCGGTCTCTTTTGCAATTGAGTTACCAGTTGTTTTGCCTGCGCGTCAGTCGTGGTGTCAAGTAAATATACTGAAACATCAATTTTACTAGTAATTTGGGCAATGGTGTTTTCAAAAGTCGCATTGGTGATTAACGAAAAAAGCACAATTGTCAGCGTTACAACCATGACGGCCATAGCTGCCACAGCCAAACTAGCGTTGCGAATAAAATTCACCGTACCGGTATTAATAATTCGCCAGAAAGTAATTAATCGATGAGATTTCATGAATTAAACTTTATATGTAGCATGAGCCCGATCGCTGACAATCTTGCCATCTTTGATAGTTACTACGCGACGTTTCAATTTATTTACGATTTCCTGATTGTGAGTGGTAAGCAAAACGGTTGTACCGTAGCGGTTGATTTTTTCTAGCACCTTAATAACATCCCAAGCATGCTTCGGATCAAGGTTACCTGTCGGTTCATCGGCAATTAGAATTCGTGGCTGACGAACTACTGCTCTAGCAATTGCCACCCTCTGTCTTTCCCCGCCCGATAGTTCACGGGGCATGCGCTTTTCTTTGCCCTTAAGATTTACTATATCCAATACTTTAGGTACAGTGTGTCGAATTTCGCGATTACTAATACCGACAATTTCCAATGCAAAAGCCACATTTTCAAATACATTGCGATTTGGCAGTAGTTTAAAATCTTGAAAAACCACGCCAATTTTACGCCGCAGCTGAGGGATATCTTTATCTTTTAGCTTGTCGTAATCTATGCCGCCGACAATAATCTTACCTCTGGTCGGTCGTTCCTCGCGTGTCAATAATCTCAATAAAGTAGTCTTGCCTGCTCCACTCTGCCCGACGACAATCACAAACTCCTTGGGATCAACGTGGAGAGAAATCCGATCCAATGCTGAGTCCAAATCCCGACCGTAGGTTTTTGTTACCCGATCTAAGAGAATCATTACGCCTTATTTTATCACAACCCTGTTATTGCGTTTTTGCCGATACGCCGCAAACGCCCTTAATCTAATTTTTTCAATTAAAGTTTCGGCTAATTCATTTAACTCCTCAACTTCTTTTGGAGATTCGACTGTAACAGAATCCCTGGGTTTCAAAATAACAGCATATGGAAGTGAAAGACCTCTAGTAGGCCCAATGCTCAATTGACCACCCGGTTTAATAATCTTTAGCATATTTTTTGCTGCTATGAGAGCAGCTTCTTTGTCAGCTATCTCAATATGTTGCAGCATAAAATAAGAAAAAACCCTATCAAATGATTTCTCGCCAAGCGTTTCGGGCAAAGTCATAATGTCTGCGGGAAGTAGCGAAAAATTAGGTGGAAATTCTTGGCTCGCAGATATATCACTGACTATTTCTTCATCATCGTAACAAATATCCACATTTACCCAATTTATATCAGGACGTAACTCACTAATTTCCACGCCTAAAGTTGAAGCACCCGCTCCCACGTCAATTACATCAGCGTCGTCGGGAAGATCTTCTGCCATTTGTTTTGGAGAATCATAACCGTAAATCCGCGATAAGGCATGTGCTGACCTAGCGGTTACTGGCATTAAAGAAGTTCGGCCAATATGTGAAATTATTGGCCGAGGCTCAAAAAGCGGTTCTTGTACCCTATTGTAACTTTCATTAAATGGCGGCATACGTTCATACATAATATAGTCTTTGAAACATTGTTATTTTAACACATAAATGGCTTTAGTGCAATCTAATTCCACTAGTACGTAATTTTATTATCTATGCTGGCTTCAATAAAAGGGTCTAGGTTGCCATCAAGAACAGATTCGGGGTCTGCGGATTCGAATTTGGTACGAAGATCTTTGACTTGTTTATAGGGGTGAAGAACGTAGTTTCGAATCTGATTACCCCATTCAGCCGATTGGTTTGGGCCTTTTAATTCGCTCAATTGTTTAACATGTTGTTCCAGCTGTAAGCCAGCAAGTTTTGATCGCAAGATTGTCATCGCTGTTTGTTTGTTTTGGAGTTGGCTGCGTTCATTTTGGATGGCTACCGAGATGCCTGTTGGTAAATGAGTTACTCTCACGGCTGAATCGGTGGTATTCACGCTCTGCCCTCCATGACCACCGCTGCGGTAAACATCAACTTTTAAATCTTTTTCATCGATTTCCAACTCGTCTGGAGCATCTAGTTTTGGTATTACTTCAACTTTGGCAAAACTGGTTTGACGTAAATGGTCGGCATTGAATGGGCTAAGCCTTACCAAACGATGTACTCCATTTTCGCCCTGTAACTTGCCATATGCAAACGGACCATCAAGCTCGATCGTGGCGCTTTTCAGTCCGGCTTCTTCACCGGAAGAATCGTCTACAACAGCCACTTTGTATCTGTTATTTTCTGCCCAGCGGCTGTACATTCTGAATAACATTTGTGTCCAGTCCTGTGCATCAGTGCCACCAGCTCCGGCTGATAAAGTTAGAATAGCACTATGGTCGTCGTATGGCCCGTTGAACTTCAAATCGTCTTTTAGATCATCAAAATTTGTTTGTAAGTCAATGATTTGTTTAGTTAGTTCAGCCTCTAAACTACTATCTTTAAGTTTCAGTAATTGTAAAGTATCGTTTAACTGGTCTCGGAGCTCGAGCCAAGTTTTTGTGCGCTCCTCAAGTTGGGCGATTTGCTTCATTACGTTTTGCGCTCGGTCAGTATCCTGCCAGAAATTTGGTTTCTGACTTTCAGCTTGCAAATTTTCTGATTGTTTTTTTAGTTCGTCAATATTTAGCCGCTTAAAAGCGGTGTCTAATTCCGATTTCAAAACTTCAGCCTGTTTATGCTGCTCTTCCATTAATCAAAGTATAACAGTCTATTTTATTGGCCAAAGCGGGCTCAATTGATTCTGTAATTTCTTAGTCACCCCAGGGCCGCAATTGCCAAGCACACCAAATCCCCAGATATTATCCTCAAACATTGACTTAGTGACTTCTACAATACGATGTTTGTTGACTGCCTTAATTCGTCCCGGAATGCGGTAATAATCATCTATTACTCCATCGAAGAAATACCGACCGGCATAGCCGCCCGCAGTTCCGCCAACCGTTTGACCACTGCGTTGAAACCGGCCTAAACTATAGCGTTTGGTTGCTGAAATTTCGGTGGTGGCGAGCTTGCCTTTCATAACTTTACGAAGTTCATCAACCACGATGTCAAATAGTGGGGCTGCGTGCTTTTCGGATACCTGAGCACCAAACCACCAGTTGCTGGTCTCTTTGGTCTGGCTAAGTCCGGAATTCATGCCATAGACTAAGCCGTGCTGTCGAGCTGTACCAAGAATTTTGGAATATAGTGTTTCGGTTAACATAGTATTTACTAAATTCAGGGCATCGGTTTCGGGATCACTAAGCCGTCGGTCCTTAAACGTATCAATATAGAAATATAAATTTTCAACACTGTCGTTGGAAATGCAAACCGGTTTTCTTAAGCCTTTTAGCGGTTCAAACGGTAATTCGAAGCGATTACCTTCTGTTGATAATTCCATTTTGTCCAGCATTACTGTGATGGCTGCTTTTCTGGCTTTGGTCAGTTTACCGGCTATCACGAAACGCATGTTTGGTGCTACATGGGTTCGCTTGTAATGATTGCGAACGTCATCTATATTGACATTGCTCATAAGTTCCAGGCGTTCCATATCGGTCTTGGCTATTAGACCTAAGTTCTTACGCATTTCCAGACTTAGATGTCGGAAATGATTGTTGCTACGGGCGGTCATTTCTTCTTGGACATTGCCAAATTCGGCCTCAAATTCTTCAGGTAAAAATAATGGCTTACTAATAGCCACTAATAATAGTTTTAATACTCTATCCCATTCGAAATCGGCACATTCGGCTTCATAAGTAATGTCATAAACACCGGTGGTGGCATTGCTATAAGCACCGTTTTTTTCAAGTTCGGCCTGGAAATCACGGGCTTTAGGTATTTGTTCGTTGGCACCCAGTAGCACGTGTTCCATTAAATGCGGCACTTCCCACTTATGCGGTTCTACCAGATATTCACCAGCTCGAAAATTGAAATCGAATGTCATAACCGAAGCATTGGGAATATGAATGAATAATCCCCGAGCTCCGTTATCTAGAACCAATTCATGGACTGTGTGGCGCATAGACGCTATTTGCGCCTCCGTTTAGCACCTGTTTTGCGACGTTGACGCTCGCTCTTACGAGCTTTTTTGCGTTGACTAGCTTGTTTTTTCTTGGCAGCGTGAGTGGCTGATTTGTCATTGAAGTCGGATTCATCAAATTCAGATTCAGAATTTACAATTTGCGAGGCGTTATCGACCGATCCTCTGGCAGCTCTAGTTAAATCAGTTTCAGTAGCCCGCTCCAAATCTTCAGGTGCCACTGGCTCAGCATGGAAAAGATGCAGCAGCACATCATGGCGAAGTTGGCCTTGCATGTCCTCGAAAAGCATCTGGCCACGACGACGATATTCAACCAGTGGGTCCTGCTGGCCGACGCTCATCCAGTGTATGCCCTCCCTCAAGTGATCCATATTCTCCAAATGCTGCATCCAGAGGTTATCTAAAACCTGAAGGTAGATATCTCGTTCCACTTTGCGCATAACGTCGGCTGTAAATGCCGTTTCGCGTATATCATAAAGTTTTGTGGCTTCGGATTGTAAAATTTTTTCAAATTCGGTGGCTTCGGAATCGAATATTTTATCCAAAGTTTTTTCGTCAAACGGGAATATTTCGCGAACTATATCTTCGAATTGTTCAGATGTAACTTCGGGCGATATAGCCATAGAATGGGTTTCATCTTCTATCAAAATTTTAATTCGCTTGCTAATTGATGGGGAGCGCAAAATCTCGCGTCGCATGGCATAAATCGCCTGTCGATGGCGGTTCATGACATCATCGTATTGAACTACAGCTTTACGGTTGTCGAAATGATAGCCTTCAACTTTCTTTTGGGCACCTTCCAGTGAACGGCTAATCAGACGATTTTCAATGGGGATATCATCATTAACATTTAGTCTGGCCATCACATTTTTGATACGATCGCCACCAAATATACGCATTAAATCGTCTTCAGTACTGACGAAGAATTGAGTTACGCCGGGGTCACCTTGGCGACCGGCTCGGCCGCGAAGCTGGTTATCAATTCGGCGCGATTCGTGGCGTTCGCTGCCGAGCACGAATAAACCGCCTAGTTCCTTGATACCTTCGCCCAGCACTATGTCAGTACCTCGCCCGGCGATGTTGGTCGCCAAGGTGACCGCGCCCTTTTCGCCGGCCTGCGCCACAATCTTGGCTTCCCTTTCATTATTTTTGGCGTTCAAAACTTGGTGCGGCACGCCAGCTTTGCCCAACATGCTTCCCAACGCTTCGTTTTTCTCTATGGAAACTGTACCGATTAACACCGGTTGACCTTTGGTGTGCAAAGTTTTAACTTCTTGAGCAATTGCCTTGAATTTGGCTTTCTCGGTTCGATAGATTCGGTCCGAACGGTCCTGTCTGACAATTTGTCGATTGGATGGTATATCAACTACATCGAGTTTATATACTTGATGAAACTCCTCGGCTTCAGTCAAGGCTGTGCCGGTCATGCCAGATAGTTTGTCATAGAGCCTGAAGTAATTTTGGAATGATATGGTGGCCAGGGTCATCGATTCCTGCTGTACTTCGACACCTTCTTTAGCTTCTATCGCCTGGTGTAAGCCTTCATTATAACGTCGGCCGGCCAGCAATCGACCGGTAAATTCATCGACAATCACCACTTCGCCGTCACGGGTTACTACATAATCTTTATCACGGTGAAATAAAGCGTGTGCCCGCAATGCTTGCTGCAAATGATAAATAGTGCGAATATTTTCTGAACCATAAAGATTATCTATTCCAAGTACTTTTTGAATTTTTTCAACGCCGGCATCGGTCAGAATAACAGTTTTACGTTTCTCGTCAGTTTCGAAATGCTTTTCCTTGACCAGTTGACGGACTACCTTAGCGAACTGGGCATAAGCCGTGCCGCTGGTTACGCTTGGAGCACTGATAATTAATGGCGTGCGAGCTTCGTCAATCAGAATTGAGTCTACTTCGTCAACGATGGCGTAATTCAAATCTCTCTGGCGAAGTTGATCTTCTTCGCGCACCATATTGTCTCGCAAATAATCAAAACCGAATTCGTTATTAGTACCATAAGTAATATCCGCCGCATAAGCTTCTTGCCGGCTGGATGGTTTAAGATGTCGAAATCTGTCATCTTCGTGATCTTTATTTACAAAATCCTTATCGAAAACGTACGATAAATCTCCAATAATTACACCTGTCGTCAAGCCCATAAAGCTGTAAATCTGGCCCATCCAGCCGGCGTCTCGTTGAGCCAGATAATCGTTAACTGTGACTACATGTACGCCTTTACCAGCTAGCGCATTTAAATAAACCGGCAAAGTTGCCACCAAAGTCTTACCTTCACCGGTTTTCATTTCCGCAACTCTGCCTTCGTGCAATGCCAAACCACCCACCAACTGAACATCAAAATGACGCTGTCCTAAAGTACGAGTTGCAGCTTCTCTAATTGCGGCGAAGGCGTCAGGCATCAAATCGTCTAATTTTTCTTTCTTTAGTCGATTTTTAAGTGCCTCAGTTTGGCCTTTTAGATCACGGTCGGACATTTTCTTATACTTGTCAGCTAAATCATTTACCAGTCTAATCCGTTTGCGTAAACGTTTTACGGTTTTAACCTGAGGGTCACCTAGAATTTTTTTGAAAACAATATTCATTAAGATTTAATTATCTCTTCTACCTCTTTGCAGTTCTTGGGATAAGAAATGCTCTCAATTATGATATCCAATTATAACGGCTTTAGAGCCCAAATGCGACTACGATATGGCTATGGCTTCAGCCCGGGCAATCGCCGGCGTAACCGACCAAATAAATGGCGGTGTGTTTTGCCATTTCCGTGGCGGTCTTTATATTTTTGAAGTTGTTGTTTTAACTTAGCCTCGACAATATCAATCGCTGCGTACATATTCAAAGCACTTTCTTTAACAATAATTGTTTGATGAGGTAAGTAGAGGGTAACTTCGCAGCGACAATGGTCGTCTTTTTTGGATTTAGTTTCTTTGAGGTGTACCTCGGCATGTGCACTGGCCCGATTATGGTGCGAGATATATCTGTCAAGACCACCTATCTTACGCCTGACATAAGCGCTAAGTTTATCGTCTACAACCAGGTGCACACCTTGAATTTCAAATTTTTGAATCATATTTATATTATACGCCGATGTCGCCAATTATATTTGCTTGCGACCGCCCATGTATGGCTGCAAAGCTTCAGGAATATTCACTTTACCCTCGGCAGTTTGAAAGTTTTCGATAATGGCAATCATTGTGCGCCCTAACGCAAACGCAGTTGCATCGTTTGTGTGTACCAGTTTGGTTCCAGTATTGGTTTTAACTCGAGTTTTGAGACGGCGTGATTGATAATCAGTCATGTAGTCAGCGGTATGAGTTTCACGATAATTGCCTTGACCCGGAAGCCAAGCATCAATATCCACTCCTTTGGCATTCGGTTTACCGATATCCGCCGTACACTTTTCAAGTAACCTGTACGGAATACCAAGATTTTGCATTAATTGCTCTTGAATGGCGATTAAAAATTTATGCTCTTCCAAACCGGTATTCTCGTCAGTAAAACTTTCCATTTCAAGCTTATCAAACTGGTGCATACGAAAAATACCTTCACTATCTTTTCCGTAATTGCCGGCTTCTCTGCGAAAACTGGTCGCGTAACCTAAATAGCGAAGTGGTAAATCGTCATAACGTAATTCCTCATTAATATGCATACTCCCTAGCACATGTTCGGCACTACCCTGCAGCCAGAGCTGATCTTGATCAAGTTTGTATCGATCGTCGCGAGGCTCAAGCCGGTCCATAGCATCGTAAACATCAGTCCGTACGACATATGGGGGAAGGATGGGTTGGAACGGTTTGTTGCTGATTTTTAAATTATTTAATCTGATAACTTGGTCTAAAAAACCCGCATCGGTCAATTTAGACAAAACATATTGAATAATTGCAAATTGAAGAATTACCAGATCGCCTTTGAGATACACAAACCGCGAGCCACTTACTTTTCCGGCTCGCTCTTTATCAATCCAATCCCTGGCCTCCCCAATTTGCCAATGCGTTTTAGCTTCAAAATTAAAAGATGATGCTTCACCAATTTTTTTAACTTCTTGATTATCGTTTTCCGATTTCCCCACAGGCACATCGGCAAGTGGCATATTTGGTACCGCTTTGAGCAATATGTCATATTCTTTTTCTATGGCCGTAAGTTTGTGTTCTAGATCGGCGACTTTGTCGCGCAATTCACGTCCTTTTGATATCTGTTCTTCATTGGGTTTCTGACCTTTGGTATGCTCATTTAGATCATTTCTACTTCGTCGCAGCTCTTCAACGCGCTGCATTAATTCTCGTCGTTCTTTATCAAAACCCAGCAGTTGTTGAATGTCCACTACGTAGCCCTTTTGCATTGATTTTTCGGACACCAAATCAGGATTATTGCGAATAAACTGGATGTCTAACATTGCTCTAGTATAACGTACTCGAGAGTTAGTCTGACTAGTGCTGTCGCTCGACTAGATAGTGTTAATTGTTTAGATTTATTGACAAAGTAACCATAAAAAGCGAATATTAAGCATATGTTAATAAAAATGATTAATTAAAACTAATAATTCATGCCAGATTCAACACCAACAGATAACACACCATTACCCATTCCACCAACTGAACCATCAAGCGCGGAAATAGAATCCGGGCAGCTTCCGAATCCTATCGCACCACCACCAAATGAGCCAGTAGTTCCTCCTAGCCATTCTGCCCCTAAGACCCATAAAATAAAGAAGTTATTTTTATTATTGCTAATTTTGGCAATTATTTTGATTATAGCCTCAGTTATACTGATCGCCACCCGCACACCCAAGACTAAAAAGACTATAACTACCAATACTAAGAAGGATATAGCAGTACTCAATGTCGGTTTGCAACAGGATGGAGGTGTTCCACAATATCCTATTAACTACTCATATTCCAATGATTCTATAGATATTAATCTTCAACTCTTTGAAGGATTAGTCGGTTATAAGGATCTGACCAAAGTCGTGCCTTTGCTGGCTACCAATTGGAACAATCCGAATGATACCACCTGGGTGTTTAATTTACGCCATGATGTAAAGTTCCATAGTGGACGCACTTTAACAGCTGATGATGTCAAATATAGCCTGGATTACGCCATTTCGCGTAATAGCGAAAACAGTAGTTCTGCTTATTTTGTCACCAGTGCAATCAAGCAAGTAACGGTAACCAACCCTTATCAAGTAACAATAACCACCAGCAGTCCGGATGCAGTGCTTCTTAATCAACTTGCTATTATAGGAATTGTTGATTCAAAGGCCACTTTGGGAGATTATAACGCCGGAACCGGGCCATACACTGTAAAGTCAGGCACAGTACCAACCAAAAGTTCAATCGATTTAGCTGCGTTTGCTAATTACTGGGGTGGGCATGTTTATACTCGAGAAGTTAAAATTAAACTTTATCAAGATGTAGACCAATTAGCCAGCGATACTGCTAATAATAAGTTTGATCTAGCTGGTTATTTTAGTGTCAGTCAACTAACTAAGATTAAAAATTATCATCCTTATAATACTGAAGATTTGGGACTTAATTACGTTGGATTGAATGTTAATAAAACCAGCTCCCCACTTAATACTTTGGCAGCACGTCAGGCAGTTGCTTATGCCTTGAATATACCAAATATATTGAAAATTTCTGGTCTGAAGGGACAGCAAGACGGTCAGATTGTACCGCTAATCCTACCTGGCCATGATCCTTCCATCCAGAATACGCCCTACGATCCTGCAAAGGCTAAACAACTTCTATCTAAAGTTAATAATGCTGCTGTACCATTGACTTTCGCGTACCCGGCTGGTGATGAATCGCAAGTTAACGAAATGGCCAAAGAACTTAATGCCGTCGGATTTAATATTAAGCCGGTGTTAGTAGAAGATTTCGACGCATTTATTAGTGACACTCTTGATGGTAAATATGATTTATTTACTTTATCGGATACCAGTGCCAGTATAGACGGCCGGGATATTCTAAATGATCTACTTGTTGACAATCAAGATTATGAAAATACACAAATTGACAAATTACTAACCGATGCCGGTAATACATTGAACCCTACCGAACGAATTAAAGATATGCAAAAAGTTGCTGCAATTGTAGCTGACGAGAAACCAATTATTCCGCTCTATACTCAGACCAGATTGTATATTTTGACAAAGCCCTATGTAATCAAAAATGACCTGCCAGGTTTAAATCCCGGTATATATTTTTGGCAATCATATCAAAAATAAAATTTAATTTTTATGCAGTAATTAGGTCTTGGTTTGTTGAAGCTCTTTAAGAGTCAGCTCAGTGCGAGCCCGGGCGTAACTGCAAAAATCACAGGGACCGCCCATAGCGGCGGTGCCAATTGGTGGCATTGCCTCGGATTCTAGGCAGTTTTTGATTGCTAACAATGTTGGTTCTATCCATGCATCGTTGCCGGTGTACGGTATCAACTTAGTGCGAAATTCTATTCGATCATTAAAGCCATCTAGGTCTAGCCGGCCATTAGTATAAACAAAATATCCGGTGTCGCTGACTTTAAAATTATTTTGACGTAATAACCATTGGTATACTTCCATCTGCCGCTTATAACTATCCTGCCATTCGGCATCCAGCGTTACTTCACTGGCTTTAGCCGTAGCCTTATAATCGACTACCATCAATTCGCCCAGATCATTAACCCAAATATCATCAACTGCGCCAAAAATATGCAAATTTGTCGGTTCATGAAGTGTTGAAACGCCAGTAAAATTTGCTCGCCAGACATCCATGTTTGCATGTTGAAATGGTACGGCTTTGATCTGATTGTCAAGCATAATCGGATGTGGCGTACCGGCTGCTCTGTGTCTGTCAAACTCTTTTTTAAATAGTTCATCAATAGCTTTATTAATCTGAAACGGTGGCCCATCCGGACGCTTAATTCTGAGGCGAGCGTCCAGCCAAAAACAGCGCGGACACTGCTTAAATAGTTCGATTTTGGACCGTGAAATTTTATAAATTTCGGTCTGGCCCGGCTGATAAGGCTGAGCCCGTTTACTGTAATAAGCCATTGCTACTATTGTATCAATTTTAATTGGTCAATGGCATGGCCTAATTCAGCTACCGTGGAAACCAATGAAGTCGGCTTTAATTCTTTTAAACTTTCTGTTCTTGAGAAGCCCCAACTGACAGCTATCACCGGCAATCCTATTGAATGAGAGGCTTCTACATCGCGAAGTTCGTCGCCAATATAAACCGTCGAAGACTTAAGTAAATTATTCTTTCGTAGCAACCGACGCAGGGCCGGAGCTTTACCAAATAATCCAACCCCACCATAAATATCTCTAAAACTATTTTTCAGTTCCCGGTGACGTAAGAACATATTAATATTTCGTCTGGTATTACTGCTGACTATATATAGTTGATAATTTTGTTTATGTAATTTGACAATTAATTCAGCAATGCCGTCGAAAAGTTGCAACTTTTGTAAATGATCGGTCATTTGTCTGCGGCCTTTGTAAAATAACCACAAAAGTTTTGGCCAAGAATGCCCAAAACTTCTACCAATTGCCGACATCGACTGGCCGCGAAGTTTTAGCTTTTGTTGATGGGTAAGTTTTGGCATGTTTGCTTCAGTTGCCAGAAAATCTACCACAAAGTCGAAACTATCCACCATTGTGCCGTCAAAATCAAATATAATTGCACCCATAATTGATATTAGATTAAATAATATTTCACTGCTTAATTGGTTCGTATGGCACGTGGCACATGCCTCGTCCGGTACGCTCAGTATATTTCTGATGGTAGTCTTCGGCCTCGTAAAACTTTGAAGTGCTGGTGATTTCGGTAACAATCGACTTTTCAAACTTCGGCTCTAATTCATGTTTAACTTGCAGAGCTGTTTCCATCTGTTCTTGATCAAAATAAAATATTGCCGAACGATAATTATCGCCGACATCCCACCCTTGTCTATTTAATTGAGTCGGGTCATGCATTCTGAAAAATTGACGACACAACATTTCATAGCTTACTTTGCCGGGGTCAAAGTCGATCAAAACCGCTTCGGCATGGCCGGTTGTGTGCGTACAAACTTGCTCATAGGTGGGGTTAGCAACTTTGCCGCCCGTATAGCCAACGGTTGTTTTGGTAACGCCGGGAACTTGATCAAAATAATATTGAACGCCCCAGAAACAGCCGGCCGCGAACAGTGCTTGACTCATAATCCAACTCCCAGGACAGATAAAACTGACCAAATTAAAACCGCCAACCCAAGTAATTTGCGAAAGTAATTGACACCTTTTAGCGATTCAATTATAGACCAAACTATCAATACCAAAGCGCCGAGCAACCAAAAAAAGTTTGATGTAGAACCGGATGTTAGTAATGAAATAATTGTAAAAAACAGCCAGGCTAATAACAATTGGCTTGGCATTTGAAATATCACTATCCGTCCATGTTTATCACGCCAAAATTTGTCCCAAAAACTTCTATTACTCATGCTTTTATTCTAACTCACTTATACGCTCATGATTTAATCCATAATAGTGAGCAATCTCGTGCCATAAGGTGTGCTTGATTTCCTCTTTGAGTTGCACTAGATTAAATGTTCGGCGGCTTAACGGCCCCTTAAAAAGTGTTATTTTATCGGGTAATAATCGGGTATTTCCCTGTCTCTGATTAAGCGGCAGCCCTTCATATAGTCCTAGTAAAGTCTGATCGGGCCGAAGACGGGCTTTGGCTCGCTGTTCGGGAGTCGGATACTCTTCATATAGAATCGCAACATTTTTAATATTTTTGACGTGTTCGCCCGGTAGTTCCTCTAGCGCATCATTTATAAGTTCTTGAAACTGCTCGTCACTAATTTCCATCAAGCTTCCAATCTTAAGCGTTTCAAAAGCCAATCACGCGGCAAAATACTGAGAAACCAACCGCCTCTAGGACCAGAAGTCTTACCAATAATAAGTTTGTAAAGAGTTTCAAATAATTGCTTAGGTTCTAGACCGGAGTCATCTTTTAAATCGTAAATTGCCGTATGAAACCAGTTACCATCTGCATCATTCGGCGCTTCATCAATTTTTCCAGCTAACTTGTTTAAAAATGACTGTTCCGATTCAGTAAATTCATTTGAATTAACATCTTCCCTTAGCGCAAATTTGACATCTTCCGGTGCGTAATTATTCAGCCAATGATCTATAAAATCTAATTCTTTTTTGATAATTTCTGCTTGTTTATCAGTATTTTCCCGGTGTTCGGTTCGTCCAATTATCTCTAAAGTTCGATTTTTGTCTTTTAAGGCGGCTTGATAACTAGCCACCAAATGCGAAAAAGGCACGCTGCTAATGGTAGGTTTTTTTATTCCCTGCATTGACAGTTCGATTAGTTGATTATCAGCTTCGGTTTTGTCAGGTTTAGCAAGTAATTCGCTGAATTCATCAACAATGCGAATAAGCGCCGCCTGCTCATCAAAATATAATTGTTTAGCGGGTGGTGAACGTAATATGAAATACCATACTACTTCAGCTGGCAAAACTTCTAATAATTCGATGGCAGTTATGGTATCACCAGCACTTTTACTCATCTTTTTGGTTTCACCGGTTCGATTAATAAAATTGTATGGCACCGGCAACGGCGGTGCAGCCTCAAAAATTTGTTTTACAATAGCTGAGCCAGTTTCATATGATCCGCCTTTGGTAGCATGATCACGACCAAATGGTTCTACTTCAACATTTAGTAACCACCATCTAGCCGGCCAATCAACTCGCCAGTTGAGTTTTACATCACCCTTTGAATAATTTACGGATTGCTTTTTACCTTCAAAATCTTGATATTCTATGGTTTTGTTGGCGGTGTTTAAAGAGATAAACGGTCGAGTTTTAAGATAACCGTCTTCCATGATCTGAATTGGTGACCAGCCTGAATCTAGTTTGTGACCGGAAACTTTTTCTAATATTTCGCGTATATCATTTATCTGATTTAGAGATTTTTCAATAGCCTTATTAAAAATTCCCTGCCGATATTTTTCATGGGCTCTGATTATTTGTAAATTTAAGTTTAGTTTGTCGGCTGCAGCAGTAAGATCTTTTAGATAAAAGTCAGCATAAGAAAGATTTGAACCGTCCGGCGCCGGAATATCACATAAGGGCTTACCTAAATACTGTTTGTAGGTGGCAGGCAGGTCGGCAGGAACTTTACGGAATACATCTAGGTCATCAACAATGTGTAGGTGTCGAACCTGCCTGCCACGCCGCTTTAACTCATTAGCTATCACTTCCGCAGTCATTACTTCGCGTAAAGTCCCCAAATGATACTTCCCTGACGGTGAAACACCGGACGAAATCGTGATTTCACCCTCAGGATGAAGTTTGATAAGTTCATCAACAATTGTGTTAAGCCACTTCATAGATTTACTAAAGTATAGCTGAGTTTTTATCTGTTAACCAGATCAATCCTTATCAATTATTAGCTGATACTGACTATTTTGTAAGTGCTGCTATCGGTCGGCGCGGATATTTCGACACTTTCACCAACTTTGTGCCCAATTAGGGCTTTACCAATTGGTGATTCATCGCTTATTTTGCCACTTAACGGATCTGCTTCCACCGTACCGACTACCTGAAATTCTTTGGTTTGACCACCTTGCTGGCCTTTGAGCTTTACATTTGATCCCAGTTGAACTTTATTATCACCACGGGGCTTTTTAATAATTTCAACATTTTGCAGAATGTTTTCGATTTCTGCAGTCCTGGTCTCGTTACGGTCTTTTTCAGCTAGTGCTGATTGATATTCGGCATTTTCAGTCAAATCACCCAATTCGCGCGCTGTTTTAATCGCCTCAGCAATGCCAGCCCGTTTGCTAACCAGAACATCTAATTCAGCCTTTAATTCATCGACGCCAGCTTGTGTTAATCTAAATAATTTCTTCATTACAATCTCCCCTTTTTGAAACCCTAGTATAAGAATTCAGGAACTGTTCAAAAACGTATCAGCCACATTATAGCAAGGCTTAGTTATCTCTGCCTAGTAATTTTAATAGCTCCTCAAAAGTCATGCGGTGAGTTTCTTCACTGCTGCGGGACTTATACTCAAAATTATTATCATTGGCAGTAGTAGTGCTAATTACTACTCTGTACGGAATACCAAGCAAGTCAGCGTCTGCAAACTTGTTGCCGGCCCGCAAATCCCTATCGTCATAAATAACTTCTATAGATGAGTTAGTCAGATCATCATATAGTTTGTCAGCTTGTTTGACAGTGGCCGAATCGTCACCCAGCCTTGCTATATAAACCTTTGCCGGGGCGACATTAACCGGCCAAACCAGACCTTTGTCATCTGCAAAATGCTCGGCCAGCAAACCCATCAAACGGCTAATACCAATGCCATAACTACCCATAATTACTGACTGCTGCTGACCTTTTTCATCAGTAAAATAGACATCCAAAGAATCTGCGTACTTGCTTCCAAGTGAAAATATGTTACCAACTTCAACCGCTTTTTTCTCGGCTAACTCATTTCGATTGAGCTTTAATTCGTTTAAAACATCATCCGTTAATACTTCCTTATTGACAGCTATGCGGCGCGCTTCGTGAACATAAATAGTATCTTCGCCCACATCGCTAATAGTCTGAAATTCATCACTGAATTTACTGAAAATGCCACCGCTGGCGTATGTTCTATAAGTAATATCACCAATACCTAAGCGCTTATATACTTTGATATAAGCATCGGCTGCTTTTTCATAAAATTTCCGGTGGTCGGCTTGGCTTTTACTATAAGAATACAAATCCTTCATTAAAAATTCGCGGCCTCGCAGCAATCCGCTTTTGGAGCGCAATTCATTTCGAAATTTAGTTTGTATCTGGTAAATATATACCGGCAGCTCCTTGTATGAATTGATATTAGTTCCCAACGCCTGTGTTAATGGCTCTTCATGAGTCAATCCAATCCCTAGCTCGGTCCCATTCTTTAATTTGGTTTTAAACCAGTTATCAACTACTTTGTCATCCCAACGTCCGGATTTCTGCCAAATTTCCGGATTTTGCAATACGCTTAGCTGTACTTCCTGCCCGCCAATGTCATTCATTTCTTCCCTGACGATTTGGGCTATATTGTCTAATACCCTTTTACCCAGAGGCAAATAACTATAAACTCCGGCCATTTCCTTACTAATATAGCCGGCTTGAATCAATAGCTGGGCATTGCGCGCGGATTCATCTGCCGGTACGGTTTTGGATGTTTTGGTAAATAATTGTGAAAGTCTCAAATTTAGGCCTCTTAAATGCCTAATTATTGTACTATGTTAATCCGATAATGTGGTACGAAAAGCGTCCCAACTTCAGCTTTTTGTATAGCTTGAAAACTATGTTTGGCGTGTGCAATATGCGCCTTTCGACCCATACTTGCCGCCAACAATGCTGCCTCAACTTTGGTGCGTATACCCCCACGATGACTGTCTATATTTTCGGAATGTCCGGCAATTTCTAGTGCTTCAACTGTATTTGATGCATTCACTATCTTAATTAAATTACCATCTGAGTCAATTAAACCTTCTTCTTCAGTTAGAAAACAAATCCGATCAGCTTTAGTTTTATCGGCAACAACCTCAGCCAGTCCATCGTTATCGCCGCCGTAAACTAATTTTCTGGTTTCATAATCATCAGTACTACCACTTTCATTTATTAGAGGTAGCCAGCCAAGTTTAAGGTAATCTTCAATTGTATGCACGAAAGTATTAGCCTCAGGATCAAAATTAAGTTCATGGTGCGTTACTAAAAATTCACCGGATCTAACATCTTCGGCATCTAAAGCCGAAATCCATGTATTAAAAAAAGCCGCATTTCCACGGGTCGCCCGCATTTGATCGGTAATGCGCTCATCTTCACCTTCGTCTGTGCTTAGCAACGCGGCATTGGCCATTGCTACCGCGCCCGAAAGAACTGCAATCGGTTGGTGTCCGGCTCTAATTTGCTCTGCAAACTCATTAGCAAAATGACCCAAGCGGTCAAGACGAAAACCATTAGCATCCATATTGCTATTGGAGCCAATTTTCCAAACCACTCGTTCACCGGTTACACTCATAGTTCACAATTTATATCATTAATGTATGTTGAATACAAATATCGCAAAGAAGGCAATGCCGTTCTTTATGGCGTGTAATGTTATAGATGCCCAAAGACTGTCAGTTTTTTCGCGAAGATAAATCAGCACCAAACTTAGAACAAATGTATCTAACGCAGCAATATATAAAGGACCGGCTGCTCCGCCCTCTGGCAAATGAGCAATCGCAAATAATAGACTAGTGGTAAGCGCCGCCCAGATTATGGGTAATGCTTTCTTGAGTGACCCATACAGGAAGCCGCGAACCATTATTTCTTCAGCTAACGGTGGAAGTACAACTAAACTAATAAAAGTTAATACCAATGCACCGGCGCCATGAACATTATTAAAGCCCACATCTTGCTGCTGGTTAACATCCAAACCCGGTACAAAATGACTGACAACTCCAACAGTTAACAAATACAGGATAAAGTAAACCGGTAGTGCTGTAATGCCTATTCCAACATCTTTCCACCGCGGTCTTTTAAGACCAATAGCCGCCATAGTTAGACCACGGGCTTTCAGAAATAAATATATGGCACCGACTGTAAAAGTTTCAGCAAATAGTACAAATAAAAAATGTGACGGGATGGAATTCTCAATCCAATCTCTGGTTTGACTAACGGAAAAATGTTCGATAACCGGATAAATGGCGCCCACTATGGAGCCCAAAATAGCGCCAAACAACTGGGATCCAAAAAAAACTACGAATACAAATACAACGCCTAGCCACGGGTTCCACGGCACAGTGCCAATTTTTTCGTCTGTATCAGACGGCGACATTTTATTGGCGTCAGAATTCATATTTTATTTTTAATTACTAACGATGCAGGTCGACTATTGTCACTAATATCATTAGGGTTATCAAGACTGCAAAGCCTGCGGCATTGATTGCTTCTTCACTCTTTGCTGACAAAGGCCTATTAAGTCTATGACTAATTAACATTAGCCATAATCGTCCGCCGTCCAGTGCTGGTATTGGCAAAATATTCATGATCGCCAAGCTCAATGAAATAATAGCTATGATAAACAACATGAATTGATATCCTAACAAACTTCCATTCTTAAGAATCATAAATATTCCCACCGGACCAGCAACTTGTTGAGTGGCTGTAGATTGACCGTTTTGGCGGGCTTCTGAATTACCGGTAACAGCTCCGGCAATCAAACTACCCAGTCCTCCTATGGCATGACCCAACCCTTGAAAAGTAAGTGCCGACACTTGTGCACTCAATCCAATCGCGACTACCGGTGCTGACCAAGTCGATCGCTGGATTACCAATTGAGTTGGAGAAATACCTAAGTACCCTTTTGGATTACTAGTCTTCTTACTGTCATTAACAACCTTGGTGGTTAATAATGTGGTACGTGTAATATAGTCATGTCCACCACGTAGATAATATACATCGACTGTTTTACCCGCAAAACTTTTAGTTATATCAGGCAATTTATTAGCATTAGATATACTAACCGGACTATAACCGGGCAAACTAATGTCCGTAATTTCGTCTTCAGATTTCAATCCGGCTTTATCAGCTGGTGATCCTTTCTCAACATCGCTAATTAAAGTTCGTTGCGAAGCTAAATGTGAATCTCTTTTTACATTGTATTGATCTGGAACTAGCTGCGGCATACCCATAATTGCCAAAATAGTGAAGAGTATCAACGCCGTCAGCAGGTTCATGGCTACCCCGGCCGACATAATTTTCGTTTTTACCCATGTGGTGGCAGCACCAAACGATCCGGTCTCGGTGTCGCTGTCATGTTCGCCCTTCAATTTTACAAACCCACCCAACGGCAAAGCATTTATTGTGAACAGCCAACCACTCTTAGTCCGCCTGCTAAATAACCTTGGAGGGAAAAAAATACCGAACTCTTCTACCTCTACCCCATTTCGCCGAGCTACAATAAAGTGGCCAAATTCATGTACCACCACCAACCCGATAAACAAAAAAATTCCCACGGCCAATAATAACCAAGACATTACTTCCATTGTAACAAAACTAATAATTCCCAACTTAAGCGAAAAAGTTAGTTTTATGTAAAAATAACTTTACAAGCTGCTAAAGCTATGTATAGTAATAATTGAAAGTGCTCAAAAAACTAAGCACCGGCGTGCTCAGGGATTAAAAAAAACAGAGGAAAAGTTTAAGGTAGAGATTGACTATGGGTCGTAAGATTATTGCTATTACTGAGGAGGGAGAGGATTTAGAAGCGCTACAGGTGCCAATTAGAGTGGTACCGACGCCAGTTTTTGTTGCTGCCTCGGAGGCGATTACAATTTCACCCATGATTGCCGAGGTTAGCGGTATGCAGGCCCTGGCCGCTCAGATGGCTGACACGGCTAGTGATGAAGGAATTCACTTATTACCTTCCGAAAAATTGCCACTCCGGCTATTAAACCTATTGCATAAACATAGCCTGATAGTATTTGCATTTCTTCTAATGGCTGTTGGTCTGACCGGCATTAAAGTTGGTAGTGGCTACTGGACGCAGCATACCTTAAGTCAGGTAAAACCGGCGGCCACTATCGCGACACCTAAGGTGAGAACAATTGCCGGATTGAATTTGACAGTGCCGGCCGCCTCACTTCAATCAAAACTGCAAACAATTGATAGTCAGTCGGCCAGCTTAACGGTGGGTACTCATGTTGTTAATGTCAGCCCGGATACAATTCGTAGCTGGTTACAAATTACTTCAAATAAAAATAGATCTCTATATTACCTTAGTATCAGAGCCGGTACGATATCCACTTCACTAAATAAACTGGCCAATCAATTTGTTAAAAGTCCTGTCAATCAAGTTACCGTAACTGAAAATGGTGTGAGCCGTGTAGTTTCGGCAGGTTATAACGGTTCGGCATTAACCGACGCCAACAGCCTTACAACTCAAGCTGATCAAATTGCCAAAACAGTCATGGACAGCAAAGGGATGAATTTCAATACACCTCTACAAACTGTGCCATTTCAGGCAGTTACACCCGCCGCATTTAGCAAATTGCTAGTAGCTGATATTTCAACTAAACGAATGTGGGCTTTCGAAAACGGTCAGCAAGTAAATAGCTTCTTAGTTACGGCTGGCGCTCCCACTACACCTACGCCAATTGGACAATTTCACATTTATGCGAAGTATAAGCTACAAGATATGAAAGGTTTTAACCCTAATGGCACTAAATATTTCCAGCCAAATGTGCCCTGGATCAGCTATTTCACTGCCGGTGACGCGGTGCATGGTAATTATTGGCGGCCGGCCAGCGTATTTGGGAATGTCAACACCTCTCATGGCTGCCTAGGCTTACCGGTTGACCAAGCTCTGTGGGTATATAACTGGGCGCCCATCGGTACCACCGTTATCACTCATACTTAAACCGTTAGGATTTCATTCTCTTTAGCTTTGGCGATGGATTCTATTCGTTCACGAGCTTTTGACATAGCTTCTTCAATCTGACTAGTTAAACGTTTAGCTTCATCCTCACCTAGATCTTTATCTTTTTTACCTAAATTAATTTCATCTAGCACATCATGACGAATATTGCGCAGGGCAATCATGGTTTCTTCTTGTTTTTGTCCGATTTGCTTGGCCAGCTCTTTGCGACGCTCTTCATTAAGGGGCGGTATGGGAATTCGAACCACTCTCCCGTCATCGGCTGGATTTAAGCCAAGACTGGAATTATTGCGAATTGCTTCTGCTATCGCCTGCAAATTATTCGGATCGAATGGCGTTATTTGAATCAACTGCGCTTCAGGCACCATAATTGTTCCGACTTGAATTAATGGCATTGAGGTGCCATAGGCCTCAACCATTACTCCATCCAGCATACTGGCATTGGCCCGCCCGGTCCTCAAACTTTTCAGATTAGCCTGAAATCGCTCTACAGTTTGCCCAAGTTTATTTTTTGCGTCAGTTAATAGTTGAGTTGGATTCATTTTTATTCAATTTCACCAATGGCTAGTCGTGTAAAGCGTCGGACGACTATGTTTTCACCTAGCTTGGCAGCTTGGTCTTGGACGAGCTGTCCGACCATTTGGTCGGGGTTTTTGATAAATGGCTGATCAAGCAATTCCTTCACATCTGTTGCTTCACTGGCTGCGATTTGCATAGATAAATCTTTAACCAAACCGCTGAATATCTCATTTCGCGCTACAAAATCAGTTTCACAATTCACTTCCACCACCACACCAATCCGGCCATCATGATTATATGTACCAATCAGTCCGGCGCGGGCTTCACGCTCGGAGCGTTTTTCGGCTTTCGTTAAACCCTTTTTCCGCATTGCCGCCAAAGCTTTGTCAAAATTCCCTCCCGAAGCATCCAGGGCCTGTTTGGCATCAGTTAATCCGACACCGGTTAGAGCTTTTAATCTCTTAATTTCTGCTATATCGACAGCCATATTTGTAAACTCCTAATTTAATAATTAAACTTTTACTGGTTCCGGTTTTGATTTTTCAGTTTTTTCAGCCGCTGCGACGATTTTTTTGGCAGAATCTTTGCCAGATAAAATGGCTGTTTTTACGTAATCCAATATCAACTGGATAGTCTTGATGGCATCATCATTGGCGGGGATTGGATATGTCACTTGACTAGGATCAGCGTTAGAATCAACTATTGCAACAATCGGAATGCCAAGTTTATTAGCTTCACGTACGGCATTGGCGTCGCTAATAATATCGGTCACAAAAACTGCGCCAGGCCGATTGCTTAATTCTTTTACCCCGCCATATAAAACATTCATTTGCTCAATTTCCCGTTGGAAACGCTGAACTTCAAGTTTGCTATATTTGTTTGCCAGCTCGCCGCTGGCCATCCGATTTTCCAGATCCTGCAAATATTTTACACGGCCGCCAATGGTATTCCAGTTAGTCAGCATGCCGCCCAGCCAGCGCTCGCTGACGTAAGGCATATTAGTTTCTTCAGCCACTTGTTTTACAATTTCCTGGGCTTGGCGCTTTGTTCCGACTATCAATACTTGTTTGCCATTACCGGCGGTTTTAGCCAAAAAAGCCAGTGCCACTTCCAAGCCATCGACAGTCTTAGTTAAATCTATAATGTGCGTACCACCCCTTTTACCATAAATATATGGCGCCATTTTGGGGTGCCAACGTTCGGTTTTATGACCGAAATGCGCTCCAGCCTCCAATAATTTATTAATATCGACATCAGTTGCCATGCCATTGCTCCTTCTTCTTCAGCCCGGGAACTAAGTACGTAAAACTTAAATATTTAACGCCAAAGAGGATCAAAACCCCGAACTTGATAATTGATCTTATAAACTATTATAACAGCTAATAATTACTAACTCAACAGATAGAAAAGTAATTAAATTATTATACATCTTGACGGTCTATGCTATAATTTGTTCATTAACAATTCATGAATATAAAGAGTGCAGTGAGAGATCTAGCTCGATGACCTGCCAGCAACCAGCCCCATTTGGTATTGGTGCTCCATCTAGCCCGGGTAACGGGAAAGATATTGCAGTATTTGCTGGTATCCTTTCCTTCCAATCCGGAGAAAGGATTTTTTAATGCTCGAAACGTACGCAGTGGAACCAATTGTCCCCGATTTTGATTCTATTCCAGAATTAGAATCAGCTTTAACTGCCAAAGCCAAATTTGATCCACAATCCGATCTTTATCCACGAGACGGTTCAAGTCAATTGGGAGAAATTGAAGCAAAAATCGCTAATCTGGCTGGCGTAAATGCGCGAGAACTCATAGCTTATAATTCCGGAATGTCCGCAGTAACAGAAGCTTTAGACGTGGCAATCAAGGCCTCGGGCACCGAAACCCCGACTGTGGCTGTAGCTCAAGAGACCTACACACAAACTAGACGCTACATTGATCATTTTTTGAGGGGGGCAGGACCTCGTATAGTGTTCTTTGACAGTGGTGATCGAGACGATGTTGCCAATACCGTCGAAAGACATCATCCAGATGTAATAATTGCTGAAACCGTAGCGAATTATACGGGGGTGCCTGTGCTCGATACTGACTTCTTATTGAAATTGACTTCAGCCCATGAAAAACAACCAACTGTAATTTTGGATAACACATTACCACTTTCAACTGCCCAACCGCTAGGCAGAAAACTGGCAAAAGATGAGCGCGTCATAGTGGTAGAAAGCGGAACGAAATCTTACACTTTCAATGCCGAGCAATTAGGAATTGGTTTTACCAAAAACGAGGAATTATTAGATTATCTTCGACGCCTTAGGCGCACGCGTGGCAGTATTCCTGGTGCTGCCAGTTTGGAACGCATTGAAGGATTAATACCTACTAATACAGAAACGTTTAATGAGCGTAATCTTCAGCTATTCAAAAGTACAGCGGCAATTGCAATCGAACTTGCAGTTGCCTCTGAAGGCAAAGATGAATATTTCATATCGCACCCAACCCTTAAGTCACATCCCAACCATGAAGATTATAGGGCAGAATATCCCAACGAAAGCACGCCTGTTTTTTACATAGTAGCTACAAATGGCCTAAATCAATATCAGCTCGGTAATTTACTTTGGCAAAATCCCGCAGTAAGAGAACAGGCAAAATTGGGTCAAAGTTTTGGCTTTGACCATACGCGCATAGTGACCGACGAGAATCAACCTCAAGTTAGAATCGCCGGCGGTGTTGAAACGAACGGTAAAGTATTGGGTCAAGCTATGGCTGATTCACTAGCTGGCTAATGCCCTTGGTTATATTAATAAGCATTATTGTATTTTCCCCTTTGTTGACCGGTCGCTAACAGATGTGATATGATGTTTCGACATGAAAAAGAGTTTGCACCCGGATGATTATCGAGCGGTGGTTTTTGAAGACCTGAATAATGGCTGGCGTTTTTTGACGCGGTCAACTGCTGCAACGGATGAGAAGACAAAATGGGAAGACGGTCAGGAATATCCCTTGGTGAAAGTACATATTACAAGCGCTTCACATCCGTTCTTCACCGGTGAGGAACGCATACTGGATATTGAAGGACGAGTTGACAAATTCAAAGCCCGGGCCGCCGCCGGTGAAGCCTCCAAGAAAAAGCGAGCCGCCGCCGCGCAGAAAGCTTCTAAACGAGAGGCTGCCAAAGTTGAAAAAGCTGAGGCCAAAGCTGAAAACACTAAATCTGCCGCCCCTAGTCAATAGCTAATTAAGTATTAATTGCCTGAAGGATAATTAATCTTCGGGCGATTATTATTTTAACGATATACTTAAGGTCAGGATTTAACTTAAATGGATAATAAGGAACAGCAATTACGTGCCGAATTGGCGGATATTGAGAGCAAACTGCAGGATCCGTCAATTTTTGCCGACAAAAATTATCCAAAACTGGCCAAACGTCAAAGTCAGTTAAGCGATTTAATTGCACTGTTTGACCGAAGAAACGCACTAGATGATCAACAAGTAGGTACCGCTGATATGACTCAAAATGAGGATCCTGAAATACGCAAATTAGCACAAGACGAACTAGCCGAAATTTCAGCCAAACGTGTAAAGGTTGAAGATGCTTTAGAAAAGGCATTGACTCCACAGGACCCTAACAATGACCGAAATGTGATTATGGAAATACGGGCCGCAGCTGGCGGCGATGAATCAAGCTTGTTTGCCGGCGATCTTTACCGAATGTATACCCGCTGGGCCGAAAATCACGGTTATAAAATCGATCTCATAAGTGAAAGCGCAAACCAGGTTGGCGGCTTCAAAGAAATCACTTTTGCATTAAATGGATCAGGGGCTTATAAGAATTTAAAATTCGAAGCCGGTGTTCACCGTGTTCAGCGGATTCCAACCACCGAAAGTCAGGGTCGAGTTCACACATCAACCACAACTGTAGCCGTACTACCTGAAGCCGAGGAAACAGATATGGAAATCGAACCGGCAGATCTTAGAATTGATGTTTTTCGTAGTGGTGGACATGGCGGCCAATCAGTTAATACTACCGACTCAGCAGTTAGAATAACTCACCTGCCCTCCGGTATTGTAGTAGCTAATCAAGATGAAAAGTCGCAGATTAAAAACAAAGCTAAGGCTATGAGCGTTCTAAGATCGCGACTCCTACAGATGAAAATTGACGAAGAAGCTTCTGCTTTGTCAGACGTCCGAAAAAAACTTATTGGCTCAGGTGACCGTTCCGAGAAGATCAGGACATACAATTTCCCGCAGGATCGAATTACCGACCACCGTATTAACTACTCAAGGTCTAATATTATAGGTGCACTGGACGGCGATATTGACGACCTAATATCAAAATTACAATCTGCTGAGCACGAACTAATTAGTCATGACAGTTAATGAATGGTTAGCTACAGCCAAAAATAATTTGGATGCGGCTGGTATTCCAACAGCCAGGCTGGATAGTTTAATTTTGCTGGAAGATACTACTGCGATTGATAGAGTTCAATTGTTGGCAAATCCTAATTTAGTACTTAAGCCAAATATTGTTAAAAAATTAAATTTATTACTCAACCAAAGATCAAAATATGAGCCTTTGGCTTACATCCGCGGCAAATCCGAATTTTATGGCAGGAGCTTCAAAATCAACAAAAACGTCCTACAGCCCCGGCCCGAGTCAGAAGCAATGATTGATTTATTGAAAACTTTATGTAATAAACTATTTCCTTATAATAATGCTAAAATTGGCCGTAATAATGCTAACAACAATTTGTGGCTCGCAGATGTAGGTTCAGGTAGTGGAATACTGGGTATCACAGCTAAACTTGAAGTACCAGATTTAAGCGTTGATTTACTTGAAATCGATATCAAAGCCCTAAAATTAGCTAAATTCAATGTAGATATATATACACCAAATATAGGCTTAATTTTAAGCGATCTACTTCACTCTACAAGTCGCGAATATGATATTTTATTAGCAAACCTACCTTACGTTCCAGATGACTACACCATTAACAAATCTGCTGAATATGAGCCCGAAATAGCTCTATTTGGCGGTCAAGATGGGCTAGATGTCTATCGTAAGCTGTTTAAGCAGATAGAAAGGCTAAACAAACGTCCGTTGTACATATTAACTGAATCTATGCCCTTCCAACACTTAAAATTAACTAATATCGCCAGAAAATATAAGTATAAACTAGCAAGTAACGTTGACTATATTCAGGAGTTTAGAGCTATTTAAAGCACTATTTTATCGTCAATAAAGATATAAATGCACGAGTCATGTTGCCTAAAAAACTACAGTTAATTATCAAATTCTATCAAATTAATATTCTAGATGTACGATGCTCAATTGTTATTTTACTGAACAAATTTATGTATATTTAGTTGTTTGAGGCTTATTGCATACATAAATATAATTTTTGAGTAACTTATTCTGAAGATTTAACTATTGAGTTGGTACACTTCCTAGAGTTGCCTCTACTGTTATGGTTTTACCATCCCTGAGTACGCTAAGTGTAACTTTATCACCAGGTTGGTGTAAATCCAGTTGACTAGTTAGGCTGTGAGTTTGGTCTATCTTAGTGCCGTTAACAGATGTAATAATATCGTTTTCTTGAAGCCCGGCTTTGGCTGCCGGACTATCGTTTAGTACAGACGGGCTACTGGGATCACTGCTCGGAGCTACGAAGGCGCCGTTTTGTACATTAAGATTGTATTCATTTGCTATATCGGCTGTTAACGGAATGTAACGTACTCCAAGATACGGGCGTTCAAACTTGCCTGATTTGACAACTTGGTTAATCAATCCGTGGACGTCATTGATCGGGATAGCGAATCCAATATTCTGGGCATTGCCGGCAATTGCTGTATTTATTCCTATAACTTGGCCGTTCATATTTACTAATGGTCCGCCAGAATTTCCTTCATTTATTGCGGCGTCCGTTTGGAATAGATCATCCAGATTTTCAGCACTGCCATTGCCTGAGCTATCACCGGCTTGAACACTTCTGCCATAACCTGAAATAATGCCACTGGTTACGGTGTTTTGGAATTGGCCTAGGGCATTGCCAATAGCCACGACATTATCACCTACTTGCACATCAGAACTATTACCGAGTACGGCCGGAACCATTTTATGTCCGCTGGCATTATTAACTTTTAGAAAGGCAATATCCAGGCTATCACTGTCGTTGGTTCGTCCGATAACAGATACATTCTTGAGTTGAGTGCCATCACTTAGGGTAATACTAACACTAGTGGTACCGGCTGGCACAACATGACGATTTGTCACTATCAAGCCGTCGGACGAAATAATTATTCCCGTGCCAGCAGCTTGTAGATTCTGTGGTTGACTAAAGCCAAACAATCCCGAATTACCACTAGTTGAACTACCAGTAATGTTTACATTCACGCTTACCACACTTGGACCCACGGTTTTTGCAATCTGATTGATTAGTTGGCTTTGGCTAGTGACGATTTTCTTTTGGCTACTTAGGTTAGCAGTTGAGATGCCGCCTTCGCTATTTCGTGACTGCAGCCATGCGCCACCAAATCCGCTAAGTCCGCAAGCAATAATTAATATAATGGCCAAAATTAAGGCTCGATTTTTACTTGTATTAGCAATGTTAACTTTAGGTTTGGGCAGGGTTGGCATAGTAAAACTTACCGTGCGTCGGCCGCTGGATTTATTGTTTGGCGGTATTTTTTGAGCCATTTGCCCCCCCTATTAAACTACCTTATCGCCCCAGTCAGAAAATGCTAGCACGACTATTACAATAGCCAGCATTACAAAGATAAGTTGGCGACGGATAGCCATACTTAACTGCTCGTTGTGATCCAAATAATAGAGTATCGCTAGACCTGCACCTAGCGTTGTTAGCAATAAAGTGGGCTGTGCCAAATCACCGTAAAACAATAACCAATGACTCAACAGCCAAGTCAAGGCTGCACCAAAATAACCCCAAAAATAAGCCAACATTTTGGCGTAAGGTTCGTCGAATGAATCAAAGAAATGCCTGGCGGCCATATAACAAAACACGCCACTTAGTAAAGTTAACCCATATATGGGTCCATCGGCCCAGGTTAAATAAAGCACAGACAATGCCAGAAATTGACCGATGAAAGCTTGAAGTGTAACCATTTTTTCATCGGAACGTGGTTTTATGAATAATAACCATACGGCGTAAGAAGATGCCCAGGCAATTTGAATGGCCAAACTGCCGCCGTGACTAATAAATAGCACTATTGATAAGCCTACCATCAAATCGATAGCGTTAGCCCGGATATTGGCAGCCCAAAAACGTGGTTTTACGGCAAACATACGCCACTTACTTAACACTACTAAGCTTAAAGCAAGCTGAATGAATCCTAGTCTAACCAAGATAAATACAGCTACTGGTAATACAATTAACAATCCGATATGCAAAAAGTGAGCTATACCGCTAGTTGGCTTGAGTTTGCGCAGTGCTGGTCTCATCACTGCCTATTATAATAACAAAGTCTGAGCCATTAGCGGGAATGGTGGTACCCGCCAGATTTGTTACCACCTTGACGTTGAAATGCTGTTCCAGGTAATGTCGCGTGTATTTATCCTTGCCATTGCTTAGATCTATCACAGTGGTACCCGTCCAGCCGGTATCCGGTGAGTTGCCTACTTTAATAACATTATAGCCATATCCCTTTAGTACATCGCCGGTGGAAGATGCCAGTCCGGGGATATTCGTACCATTCAGAACGGTTATTTTGGCATTTTCTTTGATAATGTAAGGGTCTTTGAGCTGATTTCTGACAAATTGCTGAATACTACCATAATGGAATAAGCCTTCGGTCGGTAAAACTATTGACTGGCCGTTCATATTACCAGTAGTAACAAAGCGAGAATTAGGATCAGATGTACCATCCAAATCTATTGATTTAATATTAGCAGCAGTAATATTTTTCTCAATTCCATAAAGACGTTGGGCATTGCCGATTGACAAGTCAGTATTTACGTTATTGCCAAAGGTATTAAATAATCCACCTATTTTGAGAGGATTACTTAAGGTGCCAAGAGTTTCAACTTTGTTCTTCAAAGCGACTAAGACTAATCGTTGGCGCTCACCTCTAGCAAAATCGCTGGAAGTTTCACGGGATCGGACGTACATAAGTGCCTTATCGCCATTGAAATCCTGAATACCAGCCTTAGCTAATACCGGATCGCCTTTGTTGGCCCAAGCCATTGTCGGATCTACTAGATCCTCAGGTACATTGACATTTACACCACCAACGGTGTTAACGGCTTGCTGGAAAGCCTGAAAATCAACCAGCAAATTGTAATTAATATCGATACCTAAAATACTGTGTACCGTATCATCGACTGTCTTGAACCCGGCGGCTATAGCTTTCGGGTCAGTGCTGCCAGGTGTAATTTTGCCCTCATATTTAAATTCACCGGTCTCCCAGGCCGCATTTAGTTTCATTACCCCTTGATTGGGAACATTTACCCAGAGGTCGCGCGGTAAACTTAACAATGTCGAAGTGTGATTAATCGGGTCAATGCTGACCAGCATCATGGAATCAGTCAGATCCGGTCCATCGTGGGTGCCGCCGCCGCGTCCCATTAGTAGTATGTTGACACGTCCGCTACCCTCACCCTTCAATAAATTGGGGTCCACATTAGCTTTGAGTGCCGCGGCTGTGCCGGCGCTACCCTTGAAAACTTTATGCAGTTTCAGATAGCTTTGCGAGACAACCAAACCGCCTAGTGTCATTATTATCACCAAACCGACGGCTAGCGCCGGCTTCCAGCCATGCTTTTTCATCCGTCGAACCAATCCGAATCGCTTCGGACTGACTTGACCTGGCAGATCCATATCCATTGGCAAACGCCTGGCTTGCAGCTGGGCATTACTGACGGGGTGAGTCAGTGGCTCGGACTCGGTAGCGGCCGCCACAGCTAAAGACGGCAGAGTCATCGGCCGCACGGCAGTTGGACTAGCCTGATTGACAGTAGTTCGAGTTGCTTGAATTGATAATTGCGGCAAAGAAGCAGGTGTATTTGGTTTCAGGGTTAACGTGTCACCCGCCCTAAATCTAGAAACATCGACTGTACCCTGACTTCTCAGAGAAGTTATTCCATCAATAGGTCGCCTGATTGGCCTGGCCATTGTGACTGGACGAGGGTGCACTGGCAAAGCCTTTGGCACAATTGGGGAGCTTCCAAGGTGTAAATTTGTTGTTTGGCTTTGTGTTTTTATGTCAAGCCGTTTGTATTTTGACGGTTCCATCTCTGTTCGTCATTTTTAGTATAAACCTCTAACGCTTGCGAGTAAACCCTTTTTTTATGCTATAGTTAGTGCTTGTATGAGTGACACAAATTATTCGGCTCCGCCTATTATGACCCCTGATTTGGAGCCCGAAGGACAGTACGGTAGCTCTGCTCGGCGCGAATTTATATCAACCGTCGGCATTTTGATTATTGCACTGTTAGTGGCCTTATTTATTATTGGCTTTGTATTTAGATCTTATCAAGTCGACGGCCCAAGCATGCAAAATACCTTACAAAATTCGGATAAATTAATTATCTGGAAAGTACCGCGTAGCTGGGCCAAAATCACTCACCACTCCTATGTTCCCAAACGTGGCGACATCATTGTGTTTACGGAAACCGGGTTAAGTCAATTCGAACAGCAAGACAGCAAGCAATTAATCAAAAGGGTAATCGGTCTGCCAGGTGATCATTTAGTACTCAATAACGGCATCTACACTATATATAATAAACAGCACCCCAAAGGATTCAAGCCTGACAAAACACTACCCTATGGACCAGCCATTCCTTATACACCCGGTAACGTAGATGTAACCGTCGGGCCAAATCAGATTTTTGTATCCGGCGACAATCGTGGTGACTCGCTGGATTCTCGGGCTTTTGGACCTATTAAGGCTGATCAAATTATTGGTAAATTAGTCTTGCGGGTCTTCCCGATCGAACAGGCCAAAACTTTTTAATATGCTATAGTTGGTTTATGAGCCAAACACCAAAACGCGGCTTGGGACGTGGTTTCGGAGCCTTAATATCGGATGATTTTGATAAAACTTTGCTGCTAGGTAGCGAAGACCGGATTGAAAAAATAAGAATTACCGATTTGCAACCAAATCCTTATCAACCACGCAAACATTTTGATGAAACTGCCCTGTCCCAGTTAGCCGATTCGATAAAGCGCCACGGCATAATACAGCCATTGGTTGCCACACCAATAGAAAATGGCAAATATAACATAATTGCCGGGGAACGTCGATGGCGGGCGGCCTCAATTGCCGGTTTAGAAACGGTACCCGCTATCATACGCAAACGCCAGGAGTTAGAACAGCTGGAATTAGCATTGATTGAAAATGTGCAGCGCGTCGATCTTAGCCCTATTGAGCAAGCCATCAGCATTGAACGACTTCATGAACAGTTTTCAATGTCTTATGATGATATCGCCGAACGCCTGGGTAAAGCTAATTCGACGGTTAACAACATCGTGCGTTTACTAGGACTACCTAAGGCAGCTCTCGAGGCCTTAAATAAGCAGCAAATCACCGAAGGACATGCCCGGGCAATACTGGCACTGAAGTCCGATCCAAAGCGTCAGGCTTATCTGTTAGAAACCATTAAATCACAAGGCTGGAGCGTGAGGCAAACTGAACGATTTGTAGTTAGCGTCAAACAAGGTGTCAAACACGTCAAACAAGCTCACGCCCGAAGTGAAACTGAAACAACCGCCACCAAAGCGCTCAGCAAAAAACTCAATACCCCGGTTTCTATTCGTCGCACCGCCAAGGGCGGCAAACTGGAAATCGGATTTGAAAATGACCAGGAACTGGCTCGTATTTTTAAACTATTCTGATAAAGATTTTAATAGCTAATTGTGTTGAGCGGCAATTTCTTTAGTTAATGATTTGTAAGCCCTAGCGCCCTTACTCCAGCGATCATGTTCATATATTGTTCGGCCAAAGCTGGGCGCTTCAGCTAGTCTTACATTTCGCGGAATAATTGTTGAAAAAAGCTTATCACCGAAGTAATTCTTAACTTCTGCCAACACCTGGTCACTAAGCGAATTACGCTTATCAAACATCGTTAGTACAATTCCCAACAATTCTAATCCCGGATTGGTACTGGAACGCACCGCCTGAATGGTATTCAGTAACTGACTTAATCCTTCTAAAGCATAATATTCAGCCTGCACTGGTATCAAAACTTCGCTAGCGGCGGTTAATCCATTAATAGTCAATAACCCCAGCGATGGCGGACAGTCGATGATCACGTAATTATAGGAACTTGCTCCCTGCAAAACGTCTGCCAGTGCATATTCCCTACGATCTTTACCCACAAGTTCTACTTCTGCACCGGCCAAATCGGTATTTGCGACAATTGTAAATAATTGTGCGACGTGCGTTTTTTGAGCAGCTTGCTCTAATGTTATGCTTCCTTCAATAAGTTCATAAGTAGTTAGCTTGGTATCTGATTTGGCCAAACCTATGCCACTACTGGCATTCCCCTGCGGGTCCAAATCAACTAGCAACACTTTAGAACCATCTTTAGCCAGTCTGGCGGCTACATTTATAGCTGTAGTGGTTTTGCCTACTCCACCTTTTTGGTTTACGACTGCGATTTTCCTCTGGGACACTTAACAATTCTCGCTTTCTATTTGACTAGTATAACAGTTGAGGTTATGTAGACTAATAGCCATGAATGGCTAGCCGTATAGTATTAGTTATTAGATGGCCTTCCATAAATGTATTCATTAGCATGTCGGTAGTCTATATATATAATTCATCCAAATTATTATGACTATATAGTTTTGAAGAGCGGATCGAGCATAATTTGCCGTCTCATGGCTTCTTGTTGGCGTCGCTCTTTAAGTGATAAGCGTTTTAATAATCGATCATCTTGACTTTTACTTATTTTACGATGCGCTCTTACAACTAATAATGACCTTTTCATTGGTAAATTGAAGTTACACCAGTAAATAATCGATTATCAAACTGAATAATACCAATGTAAGGTCTAATATGGTTATCAAATATGACGTGAAGTCGAATTTTTAGCATTTTATTGTTTTTGTATTGTTACCTAACCACAAACGAAAGCTAATTTATGGGATCTTATGGAGGTTTTTGACCTCCATAAGATCCGTTTGACTTTTTGTTTAGTTTTAACCAATGTTTGTTGGTTAGGACCAGTCTCTCAAATCTAAAGGCCAGTCCTATGCACCTAGTATGGCCCGAGTAACAGAGGTCTGCAAGCCTTTTTTGAATAAATTTAATATGCAGTTAATTTTATTCAAATAATCTATTTTTAATAATTTTATGTTGTATTTATTCTAACAATTGTGGTTATTTAATCTATAAAATGTCGCTTTTTCCAGTTCTTATACTTGATAACAGTAAAAATCTATGTTGTAACGTTAATAACAATATAAAAATACATTAAAAGTTTTCCACAGTGAAATGCTTATGTTATTAGACGATTTTGGTAACTTTTAGTACGGTATGGTGCTGCCTGTGACCCCGAACTTTGCGAACCCGCTTCTTGGCTTTGTATCTTATGGCAGTCACTTTCTCAGCCGGCTTATCTGCTTCGATAACTTCGGTGGAGACTTTGTTTTTGGTGAGTATTGGGGCGCCCACTTGAACGTTTGAACCATCTACAATTAACAACGGTTCGAAGTCAATTTTCTGACCTGAAGATTTGATTAATTCAACTTCAAAAGTCTCGCCTTCTTGAACAATGTATTGTTTGCCACCGGTTTGTATTACTGCTTTTTTCATGGTCACTTCCAGGAACGATCTCTCTTTATGACTAATAAGTTATTAGCGGAGTTTATCAGACATAGTCGCCTCTGTAAAGTACAATCAAATTCGGGTTTTATTTAATTTAATATTAATTTCATGGCCATCTATTTTTACGCTGGTTGAAAATGCTTCAATTGCCGACGAATGATTGTCAGCAGCAATAGCTAACGTTTCCTGGTAAATTGTCTCTGTTAAATCGTTGTTTTTGAGAATTGCTTGAATATCTTTATTATCAGATTGCAATGATAAATCGATTCGGTCATCCACTTCTAATCCAGCCTGCTTGCGGGCTTCTTGAACCCGCCTGATAATTTCACGCATTAATCCTTCGCGCTTCAACTCATCTGTTAATTTGGTGTCAAGCTTAACCTCCAAAGGCTGGGAAATGGCAATTGCGGCGCTCTGGTCCATCGGCTTAGCCATGCGTTCTTTGTAAGTTTTATCCAAATCATGATATTCCACCGCTTTGACATTCATTTCATTCTTAATTATGTCAGTATAAGCCTGGTAATTCTGGCTGCGTGTGTTATCTATGCCAAAGCTGAGTTTGGCTAGAGGTTGGCGGACTTTGATTCCGGCGGCCGCACGCTGGCTTAAGCCTTCGTTAATGATTGCCCTGATGTAGGCCATTTCCAATATCAATTTCTTATCGACTTGGCCGGCTTCTGGCCAGTTGCTAAGATGTACAGATTCAGGTAATTTGGAATCTTTGGTTAAATTTTGCCAGATATAATCCGGTAAAAACGGAGCCACCGGTGCCATCAATTGGCAGATACGTAACAGCGTAAAGCGTAGGGTTTCATAGGCGGCTTTTTTATCATTGTCATTTTGGCTTTTCCAAAATCGGCGCCGGCTTCGTCGGACGTACCAATTGGAAAGATCGTCAATCAGATCACTTAAAGGCCTGGTGGCCCGATCCAAACGATACTCCTCCAAGGCGGCAGTGACATGGTCAATAGCCTCATTAAGACGGGCCAGCATCCATTGATCTAAAATATTATCGCTGTGAGGCTCACTCAAGCCTTCTGACGGCTGAAAATTGTCAATGTCAGCATAGAGCAGGTAAAAATTAAAAGTGCTGTGCAGGGTCATGAAAATCTTGCGTTGGACGTCTCGCAGAAAATCGGTGCTGAAACGGGTATCTTCGCCGTTAACTAATGGGCTGGTACACATGAAATATCTCAAGCTATCGACACCAAATTGATCAAATATTTCATCCATTGGGGCGTAATTTTTACGGCGTTTAGACAACTTCTCACCATCAGCCGCCACGATCCAGCCACTGCTGATGACATTTTTAAAAGCCGGTTTATCAAATAACGCCGAGGCTAAAACGTGTAGTGTGTAAAACCAGCCGCGAGTCTGATCGATGGCTTCAGCTATGAAGTCCGCCGGAAAGCGTTCTTCCCAGCTCTGTTTGTTTTCAAACGGATAATGGTCCTGGGCGTAAGGCATGGCGCCACTTTCAAACCAGACATCGAAGACTTCCGGGATGCGCCGGGCGATCTTGCCAGAGTCTGTTTTGATGTCCACTTCGTCAATATAGGGCCGGTGTAAATCCTTAATTAGCGACGGCTTGACCGCCCGCTTACGCAACTGGTCCAGACTGCCAATTACCGTTACTTCACCATCGTCTGTTACCCAAATTGGCAACGGCGCACCCCAGAATCGGTTGCGGCTGATGGCCCAATCCCTAGCGTTTTCCAGCCATTTTCCGAATCGTCCGGTCTGAATATGTTTGGGCACCCAATTTATATCTTCATTATTGCCAATAAGCTGCTGCTTTATCTCCGTTACTCGAACTAACCATGAGTCAGTCGCGTAGTAAAGCAATGGGGTGTCACAGCGCCAGCAAAACGGATAAGTGTGCTTAATGGTTTCAGCTGAATAAATTAGTTCCTGGTGCGTCAAAAAGGCGATAATCGGCTCATCGGCAGATTTGAAGAATTTGCCGGCAATATTCGACGGTAAACCTAAGTCTGTTTTGACTTTGCCGTTTTCATCAATACTAAGTATTACCGGTAAATCATTGTCTTTGCCAAGTAATAAGTCATCTTCGCCAAAGGCCGGAGCGACATGCAGGATTCCCGATCCATCTTGAATACTGACGAATCCAGCCGGCCAAACTCGGTAGAGGTTGGACCGATTTTCATAGTGTTTAAGGTTTTTAAGCTTAAATAATGGTTCGTAGTTGCGGCCGACCAACTGCTGACCGGTCAATTCCTTCATGATATGGTAATCGTTCAGGCTTAGTGATTCTAAGCGGTCCCGAGCTAAAATCAACACTTCATCCCGACCATTATCATCTTTAACTTTGACATAAACGTATCTAGCTTCTGGGTTAACGGCAATTGCAGCATTTCCGGGCAAACTCCAGGGAGTGGTGGTCCAGCCCAAAAGATAGGCATCTTCATCTGTTAATTTGAACTTTACATACACGCTGGGGTCCGAAATATTATCCTGGTAACCCTGATTTAGCTCAAAATTGCTCAGTGGTGTGGCGCAGCGCGGGCAATATGGCGAACTACGAAAATCTTTATAGACAAGTCCTTTGTCAAAGATAGTTTTAAATACCGACCAGACGCTTTCAATATAGTCTTCATCAAGTGTAGAATATGTTTTGCTATAGTCCGCCCAACGACCAACACGTATAAACATGGCTTCCCAAATATCCTTATACTTGTAAACCGATGCCCGACACTCGGCATTAAATTTATCAATTCCATATTTTAGAATGTCCTGTTTTCCGCGAAATCCGTGCTCTTTTTCGACGGCATATTCGACTGGCAGGCCGTGTGTGTCCCAACCAATGCGCCGTGGCACATTGTAACCGCGCATAGTTTTGTATCGTGTAACTGTATCTTTGATAGTGGTCTGTAACAGATGCCCGTAATGCGGCGTGCCATTGGCGAAAGGCGGTCCGTCATAAAAGCTGTAGACTGGGCTTTTGGTCCGCTGTTTCAAGCTTTGGCCAAAAGTATCCTGCTCCGCCCATTGTTTTAGCAACTGCTCTTCAATCTCCGCCAGAAAATGTTTTTTGATATTATCAGCCATGATAAGTCAGCGTACAAACTCCTCAACCTCTATAATTACATTAAGTCTATCTGTTTGAAATTATAACACCGGCTACTCACGTCGAAAACTAGGCTTCGGCGTAGACTGCCACCTCTTCCATTAGGGGTAGACTATCGCCTTGCCATATCTTCTGGACATTTCCATCTGACTGAACTACTAAAATAGCCGGGTACTGCACAATATCATAAAGTGTAGCCGTGGCACTGCCTTCCCGGGTATCAATATTCAGTAATTCCAAATGTTCAGGCTGATGACGGGATTGATAATCGCGGACAAATTCTTCTATGATGCGGGCATGCTCGGAATTTGGACGGTACAAAATCATTACTTTCATTGGTTCAATTTTACCACACTGGTTAGGATTACCTTCTTGGGTTATTGCTTGAAAACTGAGGCCGTAATATGCTATAAATTAACTTGTATGGCAGTAATTATGAAGCACAAATTGCAACTTCTCCTCGCCCTTAATGGGTTGTGCTTCACCATGGTTGAAGCCTAAACCCGCGACTTTATCCGTACGCGGTTCAGCACAACCCAGCAATCAAAATCAGGCTTCAACAAAGGGCCTGATTTTTAAATTGGAGGAGATTATGAGTGAAGAATTAAAAGTAGAAAAAAGTAGTATGGGTTTTAATGGCACGGTTTTCGAATGCCGGCAAATTAATGAGGTGGAAGAAGAGCTTCAGGCTTTCCTATCCGCTGTTTGCGCTCAAGGAATATCTTATGCTGGCGAAGTGCCAGCGCGACCTAATTTTGTGGACCCTGAATTTAAACCTATTATGGAAACTCAGCCCTAGTAATTTTTGCCTTTTAAGCTCAGCTGCAGCCGGTGGTCGAGCCGCAAGAAGTACAAACATAGCAGCTGCCGGAACGTTGGGTTTGGTTGCCGCAGTTGTAACAAATCGGTGCACTGGAGTCCCCAACAAGCGTTTTTGCCTCATCGGTGGGAATGGCCGGAGCTTCATTAATCGGTGGTGAGAAACTTGGCACCGGTTCGGGTTCAGACACAATGTTGCTAACCACAGGTTCGACGGTTATGGGTAGTCCTGGCGCAACAGCTACTACCTGAAGCTGTTCTGGCTCTGCCGCAACCGCCGGCAATAGGCTAGTCTGACCCTGGTCTGGCATATCGTCAATAGAGACCATACCCAACTCCAACAGATCGTCGAAACTAAGGTAGGTTTTGGCCAGTCGCCGGAAGACGTAATCTACCAGGCTGGAAGCTGTTCGGATATCCGGATCGTCAGTGATTCCAGCCGGCGCAAATGACATACTGGTCAGTCCGTGTACATAGCTTTTAAGCGGAACACCATATTGCAAACCATAACTAACGGAAACCGCTAGAGAGTCCATGATACCAGCCAGCGTAGATCCTTGCTTGGCAATCTTAATGAATACTTCGCCGGGAGTGCCGTCTTCGAATTCACCGATTGTCATGTATCCTTTGCTACCGGCTACCTTAAAGGCAATGGTCTTGGCATTGCGCTCTCTGGGCATTTCGCGTCGAATGGTACCTTTGACTACGAACCGGTCATTAACGGCTTCGGCGGCTACCGACGGAACAGTGGCAGATAGCGAGGAAATGGTTGTTGCATCTGCAGGTGAATCGGTGACAACCGTCTTTTTGGCCATGCTAAGTGGTTGAGCAACCTTGCAATTATCACGGTAAATAGCTACAGCTTTAAGTCCTTGTTTCCAGGCATCGAGGTGTATTTGTTCGACGTCTTCCACACTTACATCTTCAGGCATATTAACTGTTTTGCTGATAGCTCCGCTCAGGAAAGGCTGTACTGAAGCCATCATCTTGACGTGTCCGCTATAGTGAATTGCGTTGTCACCCATACTACAAGCGAATACCGCCTCGTGTTCTTTTTTGAGGTCAGGTGCGCCGAGAATAGTTTTCTCATCGTCAATATAAGCCACGATGGTATCGATTTGCGGCTTATTGTAACCCAGAGCCCGCAATGCCCGTGGTACTGTCTGATTAACAATACTCATGGTACCGCCACCGACCAGTTTTTTGACTTTAACAAGCCCTAGATCAGGTTCAATGCCGGTGGTGTCACAGTCCATCATCAATCCAATAGTTCCGGTTGGCGCTAATACACTGGCCTGGCTGTTGCGAACACCGTAAAGTTCGCCTAATTCTACTGCTTCATCCCAAGCGCTGGCAGCCGCACTTAGCAGCTCTTCAGGCACTAGAGAGGCATCAATTTTGGATACTTCAGCCCGGTGCATGCGTAAAACATTGAGCATGCCATCCCGGTCCTTGGCGAAACCAGAGAATGGTCCAACTCGATTAGCGAGTTTGGCACTGGTGGCGTATGACTGACCGGTCAGCAGCGCAGTGATAGCTGCTGCCATTGCCCGACCTTCGTCTGAATCATAGGGTAATCCAAGGGCCATAAGCAGTGCGCCAAGATTGGCGTAGCCGATGCCTAGCTCACGATAAGCTTTGGCATTTTTGGTGATTGATTTGGTCGGGTATTCACTGTACCCAACTAGAATTTCCTGAGCTGTAAAGATTAACTCAACGGTGTGAATGAAGGCTTTAATATCGAAAGTATTGTCTTCACGAAGAAATTTTAGTAAATTCAGGCTGGCTAAGTTACAAGCTGAATTATCCAAATGCATGTATTCACTACACGGGTTTGAACCGTTTATCCGACCGGCCAGCGGAGTGGTGTGCCAGCGGTTGATGGTCGAATCAAACTGCATTCCAGGATCGGCACATTCCCAGGCAGCTTCCGCAAATTGTCTGAAAAGTTCCCTAGCCTTAATGGTTTTAATAGGTTTACCACTAGTTACCGCCCTCAGCTGCCAGTCATCATCGTTTTCTACTGCCTGCATGAAATCATCTGTCACTCGGACCGAGTTGTTGGCGTTTTGATATTGAACACTGAATGAATCTTTGCCGTCTAAGCTCATGTCCCAACCCAGTGTCTGAAGATCACGGGCTTTGCGTTCTTCGATAGCTTTGCACCAAATAAAGTCTAAAACGTCTGGGTGATCAACATTAAGAATAACCATTTTAGCCGCGCGGCGTGTTTTACCGCCGCTCTTAATAGCGCCGGCGCTGGCATCCGCACCGCGCATAAAGCTTAGTGGACCGCTGGCAGTGCCGGCGCTTTTGCCCAGACGTTCGACAGATGATCGAATCGGGCTAAGATTGATACCCGAACCGGACCCACCTTTGAAAATCATACCTTCTTCAACATACCAGTTAAGTATCGCTGGCATAGTGTCATCAATTCCTAAAATAAAACAGGCACTGGCTTGTTGAGCCCGCTCTGGAGCTCCAATGTTAAACCACACCGGACTATTGAAGGCTGCTCGCTGCGTAGCCAGAATGTACTTTAATTCTTCACGAAAATCTTCAGCTTCAGTTTCATTATTAAAATAACTCTCCTGCAAACCCTGACGGGTGACGGTGTCCACCACTCTGTCAATAAGGTGCTGTAAAGAACTCTCCCGGCCCTTAGAACCCGGAGTACCGGTAAAATATTTTTGAGCCACAATATTTATGGCATTCAGAGACCAGCCCTCAGGAAACGCCACTCCCTTTTGCTCAAAGACTGGGGTTTCAGTTGACGGATTTTTAATTAATGAATCCCTTTTGACCCACTTTAGTTGGTCATAGGCTTTAGTTTTTTGAGGGGTAAAAAGCCGTGCTACCCCTAAGCTAGTTGTCTGTCCCATAGCTGGTTTTCCCTCTTTTCTTTAACCGGCCTTTGTCTCTCGAAGCTGATTGTTATTCAGCTGCAGACCGAATTAATGTTTTATTTATTTGTTGTTTTGGTTAGGCCGCTATATGTTTGCCTTGCTTTACTATGGATAGCTCCTGCTCAAAGCTGGCGATATCCTTAAAGCGTCGGTAGACACTGGCAAAACGCACATAGGCAACCTCGTTGAGCCTAGCTAAATGGTCCATCACCAGTTCGCCAATGCGAGTGGAACGCACTTCCTGATCGCCGCAAGCGTACAATTCCTGTTCTATGGCGTTGACCAGTCTTTCGATTTCCAGGCTAGTGACCGGTGTCTTCTCGCAAGCTCTGTATAACCCGGCGAGAAGTTTGGCCCGATTGAACAACTCCCGTTTACCGTCATTTTTTACAACGATTAACTGCGGACGTTCCAGGCGCTCATAGGTCGTGAAACGATAGCCACAACTATTGCACATGCGGCGGCGGCGAATAGCTTGGCCCTCTGCCACATCACGTGATTCGATGACTTTGATATCATCGCTCTGGCATTGGGTGCATTTCATGCTGCCTCCTTATTTAAGAGTCATTAAGCCGCTTCAGCAGCTTAATGACTCTTGCTTACCATTAAATGTGCTCAGCATTGATTGGCTATATATGATTTTGGTTTTTCCACATATAGTGCTGCGTTCTTCTAATATAGCCCTAGCTGTAGCGCTTTGCAAGCATTTTATCGCTGTATTATTTAATACGAACTGTATAGATAAAATTAGTATTTTGACAGTCGAAATTTGCCGCGATTTAACTATCGTTGTCGTCTATTTTATGAGATTTATCGTCCTTGCGCCGACGACCCAGGCGGCGTAGAAATGATGGTTTATCCAGTTCATCTTCCAGCTCGCTGTTTACCAACCCACCATCTAAATCCGACTTATCGTCTGACTGATTATCAGCTTTTTTTGACTTATCGGATTCTTCTTTGGAAGCATTGTCTTTGTTTTTGGTCTCCTCATCATGAATTGACCAAATATTAGACATTGGCGAATCGTTGGTAAAATCTTCGTGCAATTCTTTGTTATCGTCGTCCAGATCCATATCAATTTCCGATAAGGTCTTCTCTTCCGATCTAACGCTGCCGCTACTTAATCCGCTCAAAACAGAGCTATCGGACGACGACCTAGCACCTCCGCGTAATGTGGATGATTTGGAGTTCTCACGTTTGGCAAAATATGAAGCATCAAAACCGGTCGCTACAACAGTAATTATAATTTCGCCATCCAACTCCGGATTAATAGTAGCGCCGAAAATAATGTTGGCATCGGGATCGGCCGCAGTAGTAATGGCTTCTGCCGCAGTATTAATCTCATGCATTGCCAGATCATTACCACCTATAACATTAAATAGAATACCGCGAGCGCCATCAATGGAAACTTCTAATAATGGAGAATCAATGGCTTGCTGAGCAGCCGTAACGGCCCTGTTTTCACCACTAGCGCGGCCGATACCCATCAAGGCTGAACCGGCTTTGCTCATGACTGTTTTGACATCAGCGAAATCCAAGTTTATTAGACCGTGAACTGTAATTAAATCTGAAATGCCTTGCACTCCCTGGCGCAATACGTCATCTGCTACTTTGAAAGCTTCGGTTAGCGGGGTTTCCCGGTCGATAGTCTGCAGCAAGCGATCATTTGGAATAATAATTAAGGTGTCCACTGCGTCCCGTAATTTGTCAATTGCCAATTCGGCATTTCGCCGACGTTTTTCACCTTCAAAAGCAAATGGTTTGGTAGCGAATCCGACAACCAAAACTCCCATTGCAGTGGCTATTTCAGCCACTATATGGCCGCCGCCACTGCCGGTGCCGCCGCCGGCGCCGATTGTTACGAAAACCATATCTGCGCCCTCAATCGACTTACGGATTTCATCGCTTGACTCCTGCGCAGCTTTCTCGCCTATTGCCGGATCGGCGCCGGCCCCCAAACCTCTAGTGGCATCTTTGCCGATGTGTATTTTTTGATGAGCTTTGGAGTGGTGTAGAGCTTGGGCGTCGGTATTCACGGCTATAAATTCAACATTTTCAATTCCCGCGTCCACCATTCGGTTAATCGCAGCTCCGCCGGCACCACCGACGCCAATAACTTTTATCTGAGCAAATGTCTCGATGGCTGGTTCCACGACTTGCGGCATGTTTCTTATCTCCAATCCCAAAAACTATCTAATATATCCGGTAGTATACGCTAGCGCCTCTTAAAGTTCAACAAATTTATCCGGTTTAAAATATATAACTACGAGCTAAATGAAATAGCTCAGATTAATGTATGCGGATTATTTTGCATACAATCCGTGCTTAACAAAATTGCTTATTTTTGTGTTCGTATGAATTTAAACTACTGACGAAATCGTCCAAAGACACTTTCTAAAAATGCCCTGGCCTGCTTGCCTCCGCCACCAGCACCGGGCGGTAAGTTTGGTAGTAAAAGCATATCAAGCAACATTAAGCCAACGACAGTCACAAAGCTTTTATCCTCCACGGTATCCACCAAGCCGCCGACATTATGCAATTTTCCAAGTCGCGCCGGCAATTGCAGTTTTTCTTTGGCTAATTCATCGATTCCCGGTAATTTGGCTGTACCGCCGGTCAAAATAACGCCACCGGGCAGTTTACGTGAACGTTTAATTTTATGGAGTTCTTTGTCGACAAATTCCATTAATTCCTCAGTTCTGGCCTCCGTAATCATGTTAATGTCATCCAGATCAAAATTATGGCTCTTATCTCCAACTTTGACACTGACAGTGTTCTTTTTGTCCATGTGTTTAAGATTGGCGTGATTTATTTTTACCGATTCAGCGATATCCAAGTCAGTTTTTAACCCAATCGCCAAATCATTTGTAATGTGTTGTCCGCCAATTGGTAACACAGCTACATGTTGAACTTCACCATCTTCGAAAATTATCAGATTGGTGGTGCCGGCACCGATGTCAAGTAGTACCGTGCCGGCTTCTTTTTGCTGCCGGGTCATTACCGCTTCAGCAGCTGCCAAGCCTGATACAGTATGATGAGTCGGCTGAATTTCAGCTTTTTCGAGGGCCATATCCAAGTTGCGTAGATTCGGCGATGAGGCTGTGACTATGTGAGCGTCTACTTCCAGACGTACGCCATGCATCCCAACCGGATCTTTGATATTGCGCTGACCGTCCAAGCTATAATTTTTGGCAAAAAATTGCACTATTTCACGATTGGCAGGCAAGCTAACGATGGTGGCCGCTTCTTCCACTCGCGATCGGTCTTCGGGAGTGATTTCACGATTTGGTGAACTTATAGCGATAACACCCTCAGAATTTATACCGCCAACGTGCGAGCCATTAACATTTACAGTTGCCTGTTTGATGGACATTCCGGATATGCGTTCGGCTTCCGTAATAGCATGTACTATGGCATCAGCTACTTCATCAATATGTACTACTGCACCGCGGCGCATACCCTGATTGTGAGCCTGACCGTGTCCAATTACCGAAGGCATATTACTGCCGTTAGGGTCAAAAGTACCAACAACACAACGTACCGCGCTAGTGCCGATGTCCAGTCCGATAAAATGTTGTTGGTTTGAGCCGTTCATTTGGCCATCAGTATAGCGCTATTGCTTCATACAGAGCAAATTGACCTCTGATTGCTAAAAATAGATTTTACGTTGTAGTAAGGATTTCGGCACCGTCTTTAGATATTAGTACGGTATGTTCAAAATGTGCCGCCCATGATCCATCAGCCGTTAGTATCGTCCAACCGTCATCCGAGATTATAATTCGTTCACTACCCAAAGTTACCATTGGTTCGATCGCAACTGTCATGCCTTTTTGAAGCCAAGGTCCGGTATTCGGCCGCCCATAATTCGGAATATTTGGATCTTCATGTACATAGTGACCGGTACCGTGGCCGACCAAGTCTCGTACAATGCCGTATTTATATTTATTTAAATAATCTTCGATGGCTGATCCGACATCTCCGGTTCTAACTTGATCGTGCAATTGGCCAATACCGATTTCGAGGGCTTTTTTGGTACGGCTAACTAAATCGATGTGCGTCTGACTCTTAGGTTTACCAACTATTAGACTGACAGCTGAGTCGGTAATCATACCTTTGTAGGTAACGCCAAAATCAAGGCTGACTATATCACCTTCATTAATAATTTTATTAACTTTTGGTATGCCATGTACGATTTCATTATTGATAGAAACGCAAATCACATCCGGGAATCCTTGATATCCGAGAAATGCCGGTTGGCCGCCTAGTTTTTTAAGTTCACTGGCCGCTTCTTCGGCTAATTGTTTGGAGGACATCCCGGGTTTTACTTGATTCTGGAGTTGATCCAATATGGTAGCTAAAATTTTACCGCTGGTGCGCATGGCCCGGAGCTCACTGGCGGTTTTTACACGAGTGATCATTTTAATTTAATCAGCTTCTAAATAATTAACCAGGTCTTTATTAACTTCTCTAACCGATCGTTTGGCGTTTACATTTACAACTTTGACTCCATGCTCTGATAACCATGACAAGAGTGGCATTGTGGATTTATCATATTGATCGAAACGGGCTTCAATGGCGTTTTCGGTGTCATCTATGCGTCCGCGGTTGACCAATCTATCTTTGACAACTTCTCGTGGTACAACTAAATGAAAAGCTTTATCTACTTTAAACCGACCAGCTTTAGCTTGATCAATTAGCCACTGCGCTTGTGTAATGGTTCTGGGGAATCCATCAAGTACAACTTCTTCGCCTTCCGGCAGCAAAGCTAAAACCTTGTCCACGATTGTAATTATTTCTTGGTCATCTAGTAAGTCACCCTGAAGCATTCGCTCACGCTGCTTTCCGGTCACATACATTCTGATTACGTCGCCCATGGAAACTAAATGAAATCCGCGAGTGTCGGCCAGCATTTTGCCTTGAGTGCCCTTGCCTGAACCAGCTATTCCCATTAGCAGTATCATTTTAATTTTTCCTTTACCATTCTAGCTATTATGGCACCATCTGCCGAGGCTCCAGCCTGCTGTTTAACCTGGCCGATTACATTACCCATGGCACTTATTTCGTGAACGCCGGTGTCAATAATTGCTTGGTCAATAAGTTTACTTAATTCGTCTTCGCTTATCTGTTCAGGCAAATATTCGTCAATAATTGCTTTCTCCGATAATTCTTTATCAGCCCGAGCCTGATCGCCACCTTGTTGGTATAAATCGGCACTCTCCTGGCGCTGCTTTGATTGTTTGCCAAGATGGACAAAAATTTCTTCATCACTTAATCCCGATTCGCGTTTTCCATCAGCAATTTTGACATTCAATAGCGTAGCTTTCAAACCTCTTAAAGTTTCTGATTTTAAACTGTCACCGGACAACAAGGCCGCTTTGAGGTCCTGCTCAATCGTTTGTTCCAGCATTTACTCTATCTCAGTCCGAGTTTGATTTTCTTGAATTTTGCTACTTTGCGCTGCTGACGAATGATGGCTTTTCGACGGCGCTCAACTTTACTTGTGTCTTTTTGAAAAAACTGATTCTGCTTGGCCACCGCCACAGCACCGGATTGCTGCACCTTGCGGTTGAATCGGCGTAGTAAGTTCTCGGTTGATTCTTTGGAATCTTTGCGGGTTACTTGTATCATCAGCGGTTTATTGTACAGAACAGGGGTTAGATTTGCAAGAGTCGTTTAATTTCAAATTTATGGTTAACCTGTAACGCGTCTTTGCTGTGTAGATCGTTGTGACTTTAACACGATGCTTTGGAGCTCGCGGAAGATCGGAAATTGCTTATTTGTAGAATATACTTTGGTATTACCTTGGCGTTCGCTGGTCAAAAAGCCGGCTTTCTCTAAACGCTTAAGTTCACGCTGAATATTTCCAGCATCTTCCTTAATTAACTTCGCTAGACCACGAACATGTGTTTTGAAATCCGGGTATTTGGCGTAAATCACAATGATTTTACGTCGCACTCTGGAGGTAATGAATACATCTAACATAGTTATTTCCCTGCGTCTCTCTATTGTTATCCAAACAACGTTAATTTGTAGTATAGTCTGCTACTTAAATCTTGGCAAGGCCTAAAATTCATGAATTTTATAATTGTTGGCTGACATATACTAGAAGAATGAATTACTATTCGGTATGGGTACGCAGTGCTCGTTATCATAATAATGAGCCACTGACTTATGCCAGTCCAAAACGCTTAGTTACCGGTGCTATTGTCTCTGTTGAATTACAAAAACAAATGGTCTTAGGTTTTGTTAGCGGTCCGACCACCGAACCGCGTTTTCGCACCAAACCGATTGATCAGGTTTTGCCGCTGCCACCACTTCCAGCTCATTTACTTAGACTTGCCAAATGGCTTCAAAGTTACTATCCGGCGTCACTGGGCGTCATAACACAGCAGTTCCTGCCAACCAGCTTTTCCGAAAAAAGCCTGGTTATGGAACCTCCGCGTGAGCCATCGCAACCGGATCTCAGCCCTCTACCGGCTTTGACCGTCGAGCAGCTAGCCGCACTTCAAGCAATGACTAAAACGGATAGCTATTTGATCCACGGTAAAACCGGCAGCGGCAAAACCCGTATATATATTGAAATGACAGCACGGGCTATTAAGTCGGGCAAATCAGCCATCATACTTACACCAGAAATAAGCTTGACAACCCAGTTGGCTGAAAATTTTAGGGTTGTTTTTGGCAACCGCGTAATAGTCAGTCACTCTCAACTGGCACCGTCCGAGCGCGCGGAAGCTTGGTTGAAAGCCAGCCGCTCCAATTGGCCGGTTATAATAATCGGTCCGCGCTCGGCGCTTTACTCCCCGGTAGCCAGATTGGGATTAATCGTCTTAGACGAATCGCATGAAACTGCCTACAAACAGGAGCAAGCGCCACAGTATCAGACTGGACGAGTGGCCGCCTATCTGGCTCAAATTACCCGCGCCAATCTATTACTCGGCTCAGCCACACCTTCAATTAGTGATTATTTCCTAGCCGAGCAAAAACAAAAACCAATCATTACCTTGACCCGCCTGGCGCGACCGGAATTATCAGTCGCCACCGAAATTATAATGGCGGACCGCAAAGATCTCGATTTATTTAATCGCTCGCCACACTTCAGCCAGGCCTTAATTAAATTTATAGATAGTGCTTTAAGTCGTGGTGATCAAAGCTTGCTTTACTTAAACCGCCGCGGCACCGCCCGCATGGTAATGTGCTCCAATTGTGGCTGGCAGGCACTTTGTCCAAATTCTGATCTGCCATTGACTTATCATGGTGACAGCCACGAGTTGCGTTGTCACAGCTGTGCTTATCACACTCCCTCACCCAGCAACTGCCCCAACTGTGGTAATCCTGATATTACTTTCAAATCAGCCGGTACCAAAGCAATTGTTGAGGAAGTTAACAGATTATTTCCCAATGCTCATGTGGCACGATATGATGCCGACAACAAACGCTCAGAGCGTCTAGAACAAAATTATCAAAAAATCATCGATGGCAAAATCGATATTTTAGTTGGCACACAGTTACTGGCCAAGGGGCTGGATTTACCTCGACTCAGTACATTAGGTATATTATTAGCGGATACCAGCCTATATTTGCCGGATTTTTCTGCCCAAGAGCGGACATTTCAACTAATTAGTCAGGTATTGGGCAGAATTGGGCGCGGTCATGTAGCCGGCCGTGCTGTAATACAAACTTATCACCCTGAACACCCTCTTTTCCAAGCTGCCATAGCTGGTGATTATCAAACATTTTATCATCAAGAACTTGCCAACCGGCAACAATTTCTGTTCCCTCCGTATTGTTACTTATTAAAGCTTAGTGTCCGGCGTGCGACACTCAACAGTACTCAGCAAGCAGCCCAAAATTTGAAATCGGAAATCGAAAAACTGCCTATCAAAGTTCGCGTCGAAGGCCCGGCGCCATCATTTTACGAACGAATTAAGAACAAATATCAATGGCAGTTAATTGTAAAAAGTCGCCGGCGGACTGAACTGCTTAAATTAATCGATATGCTACCCGCCAACTGGTCCTACGACATCGACCCCCTAGATCTGCTTTAATAAATTATTTCAAAAAGTAAAAACACAATCAATATAACCTTCATCCGGCTTTGAGAAATTAATTGTGCCACTACGATTATTAATCGCGTGGGTTGATGCATCCCTAGAATCGGTTGTTCTTATCAACGTTTCAGCTTCATCCGGACTAAGATGTAGCGTATTGGCTGAGAGTGCAGTGTGTGTATCCATTCGCTGATGCCGCTCTAGCGGGGATCTTATATATGCTATTTCATGAACGACGCCCTGTATGCGTAATCGTTCAAACAATTTAATCATAAAGGGATTTACGATATCGCTTCGACCGATATTGAAACCTTTCTCCCTGCCCTTTTTAATTGCGCTGGCAATTAACTCCGTCCCAACACCTTTATTTTGGTGTTGGTCATATGCATCAACTTCGTCTATAGACAACACTTCTGGCTCAAATACAAAATCCGATCCCGTATCGCGGTAATAACCGTAACTACATTCAACAGATCCTTGAGAACTTCTAAAATCAAAGCCCGGCGGTCTATCAGGAGCATTTGTAATTTCATAAAATTTTATTTCCTGATTGTTGCTTAAATTTGGTGAGCCAATTGTTTCTGGCGATTTGGTCATATTTTTATTTATGTTTATGATCAGTGTAAATAGTAACATAAATAATCTGTTTAGTCAAAGTTTTATGTTTTCTCAATCCCGTGGAGGTGACGTCTTTCCAGGCTTCGCGTATACTTATCATGATTATGACCAAAGATGACATTATTACGCTGCCCAATTATCACTTGAGGCAAAAATCACGGCGAGTAGGCCTTATTAGTGATGAAATCAGGCAAATTATTACCGACATGCAGGACGCCACAATTGACTGGGATAGGAGCCGTGAACACGAAGTAGGGGTGGCTTTGGCGGCTGTACAAATTGACCGACTATACAAGATAATCATTGTGCGAAATAATCATGATGACAAAAATGACACCAGTTTTACTGTCTTTATTAATCCTGAAATAACCAAGCTGGAAGGAGAAATTAAATCCGATTTTGAAGGCTGCTTGAGTGTGCCGGATATTTATGGCAAGGTGGATCGTCATTCCAAAGTTAAAGTTAAAGCTTTAGATTTGAATGGTAAAGTCTTCCGGGTAACCGCCGATGGCTTCTTGGCGCGAGTATTACAGCACGAAATAGATCATATTAATGGCTTGGTTTTTATTGATCATATTAAGGATCAACCGGAAGCCTTTTTTCATCTGGAAAGCGATGGTAAATTGAAAGCCTTGGATTATCAAAAAGATGTCGAAAAAAATCCTATTCTTTGGTAACGAACGATTGGCAACTGGGGTTAAAACCAGTAATCCAGTGCTTGAGGCATTGCTTGCCAACGATTATGAAATTGCTGCCATCGTAGTAGCCCAAAACGAGCCGGCCAGGTCTCGCCAATCGCGCCAGTTGGAAGTTGCAGTTGTAGCTGAAAAGCATAAAATTCCATTGCTGGCGATCAACAATTTGGATGATGTTAAAACTCGCGCTCAATTGGCGGTATTTGGTGCCGAAGCTGCTGTCCTTGTGGCTTATGGCAAACTGGTACCAACGTCACTAATAGAAATATTTCCCGGCGGCATTATTAACCTTCACCCTTCCCTTCTGCCATTGCACCGTGGATCGACACCTATAGAAAGTGCCATTTTAGATGGTGATAATCAAACAGGCGTGGCCCTCATGCAGTTAGCCGAAGAAATGGATGCCGGTCCGGTTTTTATACAGGCCAGTCGCCAATTGAGTGGCCAAGAATCCAAACAAGAATTAGCCGACCAGCTGACTAAATTAGGTGCTGATTTAATAATTAAGCATTTGCCGGCAATTCTAGACGGCAGACTTGTGCCTAAACAGCAGGATGAATCTAAAGCTACCTATGATAGTCACATATCGAAATCAGATGGGAATTTGGACTGGACCAAACCAGCCGAGCGCTTAGAGCGCGAGGTTAGAGCCTTTGCGGACTGGCCGCGCAGTCGGACTTCCCTTTCCGGCAAAGAAATCATAGTCACCAAAGCTCATGTGGCGGCCGGCAACGGCCAGCCCGGCACCATCAATGTAAAAAATAACCAGTTATCTATTTACTGTGGTAATGGCTGCCTGGTAATTGATTCACTTATTCCACCCGGTAAAACCGAAATGCCAACTTCCGCCTGGCTGATAGGCTTAAAAAATCAGGAGTTAAAACTTACTTAAAAAGGTTGGCCGGGTCCAGCTGGAGGCTGTTCGGCAGGAAAAGACGGTTGAGAAGGAATTACCGGCGGCTCGGGAGACAGCGTCGGTGATGCTCCGGGAGGTTTGGGAGCGACTGGAGGTTGTGGTGGCATTGGAGCTGCCATTGGATCAGGAGGCGACCACGCGGGGGCGGGTGGCACAGGTGTCGGCGAAGCCGGTGCCGGTGTCGAAATTGAAGGTACCGGTGGCGGTTGGGGCGGCTGAGTATTTGCCGGCGCAACTGGTGGTGGAGCCGTTATTGGATTAAATGCATCAGAAGCCTGGCCGGATTGAGGCGCTGGTGGCGCGACGTTTTGATCTGTTGGAGGCCACACAGGTGTTATGGGGTGTTCAGTGGTTGTAAAGGTCGATTGATTGTTGGTGTTTGAAAGTGTCGGTTCAACTGGAGGTGCAGAAATGGCTGGCGCTGCAGGTGGGGTTTCGCTGATCTGCTGGGGTGTCTGAGTCTGTGCGGCTTGATTTTGACTGGTTGCTAATATTTGGGGCGCAGTTTGGGTTATTTCGGTTTTTAATTTATCAAATTCTTCTTGGACTATATCTTTATAATTTGGGAAGTTGGTTTCCAGCCATTTAAAAGCACCGGCGTCATCTTTGGCTTCAAAATATCGCTCAAACTCATCCAATTGCTCATTGGACATCTGATCGGCCAGCCGAATGCCCACTCTCATTTCCAGTGTTTCGTAGACGTGTCGCAGAAAACTGTTTTTCTCAACTTCGGGTAGCGAACCCAGTCCTACATCTTGTAATAAGGCATTATCTATCTTGAGCATATTGGCCTAATTGTATCATTTCGAACAGGTACCTAACAATTTTTAATTACAGCCGGCGCTGCACGCTTTCTCGGCTGAAAACCTCAATTCGGTCGTCTTCTTTGAGTTCTATTTTTTTGGTCGTTTTTAGGCTCATGCCACACATTTCACCCTCTAAGACTTCTTTAGTGTCGGTCGGACCGCGTTTTAGTCCGGTAACTTCGGCTTCGCCCAATAGATTTTCAGCGCGGGTAATTCGTGCCAAGGCGGGAAAAGTAATTTTGCCTTTGGTAACTTCACCACCACAAATGATTTCTGTTTTGGTGGTTTTAAAAATACCTTTGACCTTTAATGTCCCCAATACGGTTTCGACAATTTCCGGCCTCAGCAGTGTGGTTAATTCATTTTTTACATCGTCAATTAGTTCATATATAACTTTGTACAAACGTACTTTAATTTTGTCACGGTTGGCTTGCTGTTTACTGGTTGGTGGTAAATTCACATTGAATCCGTAGACTATTGCGCCGGAACTATGGGCTAAATGCAGGTCGTTTTCACTAATTGGGCCGACACCGGAAGCCACAATTCGGGGCGCAACCTCCTCGGTACCGAGTGCCTTCAAGCTATCAATAACGGAGGTCAGCGAACCTTGAACATCGGCTTTAATGATGACATTTAATTCACTCAATTTATTATCCCGGTTAATTAAGCGTAGCAACTCATTACTGCCCATATCCAAGTTGCTGCTGTTGGTTTGCTGCTCAGAAGTTGTCACAGCGACTTTTGATCGAGCCAGCTTTTCGTTATTTACCACTTCAAATTCATCACCAAATTCCGGTAAAGTTTTAAATCCGGTAATAATTACCGGCGTTGACGGGGCCGCTTGCTTGATGGGTTGGCCAGTAGTAGTTTCTAAATTACGGATTTTGGCATAGCTGGTTCCGGCAACTACGAAATCGCCAGGCTTCAGCAACCCGGCCTCCACTAAGGCTTGGGCTACCGGTCCGCGTCCCTGTTCGACATGGGCTTCGATAATTAGACCGCGAGCCGGTAAATCAATATCAGCTTTTAGATCTTCGACATCAGTAACTAATAATATCATATTAAGTAGATCGGGGATTCCGGCCTTGGTTTTGGCCGATACTTCCTGAACGATAGTATCTCCGCCCCACTCTTCAATTAACAGATCATTTTCCGATAATTGCTGCTTGATTCGGTTAATATCGGCACCCTCTTTGTCAATTTTGTTAATAGCAATAATGATTTTAACACCAGCCTTACGAGCGAATCTGATAGCTTCAAGTGTTTGCGGCTTGATACCGTCATCAGCTGCGATTACGATAATCACAATATCAGTCAGTAAAGCTCCATGCTCCCTAAGTGCCGCGAAAGCTTCATGACCTGGGGTATCCAAAAAAGTTATCAATCGACCATTGTGTTCAACTTGAGATGCCGAAATATGTTGAGTTATTCCTCCAGCTTCACTACTTGCTACCTCAGCACCTCTAATGGCATCCAACAGACTGGTTTTGCCATGATCAACATGACCCATAACCGCCACAACTGGTGGACGGGAAGGAGCATGGCCGCTGGACTTAGGTTTGGCTCTGGCCTTAATTGTTGCTTCGTTATTTGTGGTGGCTTTACTCAGACGAATACCCAGACCCAATTCTTCAGTTATTATCTGAGCGGTATCAAAATCAATGCGTTCATTGACAGTGGCCATTACGCCATTTTTCATTAGCTCCCCGATTAAACGAGACACCGAAATTGATAGCCTTTCAGCCAAGGTGCCGACGGTGATGGTATCTTCAATTTCTATGGTGGTTATCTCTTCTTGATCTGTTTTGTCTGTCACTTTGTCGACTCCTTTCTGGCCTCTCGGCCTTAACCCTAGGTGATCATAATTACTTCTTAGATTTGGCTGCAGTTTTTGGCTTTTTTACTTGCTTAGTGGTCGGCTTTTCAATGGTCTGGTCTTTGGCTGAATTGTCGGCTTTATCGGTCTTGGCCTTACTCGCAGATTTAGATTTTGCCTCCTTAAGGGACAATGCAATTTTGCGGTTTTCGGTGTCAATATCGATTACTTTGAACTGTTTCTTCTCATTTAATTGGAAAAGTTTCTCCGGATCGACGTCTTCATCATTGCTCATTTCTGACACATGCACCAAAGCTTCAACGCTGGGACTTATTTGGACAAAAGCGCCAAACGGAGTAATCCGAGTCACTTTGCCTTCTATAAAATCTCCGGCTTTGAACGCTTTGACTTGGTCGAGCCATGGATCTTCGGTCATTTGCTTAATACTGAGGCTCAATCGATCCTTGTCGATACCAATAATTTTGGCTTTGATAGTCTCACCAACCTTAACGTAATTACGCGGATTATCGACGCGCTCCCACGAAATTTCTGAAATATGGACCAAACCTTCTATTCCATCTACATTTATGAAGGCGCCGAAATCGATTACACCAGTAACAACACCTGTAACCTCATCTCCAACCTTAAGTTCGGAGAAGCGGGCTTGCATGTCGTCCTTGACAGCTTCCTTTTCAGAAAAAATCAATTTGTTATCTTTACGGCTGACATCAAGAATCCTGACGCGCAAGGCTTTATTGGTCAAGGCATGCAGTTTCTGTAAAATTTCATCTTTGTCAGCACCCGAAACTCTAGGATAGTGGCCGGCGGCTAGCTGTGATACGGGCAAAAAGCCACGAATTCCCTCCATTTCAATCAATAAACCACCACGATTGGCATCATAGGCATTAACTTCTACAATTTCATTGTCTTTATGAATCCGTTGCAGTTCGTCCCAGCCTCTATCTTTAACTGCTCGCTTCATACTCAAAAGTGCATAACCTTCATCTAGCTCAGGATCAATTACACTAACCGTTATGCTTTGGCCAATTTCCAAACTCTGACCGTGACCAATCTCGCGGCGCATAACTAAACCGACACCTCTAGGGCCCAGATCTACCCAGACTTCATTCTTCTTGACAGACGTAATAACGCCTTCAATAACTTCTCCGGTTGCCAGCCCCGCTAAATCATTGCCGGCTAACAACTCGTCCATTGTTTGTACATTTGACATGTATCTACATGCCTCCTTATAAATATATTTCTTCAGTCGCAAATATAGAAATCCAGCCCTCTTAAGACAAAATTTCTTTTACTCACTTTTCACTTACGGAACTCTTCAATTAGTGCTAAGGAGTTCCTACCAGTTAATTTGCTGACTGTAAGATTAACTTAATTATAACTTGTCTGTCTCTTGGAGTAAAGATGTAACGCCGGTCGCCTACCACATGATAAACTAAAGACTATGTACTTGGGAATTGATGTCGGGGGCACCAAAACGATGGTCGCAAAGCTAAGTAACGATGGCAAAATCATTGCCAGCCGGCGCTTCCCGTCTTCTAAGGATTATCAACTATTCCTTCAAGATTTAGATGAAATAATAAAAAGTCTTGATTTAGAGGGGACGTACCATTGTTGCGCCGGGATCGCCGGATTACTAGACCGCAAAACCGGTGTAGTACAGGCTCTTGGCAACCTGCCATGGCGCGATAAGCCTATAAGAGACGATATTTCGAAGCTAATCGGCGGGCAGTCCGTATTAATAGAAAACGATGCGCGCTTGGCCGGACTATCGGAAGCCCGTTTAATTAAAGATAAATATATTAGTGTGTTGTTTGCCACAATTAGTACCGGCATTGGTGGCGCCTTTGTACAAAACGGCCAACTGGTAACTGCTCTTCAGGATATGGAAATGGGCAAAATGCCGCTTCAGTTTAACGGCGAATTCATAAACTGGGAAGAGTTTGCCGGTGGCCGCGGGGTTGTCAAACGGTTTAACAAAAAAGCTGCCGAAATCACTGACCCGGCCGTCTGGAAAATAATCGGAGAGAATATTGCTTATGGCCTGGGTGCAACTTGTGCCGTTTTACAGCCTGACGCCATCATCTTAGGTGGTGGAGTTGGTGCCTTTGCCGATAATTTTAGCAAAACAATATTAGATTTTTTCGCCAAACATTTACATCCGGTAATCAAGCAACCACAAGCAATTTTAGCTGCTCAAAGACCTGATGAAGCGGTAATTTTTGGCTGCTATGACCTGGCTAAACACGGTCAAAATAAGGTCTAAAATGGCTGGATCATTAGCCCAATTAATTACACAACTTCAAAATCATTTCCCAAAGCTTAAGTACACCCCGGGGCAGCAGTTCTCATGGTCACCGGAAACCAGCGAAATATTTTATAAGAAAACAGCCCATGGCCAACAAGCCATCTGGTCGCTGCTTCACGAAACCGGTCATGCCGCGCTACGGCACACGGCTTATAAAGCCGACTTTGAGCTACTACGACTGGAAATCGCGGCCTGGGAAGAAGCCAGAAATCTTGCTAAAACTTTGAACATTGTGATCGATGAAGATCATATTGAAGACTGTCTGGATACTTACCGCGACTGGCTTTACAAACGAAGCATTTGCCCGAAATGCACTAACAAATCATTGCAACAAGGTGACTACATTCATTACAGATGCTTTAATTGTCACACTGTTTGGCGGGTCAGCGCCAACCGCTTCTGCCGTGCCTACCGCAGCACCACAAATAATCCCACCACAAATATTATATTTACCTAAAAGTGATTAAGCGGTTTTTTTGACGCGGCGGCTAATGCGACCACCTCTACGGCCAGCTTCACGAGCTAGTTCACGGTTAGCGAAAAAGCCACCGGTTTTACCGAGCTTTCCACCTTTTGCACCGATTTTGGCATAGAAGTCTGCTCCGTATTTTTGCTTGTTAGTGGCAGCGGCTGCTTGACCGCCAGCTTTAGTTCCTGACATTTAAGAACTCCTTTATTAGTTTGGTTCTCTCTTGAGAAATAAAAAAGGGTTTCTCGCTGATGTCCAGCAACAAACCCTCGTCTTCCTCTCGAAATTAAGCCTATGATATCACGCTACTGGTTAGCTGTCAATAAAATTTCCGTCTGACTGAATGTCATTAATCTTCGGCCGGCAGTGTTATCAGCTTAGATTGAGATTGAAGCTTCCCAGGGGCGCTCTTAAGCCAACGCACACCCAGATATACCAGAGGTGTTTCTAGTATAGACATGGCACATCGAACCAAATAATATGGAATAATAATTCCAAGCAAAAAACTAAAGTTTTCGCTAAAAGTTTGACTGAAAGTATAGAAAGCTAAAATAACAAAAACTGATGAGTCAACAAATTGCGAGACAAAATTAGCGACGTTATTTCGCAACCATAAGCGCTGTCCATGCATCCTTAGGCGTAGTCTGCTAAACACTGAAACATCAAGGAATTCGGAAGCTGCAAAGGCCGCAATGCTGGCAATGCCAAATCTAACCGAAGTTCCAAAAATCGTGTTGTAAGCCGCGGAATCCTCAGCATAATGCTTGGAAGCCGCTAAATGAGTAAATAACAATGCTGTTAATATCTGAAGCGCTACAATAATTAAACCGACTCGAACGATGCTCCGAGCTCGTTCTTTGCCATAAACCTCAACTATTACGTCTATTGACGTAAATAACAGAGGCATTACGAAGATTGCAACACTAGCATTGAGATGAAAATTGCCTATGGTAGCCACCGCAAACGTCTTAGCTCCCATTAGTTCGGCTACCATAATTCCAAAAATGTACAATGCCAACAACAGATCAAACTTGCGAATATTTAACACAGTTTACCCTTCGTAGCTCTTAGAGTGGTTAAGTGTACGATAAGTGATAATTTAAGTCAATTTTTAACTACCCTGTAATGAACTAACAATGTTCCATGGTTGTTTAATAGTTTTTCATCTATTAGTTCAAGTTTTGTATCCAACGGCTGGTCACTAATAAATGTTGGCTTACCGGCACCAAAGATTAGCGGTTCGATAGTTATATATATTTCGTCAACTAATCCGTTTTGTAAAAATTCAGTGCTTATTTCCGGTCCGCTGGCTAGAAGTACCTTTTGGCGACCTTCCTCAGCTAATCGTTTGATTATTTCAGCAGGTGAAGTTTTGATGAATTCGATTTGACCAGGCACGGCTTCAGCTTGATACCGTTCCGGCTGTGAAGTGAAAACGATTCGCAAGCGGCCCGGTTCGGGCTTCGGTTTGGCAGCTTCATAAGTATTACGGCCGACGATGATCACATCGCTAGCATGAACTAACTGTTTAAAATGAGTATGATCTTCATCTGAGCTGAATTCATTCATATTCGGATTGTCACCTTTGGTAATTTTGCCATCCAAGGACATAACGTAAGCTAAAGTAACATGCATAATTGTTATATTCGCAGATGAGAGTTATTTAGTAAAGTAAACGAAAAGACCACCCCTCAAGGGTGGTCTTAACAAAATTTGGCACCGTGCTATTTTCCCAGGGGTGAACCCCAAGTATTGTAACCGCTCCGAGGCTTAACTGCTGTGTTCGGCATGGGAACAGGTGTTGCCCTCGGGCTATGGGCACCAATCCGGCTTCGCCTTTAAAGACGGAGCTAATCGGCGTCCATACACGGAAAAGTTAATGATTTAAGCATATTTCGACAAACTGCTTTGTGGTAGCTGGGTAGCCACCAATAACTAGTCAAATTGCATTTCGTTCCAAAACACGTCTATCTGCGAACAGATGTGACATGTTCTGGTCGTAAAAAGTCAATGCCTCTATTAGTACGCTTCGACTAAATACGTTGCCGCACTTACATCTTGCGCCTATCAACCTGATCGTCTTTCAGGGAGGTCATAGGGAAATCTAATCTTGAGGTCGGCTTCGCGCTTAATATGCTTTCAGCGCTTATCCGTTCCGCACGATAGCTACTCAGCAATGCCCTTGGTAGAACAACTGATACACCAGCGGTGCGTTCAACCCGGTCCTCTCGTACTAGGGTCCACTCCTCTCAAATTTCCTAACGTCCACAGCGGATATAAACCGAACTGTCTCACGCGTGTAGTTACGAGCTGTTCAATTCTCGAAACATTATCCACCATTACTGGTGGCACGGACTATATCTTCACCCTTTTGCTTATGATGGCAATTAGGGGCTGACATATTATAGGGCTTGATTTATTCATGTTGCCCTATCTTTGTCCAGAGCTACCTGGACTCCAGTCTCTACGGGGACATTGTATCTTTACCTCTTAAGTAAGCAATGACAACAGCGCTGGTAATGGTTCGCTTCTTGGAATAGTTGAAGTTAGCGGTCATATCAACCAAACTACTTAAACTAATCAGTTTTGAAGCGGTCATTTGGCGCTGTTTCGGATGTTGTTTGATTATATTTAACACATCGCGAGCCAAAGCTTTTTTGAGACGAAGAAAGGGATATAGAAGTGTTAAAACATGTTCCACTTCTCTTAAGCCGACTATGGTGTATTCGCTCATACCGTCATTGCGGAGGCGAACATAACCATAGCCTAGCTGCTCCTTTAGCCAAAGGAGGAATTTCCGGTGCGTTGTCTTTTGATAGAACACGCAACTGACACGGATCTGGTATCCCAACTTGTAGTCTTTACGACTAACCAGTTGGGCCATGATAGATCCATCGCCATCCAGAAACCCAGCTATGTAGGCCTTTTCTTCGTTAGACACTTTTGTCTTCCCTCGGTATTGCCCTTCTGAATTGTTCGATATTCAGGTAGGGTTTCACCGATATTAGTCAGATGTTAATACGTTGCTACCACTGGTAGCTGATGCGATGTACATCCATATATTACTCCTTTTCAGGGGTAGAACGCAATGTAATTTACGTTCTGAACCCAGCTCACGTACCTCTTTAACGGGCGAACAGCCCGACCCTTGGAAGATGCTCCTCCTCCAGGATGAGATGAGCCGACATCGAGGTGCCAAACAGCGCCGTCTATGTGAACTATTGGGCGCTATAAGCCTGTTATCCCCGGGGTAACTTTTATCCGAAAGCGCTGCCGATACCACACTCATGATGTAAACATCTAACAGCGGAAAACTTACTCCCACTTTCGTGCCTGTT
>DATIIY010000002.1:0-1579 GCA_035479135.1 Saccharimonadales bacterium (SeqCode)
CCAAGCTGCTGCCTCAACTAACAAATCAAAGTACGGTGCTGATTTTTATGCAAAAATCGGTGCTATGGGTGGTAAAAAGGGTCGCACTGGTGGCTTTTTTGCCAACCGTGAATTAGCCCGCATTGCCGGTGCTAAAGGCGGCCGAATTAGCCGTCGCACTAAGAAGTCTGTTTAATTAACTGATTTCTTGCATGAACACCGCTTGAGGAGACTCAAGCGGTGTTTTTTGTTGCCGGCTTTGCATGCGGTACGGCCGGCAAAAACGCGATGATGAAACTTGCCAGGATGCCTGACAGTTCAGACAAACGTAAGTAGTCGGTAAGGTTTGTAATCCATTCAGGTAGCATTTTGGGCAAGTACTACGGAAATGCAGCCAATCACGGTAGGTATTAAGGCACTCTTCGACGTGATCTTCAGATATATCAACACTGTAGTTTTTGGCCAAATCCAGTGCTTTATGCCAAGCCGCCACTTCAAATTGCAACAACTCGATGTCGCTACCATACGAAAGGTGACCAAGATCAGAGTGAGCTACCTCATGGAGCAGAGCCCATTGGCCGCTGTCTGACTCAACCGTAGCTAAGCGGTAGTGGATGGTTTTGTCTACCGGAGACCAATAGAAATTTTCAGCCGGCACAAAACCGAGCATCGTATATGTCGTCTTCAGTCTATCGAGGAAGCTATTGGTTTTGCTTGGCATATTCATAACATCCATATATAACCGCATCAACCGGTCTTTTTGCTGATATTATGGGAGGGATCAGATATGATGCGGATGATTCATTAAGTTGTCTGGCTAATATCTTGCCGAACTTATCAAAGTTTTTACTAACTCCGCCACCTAAAACTATACAGTCGGGCGTAATAACTGATAGCAGTTCAAGAATTCCAACCGTCAAATCCAAACATATGCTTTCCCAAATTTTGGGATCATCGATTTCACTAGCTTTTTTACCATAATGTTTAAAAATCGCTTTGCCGGATGCGAATGAATCCCATGAAACTAACTTACCGTCGTGCATTAACTTTATTGTATTGCCGCCGAGATCATTAATACTGGTATCAATTTGGCTATCTGCTGTAAATGCGACACCAATTCCGGTTCCAATAGTCAGGTACAAAACCTTTTGAAACTTGTCTTTTATTGCCATTGCTTCACCAAACCCACCGAGCTTGGCGTCGTTCTCAACCAGGACGGTATTTTTTACAATTGCTTTGACATCAGATTGGATTGGCACATTTTTCCAGGGCAGATTACCGAACACTAAGCCAATTCCTGTGGCGCGGTCAAGCCTGCCAGGAATTGCTACAACGGTCTTGTCTATGCTCATAGTGTCTAAAGATTTGAATTCGTCCGAAAAGGTTGCCAGAAAATCTTCATAATTCTGCGAGGTAGGGAACTTCCGCTGTTTGATAATTTTGCCGGCTTTATCAAACAAAGCAACCAGCGTCTTAGTACCCCCAATATCAACGGCCAAAATCATATTATGAGTTTATCACAGGCTAAATACTTGCTTTGACAGATATCAACAGATATAATAATGCCTAACCCATTAATATCTTTAACGGGTCGGTAGGA
>DATIIY010000003.1:0-262327 GCA_035479135.1 Saccharimonadales bacterium (SeqCode)
ACTGATCTATTGATGAACGGCGCGGATTTGCGCTCCGTTCAGGCCTTGCTGGGCCACAGTAATATCGCTACCACCCAGATCTACACTCATGTGACAGATCCACACTTGAAGTCGGTACACGAGAAGTTCCACCGGCACTCAACCGAATAATTAATAGGTTAATTTATGTCGCAAGCTTTACGCGGATCACCGCCATAACTAGTAGGTATTTTTATATTCGTCCCCGTTACCGGATCAGTATTAATTCGTTTGCAGACATCTTGGGCTTCGATTGCATCATCTGGTAAGGGTTCTCCAGGTGCGGGATTGGGATTCGTAGTTGTAGAAGGACTAATAACCACCCAGCGAAGCCTTTTAAGCACATCTCGTGCCTTACCGGTTACATCAATTGTTATCTGTGAATCTTTGAATTCATTTGCGCCACCAGCAGTATTTACACAATCAGTTCCATCCCCAATCGATACACAAATACTTGAACCGTCATAATAATCCGTCATATGTAATAGGAAATACTCACCTGCTACACCACCAATTCCGGTAATTGATGCTGTGCAACTCCCCGTAGTTGCGTCACATTTAGCATTTGTAATCTTTCCCTTGTTATTATCTACAAAGCTAAATGGCACAGTTGCTATGCCGTTGCCGGATGGATACAAAAAGGTTGTAAAGTCATTACTTATCAAATCTGATCTTTTCAAACTATTCATAGGAGTCAAACTAAACTCCAAAACTGCCGGTGATTGCCAGCTGGCAACCGGTGGTAAATCTGTATCTGTATCTGAGCGAAAGGTGTAAGGTGAAGTATGGTCAACACTCTTCCAATGAATAGTTAGGCTGTCTAGTGGATTAGTAGTTGTAAAGGCAATGTTCCAATAAGAATTTGGAGGAAGCGGGTCTTTTTCTAATGTGGTTGGATTGAGATCTACTAATGGACAGGTATAAGCTACAGCATTGCTATTACCCCCAATGGAATTATTAAGGCCAATGCTTGATAGAGACGGGACATGCGTCGTATCCGGATCTGTTAGGCAATATGTGCCGTTTAATGCACCGGGATATGACGAGTATGGCAGGGCGGAATCACTTATTACGCCGGTTTTAATCTTCTGATAAATATCGTTTATACCGGCTTCAGCAGCATAATTGGCCTGTATTGCTAACTGTTTATTTAGCGTATCTTTTTGTTCACGGCGCGCTAATTGAGCAAATCCTACTGTTAGCAATCCAAGTACAATAATAAGTATTAAAGCAACGACAATAGAAGCAAATCCTTTTTGGTCAATATGTTTGCTTTTTCTATAATGCATATGTTTGCCTAATATCATTGTACTTCAATTAATTGCTATAAGTCACTCTTTGTAGGACTGTTGTGTGAAGACCGGCAGTCGAACAAAATTTATCAGCTTTGCCACCTTTGCAGATTGGAGTGTTGGTGTCATATTTATCAATTAAATCATTATCCCCATAAGCTACCCCAATATATAAACCATAGGGCGATGTAATTGGAGAAATTGAGAACTGCGAAAGTCGGGAAGCAGCAGGTACGAGCTCTGTGCCATTCGAGCCACCTGTACCAGAACTAGGATTATCAAGGGTCAAATCCGCCGGTATACATTCACTAGCTTTTTCTAAGTTATCTCGCCATAAAACATGTTTGAATAGATCACTCCCCCTGGAAACATTATTTTGATCTTCCAATGTATGTCCCTCTTGAATGTAAAGCACATACGTGTAACGCACATCGTCAATACAAAATGAATTTACCGTAATGTGATCACCGAACGTCTCAATATAACCAGTTGATCCGCCTGGATTTACCTGACTGCCCAGTTGTAAATTATGTGTTAAATCGTCCGCAATACTTCTAACTGCGTCTTGAGTACGCACCTGTGTTATACCTTTAAAATATAGATTGCCTATATTAATCATTACCGCTGTCACCATCACTAAAATAAAAGAAAGTATAGTAGTGGCAATCATCAACTCAACAATAGTAAAACCATTTTTTTTGAGTTTCATTAATCTGAACTTATAAATAATATTCATAATGATCTGTAAAGGTTATATAGCATAGTTACGGTATCATCGCCCTGGCCACCGATATCTGGCCAAGTAGCCACAACTGTAAAAGTTCCACCAGGTGCTCCAGCCGGGCCCGTAACACTAACCTTATAAAGATTGTCTAATAAACAGCTTGTCGCTATTAAGCTATATGGAACAGCCGAACTTGTATTAACGCAATATGGTCCTGGTTTAAAAATATTTCTCGATGCAGGTAATCCAATTGATGTTAAACTACGAAGTGCTTCTATTTGAGCTTGTACATACTCAGTTGCCTGGGCATTTTCTTGTGCTCTTCTAGTATTAATTAGGCTTTGACTGGCTGTCGAATAAGATACACTGATTGCTAAGCTTAGAATAGTTAATACAATCATAACTTCTACAATAGTATCGCCTGTTTTATTTAGCGGTTTGTGTCTGATTTTCATTATTTCCGGTAAAAGCATGTAGCCCACCACTGAATCTATTGATCACAGTATAGCATAAACACTAATAATTTATATCAGATTAGCTCAGAAGAAATATGTGATTATACCAGGTCAAAATACCTTCTCCAAAAATCTGGACAATTATCATTCCGATGATTAAAAATGGTCCAAAAGGTATAATACTAGTTCGCTTTAACCGATGACTAGTTAACAGGGGTATACTAATAAGACTGCCACACAGTGAAGCAATAAAAATCACTAGTAAACTTCTTGCCGGAGTACCTGCGATTAATCCTAATAACCAGCCTAAACGGACATCGCCACCGCCTATCCATTTACCACTCGATACTTGATAAATTATATAAAATAGGCCGCCGCCCAAAAAAATAGCTAATGTAGTATTCAAAAGGGCTAAATAGGGCTTATCAGAGGATAAAATTTTAATAATAGCTTGTAAAACAGCTATTGCTGTCAATGTATAAATAATCCTGGTCGGTAGTAATTGCCAACGCAAATCATATATAAGTAGTGCGATTAATCCGGTTAGCAACGGTAGCCATAAAGCAAATATAGCTATTTGGGAACCGGTAAGTGTTACCGGCCACCAAAGATACGAAACTACAAATAAAAGTGACGTAGCAGCCTCTGCCAAAGGATATTGATAACTTATAGTCTTATTGCAGTAGCGACATTTGCCTCTCAACATTATCCAACTAAGCAATGGAACCAAATCTTTAACACTCAATTCGTGTTTACAGTTAGGACACATTGATCGTCCCACGTAGATCGATAGACTCTTCTGATAGTTTTTGTCGGTTTTAATACGATCAGCATGAGTCTCTTGCTCATGTAACCGCCAAACCAAAGCATTTACAAAGCTGCCGGCACACAGCCCCAGAACCCCTAAAATCGCTATTTCCATCAATTAGTTCCTGTTACATTCTATTAAAAAGTAACAGGTTCCTTTCGGAACCTGTTATCAATGGCATTCAGTTTGAATTGAATAAGATTAAGATTCAACGCACTGTAGGTTACCTAGGTTATTCCCTTTTACTTCAGTCACGTAGTAAATAGAAATTGCACGAGGCTGTAATATACCGTTCGCAGAAGCTGGGCTTCCACATGAATATCCCACATTTATTACTATTGAATTTATCGAAATATTAGTAGCAGTTGTAGCCGCACTACTAAGTACAACAGTCGGCGGTGCTGCAGCATTAGCCATCCAAACATTTGCGGCATTCGTCAAATCATAAATACCAATTTTTGCTTGCTCACTATTTGTAGCTGTTGTTGGACAATTACCCGCGGCATAAGTAATATCATGGTCGAGAGTAGTACCAACACTAGGTGTTGCTCCCTTACAATAGTAAACTGCTGTTTTGGTATCGGCGGTTTCATATCCCGCAGATGTTGCCAGTGAGCCATTATTATTATTAGTAAAGTTATTCATGGCTGCCAGCATAGCTGAGACATCACTCTTGCGCTGAGTGTTTCTTGCGTTACGCTGCAATGCAGGAATTGCCAAGAACACGATCAACAAGATTAATCCAGCAATAGCTAGAACTATCATGACTTCAATAATCGTAAACCCTTTTGTTGTTTCTTTGCGTCTAGGTATCTTTATTCTATTAAGCATTGCAAGTGCCCCTTTGCGATTTATTACATTAGTGCTTATGGTTTGATAATAGGGATAAGGTAAAAAAAATGCAAGTATTATTTAATACTTATCCACAGTGAAGTAATTTATAGCTGCTGACATATCGATGTTTGGTTGCCATGTGCACCTTCTAAGGCATATAGAGCAACGTCATCAGTATAACTGGCATACGTCCTATCAGCGGTCTTATTATCGGTATCGCATAGAGCTTGATTGTAAACATAAACGGTCGCAGTATCAGTGTTTGGATTGTGTCCAGCACTGAATGGAGTAGCAGCGCAAATTGGATCATTACAAACTATTACAACATCCTTATCGCCCTTGTAAAAGGTTAGTTTAGACTGCGAATAATAAAGTGGATCAATGACCCCTAGTCCTGGCGGTTTACTGCAAAGACGAGTGATCAAATCACCACAAGGTGCCGGGAAATTAGCAGATTTTTCAAGTTCCCAGAGCGACACAGCGGCTAATATAACTTGCACATCTTGCTTACGTTGATTATTACGACTATTCCGAGCTAGTGTAGGTATTGCAAGAAAAACAACCATCAGAAAAACACCTGCGATTGCCATAACGAACATTATCTCGACAATAGTGACACCGTTTGATTTGAGTCTTAAGGCTTTTTGATAAAATCCAGAATCACTTGGATTCATTATTAGCTGCCTGCGAAACCAGTTTGATTAACCAAACCATATATTGGCAGCAATATCGCGGCTACAATAGTTATGGCAATCAGCCCCATAATAATCATCATCACGGGTTCGATTATAGTGCTGATAGCCTTGATTTCATTATCAACTTCTTTTTCGTAGTAATCAGCGACCTTAGCAAGCATAGTTTCTAATGCACCGGACTGTTCACCAATACGCAACATATTCGGTACCAAAGGTAAGAAGTTGGGATCCTTCGTAAGTGATTCTGAAAGTGCTCTACCTCCTTTAACTTTTTCAATCGCCCTATGTATTGATTTAGAAATATGAACATTGTCAACAGCGTCGCTTGTGATCTCCAACATTTGAATAATTGGTACGCCGCTAGCCACCAGGGTGGTGCCGGTACGAGCAAAACGAGCCATGTACATTTTCATAAATAATCTGCCGATGGGCCAAGCTTTCATCTTAAACTTATCAATTATTGATCGACCCCCCACCGTTCGCGCCCACCTTGAACCAAGGAATATCGATACCACAATTAATATAATAATTAGCCACCAGAAATGAACGACTATATGTGAAATCAACAATAGAAACCGTGTTACAAGTGGCAGTTTAACGCCTGGCAATCCAGCATAAATACTTTCTACCTGCGGCAACACCTTAACAATCATAAAAGTAACTACTGCCATCATGACTAAAAGTACGATGAGCGGATATATCATGGCTCCACGGACTTTGCTGATTATATCAGCGTCTTTTTCCTGTTGATCCGCTAAGCGTTCCAACCCCTTGTCCAAAGTACCGGAGGTCTCGCTAGCAGCAACTAAGCTTATGTATACTCTATTAAAGATGGTAGGATGTTTTGCCAGTGCGTCACTAAATGATGTGCCGGCTTCAACATCTGCAATTACTTCGTTAATTATTACTTTAAATGCTTTATTAGTCATCTGTTCTGCTACACTTCTGAGGCTTTGAACCAATGGTAATCCAGCGTTTATTAAGGTTGCCAGCTGACGACTGAACAATACTTTGTCTTTAGTTCTAACACGGCTCAAGAATCGAATACCGCTACTGCTTTTATCGAGTTTAATGCTTATAGGGGTTAAGCCTTGCTCTGTAATAAGTTTGGCGGCGCCCTGTTCATTGTCGGCTTGAACTTGGGCTTTTACTTTTTCGCCAGTTTTTGAGTTTTTGGCTTGATAATTAAAGGTCAGCATCGAAGGGTTTATCCTCGCATAAGCCTGTCTAATTCGTCCAGGTCAACTGCATAATTACGGGCTTCGTCATACGTAATTTTACCCTCGTGTATTAAGTTTACTAACGTTTTATCCATGGATTGCATACCGAATTCAGCACCAGTCTGAATTACGGCTTCGAGCTGATGACTTTTGCCCTCACGAATAATGTTGCGCACCGCCGGAGTGGCAACCAGAATTTCAGCTCCGGCAATTCGTCCACCACCTATACTTGGGATCAAACGTTGGGAAACAATGGCCATCAATATATTGGATAATTGCGCTCTAATCTGTGGTTGCTGATGCGGCGGAAAAACATCTATCATACGGTCAACGCTCTGGGCAGCGCTATTAGTGTGCAGGGTTGCTAGTACTAGGTGACCGGTTTCAGCAATTGTTATTGCACTAGCGATAGTCTCCAGATCACGCATTTCTCCAATCAAGACTACGTCAGGATCTTCACGAAGTGCACTTCTTAAGGCTGCGCTGAAAGAATAGGTGTCATAGTGCACCTCTCTCTGTACAATTACAGATTTATGTGATTTGTGAGTGTACTCAATCGGGTCTTCAATGGTAATAATATGAGACGCTTTTTCAGCATTGATTTTGCCAACCAGACCAGCCAAAGTTGTTGATTTACCTGAACCTGTTGGTCCGGTAACTAGTACCAATCCTCTTGGATAATCAGCAAATTTATTAATAATAGGTGGTAATCCAAGTTGATCCACCGAGCGGATTTGATTTGGAATTAGACGCATAGCGGCGGCCATATTGCCCCTTTCGTGAAAAGCATTAACACGAAATCGACCTAAATCGCCATAGGCAAAACTGAAATCAAATTCCTTATCCTTGAGCAATATCTGTTTCTGATCTTCGTCAAGTATCGCAAATACTAAGACTTCAAGAGCTTCTTCATCTAACGCATCAGCCTCTGGCACTGGTGTCAAAGATCCGTCAACTCGTAACATTGGTGGCAAACCTACTTGAAGATGAAGGTCAGAAGCATTTTTTTTGATAACTTCGTCAAGCAGTACCTCTATTCTAGGTTGTCCGGTACTCATTCCCACCCCCTATTATTCATGCGTTATCCTCAGCTGCAACTCTATTTACTTCATCTAATGTAGTCTGACCACTCAATGCTTTTAGATAGCCATCCTGCCGCATATTAACCATACCTTCAGCGCGGGCAAGTCTTTCTATTTCGCTGCTGGTTGATCTTTTCATAATCAGTTGTTGTATTGGTTCCGATACCCCAAATACCTCGTAGAGGCCCATACGACCTCTGTAGCCGCCTGGTGCATCGGGATTATCTAAGCCCTTGGCTAAAGTATAAGCGTTTTGGTTAGTTAAGGGCAAGTTTTTATAGCCTAAGTCATGGGCAACTGTCGACATTTGCTTTTCATCTTTAGGTAAAAGATCACCTAGAGCCTGTTTAATAGAATCAGTTTCTGGCAAAGTTGAAACATAAGTTTCCATTCCTTCGGGAGCAATGCGCCTAACCAACCGCTGGCCAATAACAGTCCGCACCGTACTGGCAATCAAAAATGGCTCGACACCCATATCTAGCAGTCTTGGCAGAATACCCGCGGCGCTATTCGTGTGCAAAGTACTAAAAACTAAATGACCAGTTAGCGAGGCTTGAACTGCAAGTTGAGCTGTTTCCTTGTCACGAATCTCGCCTACCATTACGATATCCGGATCTTGACGCAGGATGCTGCGCAATCCCGAAGCAAACGTCAGGCCTACTTCAGGATTAACTTGAATCTGATTAATGCCTTCAATCTTGTATTCTACTGGATCTTCAAGCGTAACAATATTAACTGCGTCATTTTTAATTTCCTGAATCAGAGCATAGAGAGAAGTAGATTTGCCAGAACCGGTTGGACCGCTAGTTAGTATCATGCCATTAGATTGCTTAAGCCCTTCACGAATAGTCCTAAGAGCACGGCCTGTATATCCCATATCCTCAAGTTTGAGTGAGGTACCAGTCTTATCCAGTAGACGAATAACCACCTGTTCACCCCATACGAGCGGTGCAATGGCAATTCGGAGATCTATTTCTCTATTATCAACTTTTATCGTAAATTGACCGTCCTGAGGTATACGGTGTTCGTCGATTTTTAGATTTGCCAAGATTTTAACTCGTGAAATCAAAGCTGGTTCTGTATTTTTGGGCAAACGCATCACTTCACGAAGTACACCATCAATTCGGCAGCGAACTTTGACGTCATTTTCCATAGGTTCAATATGTACATCACTTGCCCGATTATGCCCGGCAAATTCCAGAATCGCTGCCAAAGCCTTGCTGATTGGTGAATCTTCAACAAGGGTTTTGACTGCTTTGTCATCTGGATTAGCTTCGCCAGACTTCGCGTTTTTGTCATTTTTATCTCCTACTTTTGTCGGTCTGGCTTTAAGTGCATCACCGATTCTAGTATCCAAACGCGCTTCATATTGTCTAAGAATTTGGCGTATTCCTGCTTCGCTAGCAACATATACTTTTAGAGGTCGACCGATGCGATTACGGAGAAAATCAACTGCTTGAACATTATCAGCATCCAGCATTGCAACAACTAGCTTGTGCTCTATTTCTCCCAGCGGTACTGCCATATAACGCTTGGCTACATCTCTTGGAAGCAATTGAAGAACTTTAGGATCAATTCTGGCTTTAGTAAGATTCACATACGGAACTTTTGCCACCGTAGCGTGCGCCTTGGTAAGCTGTTCATCCGTTATATAATCATTTTTAACCAAATAGGTAAAAAGCGGCTGGTTAATCTTTTGAGCAGCCTGACGAGCTTCTTCTAGTTTTTCCTTAGTAATTCTACCACTGGATACTAGTACAGTTTCAACTTGCTGAACGCTAGCGGCAGATAAAACGCTCATATGATTACCACCTCCTTATTGAGATGCTTTGAAGGGTGTAGCGTTATTGTTTGGACCAATGGTTATTATTTTAGTTGGGTCAAAGGCACTGCTGTTGAAGAAGCGAGCATCAGGACTTGAGAAATCGCTATTAATATCCTGTACCACAACTACCTGTTGCTGCCGACTTTTAGGAGTAACAAAAATTTTCTTAGATATAAAAAATGATAGTAATGCACTAATGGCGATAATGGCAATTATTAACAGGAAATCTTTTTGTTTCATTTAATAACTTTCTGAGTAAACTTTAGACTTTTTGCGGGTTGATAAAAAGTATGAGCGGTGATATTGACTGACAAATTATCATTACTTCCGCCAATATCCATCGTATCTATTTGAATGGGGCGAATTGATGATTGCAAAGTTTTTAAAAGTTGCTGTGTCGATGATAAATTAGCTTGATCAATTGAAAAAGTAAAAGGCATAACAACCTGTTGAGGAGTATCACTTATCAGATTTGTTTGTTGGTTTATTTGATCATCAGTACCGCTTATACTTCCAATTTTCAAATTGGCACCGGTTAATATCTTCTCCAAACTAGACGCCAGTGCTGGAAAGTCATAGGATGCTGGAAGAGCATCGAGAATTATGTGTGAATTGCTTCCATTATTATTATCTGTACCACTAGAATTTCCTCCCAATATATTCGGATTTTTTGCATCAAATTGATAATAAGATTTTGCCAGTGTATTAAATGCTTTTATATCAGCATCAAGTTTATGATTTGTATCTTTATCGGCAGCAGCTACCTTCGCCTGATAGCGTGTTGTGCTCCAAACATCTTTGGATGCCATAAGGCAAAAAACTGTTATTACTGACGCTATTGCTACAGTGGCAAACGTTTGAGCGTTAGCTTTACTTATTGCTAGACGCTTTGTGGATATTAATTGCTTGGCCATCTTAATTTCCTGTTTTCGTATTACTGGTGCTGGTTGTAGGTGCCGCCTTGAATAAATCTGTAGGCTGTTGAAGTGAGGCACGGGTTATTGTTTCACTTGGAACTACAAGATTTATCTGTTGATTAATATCAAAAATGTTTTTGTCGTAGACCATATTGATACTGAAATCAGCTGACTTACTTTTATCCCCCCCGGAATTCAAACCAAAAGAACTAAGAACTATATTGCTAAAGGAGTGTGTCCCGGTATTGGTTGGAGATGAACTTGAATTAGTGCTTGCCGAATCATTAGTTGGTATTTCGGTTGAATTATAAGTTGTGGATTTTAAAATATCGATATATGAGTTAACGGAGCTAAGTGAGTCAGTAGTACCGCTAATATTTAAAGTTAAAGCATTAGCGTCTACGGTTAATTTATTTAGATCTACAGATGCCGGTGTAACTTCATATATATAATCAAAAACCCGCGCAACTGCCGGTTTAGCAGAATGTAAACTCGTTAAACTTTCAAGTTGGTTTTGTACAGTTAATATCTGGTTAATTTTTGGCTTTGTTTTTAGAGTGGCAGACTTATTTTTTATATCGCGGTTTAAGTCGCTAATATTTTTTTTCTGTATACCTTCGACACCTAACAATATTAACAATATAGCTATTGCTGAAATTGAAACTATTATGGATACACTTAAAATAAGACGGCGCTGGCGCTGAGTCTTTATATAAAGTAGCTTTACATCCGGTAATAAATTTAGTTGAATCATTCGTTTCGCTCCGCCAAGCCTACTGCAACACCAAACTGATTTGAAATAGCCAGTAGTTCGTTTTGACGATCCTTACTATAAGTAGTCCCCTGCCAGGCATTGCCAATTTCAACATTCAAACTAAATTTATTAGCAATATATAATGGAAATTCCGGTATTACCGATGCCCCACCGGTGACTACAATTTTATCAATTTTGATACCCGTATAACGTGTTTGAAAGAATTTAATTGATTTCTCAATCTCAACTTGTAGTAAGTCAACTGTGCTACTAATGGCCTGGAATACTTGACCTTCTAGCTTATCCTTACTTAAGCCAAACTTAAAAACAAATTGCTCAGCTTGTTTTTCATCGACGCTCAAATTCTGTGAAGCAGCTCTGACAACTGCTTCTACCCCAGTTGGAATACTTCTAGTCAGGTGCGGTATATCGTTTAACACTATAACCAAATCAGTCGACCGACGGCCAACATCAAGTAATAACTGTCCTGAGGTATCGGGCGTAGCCAATGCCCTAGCCATGGCCAAATTATCCGGCTCAAAGGCTATTACATTCAATCCAATTGATTCCAACATGTCCAGACGTTGCTCTACAAAGTTATTGGGCACACTACTAAGTAATATTTCCTGCTTATTCTTATCTGACGGCGAATCGCCAATTAGTATCCAATCAATCTTGGATTCGCTTAGCGGAGTCGGAATTAGCGAGTCGGCCTGATAAGTAATGGCTTTGGCTAACTCATTAGCCGGCAAGCGATCTACATCTGCAACCGTCGTGAATACACGGCTTGAAGGTATTCCAACAGCTACATTATTCGTACTAACATTGGCATGTTTAACAAGCTTATCGATAGATTGGGCTACTTTTTGAATGTCCGTCATTGATTCACTAATAGCTATATTACCCTCAAGCGGTACATACGCGTATTTAATAAGCGCTTTGGGGCTCGGACCAGTATTCAGCTGAACAAGTCTAGCCGCCGTGGTACCTATATCCAGACCAAAGAAATCGGCTTTGTTACTTAGAAAAATGCTCATATTATATTTTTATTATTTATTATACGTACCACCCATCAGGAGAATTATAGCATAAGCGAAGTTAACTCATAGTATAGGCGGTAAGCTACTTATTGAATCTGATTGAACACCTCCATTACTTGGTGGTTGTAGTCCCGGAGAAGTTAAATACATTTCAGGACTCAAGTCAAATACCTCCGCAGCACAGGTTAGCCTGGGTGAACTCTTAGTTGCACCTGCGGAGTTGCTACAGGGGTTAACCACATGTTGCGTACCAGGATCATATGTAGTAGCACTGCCAGCACTACCTTTTGATACACAAACATAAGCTTGTTGCCAGATAGTATTCGGAAAAGCAATATACGGTCCATGTTTGACGCTAGGATCATACATCGACGTACAATATATTGAAGTGTCACTTAGACTTGGATCAGTACTACTAATTTTAAAGCTTATACCTGGAATCGTACTACAAATATAGTCATTATTCCAACCGTAGCTGTTACTATAACCAGCAGCATCTAGAGCACTAAAATCAGTACACCCGCCAGTATCGCCAGCTCCTCCAAAGAATGGCCCATCGCCGCAATTATCGGGATCAGCTCCTGGAGGTTGGCAGAGAAAATGCAAATAAGGAGCACTAGGCGTTAATCCCACACCGCTACCATCTCGTGCACATAAGTAATCTCTACCTTTGCCGAAATCATTTGGAAAAGCCAGACCCGCAAAACTTGAATGTGATCCACCATCTTCGTATGGCTCATGTATTTTTACACAATTACCATATGGTGCAGAATCTTTGTTAGTATAAAATTCCAGTGGTTTGGTTGCACCCGGAGTGGCAGGGTGCGGGTGAGCTGCACCAGGTATTGGAGTCTCGTCACGTAATGTGCCATAGGTACGCATTAATTTGACCTGGTTAGCCACAAAACTACCATAAACTGTAAGCTGATTCTTGCAATCGTTAAACAGATTTGCGCTGGTCACTAAGGCACCAGTCGAATAAGGGTTAGATTGTTCACTGCATGTATATATTCTTCCTGCTGTACCGTTTGCAGATTTAGTCGGATCTGCAGGAATTGATGCATAGATACCATCAAGTTCGGTTACTTGTTTGGCAATGTAGATATTACCTGTAGCAACTAATATAAACGAAGGTATATTACTGGTGGTATTCCACTTCAAATTCGCACCACCTTTGTCATGCCCACCACCAAAATCTCCACCTGAGTCACCTTCAAAAAGCATATTTTCATTAATAGTAACGTTGCCTTTTACGTATATAACAATATGTTGCCCTTTCTTAACATAACTGAAGCCACTCCCAAGTTTTTGAGGTGTATAGTCTCCATCAACCCGGTAATTACCACCATTAATGGGAATTGGATGGTCGCCAGGTAATACAACCGTTACTGTATTGGTTTTGGGATCAAGTGTGGTTAAACAATTTCGAGAAGTAGTTGGCGAATCGAAGTCTCCGCCAAGCTTAGAGCTGTAAGAAGGTCCATCAGTGCCCGAAGCTCCCGAATTATTAACTGTATTTGCAAAACTTAGATCCAAAGCGTTGTTACCAAATACATTTTGGTGACTTCCCACGCCGACTATATCGTTTAATGCCAAGGCATTATAAGCTGCGCTAGCACCATAATCAGGGTTCACACCACTGTTATTATTCCAGCCGGCTAATTCACCACCACCTGTACACGTAGGATCAATCCCCTTAAAGCTTCCACCTGCGCTCACACCGCTGTTATACACCTTAAAGAACGGACGATTCGCGATATTATCACAGTCAACGGATTGATTGTTTGGATTGCCAGCCGCATCAGTGGTCGATCCTCCATAGATAGTATATGCCGCGTTAGTCCAACCCGAACTATACTGAACGTCAATCTCAGCACAATATTGATCTCCCGCTACAATCGGTGGCACTGTTGGATATAAATAATCCGGTCCGTGTAAATAAGTCACTCCGCTCGCAAACGGCCCACTTCTACAGCTATAACTGGGCGGGGTACCCTCTGGAATCTGACCTCCGGCAATAGGTTTTTTGTATAAACTGTCATTTACGCATTCTTTGACCGGTACTGAACCGCCAACAGTTATCCAGGTACTATTTTTTACCATATCAGGGTTTTCCTGATAAGGTGTTAACTCTGCGGCTGCATTAGGCGTCACCGTAAAATATTGGAAAACGTCAATTGTCGTAGTACACGACGGCGAAAAACGAGTCATATATGGATTTAGATAATAATCCAGAGCGTAGCTAAAAGAGGGAGTGCCCGACGCAGGAGCATTGGCCGTTAATGTTAAATATTCAGAGTCTCCCGGTGCCAGTCCGTGTATGTAGTGGGGTCCATCAGCACCTGATAAACTAAAACCATACCCGCCGAGGCCATCCGGAATTGTCGTATTACCATTAACTCCACCGTTATTGGTAATTGTTGCGAGAATGGTAAATGTAGAACTTGATTCTACAGCACCACTGCCAGGTGGCGCACCAGGCACATTAGGTATTACTTGCAAACTACACGACCCCGTATAACAAGGGGTACTAGCTCCGCCATCTGTTTGATATGTTACCCAGAAAAGACCATCCTTATCTGGACTACCTTTTACCTTTAAATGGGTTAACAAATATTCTTGATGTTCAAATGTATATGATACTGTTTCACCGTTTGGTTGATAATACCAAGTGTTATCAATACCAGTTGTTCCATGTGTACCTCTATTGGTGCCGACAACGGCAGAAACTAAAGTATTACCTGCGGTATCTCTTACAGTTACTATAGTGCGTGTTGGCACATACCCACTATCCCACAAGCTGGTACTCCAAGTACTTGATGTAGCGCCTCCCGGGGAGCCATCATCAAACCTTACCGCGGGCGGTGCAGCCGTACCATAGTTATTCCATCCACTGGTGTCAGCATTGTCAGTACTATTATTACCCGCTGGGCCCGTATGCTGGATCGTCCCACTGTCGCCTGCGTCAAAAGCGTATGTACTCACACAATCAGCAGTTTGATATGGTGCAGAAGGACATGGTGGATTACCAGCCGTGCCACAATGATTTCCAGTTCCGGTCGGTGGAGTATGTGTCTCAAAACACAGACTGGTGGACTGTTGAGCTACATGGCTAGCTGTACTATTAGGATTACCGTTAGTAATATTTGCGGCCGGATTACTAAAGAATAAACCTGCATCACCTGGAAACTGTACTGAAACGTCTTCTCTCACACAAAATGTGGAATAAACAGCCTGCGTTGTGATTGAAAGGCTATGCCCGGTATTTGATCCATTCCCATCGTCTTGCCAATATGCAGTCAAGCCATATGTATTACAGTTTTCTACCCCGTATCCAGTGTTATTGTTATAAGCAACAGGACTTGAAGATGGACCGCTAGATCCATGTTCTCCATCAAACGCTGTTGTTGGACCAGGTCCGTATTGCAAATCCTGATCATTATATATAATTTGCTGTGTAGCAAGCCCCTGACCAGGATTAGATGAACCTGGGCAACCGATTACACTCCCACCACCGGAAGGATTAACGCTTCCGGGACTATTCAGTACTTTACCTGAGCCTACATTTGCATCAATAGTTACCCAGTCTAAAACATTTGCTCTTGCAATACCCCCACCACTTGGTGCAAAGGCTGGTCCACAAGGAGTATAAGAGACGTTAACTGTAAATGTATGGCCTCCACCGGGGAGTACATAAGTACCTGATGAATTTTGCGATGTTCCACCGGGTAATCCGCTTACCGATACGGATGTGTTAGCGTTTGCACCAGGATTGTTCGGCATAAAACCATATGGAAAATGACTGTCTGGACAACTAGAAGCTGCAAATGCTTTTGGTTGTGAAAAATGTGTGGTGACTGATAGCGCCAAAATACCACCAACTATTACCAAAATCAACTTTATGTTTTTCATTTTTAACACTTAGTAATCCTCTAATGGTTTTAGCATAACAGACGAGGCTATCTCCGTAAATAATATTCCGTGTTAGTTGCTTCTTTATTTAGCTGCACGTGCATAAACATAAAACTCCGTTAGATGTAACCCATTTGAACTATGTAGGCTTGTGTCAGTGTATTCACCAGAGTGTGCAGTTTGAGTGGTTGGTCTTAAACTTACAGCTTGTGGTCCAGTAGGATTAGGCCAAACACCAACAATTCCACAAAATTCATTATTATTACTTAATTGCCACGTATATTTTACAAATGGTTTTTTATCCACAAATGTTGATTGTTTAGCCTGAGCTTTGACTCCAAACTTTTCAGTTGACGAAGCGCCGGGCACAAAAACGTTAACTAGAACATAATTAGGACAGTTTTTTTGCATATAATCAACACTAAGTAGCGGAGCTGGACTACGGTGATGACTTGCAATTTTATAAATGCCAAAGCTCAATAAAATTAATACCAACAGGATTGCCACATTTATTGGAAAGTTTGGCTTGTTTCTATTCTGCTTAGACTTAAGTTTAGATTTGATTTTTGAAAAATAGGCTTTAATATTTTGCATTTTAACCCACCTTATACTTTGGGCATTATACATTGAGCAAAGCCCAAATACAAAACAGAGATAATTATTTATAAATTATTAGTGTGAACTTTTGGCATAAACATAAAACTCTGTTAAATGTAGCCCATTTGAACTATGTAAGCTTGTGTCAGTATATTCACCAGAGTGAGATGTTTGAGTAGTAGGTCTTAAACTTACAGATCTAGGCCCTGATGGATTAGGCCAGACACCCACGATTCCACAGAATTGATCGTTTTTACTCAGTTGCCATGTGTATCTGACTATTGGATATGGAGAAACATTATTTGCCGTATTTCCGTTTATTTTTTTTGCATTAACACTAACGCCGTTAGATTTTTCATGATTTGCTCCTGGAACAAACGCATTAACAAGCACTTCTATGGGACAGTTCCTTTTGAGGTAGCGAAGGCTGTGGGGAGGTTTTGAGGTTGCAGCGGTTGCTATATCCGGAACTACTAGTTTAACTTCATTAGAAGAAGATGCGGTGTTACCGAAGGCTTCACCGGCCAAAGCTGGGGCTCCGATGGACATAACACTGGTACCGATTGCAAGGGCTTGGCGCGAGTTGCGGTATAAGTTTGCGACGCCGGAAGCCATTGTTTGTAAAAAGTTTCTGTTTTCAATTTCCGGGCTTAGTGGCGTGGTTTCACCGGGTTGAGGGTCCTGCAATTGCAGAAATTCTGACATAATGTTGACCTTCCATTATTACAGATATTAATTTGACTGTACTACCCTAAATAGTATATTGCAATTGCTTATGTTTAGTTTTGAAGTTTAATGCGCTACACCTGGCGTCATTTCTGGCGCTGCTTCGGCGTGGCTGGGGTCGGTTTTGGCGGGTTGATTGCGAATTACGAACGTGGCTATAAGTGAGGCGACAATTCCAAATGTTGAGGCTATCAAATAGCCATCGTGGAAACCGTGAACGGTGGCAGTTGCCAGCATTTCATGAGTCGGTGGAACTTGCAAATGAAGGTTTAAAATATAACGGGCAGCGCTAGAAGTAGCTACTCCAGTTAAGACCGCAAGTCCCAGTGCCCCGCCGATTTGCTGCGATGTAGTTAACAATCCAGAGGCTAATCCAGCTTCGTGTTGCGGCACACCAGAGGTAGCGGCAATAGTAACACTTACAAAAGTAGCACCCATGCCAAGTCCTAATAGAATCATTCCCGGCGCAACGTTGCCCCAGAATGTTCCATTAACCGGCAAGTGTGAAATCCAAAATAACCCAGCCGAAACAATCAGCGGCGCCACCATCAATATGGGCCGATAACCTATTCTCTGAATCAATCTGGGCACATTTGTGGCAGTAATAGCAATTGCAATCGGTACGACCAGGAAGCTAACACCGGTTTTGATTGGTGTATAGCCCAAAATTTCTTGTAAATATAGAGTCGTAAAGAAAAATATCGAGAATAATCCGGCAGCCATACAGAGCATCAGTGAGTCGGCCCCAGCCAGATTTCTAATCCGAAAAATGCGTAGTGGCATCAGTGGATGCTTAGCCCGGCTTTCATTTATCAGGAAGAACAATAGCAGGGCAAAACTTATCCCAAAATAAGTCAGCGATCGATGCTCAGTCCAACCATAAAACGGTGCTTTGACCAACGCATAAACCAACATCATTAGGCCGGCTGTAACAGATATGGCACCCGGCAGATCAAGACTGTTATGATCAGCAGTGGAATCATGTGGATCAAGCACTCTCAAAGCGCTAAATACCACCAAAATTCCGACCGGTACATTGACGAAGAAATTCCAGCGCCAGGTCAGATATTGAGTAATAATGCCGCCAGCCAGTACACCGACTGCCGCGCCACCCGAAGCTACGGCACCCCAAACGCTCAGAGCCACATTACGTTCATGACCCTCACGATAAGTAACTAAAACAATTGATAAAGCTGACGGAGACATGAAGGCACCAGCTAGCCCCTGAAGAGCACGGAAAACAATTAGCATGCCGCCAGTCTGGGCTAAACCGGAACCAAGCGAAGCTATGGTGAATGCTGAGATGCCTAATAGGAAAATTTTGCGTCGCCCGAAGAGGTCGGCCGCTCTACCTCCAAGTAATAAGAAGCCGCCAAAAGTCAGTGAGTAAGCCGTAATCACCCACTGCAAACTTGCCGCGCTCATATGAAAGGCTTGCTGTATCGCCGGCAAAGCGACATTAACAATTGATACATCCAGCACTACCATAAACTGAGCCAACGCTAACAGCACTAACACTAACCAGTGATTTGTTCCTTTTTTAGAAGAATTTTGAATACTCTGCCCTCCGGCCATAAACTTCCTCCAAGGTCTTTATTTTATAGACCTGTACTTAGCTATACATTGTATACCATTGAGTAGCGTATTACAAGTAAATCTGTCTTACCTGTTAAAATTGTCCTATGTCATCATCTGTTTCGTGCGGAATTGTGGGATTGCCGAACGTCGGCAAGTCAACTTTGTTCAATGCCCTGACTAGCAGCAATGTTCTGGCGGCTAATTACCCTTTTGCCACTATTGAACCGAATACCGGCGTTGTGCCGGTGCCTGATGCACGACTTATAAAGCTTGCAGAGTTATATAACACCGATAAGATTGTGCCGGCAACGGTAACTTTTGTTGATATTGCCGGCTTGGTAGCCGGGGCCAGCACCGGCGAAGGCTTGGGTAATCAGTTCTTAAGCCATATTCGTACTACCAGCGCTATTGTGCAAGTGGTCAGAGCGTTCGATGATCCCAATGTCACCCATGTCGATGATAAACATGATCCGGCAAAAGACATTAATGTCATTAATACCGAGCTGGTGCTGGCTGATCTGCAAACCGTGTCAAAACGGTTGCCCAAAATGGAAAAAGAATCACGGGCTGAGCCAATATTACGGCCGAAGGCGGAAGCCTACCAGCACGTGAATAATATATTAAATAATAACGAACCGCTGTGGAATTATCCTGAAATAGACACTAGCCTGCTATCCGACTTGCAACTGCTGACTATGAAACCGGTAATTTACGTATTCAATCTTGATGAGGCCGGCCTAGCCGATAAAACCCGCCAGCAGGAACTTCTCGAATTGGTGAAACCGGCCCAAGCCGTCTTCGTTTGTGCAAAATTAGAAGCCGAGTTAGCCAGTCTGAATGAAAATGATGCCAGCGAACTTTTACTAAGTTACGGACAAAGCGAATCGGGTTTGCTCAAACTAATTCATGCCGCTTATGAAGCACTCCATTTGCAAAGTTATTTGACGGCCGGTGTCAAAGAAGTCCGGGCTTGGACAATTCCAAAAGGCGCTTCGGCACCCCAAGCTGCCGGTGTTATTCATGGTGACTTTGAGCACGGTTTCATCGCTGCTGAAGTTGTAAACTATCACGATTTGGTGACCGCCGGTTCCCTTCAATCAGCACGAGCGGCCGGCAAAGTTCGCACTGAAGGTAAAAATTACATTATGCAACCTGACGATGTGGTGGAGTTCCGTTTCAATGTCTCAAAATAGTCTCGCTTAGATTTACTACGTAGCTTTTGCGGCAGCTGAATTTGGCGTAAGTACCGGCGGTTTTGGTTTAATACCAAGTTTGCGGTATCTGAGTAGCATTGGTAATTTTGAATAAGCAATTCGTAGCGGGTTTACTTCTCCACCAAATGGCAAATGTGCCTGAACTGCAGAGGCACCGCTCAAAGCCTGGTTCGATATTTTTTTAAATTGGGCGGTTGGTAACAAATCAGTCAAATGCCGACCGCTCGTGCTCGAGGAACTATCAGCTGTGTTAGCACTGCTAGATTTACCGAACACTTCTTCCTGGCCTTCCTGGTACATTTCCTTGATCTGATCTTGTTCAGATGCCGCATTAAGGTCCGCAGACGCTGCCGCGGCAATCGCCGCGCTATCTGAGCTTGGAATTTCCGTACTCATATCGCCCATATTAGCGTTTGCACTGACTTCCGACGATGCTGTAGTAGTCGTGGGCGCTACTAATTCACCTTCAATCGGTTGTCCAGTCTGTTTCTTGTACTGTTCCAAAAGCTGCTGAGCATACATATAATCCGACAACTTCGGATCCGGTCGAATTGGTGCCGGTGGCTCAATTAGCGGTGTACCATTTTCTCGATTTTGCATGGCATCTTTAATCTGATCGTGCAATTTCTGCTGCTGCTTGTACTGAGCTACAAGATATGATTGTAGCTGGTGATTAATTTGTTCCAGGTGTTGATTTTGATATTCCTGATGCGAAGTTTCCTGTTTCTTGGATTCGGCCATGCACGTCTGAACGTGAGTTATTAATTTTCTTAAACGTGGCTGATTAATTGAAGTAAACTTAAGAATTTTATTGCCCGAGGCCAAAGATATATAGGCACCGATTAGGCGGTGGTTGTAATCAATTTCGCTAATTAATTCATAACGCATATCTTCCACCGTCAAATAATTTAGTGGTTTTTTGTCTATTAGCAGTACGCGGATATCAGTAGCCACCATCAGCGCAAAGCCACCATCGTAAATGCCGTTTACACACTCATAAATTTCTTCACCCTCAAGCAAAATGTGCTGAAGTTCGTGAATTTCTGTACGACCCCATCCGTGATAGTTAAATCCGATCTTCTTAAGTTGATCGGCGATCGTATCCATGCTTACCATTTACTCTTCTCCAAATCTGGTAGCGGTCGAGTTTGTAGGTGCTACTAATACATATATTAGCTGTATGTTTTGATTAATGTAGTGAGAATGCTTACTTATTATATGAGATTTTAATCACGTGAAGCTCATTCTAATCTGTTAAAATTGACATTTTGGTGTGACTCTATCATAGTAATGGTGCCATGCTGGCCACACTCAAGCAAACAGCAGAATTTGTGGAGTTTTTTAGGCAACACGGCGTCAAACAGACGTATCGTAAAGGCGATTTTGTAATTCGCCCGGGTGAGGCTCCCCACGGTGTTTTTTATATTTACCAAGGCTTAGTAAAAGCCTACGATATCACCAAGTATAACGAAGAAAATCTGTTAATTATCCGTAAACAGGATGAAATTTTCCCGCTGATTTGGGCCTTGACCGGCCGTGAGCATCAGATTATTTACCAAGCTGTGGCACCAACCGTGACTTGGCGGATTACCCGAAAATCATTCGTTGAACTAATCAAAAACTATCCCGATGCTCTGATGCCACTGCTGGACATGACCATGGAAATGTATCGACTGCACGGTGAACGTATTCTGACACTAGAATATCGGACTGTGCGAGAACGAATAATATCATTTTTGCTGACTATGAGTGAGCGCTTCGGTAAGCAGACCGATGAGGGATTGCTAATTGAGGCGCCGCTGCGTCATCAGGATATTGCCAGTTCGGTTAATGCCACTCGGGAAACCACTAGTCGGGAAATATCAGCTCTGGAGCGCAAAGGTCTGCTTGAAAACAAGCGCAGTTTTACTTTACTCAAAGACGTTGAAGCTCTGCAAAACCACCTGATATAAACTTATTTACTGCCATTTATTTACAATTTGGCTGATCGATTTCATAACCGTACCATGATCCGGTACATCCTGTTTATCATAATAGTGATCAGTACTTATGTAATCGCTAAGAACGGTCAGACAAAACAGATCATCAGCTAAAACGTGCATCCGGTCGACGGCTTGAATCCCGGCAAACGGCACCGCTACTATTAATTTATTTATAGAAACCGGCTTCAAAAATTCTGCCGTCAAATCTACTGGGAAACCGGATTTTAATCCATCGGAAACCACTATAACGCTATGCCCGTTTAAGAAACTCTTTTTAACTGTGCCATGCGGACCTTCCAGATAATTGAGGTTATGCATTTCCTGAAGTTTCTCTTGTTCGATTAAATTATAGTTCTCTGTTACTAGTTCTTCCAGATCGCCCGCGGCATATTCACGATTAAATGTAAAATCACCGCCGGCTGTAATCCCGGCAATCGCCAGGGGCTCGCGTGGCAACATTATTTCCGCACTATTAAGCATTGTTAGAATGCAATGCATTTCCAGAGCAATCTGCACGCCGACCATCGCACCACCGTCACCAAGCGCCAATACTGCACATTTTTCGTCATTATATTTATCAATTATTTGAGAGGCCAGCATCCGGCCGGCTTGTGATCTGGACGCAAAATACATTTCAGATGTAAGTTTATCATCCTAATTAAGCTTTGCGTAAATCATAGAATCGTTCCAGATTGCCCTTGGCGCCTCTTATCTCAGAGTCAGCTTTGGCTTTTACAACAAAGCGCGTCTGGACCCATAATTCAAAATCTTTGAGGATCTGGCGCCTCAGGTTGTCGTTCTTAATTACACCTTTGTGCTTGAATTGCTCTTGTTTTGCCTCGAACTGAGGTTTTACCATGGCGATAATCTGAGTCTGATTGGAACTCAATCCAGCCACAGTAGGCAAAATATCGCGTAGACTCACAAATGATACGTCAATCACAACCATATCCGCCGGTTGACTTAGCTCATTGATGTCGCTTATATCCGTTTGTTCGTGAAGTTCAATTTTGGGATTACCTCGCAAATTTGGATGCAACTGATTACTGCCCTGTTCCACGGCAATAACTTTCTTTGCACCATGCTTCACGGCGTAATCAGTAAAGCCCCCGGTGCTGCTACCCACATCCAGCACTACTTTATCTTTAAAATCCAGCTTTAGAGCGCTCGCCACCGAATCAAGTTTCAGAGCTGCCCGGCTAACATATTGCTGCTTTGTCGTAACGCGAACTTCAGAATTACTTTTAACCAATTGACCGGCTTTTGTAACAATTTGTCCATCAACCAAAACCTGGCCCAGTTTGATATAACTTTCAGCTTGGCTACGAGATGTTACCAATCCCTTGGCGGTCAGAGCCTGGTCTAAACGTACTTTGGACATTAATTAATCCTTAACTCGTTCACGGTAAGCTCCAGTCGCCGTGTCAACGGATATAATATCGCCTTGTTTAATAAAAGCCGGGACTTTGATCGTAAGACCAGTCTCCAGCGTGGCATCCTTAGTTATGGATGAGCTGGTGTCACCTTTTACGGCAGATTCGGTATAAGTAACTTTGAGCGGCACATTCTTAGGCAGTTCAACATTTATAGGTTTACCGTTAAAAAGTTGCAGTTGAACCCGATCGCCCTCCTTAATATAGCCGGCATTATCGCCAACCAGATCAGCGTTTGCTTCGAACTGCTCAAAACTGGTCTCGTTCATAAAATAAAATGTCGAACTGTCATTATACAAATATTGAACGCCTTCATTCGTCACGTCGGCGCTATCCAGTTGTTCATTTCCCTTAAATGTTTTATCCAAAACCTTGCCATCTACTAAACTTTTGATTCTGACATTAACAATTGATCCGCCGCGGCCCATAACCTTCTGCTTATAATCGACTACTTTATATGGACCGCCGTCCCATCTAAAAATAGTACCTTTCTTCAGATCAGTAATACTCAAAGCCATGAATTACCTCTAGTTGCTGGCTACAAACGGCAATAAGGCAATATGCCTGGCTCGTTTAATAGCTACACTCAAATGACGCTGCTGACTCTCTGTCAAACCAGTCTTCTTGCGACTTTCAATCTGTCCGTAAACGTTAACGTAGCGTTGCAAAGTTTTAAAATCTTTGTAATCAAAAAAAGCTACGTCAGTCCGGTGTTTAAAAATCTTAGCCATTTATTCCTCCTTTAAAACGGTATGTCGTCCAAATTAATAGGTTCATCACCAATGTCTTCAATCACGACATCTTCCTTCTTGGTTTTAGATGCTTTTGTGGCGTTACCGCCTTTGGATTTAGTCTCTTTGGATGCGACCGGTGCAGACGCTTCATCATGGCTCACGGTATCATCTCCACCGCTTCCTCGACTATCCAGAAAAGTTACATCGTTGGCCAGCACTTCAACTTTGCTGCGCTTCTGGCCGTCTTGTTCCCAGGAACGTGACTGCAACCGACCTTGTACCAGACAGCGTCGACCTTTACTTAAATATTGAGCTACACGTTCGGCCAGCGGGCCCCAGCAAACAATATCTATATAATCGGTGACCTCTTGCCATTCGCCACTGGCATCTTTGTATGACCGATTCAAAGCTAGGCTAAAACTAGTTACATTTTGACCGTTGGGGGTTTGACGCAGTTCCGGATCACGGGTCAGGTTTCCCATTAAAGTTACTTGATTTAGGCTTCTGGCCATCGCTATTTACTCCTGTACGTGCAAAACTTAGTTTGCCTAATTAGTATATCTTCACTATCCACAGCCGGAGTCTTGTCGTCAAGTTTAAGCATATTTTTTCCGCCAAAATTTAACAAATTATTAATCTTCCTTCTCTTCATCTTTGTCTTCTTCATCTCCACGTTCGCCACGCTTAGCAGCCTGCTCGGCTTTTACGGCTTTGGCAGCTTCGGCTTTGGCAATGGCTTTGTGATCAATCCTAGTTATTAAAAATCGAATAATTTCATCTGTAATATTTAATGTATTCTCTACTTTGCTAACGACAGTACCGGGTAACTCAACTGTATAAAAAACGTATACGCCATGTTCACTACCTTTAATTGGATAAGCCAGTTTTCGCTTACCCCAATTATCATTACTTATTACTTTACCGCCGTTGTCAGCAACAATTTTTTGAACTCGCTCCTCACCTTTACTCAAATGAGCTTCCAGATCCGGATGATAAATTACAGCAATTTCATACTGATTCAAACTATCTCCTTCCGTTGGTATAAGCCTACACTCCCTAGAGGATGTAAGCTGAAGTTGTTATTAAGCTAAATTATAACTTAACCACCCCTGTTAGTCAATTATATCGGCAAGTTAGCTGGTAATTCATCGCCCTCTGCAGCTAAAATTTCGCGAGGAATAACTCTGGCCGGGCCTAAATAACGACCAACAAAATCACGATATCTATCAACGTCTTGATCATGACTATCGTGTCGACCTCGTGAAACTATATGGCGTAGTCGATTTGCCCGTCTGTTAGCATCAGCTACTTCTTCTACAGATCTGCTCATCTCGACCAAATCTACCGATGCCATAGCTATAGGACTCCAATAGCGGTCATCTAGGGGATCAATTTCACTTTTAGTTGATAATTCTTGGCTGCTATTAAGTCCAGGGTCCTTATAGACCCCCATTTCAGCTTCCACACCTTTCATATTATTTTCCTCTTTTAAGCTGTTATACAGGTTAAGGATAGTACAAACTTTATAACGGTGCAAGCTGACTATTATTAATTAATCGGCGAAGTTTTCTTCAAGGGCAGCATCGGCTTCGGTCGTAGCTGCGGTTGTGCTGCTACCAAAAACATCGTCCATAGAATGGACTAATACTTCTCTTGGTCGGGACCCATCTGCTGCGCCAACAATACCCTGCTCTTCCATGGTTTCAATCAATCTCGCGGCCCGGCCATAGCCAATACGCAGGCGTCGCTGCAATAAGCTGGTGCTGGCTTTGCGATTTTCAATAACTACATGTACCGCATCGCGGAACATATCAGCATCTTCTTCTTGAATGCCATTATCGGCCACAATTCCGCCTCGACCATTTAGTTGGACAGGCTGCGAAACTACTTCATCGTCATACTGTGGTGGCCGTTGCATGCGGATGAAATCAGCAACTTTGGCAGTTTCGTCTTCTCCAATTAGAGCACCTTGTATTCTTCGAGGTTTCGGCGCATCAGCCGTTGTTAGTAACATATCACCCTGCCCAAGCAGTTTTTCGGCCCCGACTTGATCAATAATTGTCCGACTATCGACTTGAGAAGTGGTTTTAAATGCAATTCTGGCCGGTACATTGGCTTTAATCAGCCCTGTTATAACATCGACAGATGGTCGCTGAGTAGCTAAAACTAAATGTATGCCAACAGCCCGGGCTTTTTGAGCAATTCTGACTACTAAGGCTTCGACGTCGCGTGCCGCCATCATCATAAGATCGGCCAGCTCATCAATTACGATTACGATATAAGGCATGCCCTCTTCTTTTTTGAGATTGTTATATTCACCTATGTTGCGCTTACGAACTTCAGCCAGGGCACGGTAGCGGCGTTCCATTTCGGCGACTGCCCATTTCAGCGCACTAATACATTTCTCCGGTTCGGTAATAACGGGGGTCAGTAAATGCGGAATTTCGTCATAGGGTTTAAGTTCAACTTGCTTCGGATCAACTAGGATAAGTTTCATATCAGCGGGTGAATTGCGATAAAGTAGGCTAGTCAAAATGGTGTTAATCATGACCGATTTACCTGATCCAGTTTGTCCGGCAACTAACAGGTGCGGCATTTTATCCAAATCTACCACTACCGGTTTCCCGGAAATATCTTTACCAATAGCTATTTCCAGCGGACCGGTTTCAGATTGCCATTCCTGAGATAGGAAAATTGAACTGACGCGAACGGTAGCAGACTTAACGTTTGGCACCTCAATGCCGACCGCTCTTTTACCCGGAATTGGTGCTTCCATACGAATAGAGTGAGCTGCCAGGTCAAGAGCCAGATTATCTGCCAAAGCTGTGATCTTGGTTAATTTGGCCCCAGCCGGAGGCTTGAGGGTATATTGAGTAACCCTCGGTCCAATGTTAGCCCCTTCCATCTCAACTTCTATATTAAAGTTTTCATAAGTGTCGTGGATTATCTGAGCGTTCTTATTAACATCGCCGGCATCAGCCTTATCCTGTTTCTGATTAAGCAAATCAATGCTCGGAAACTGCCAGTTGGGATCACTGGCTGTGGTTAAGGCTTCGTGGTTTTCATTACCGGCCAGCTTTTGAGCAGTATTCTTGAGATTAGATAGCCGTCCAGCTGGTTCTCCAGCACTATGATGCACTACCGGTACACCTTCATTAAGCTGAAAGTTGGTTTGCTCGCCGGATTTGGCTTTGAGCGCAACCAGATCGTTGGCATCACCTTCACTCTCTGGGCCCTTGAACATTTCCAGGATTTTTAGCAAAGTTGTCCGGGTGATTCCAAAAGCAAAGAATATAGCCAAAACCGTAAAAACCAAAAACACCAATGAGGCCGGAATCTTATCCAGTACTACCAATACGGCATTACCAATAGTGTGCCCTACTTGCCCACCGTGACCGCCACTCCAAGCACCAGCTTTATTTATAGATGCAAAGGCCACATAAAACCAACAGGCCGCAAATATAAGTATGCATAACATTCCAGCCAAATTACTGTTTGGCAATTTATAATCTTCGTTTTTAAATTTAATCACACCCCAGTAAATCAAAGCTATCGGGGTTAGAAAAGCTGCCCAACCCAGAGTCCAGTACGCTCCATGGAATAAATTGACCGGCAAAGGTCCACCGGTACCAAAGCTACCTAATAGCAATAGCACCCCTGTTAATAATAACAATACCGCAATACTCAGCGGCCAAAACGGTGACGACTGTTTGACTTCTGGAGTTTTCTTCTTAGTGGTGTGTTTTTTCTTTTTAGCCATTATCAATAATTATATCAGTTTAGATAGGCAACATACCCACCTAGACAATATTATAGCAAAATTTACAACTCCCGTCAAGGTGGTGCATTTTCAGATTCTGGCCCTACTTAAAATACCGTGATCTTGATTCTGCTTGGCAAAGGCAGTACGAAGTTCATCAGGCAACTCAATTATACCGTCATTAAGAGCATACAATGCTACAACTAGTTGTGATTGACTCATGCCCGTCAGTCCAAGTCGCGCCATAATATTTGTCCAACGCTCTGATGCCGATGACTCAGCTAATTGTTGGCGAAATGTATTTCTCAAATTTGGATTTGGATCAAAATATTTTTTTAGAAAATCTACATCAGTACTGGTTAAATCTCCGGTTTTACCTCGTAGAACTGAGTCTTCCAATTCAACTGCCCCTGACCCAACTGCAATAAGCATTAAATCAGTAAGAGTATCAGTTGGATTTTCAGAAACTACACCAAAACGCTCGGCAGCTTTAGTAACGGTTTTTGATACAAATTGCAGTTGAGCGAATAGTAGGTTTGCAGTTTGAACGCGTGTACGACCGGTAGACATATTTTGAAGTATTAATACCTCTCTCTCTGAAAATAAACTACCCTCCCGTAATTCGTTTTTGGCACTATAAATTGTTTTGTTTGGTCCTTTTGAAGATCTTTTAACAGATGTATTTTCTTCATGTTGGGAATCTCTCAACTCAACTGATTGCTGCGCTTCAACCTGCCTGATACGTCTTTCAGCTTCAATAATTGACCTCAAATCGTAGGCACTGACATTTCTAATATCGACTCTAAACCCCGCCACGTCTCTTTTCACTGTTGGTCCATCTTCTGGAAATGGAAAATCAACTTCGACTTCGTCTGCAAAACGCCTACTAAATATTCTTACCTCCTCAGGTCGATAATACTCATCCTGAGTTGCCCTTCTCATAGTCCAGGGTGATACATACCTTAGCAAACGATTTAATACACTGTCAGGCAATGGAAAATTATTACGATTACTCAAATACAACTGTAGTTCATTAAGTCTGTCAAAACCTGAAGAAATCTCTGGCATTTCGGGATTAATCTCACCAGCATTATTTTCACTAGTACTATTCATAAGTAGTAAAACCTAACCAAATTATTATTAACATTATCACAGAATTTGAAGATTATTACAAATATTTCTGCTTAAAAATATCTAGTCAATGCGGGCGTCTTGGGTAAGTAGGCGGGCGCGCATTTCCTGAAATCGTTTCTGCTGTTCAGCGTGGATTTCTTCTTGAGTTTTAGGCTGTTCAGCCAGTTGTTCCTGGTTTGGTTGACCATTTTGTTGAGTGCCTTGCTTACCAGTAGATTGAGCTTGGCGCTTACCAGCTACACCGCTAATAATATTGACTACCGGAATTACGATTGGACTGCGTCCGGTGTGCTCAAATAGATAGTGAGTTATGTGCTCCTTAAGTTCAACTTTGAAACGATCGAGATCGACTCTTTTGAAACGTTGCTGTACAGCACGTTTTAGCTCGGTGCGTAAGCCATTCATTATTTCTTCATTATCTCTCATATAAATGAAGCCGCGGCTGATGATGTCCGGGCTGGTTAATAGAGCACCGGTCTTTTTATCAATGGTCAATACTACGGCTACTAAGCCCTCTTCGCTGAGTAAGACCCGGTCTTTGACCACAATATTGCTGACCAGGGCACCTGTCTGATCAACCAAAATAGTGCCATTCGGGACTTCGCCGGTTACTTCCATCTTGTCTGTGGTTAGACAAATGATGTATCCGTTACCAATATTAAGCGTATTAGCTCTGGGGATACCTTGTTCAATTGCTAAATCTATGTGACGTGCCTTGGAGCTATATGAGCCATATATCGGAATGAAAAATTTTGGTTTAGCCATAGCAATCATTTCGGAATATTCATCACGGCTAGCGTGTCCCGAGACGTGCAACGGACCAACCCCGTCTATTTCGTGGTATCGATGTTCGAAGACATGAACACCTTTTTGCATTAAGCCGTTGACCATGTCACCAACTAATTTGTCATTACCGCTTTCCGGAATTGGTGAACTGGATAAAATAACGGTGTCCTGCTCCTTCAGCTTGACGTGACGATGCTCGCCACTGGCCATTCGCTGCAAAGCAGAGCTGGGTTCACCCTGTGAACCTGTACAGACTACTACCAACTCATGGTCTTTCATAGTTGCCGCTGAGGCAATGGGCACAAACGTCCCCTTAGGAACGCGCATGAAACCATGACGAATGGCCATTTCCAGAGTGCTGATCATGCTTCGTCCGTCCATGGCAATCTTGCGATTGTGATGAATCGCCGCATTGATTATCATTTGCACTCGGTTCATATTCGTAGAGAATAAACCTACAAAAATCCGGCCCGGAGCTTGGTCAATAATGTCAACGAAACTTTGCTCCAGAATTGACTCTGATGGTGTACGACCAATTCGTTCGGTGCTGGTACTCTCACTTAGCAAAGCCAAAACGCCTTCTTTACCCAAATCAATCAATCGTTGAGTATCAGTACGTTCATGATCCAGTGGATTGGGGTCAAATCTAAAATCACCGCTGTTAATAATTCGTCCGACCGGAGTGTCGAGCACAATTGCGGTACTGCCGGGAATAGAGTGAGTTACCCTAACTAACTCTACGAAAAAAGCACCAATTTTGAGACGCTCGTGGGTATCCTCATTCATGATTACTGTCTTAAGCTCAAAACCTTCAGGCATTGGTAGACCGAAATTTTCGAAAATTTCCTCGACTCGCCCAATAGTAAACTTACTACCATAAATCGGTGCTGGAAACTTCGGCGCAATGTGTGGCAAACCGCCAATGTGATCCAGATGACCATGAGTAATAATGTAAGCTCTTATTTTATGCTTGATTTGTTCAAGATAAACGGTGTCGGCAATACCGTAGTTAATTCCCGGTAAATCAACTCCTAAATCATTGCCGCAATCCAAGATCACAGCATCGTCCAAATATTCAACTAAAATCATATTTTTGGATCCGGCGCCGTCCATGCCACCCAGGCCGATTATTTTTAGTCTCGGACTGTCATCAATGACGTTGGCCCGAGCCGGCCGTTCATTGCTATCGGCTGCCACATATTGGTTAGCGATGCGCTCTGCATCAGCCTGTGATCGACGTTGGGCCCGCACTGCCTGGCCGCGCGAGGTAGTCAGATTAGTCGTAATTTGAGATTTTGAGGCTCTTTGACCATTAGATTTACTTCGACCTTTATTGGGATGGCTACCCGTACTTGATTGGTTTCGGGCAGGTTTATTATTCTTATTATTGTTATTGTTGGGATGCATATTTATTCCTTATTTACCACTTCCTTAGCTGGTTTATAATTAGTACTTATTTTGTTAATAATTGCTGGTAAAAGCATAAAATCATCAATCAATGTTTGGCGCATGGCATTGTTATAAAGCGCCGCTGCCGGATGAAACAAAGGTAAAATGACTATTTGAAAACTTTGGCCTAATTGGTGCTTAAGACTTAGCTTAAGACGTTTTGGTTGGCCGTGAACCTGACTGATATGCAGATCCGGTAAAAAACAATTCAAACTGTGACGCCCCAGCGTTACCACTACTTTGGGCTGTATTATTTCCAATTGGCTCTGCAGATAAGGCAGAAATGCTTTCTTCTCGTCAGGATATGGGTCTCGGTTATTAGGCGGTCGATATTTTACTACATTAGTTATATAAACATCGTCCCTACTTAAGTCAATCATGGCTAGCATTTCATTGAGAAATTTTCCAGCGGCACCGACGAACGGCAATCCTTGCAAATCTTCGTTTTTGCCCGGAGCTTCACCTACAAAAACCAGTTCCGCATTAGCGTTTCCGTCTCCGAAGACCAATTGTTTAGCGCTGGTCGCCAGCTCAGGGCAGATATTATCAACGACAATTTGTTGCTTAATCTTATCAAGCTCGGTTAATTTCGTGCTTGCCACGGACTATAGCTCCGATTAGTTTAATAAAATTTTGTAGTGCGCCGATCAAAAATATTAAAGTAAACAGATACCAGATTGGGTTGCCGCGGTCGATTGCCAAGCTCATGAAGCCATAGGTCAAAGCCAGCTCGATAATTCCAAATAATAGTAGTCCGGATTTGGTCTTGTGCCAATTATCGAGCTGCTTAAACATTATCTTTCGGCTTATCGTTATTACTCTGATTATTCTTACCTTCTCGCTCACGCTTAACGGCTTTCATGGACAACTGCAATCGACCGCGGTCATCGATAGCTACCAGTTTTACCGCTACCTTATCGCCTTCTTTGACCACATCACTGGGCTTACCGACCCGCTCTTCTGACATTTCACTGATATGAACCAAACCGTCTTTGCCAGGTAATATTTGGACAAAAGCGCCAAAATCAAGCACGCTGACCACTGGTACATTTTCATAAATCTTGCCAACTTCGGGTTCGGCTACAATATTTTCGATCCACTGTTTGGCGGCTGCAATGCTTTGGCCATCTGGGCTGGCAATCATAACGGTACCGTCGTCTTTAATATCAATCTGAGCACCGGTTTCCCCGGTAATTTTCTGAATAGTTTCGCCGCCCTTGCCGATGATTTCTCTGATTTTATCGGGATTGATTTGAATAGATTCTACCCGCGGTGCGTAGGGACTCATTTTGTCTCGCGGACCGGATAAAGTTCCCAGCATGTGCTTAAGTATTTCAGCTCGACCGTCACGGCCTTGAGCTAAGACACTGCTTAAAACGCTAACCGGCAAGCTATGAATTTTCATATCCATTTGCATAGCAGTTATACCTTTACTGGTACCGGCAATTTTGAAATCCATGTCGCCAGCAAAGTCTTCCGCATCGGCAATATCACTCAATATAAAAGGCTTGTCTCCATCCATCATTAATCCCATCGCGATGCCACTAACCGCGCTTTTCAGCGGCACACCAGCATCCATTAATGCCAGACAGCTGGAACAGGTAGCAGCCATCGAAGTTGAACCGTTTTGGGACATAATTTCGGTAACTGATCTAATTGCGTATGGAAAACTGGCTTCATCGGGCAGTACGGCCGTCATAGCTCGCTCTGCTAAATATCCATGACCTACTTCGCGTCGGCCTGGGCTACCCAGCCTGCGAACTTCTCCAACGGTGTAACCGGGAGCATTATAATGGTGCAAAAAGCGTCGTTCGCCTTCTCGTTCCATAGTGTCAACCATTTGTGAATAGCTCAACGGTGCGAGTGTAATCACATTCAATGCCTGAGTTAAACCTCTCGTAAACAGACTGGAGCCATGCGCCCGCGGCAGCAGACCAACCTCGCTACTCAGCAGTCTGATCTCTGTTAATTTACGACCGTCAGGCCGTATGCTGCCTTCCACTATCCCCTTGCGCACATCCTTATGAAGAGCCGTTTGGAAAGCTTCATGATAATGTTCTTTTAGCTCATGGAACTCATCGCCGAGCTTATCCTCCAGCTCAGCCAGCATTTCATCACGAAGTTGCTGGACCAGTGTATTTCGCTCCGGATAAGGCTTACGTAAATCATCGCCAAGTTTACCTTCCAGCCATTCGTCAACTGTGGTTTGAATTTTTTCATTGGGCAAATTTAATGCAAATTCCTGCTTGGCAATATTAAGCTTGGTCGCTAATTGATTTTGTAATTCGATGGCCGGTTGCATGGTTTTGAATGCAAAATCCATGGCTTCGGTCATCTGGGCTTCGGTAATTTCGCTAGCCCCGGCTTCTACCATCATGACACCTTCTTTGGTACCGGCAACCACCAGATCCAATCCACCGACCTCCAATTGTTCATAAGATAAGAAGGCTGCTAGCTTACCTTCAGTGTCATAACCGACTCTAAGTCCCGCAACTGGACCGTCAAACGGCGCGCCACTCAAGATAAACGCCGCACTGGTTGCAATCATAGCTATCATGTCGGGTCGAAACCCAGGATCCATGCTAAGAACCGTTGCTACACCCTGCACTTCATTTCGATATCCCTTGGGCCATAGCGGCCTGATTGGGCGGTCAATCAATCGGCTTAGTAATACCGCGTCATCACTTGGCCGGCCTTCTCGTTTGATAAATCGGCTACCGCTAATTTTACCGGCCGCATACATTTTCTCTTCATAATCGATGCTCAGCGGAAAATAGTCCATGTCTGTCTGCTGATTGCTGACCATCACCGTTCCCAATACAATCGTATCGCCATAACGCGCAATAACCGAAGCCGTAGTACGAAAACCGACCCGGCCCACTTCCAGACTAAGTGTGCGGCCACAAAACTCAGTCTCAACTTTAATAATTTCTTTACCTAAAGGATTTGTTTGTCCCATTTAAATTAAAAGGCCCTTCCTGGTCCAAATTAATGTGCACAAGCTTGTTCCCTCGATCTTCGAGAGTCAAAGTCCAAGCACCGGTTAGCGGCGAATTCCTAGCTGCTTAATCAAATCCAAGTACCTTTGGCTATCGCGCTGGGCGATATAACGGAGTAGTCGTCGACGCTTACCGACCATCTGCAGTAGACCCCGTCTGGCCATATAGTCATGCTTATTAGTCTTCAAATGTTCAGTTAATTCCTTAATGCGCTCTGTCAAAACCGCAATTTGAGCACTGGATCCACCGCTATCATTTTTATGAACCTGCGCACTTTTAATCGCCGCAGTTTTCTTCTCAGATGTTATCATTTGTTGAGTATTGTACCAGATTGGTACTCTTATTACAAGAGTAAATTAAAAATTTTGTTCAAGCAATAATTAACTAAATTACACCTCTAGTGTCGTCCGGAAGACCAGCCACCAACTTTAATAGGCTCGACGGCTGGTACGTAATTTTTCGCTTCTCGATTTTCCTGCAATGAAACAGCGGTGTTATAGAAATTATCGGCTGCCATTAAAGCAATAGGTGCTGCAGCAGCCAGATTAAACCATTTAAGTTTTTGGTGTTGACTTCCTATAAATCTCTTAAATAAATAACCTGCCAATAGTGTTGCGCCTATTGAATAAGCAGCTGTCTCTTTAGTAGATCCAGGCTGATCAAGTGTTGTTTCTTGATTTATTGGCACTTCAAACTCTGCTCTAGAAAATGGTGTTACGTCTCTATTCATAAGACTGTTTTACTCTATTAATTTTACTGCGTCAATAAGATTAGGCGATAGTTTTTCGGACTCTTTAATTTTAAACTTGCCGATTTTAATACGGCGTAAATTTCGAGTGTAGGCTCCAACTCCAAGGTTTTTACCGATGTCTTCGACTAAAGCGCGAATATAGGTTCCGGTTGAAACGTCTGCAATCAGTTTAACCGCCGGATAATCATAACTTATCAGTTTTAAGCTGTTAACTTTCACTTGACGGGGCTTTAAATCGACTTGCTGTCCAGTCCTAGCCAGGTGATACGCTCTTTGTCCTTCGATTTTAATTGCCGAGTATGCCGGCGGAATCTGATCAATTAAACCAACAAATTTTCCTAATGCTTTTTGTATCTCTAGCTTGTCCGGCTGTCGACCATTTATAAGTTCTATTTGACCCTCCGGATCACCGGTATTGCTGGATGCGCCCAGTTGCATAGTAACTTCATAAGTCTTATCCAATTTGCTAAATTCACCAGCCCTCCGGGTATATGCTTTGCCAATTAGTAAAATAAGTAATCCGGTGGCGAATGGATCTAATGTACCGGTATGACCAACTTTTATAGCTTTGGGTTTCTTACTTTCTGCCATAGCCACCTGTTTACGAATATAATTAACAGCGTCAAAACTAGTCCAGTCCGCGGGTTTATCTATCAGAAGAATTCCTTGCATTAAACCAAAGTGTAACTCAATTACAGATGTCGTGGAAACTAATGGTGCGAATCATCTTCTGGTGGTGACGGGTCACCAAATTGAAACGGAATAGGTGGAGGGACCGGTGGCGGTGCATTTTCAACTGATAGAGGCGTAGCCAACGGTCCCGGCTCAGCTGATTTGTCATGAAGATTATCACCCAAAGGCTGGGCATTTAGAGCTGCAATCGGCTTGTCTGTAGATGTGGCATTGTTACCGGCGACTATGGCATCTTTTATTTCACCTCTGACTGTGCTCAGATCATCGCCTTGTGGTTTTGGCTCACCACGACCCACTGCAGCTTCTAGTTCACTCAAAGTACGTTCTCCGGTTTTGTCTGCAGACTGTTTAGAGTCTACCTCTGATTTTAGGCTATTATCTAATGTACCTGGACCGGGTCTAAGTGAAGGTGTGCCAGGGGCTTCAGAAGACGGATGTGAATCGTGACTTAGTATGGTAGGTGGCGTGGCACTGGGCAGACTTAATGGATCAGAACTGGGATCTAAGCCGTCAGCCTGACTATTAGCTGTCATAATACTGCTCAGAGTCGGCGGTTCAGTTATAAGGCTTGAGCCACTAGAGAGACTGGTTGTCGGTTTAGTCTTGGGATCGTCAGTAATTGTACTTGCCAGATTCGATGGCATCGCAGATCCTGAATCCGTTGGCTGATCGCCTGGATGATTAATGCGTAATGTTCCGGGTTCCGCTGCTTCGCCTGGCGCTGAAGTTGCAACCGGTGAATTATTACCTTGTAATCGGTTGACTACCAGTTGTTGATTAGCGCCGGCTGCCATTAGTCGGGCACTGGCACTCATGGTTTGCGAACTGGTTTTTTCGTTACTGAATCTATCTGTTTCGGCCACAATGCCGGTCAGCAAGGCGGTGGCGATCTGTTGGTCTATCAAATTATCTCCGATGGCTTCCGCTAATTCTGTAATTAGTTCACATAAACTGCTGGCGCCGGGATCATACCAGTTGATAGTGCCTAATTCTGAACCCATGGCGATGTTTACGCTGGCGACAGTAGCATCGTGTAGTATACGGCCGTGAGCAGTTATCGCTTCGTCTAAATCAGTCTGTTCCCGCACTCCAAGTGTAATAACCACATCAACATTAAAATCACCTTCACTAAATTCCAGATCGGCCTGGCTAATAGAGGTCTTGTAAGGTGTTATAAAAATCCTGACAAAGTCATCTTCGACTTTATAACGCAGCTTATCGGCCTTGGATTTATCAAGCGCGATAATGAAATCGCGTAGCGAATCGGTATTTTTCTCAAAAGTCTCTTCGGGTTGCAAAAACTCAAGTGTTGATGGTACTTGACCGCTGAAAACCGCCGCAGCATGTTTGTCCTGTTTATTGAGCAGTAGTGTCAGTCCGATACAACTGGCGAGCTGATCCACCGAAGGATTACGACTAACAGTTACCAAAACATTGTTAGCAGTTTTGAGCTTTTCGACCAGCTGTTTTTTAGGGTCATCCATTAGCTATTTCCAGATTTTTGTTTGAGATAATTTCAATTTGAAGCTTAGCAAAATTCCCCACATCTGTCCATCCCTTTTTACCATCTGAATCCTATTTTAACGCTACTTCTTTGCAACTTCGGCAGTCATCTGTTATAGTCACTGCCTATGCCTATAATCAAGTCAGCTCGAAAACGAGTCCGCACCGCTAATAAAGCGACATCCCGAAATAATCTGACTCGCCGTGACCTTAGAAGTGCATTGAAGCTATTCAGCCGAAAACCTACCAGCAATTCCCTAATCAGTTCGCAAAGCAAACTTGATAAAGCTGCCAACAAAGGTGTAATTCATAAAAATAAAGCTGCCAGACTTAAGGCCAGGTCAGCACGCAAAGCCAAAGCATCAGGTATAAAACCGGTCAAAGCTGCTTCTAAAAAACCGGCTACGGCAACTAAAAAATCACCAACCAAGCCAAAAACCGCTAGTAAAACTGTCAAAAAAACCACTAAAAAATAAGCTAAGCAGTCAAATTAAGCAGATAAAGCTGCAATGCTTCATCGATATCGATATTAGTTCGTTTAATTGATATATCAAGTTCCAAAAGTTTTTTGATTTGATTCTTCAATTCAGACAGTGATATTTTATCGGCTATATTGCGACTTTTGCGAACTACAAACGGATTTAATTTAGCGTCACTGGCAATCTGGTCTATTGATCGGTTACCGGCAGTTTTTACAATTATTACAATAATGAACTGCCGAACTAGCATGGCGATTATTATGGGCGGCTCAACATTTAGTGCTCGCTGCTCTTTGTACAACCGCATAGCTTGTTGGCGCTGACCGCTGAAAGCGGCATCGATTAATTGAAATATATTGCTTTGAGGTGTTTCATCAGTTAAAAGATCGATATTCTGGCGAGTTATTTTCGGGTCAAATAACAGCAGTTTATCAATTTCATTGGATAGTAGTTGTTGATTATGACCTAGCCTCTGGATCAGATACATAGCATTTTCCAGACTAATACTGCCGTTTTGCTGTTTCACCGTAGTGTGAAGCCACTTTGACAAATCGTGTTGATCAGGTTGATTTAATTCATAAAATTCAGTATTTTTCTTCAGGAATTTGTAAAAAGTCAAGCGCTTATCAAGTTTGGGTTCTATAAGAATTACATCGTTTGAATCGGGAATTAAATTATAAGTTTTCACAAAATCTTCATCAAATTGCTTGTTAGCAGACGGGCTTCTAATAATTATAAGTTTTCGTTCTGATAAGAACGGCAACGCGTTTATCGCTTCATTAACCTTCTCCGGACTAGCTTCAGATGCGTCAATTCTCTCAACCGCTAATTCGCTATAGCTGGCTACAAATGGCTCCAGGCTTTGCTTGAGCATCTGGTCAATAGCGAAACTGTTTGAACCGGTAAGTGTAATTATCATGCGATTATTGAACCAATAGCCTCCCCGTTAAAGAGTAAAATCTGCTATGCTAGAAGGATCACACAATATATTATATGGCACAAATAATAATTGTATCGAATCGACTGCCAGTTAGTGTCAAAAAAGAAAATGGCGAGCTAATATTTTATCCAAGCCTTGGTGGTTTAGCGACTGGATTATCATCATATGTCGATAATCCCGATAGTCAATGGATTGGTTGGCCGGGTATTGCCAGTGATGAATTAACTACGCAAGATCGTCAATATATTGCAGAGCATTTGGCAAAACAAAATTGTTATCCGGTGTTTCTTAACCGGCGACAAATTGAAGATTTTTATAATGGCTACAGTAACAAAGTGCTCTGGCCAACTTTTCACAACCTGCCCGTACGCCACTATAAAAGCAATACTTTGAAACGCTGGTGGCAAGCCTACCGCCAAGCAAATAATAATTTTATTCAGGCTGTCTTGAGTTTGGCAAATACTAACGCCAGAGTTTGGATTCATGATTACCAACTTATGCTGGCCCCGGAAATTTTGAGATCCAAAAGGAAAGATATTAACATCGGTTTTTTTCTTCATACCCCATTCCCGAAAGCTAAAACATTTAGCCGTTTAGCCGAACAAAAGAAACTTATTAACGGCATATTAGGTGCCGATTTAGTTGGTTTTCATACTCCGGATTACGTGGCCAATTTTCTGGAGATTTGCCAGACCCTTGATATAAATATGATAAGTGATCATGAATTATTTATAGAAAACCATGCAGTTAGGGTTGCTGACTTCCCGATGGGTATAGATTATGAAAAATATTCGTCATCCATCAAATCACCATTGGTCAAACAAGCTTTACGCCGTTATCGACAGCGATACAAAAAACTAAGAGTCATCGTATCAGTGGATCGATTGGATCCCACCAAAGGTTTGATAGAAAGATTAGACGCTTACGGCTTATTATTAGAACGGCGTCCGGATTTGCGCGGCAAAGTAGTTTTTACTATGGTCGCGGCACCATCCAGAATAAATATCAAAGCCTATCAAAATTTAGCGCTGCGGGTCGAAAAGCTAGTTAAAAATATTAATCGTAAGTACCGAACTCCGGACTGGAAACCGATTGACTATATCAACGTATCGCAACCTTTCGAAGAAGTTACAGCGCTATTCCAGGTGGCTGACGTGGCTTTTATTGCACCGCTTCGGGATGGCATGAACTTGGCTGCCAAAGAGTTTGTGGCCAGCAAACACAAAAGTGGAGTATTAATTCTAAGCGAGACAGCTGGTGCGGCTGTTGAGCTCAAAGATGCCATAATTGTAAACCCCAAACGTCTGGAAGAATTAGTTGAAGCATTAGAACAAGCGATGTCTATGAGCCGCCGCGAATTAAGATTGCGCATGCGTCGAATGCAGCATCAATTATCTACAAATACTGTCCAGCAATGGGCCAAAACTTTCGTAAATACCCTTCAACAACCAATAAATATTCCCGGCAAAAGATTGTTGGTAAAAACTATGCGTGGACAGCTACTAAGTGGTCTGCTAAATGATTGGAATAGGTCCAAAAAACATCTTCTGCTATTAGATTATGACGGTAGCCTGGTACCTTTTACTGAAAATTATAAACACGCCGACCCCTCCAAATCGCTGCTTCAATTGCTTAGAAAACTTAGCGAAGATCCACGAAACGATTTACTGGTAATTAGCGGTCGCAGTGCTTCGGATCTGGAAAAATGGTTTGGCAACTTGCCTATCACCTTGATTGCCGAGCATGGTGCTACTTTCAAAAAAGCCGGCCACCAAAAATGGCAGGTAATTGAGCCTATTGATAATATTTGGAAACAATTATTGCTACCGGTTCTGGAAAAATACGCAGCCTTGGCTCCAGGCGCCAAGGTCGAAGTAAAACCACACTCACTGGTTTGGCATTACCGCGGTGTCTCGCCGTATCAGGCTCAAAAATATGCGGTTATAATCCGACGAACACTCAGGCCGACACTCAAAAAATATGAACTTGAATTGCTTCAGGGAAACAAAGTGCTGGAAATTAAAAATCCACGCATCAGCAAAGGTGTAGTAATCGAGGGGTGGCTGAAAAGGAATTACCCATTTATTTTGGCTTTGGGCGATGATATTACAGATGAAGATGTCTTCGCCGTACTACCTCCCGGTTCATACAGCATCAAGGTGGGCCGCGGCCGCACTCACGCCCATTACCGGCTGGCATCACCAAACGAAGTTATCAAATTGCTTCGCAAACTTACTTGAGCACCCTAGGTTTGGATAATTTTTGACATTTAGGACAGATGTGCGTGCCGCGGCCGGCTACCCGGATTTTCTGTATCAAAGTCTGCTGGTGCCTCGGGCAGGCTTGGCCTTCCCGCCTAAAAACTCTGGCAAACTGTAAATAACTGCCACGCCTGCCCTCCGCGTCAACATAATTTCGGTCGGTAGAGCCGCCCTTTTCAATCGCCAGATGCAACACAAAAGTCAGTTCATCATATAGTTTTTGAAATTGCTTGGCGGTAAGCCGATTAATAGTTTCCATGGGATGAATCCGAGCACCCCACAGTGATTCGTCAGCATAAATATTGCCAATTCCGGCTACCACAGTTTGATCAAGAAGCGCCACTTTGATAATCGAGTTTTTACGAGTCATCATTTGGTCACGCAAAATTTGCCAGTTGAAATCACTGCTCAGCGGTTCCGGCCCGATTTTTTTGAAAAAATTAAGATTTAATATTTCGGCCGTTGGTATTAGCCGCATCCAGCCAAATTTTCTTTGATCATTAAAAAATAATTTAGCACCATCTATAAATTCCAATGTTACCCGAGTCGATTTATCCGGCAATTGCCCTACTAAGGAGTCACTCGGATGACCGGCACCAAAATTTTCATTATCACCACGAAACACTAATTGACCGGTCATTTTAAGGTGTACAACCAGTGAATATTGACTGGTGAGATTAACTATAAGTACCTTGGCACGTCTAGTTACCGAGGTTATTTTGGCGCCAATTAAATGACTTGCAATAACGTCAGTTGAATTCGGAAAAGATTTGGACCAATTACTGTCTACGGCCGCAATTCTCCGACCGGGTAACAGTCGACCCAGTCCGGTCCTTAAGGTCTCAATTTCTGGTAATTCTGGCATAGTACGGACTCAATGTTTTATTGTACCAAGTATAATTAGGGTCATGGACAGTCTAAATGTCATCCTCAGCCAAAAGAATTTCGATGAACCGCCTGAAATGGCCAGTATCAAAAAATATGTCCAGGATGAGTTTCAAACCGTAGTATCCGTATTAGTCAGAGACAAAGATATTGTGATCGGTGTGCCTAGTGCGGCACTAGCGAATACCCTAAGGTTACGCGGTCCCGATATTAAGCAGCGATTTAATATTAGTAAACGTCTGACTTTTCGTATCAATTAAGTATTCAGTATTTGGGATAAATCGCTTCTTAACTGCTTAACATTTTTATATAAAACCGTAGTCATACCGGTTCGCTGGGCGCCAACTACATTGCGATCCTGATCGTCAATAAAAACGCATTCGTGAGTTTTTACACCTAAACCTTTGGCAGCTATTTCATAAGCTTGCTGATCCGGTTTGCGAACACCGCTATCAAACGAGATGGAAATATTATCGAACCGAGCCAGTTGATCTGTCGAAAAAAGTTTTTCCAAATAGCCGGACACTACGTTACTGAGTAAGCCTATTTTGAAATCATGTTTAAGCTCATCTATATAATTAAATAATTCTTCATTTGGTACGTTTCGGGCAATAGCCAAATGGGCAGCCTGCGGCGTAATGTCCGCCAGTCTAGCTACTTTTTTAATAAAATCATCATAGCTAATTTCGCCAACATCGGCCTTCCAACTAGCTTGAGTAGCTTCCTCATAAAGCCCGGGACTATCGCCAAAATATTTGGCTTTAAACGGTAACCAGGCTTCGGTAGTAAGGACGCCGAAGCAATCAAAAATAATGGCTCTCGTCATATACTATATTTTACAGGAGTAAATTTCCTTATCGTTTTACCGCCTTAAATAGTTCTACAAATCCAGTGAACTTGTCAGCATATTATAATTTGGTACTTGGGCTTTAAATAAGCTAAGTGTCAGGCTGGTGTTTCCTCGGTAAGTGCTGGGTTTGCCACAGCTAGTTGCCCAATATCGCTCCAGTTGCTGGCCCTGGTCAATAAATTCAAAAATGTACCGGTCTCCGAGTGGACAATATCCCCTGTCATCTTTATATAACGGGTTATTATCGCCTAGTCTAAAGCCGGCGTGCTGCAGCGCTAATAAAAAGTTTGCATAAGCATTGGAGTTACTGGCAAAAGATTGTTGGTTTACAACCGTCCCCTGATAACCCTGAATTTGCTCGTACGTGACTTCATCCTGACCAACACTTATCTGCACGGATTGGTGAATTAGATCAGTGTTTACCGGCCCATCGATAGTCAAACTAGCAATAGCATCAGTATCAGCGTAACTACCCAGCGATCGGCTTACTTTTGGTGGCTTGCTGCCGCCGTGAAACAATAGCAATAACAGAGAAAAAATTAGAACCACCACCACCAGAAATGCCAGAATATATCTCATAATAAGCTACAAATAGCCATAAACGCATATACTACCACTTTTCTACTAAAATTGCAACTTTAATTAGGTGCTTATTGGCTTATAATGAATTAATGTGAAACTTACTTACCAGACTGCCGTCGCGACCCTTATTCAGTTCATAGTAGTGAGTCTTTTTATATTAATAAGCCAGCTGGGGTCATCTATTATTGGCTGTTTTAAAAGCAGCTCTGGCGAATGCGTAACTAATCTGCTTACTTCTATTATCTTTTTTCTTCTAGCATCTGTTAGCTTTGGCTTTATTTGGTTGATCGGTTTTGCTGCTCAGAATCGCCGCAGCAAACGCCTATCTCAACTTTTGATCTGTATTGAAAGTGCAATTGCCCTACTAGCATTGTTCAGTATCAAACTTAATTCTCACTCCCGTAACGTCTCTGGACTAATTGCCAGTTTCGGTGTTCTAGTTATGAGCAGTTGGATAATTACTCTGGCTTTTCGATTGATGCGAGCCGGGGGAGGCCGAGTTGTGGTTAGATCACGGGCCCGGGTACGGCATCGTTAAAATTTATTTATTATTAAAGTTCGCCCCAGTTAGACCCGGTAGTAATATCTACATCCAAACGAACCGGTAATTTATATATATTCTCCATAGTCTTTTTAAGCATATTCCCTATTCGCTCAGCGACTGGTTCCGGACATTCCACCAGTATCGAATCATGAATTTGTAGAAGCATGTGACAGTCGTTGTGCTGTTCTCGCAAAATATTATCGACTTCAATCATAGCCATTTTCATAAGATCCGCCTCAGTTCCTTGAATAGGCATATTGATGGCGGCCCGCTCAGCGGCCTGGCGTACCACAAAATTACTGGATTTAATGTCCGGCATCGGGCGACGGCGTCCAAACAATGTTTCTACGTAGCCATCTTGTCGAGCTTGCTCCAAAACCTTATCCATATAGTCAAATAATGGCCGGCGCAGCTTTTTATAACGATCAATAAAATCCACAGCTTGTTCTCGGGTCATGCCGGTAGCTACCGATAATCCGTGCGGACTCATACCATATAAAATGCCAAAATTTATTACTTTGGCCGCCCGGCGCATCTGTTTCGTAACATCTTCCTGCTCACGGCCGTACACCTGGGCTGCTGTCATGGCGTGGATATCAGCCCCCTGGTTGAACATTTCAATCAGCTCAGTATCTTTGGCCAGAACGGCAGCCAATCTCAGTTCAAATTGCGAATAGTCGGCACTGACCAACTTGTGGTGCTGTTCAGCTACAAAGGCTGTCCGTATATGCCGACCAAGATCAGTTCGGGTCGGAATATTCTGCAGATTAGGATCGGTACTACTTAGCCGTCCGCTGCGCGATATCGTCAAATTAAAGGTAGTGTGAACTCTGGATTTTTCATCCACTTGCTGCGGTAATGTATCAATATAAGTATTTTTGAGCTTGGCTACCTCGCGGTATTGCGTGATCAAATCAATTATCGGATGTTGACCGCGAAGTTTATCCAGTTCCCTGGCAGCAGTACTGTAACCGGTTTTACCCTTCTTAACCCCCTGAGTCGATAATTTAAGTTTATCGAATAAAATATCTGCCAGCTGGCCAGGCGACCCGATGTTAAATTCCTGATCGGCATGACCGTATATCTGTTGTTCCAGTTTTAAAATCGTATCTTCAACTTCTATTGAAAACTTAGCTAAATATTTGGTATCGAGTTTGATGCCGATGTATTCCATATGAGCTAATACTGCAATAACTGGCCACTCAATATCAGTAGCTAACTTCGGTAATTTAGGAATTTTATGGAGTTCCGTGAGCTGCTTATCATATAAAGCTTTAATGACAGCGATGAATTCCGGAGCTCTTGTAATAGCTTCATCTTTGTCCAAGTCTTCGAACGGCGAACCGTCATAATTTAATTCAGTCTCGGCCAGTTCGGTCAAATTTTGTTCACGTCTAAGCGAGTTGAGCAAAAAAGCACCGATCAACACGTCATGCGCGATTTCAGGCAAAATTTTAATCTCCAAGCCTATAAGTATTTCCAATGTTGATTTAATATCATAACCAATTAAGGCGCGGTCTTGACTGAATAAATCTGCTAACGATTGTTTATCTACTTTGGCAAGCTCAATTGTATAAGTTTGCTTGCCATCGGTACTTAGAATTAATAATTCCGGTTTACGGCCGTGTTTGCCGGCTGAACGGCTATGGATATATAAAAATTCAGATTTGTCATCCTTTAATTGATCAAGCTTTTGATTTGAATCAATAATCGTATTCGGACCGGCTTTGAGCGAAACACGGCCACTTTTGACATGATGATCTTCTATAGCTATCTGCATTACTTCCGGCAATTGTCTGGCTAATGTACGAAACTCCAGCTTTTGTAGCAGCTCCAGAATTTTTCCCGGTTCGCTTTGACTGCCGTCCATTGATTTCAGATCCAATTTGAGAGGCGCGTCCGTCCAAATGCGGGCTAGTTCTTTACTTAGATAAGCAAGCTTTTTGCCAGCCTCCAGCTTCTTACGTGTAGAATCTTTAATCAGATCAAGATTTTGATAGATTCCGTCCAATGTATTGAATTGTTTTAGTAAATCAACTGCGCCTTTTTCACCGATTCCCGGCACCCCAGGAATATTATCCGAACTGTCACCTTTGATAGATTTGAGATCCAGAAATTGCTCAACAGTTATACCATACTTCGCTTCAAAACTCTTAGGTGAATACAATTCTATATTTGATAGTCCGGTCTTGAGTGCGTAAACATGTACGTGACCATTCACCAGCTGCAACATATCCAAGTCAGAGGTGATCAACATGGTTTCAATGTTTTTGGTGCGAGCTTGAACAGCTAAGGTACCCATAATATCATCAGCCTCATAGTCGTCTAGTTCATACAGCGGCCAGCCAAAAGCCTTAAGCAACTTTTGCAACACCGGTACTTGTTCATAGAAATCGGCCGGCGCCGGTTTGCGCCCGGCTTTGTATTCTGGATAGAGCTCGAGTCTTTTGCGAATATTGGTTTTGGGTTTGTCCCAGGCCACAGCCACATAATCCGGTTTTAATCTTCGAATAACCTCCAAAGCCATGGTCGCAAAGCCAAAAACTCCACCCGTCGGCGTGCCGTCCTGGGTACTCAGATTCGGCATAGCATAATAGCCTCGGTAAAACACGCTTTTACCGTCAATAATAGCCAGCTTCTTTCGCTTAGTCTCAACCTCTGTTGCCATTAACTTACAGTATACGCCAAATATGATTTAATAGATCTTATTTACTTCGGTAAACTTGTTTTTCGGTGATAATTAAATCAAGCGCAATATCATGTTTTTCTGTTGGCAAATCAGATGTGTTACCGATTTCGAAGCAGACCCCTACTTTTTGGGCTTCAGGCTGTGTCGCCAGAAACTTATCATAATACCCCCCGCCGTAACCAATCCGGTGCAATGTTTTAGGATCAAACCCCAGCATTGGTACAACCACTAAATCAAAATTATCCGGAGGTTGACTGCCATTAATACCAATAATTTCCCAGTCATTTTCAATTAATCTGGGTGAAAAAATTTTAATATTTACGTTTTTATCTTCTAGATCTGTAATAAAAGTATTAATATCCGGCTCAGCTAAAATTAAAATTGGTTCAAAAACATGTAGGTTTTTAATCTTGGACCAATCCAAAACCGACTGAAGACCATCGACTATCGACTGACTTGCCATGCGATGTTCGCTGGGCAGTATTTCCAATCGGGCATGTTTGAGTTGACTACGTAATTCGCTTTTTGTAAGTGGCATATGCTTATTGTAAGCTAATGTCATGCATCATCGCATCAGCCGAACTGAATTACTTCAGGCACAACTAGCTTTAATTGTAGCAATCGGATTGCAAATATTTACACGCCATATTGGCAATGATTTACTGCCCGGTTCGCAATACCTAATCATACTAACTGAAGTTACCCTGGCCGTATTAATGGGTTTTACGATTAACCTGGAACGGGCTCACAAATTAGGTATTCATCATATTTTGGCAGTAGTTTTATTGGCCGTTATTTCTACTGCTAACATCAGTGGCCTGGTATATGTTTTGAGATCGCTAATTGCCGGTGGCAGCGCACTTGATGGTGAGAAATTATTAGCTTCGGCCGTCGCTATTTTTATTACAAATATAATTGTCTATGCATTGTGGTATTGGGAAATTGATAGTCCCGGTTTAACTAGACTTCGATGGTCCAAATACCAAAAAGATTTCCAGTTCACCCAACAGGATTTAAAATCTGAGTATCCGGACTGGCAGCCGCAATTCGGTGATTATTTATACTTATCGGTCACTAATGCCACAAACTTCGCCCCAGCTGACGTCCGCCCACTGACTCTGCAAACCAAACTGTTGATGTCCTCTCAATCTTTAGTCTCTGTCTTCACCCTGGCCCTGTTAATCGCCCGCTCCGTCAGCATACTGGGCTAGTGTTAAAACAAATTATCAACTTTTATCGTAAGCTCTTCAGAGTTGCTGTCGTTGTTCAGTGTTATGTCGCTTTTGGATTTGACGCCGGACATATCAAGAGTTGCTGCGTCACCAGATTGATTCATTTCCGCATTTTCCTCACTCAAGAATTGTACAAAACTCTTATGATCTTCACCCGGGCGGCCACGGTTAGCGGCATTGGCTTGTATTCGCTCGTATCGTATCTTTGGATCAGCATCAACCCAAATGACAGTGCCGTCCAGCTCGTGTATTCGATCGGCTTCGCCTGGGTTGCGTAAACTGGAAATAACCAGACCATTCGGGAATTTAGTTTTTAGCTTATCGTATTCTTCAACTGCTTTGTCTATTAAAAATCCGAGTCGTCCTGTTTCACGCCGCCACTGCGCGCTAATTGTGCGTAAAGTCTGTCGTTCAATCGGCAAATCTCTTCTAATTGCCTCGTCTCTCAGAAGTTCGGTAATTGAAATAAATAAGTAGCCATATTTTTCAACTAAAATTCGACCGACTGTGTCTTTGCCGGAACCATTGGTACCGGCAAGGCCGATAAGTTTCAATTTTGGTTTCATTTATTTGATGTAGTCGTGGAGCTTTTTGGCGTCGCGGTGTTTGCGTAGTTTGGCAAGAGCTTTGGCTTCTATCTGGCGGATACGCTCACGGGTCACACTGAATTCCTGGCCGACTTCTTCGAGGGTGTGGCTTTTACCATCTTCGAGACCGAAGCGTAATTTGAGAATCTTCTGTTCACGTTCAGTGAGAGCTGACAGCATGTCCTTGACCTGTTCTTTGAGCAATTGACCGGTAGCTGATTCCTCCGGTGAAACCGTATCTTCATCCTCGATGAAATCGGCCAGCACACTGTCTTCTTCGTCATCACGAATTGAAGCATCCAGTGAGCTAATATCCTGTTTGATTTTCATGATGTGTTCAACCTTGTCGGCATCGATTTCCATTTCCTTGGCGATTTCTTCATTAGTCGGTTCGCGGTTTAATTCTTGGGTTAAGCGTCGCTGGGTTCTAAGCAGTTTGTTGATGGTTTCCACCATGTGTACCGGAATACGGATAGTTCGGGCCTGGTCGGCAATCGCCCGGGTGATTGCTTGACGGATCCACCAAGTGGCGTAAGTACTGAATTTGAACCCTTTGTCCGGGTCAAATTTCTCAACTGCTCTAAGTAAGCCGGTGTTGCCTTCTTGAATCAGATCCAGAAGATCTAGTCCGCGGCCAACGTATCGCTTGGCGATTGATACTACCAGACGCATATTGGCTTCAGCCATTTGATCTTTGGCTAGTTTGTCACCGGCTACTACACGCTTAGCTAGCGCTAACTCTTCTTCAGCGTTAAGTAGCGGAATTTTACCGATTTCACGGAGGTACAAACGGACTGAATCATCAGCCACATCGTCATCCAAATAAATCGGTGAGTTGGTAACAACCTTTTCTTCTTCAATTTCATCGGCTTCCCACTCGGCGGTGAAACCGGCCGTACCCGGTTCAGACGAAGTAATATCAATATTCAAATCAGCCAGCTCGGTATATAAAGCATCAAGTGCTTCGGCGTTTTCCGGGGTTTCCGGAATTACTTTGAAAATAGCCTGCTGATCAATGTGACCATCAGCTTTGGCACGAGTTAGCAGCGTTTCTTTTTGTTGTTCCGGTGTCTGTGGTTCTTCTACTGTTTTGGAAGCCTTGGTTAGGCTTGGTTTTTTAGATCTGGGCATCGTTCACTCCTTTGACTTGATTTAATAGAGTGTCATAATGCTTGGCTTGTTCTAATAATGGGCGGGTCGCCGATTCATCGGCATTGGCCATAGCTTCTGACAGTTTTGCTTTTTGGATTTTTATATATCTTTCCACCAGACGTGCCTGCAATCGAGCGGCTTCGTAATGAAGCTCATTGAGCTCGAGGCCCTGATAGAGTTCCTCGTATAGTAATGATTCTATTTTAACATAATCAGCGAGATTATGCACTATTTTAGGGTTTTGGCCGTCAAAATCCGGATTTTTCTTCAGAAATACTAATAATTCACGTCCCTCTTCGCTATATAGCATTTCCGGCGTTATAAGATCAAGAAACTCTCTCAAAGTTGGTCGAGTAAACATCAGACTAAGAAAATTGTCTTGAATTTTCTGGTTTTCAATATCGGTTTGGTTGAGCTTTCCAGGTTCAATTTTGGGTTTTCGACGACGTGCTGCTACTTCAGATTTGGTAGTTTTTTGAAACTTCTGGTCTAAGGCTTCACGACCTACAACCAATGTTTTGGCTATGGCATTTAAATAATGATCTTGCTCAACAGCGTCACTTAAACTACGAACAACCGGCAATAAAATATCACTAAATTGTCGCTTACCCTGGGCAGAATTTAAGTCCAGTTGTTTTTCATAGCGGTCCATCAGCCAATCCACCGCATAAACCGGTTTGGTAACAGCACTCTGCCAAAGCTTGGGGTCTTGTTTAATTAAATCATCAGGGTCCTGGCCTTCCGGAACATCAATTATGCTTAAACTAACTTTGACCCGCGAAGCTATCGGAATTGCCCGTTCGGTGGCTGCCAATCCCGCTTTATCGGCATCAAAACTCAAACGTATGTCATTTGTAAAACGACTTAGTCCCTTAAGCTGTGGTTCGGTAAGGGCCGTACCGGCCGTCGCTACTACCTCCCGAACATCTGCTTGATGACTGGCGATAACGTCCAGATTGCCTTCGGCTATTACCGCGAATTTATTCTTACGAATCGCCTCCTTGGCGAAATGTAGCCCATAAATATGTCGGCTTTTATCATAAAGCACTGTTTGCGGTGTATTGATATATTTTGGTGCCTCCGGGTCGCTATCCAGTAGGCGGGCCGTAAAGCCAATTACCCGACTTTCTTGATCCTGGAGTGGAATCATCAGCCGACCTCTGAACATATCCTGCGTTCCGCCGCGGTAACTACGGGAACTTAGGCCGGCCTGCTTAATTTCCGTTTCAGTAAAACTTTTATTTAATAAATATTTAATTAGTGCTTGGCCGTTATTTGGCGCATAACCAAGTCGCCATTTTAGTGCCGTATCTTTGCTGAACCGACGTTGTTTAAGTACATAATCCAGGGCTGTTTTATTGCGGCTGAATTGAACTTGGTAAAACCTCGCCGAGGAATCCAGTAATTGATATAAACGCGCTTTGACCGGACCACCGCGGTTAGGAGTTGTTCTGTATTGCTCGATGTCTATGCCGGCTTTACGGGCTAAAAGTTCCAGTGCGTCTTTGAATTCCAAACCCTCCATTTCCATTACAAAACTAAATACGTTTCCGCCCTTTCCCGAGCTGAAATCGTGCCAGATCTGCTTCTCTGGACTGACCATAAAGCTAGGGGTTTTTTCATTGGAAAATGGGCTCAATCCCCGCCAATTCCGACCTGCTCGTTTCAATTGTATATATTCAGAAACTACGTCTTCGATATTAAGACGAGATTTTATCTCTTCCACGGCATCCATATTCCTAGCTTATAGCTTATACCCTTCCTCGCCTAGCATAAGCTCTTTACCTTCACTCGAAGTAGAAGCTTATGGTTTAATGGGAGAATGCCGCCACGCCCTCCCAGCCATTCCAATGAGTTTCACAACAACCGCCACATGTATATACCGGAGCGGGCTCAAAAAATCATGACCCAGAGGTTGGAACGTACTTTGCCCTCATCCATGAAGAAATATGCCTCAGCTTATGTGCAGCAAAACCTCGTCCAACCAAGTTTAAGTAGTGGGACCGGTTATTCCCCGCATACCCCGCAGGCTGAACCGGCTTTCGCTCACCGGCCCATATCTGCCAGCCCGCAGTCATCAATCCACTACAACTCTACCGAACTACCATATACGCCGGCTCAGCCTGCCGCAATCGCGCCTGAACCTGGTTTAATACAGCCTACCACGGACGACCACCTACCGTTGGATACACCGACAGTAGAACCTTATGATTTCATTATGAATCCCGGACAAACCAAGCCCAAAGCGGCACTCTTGCCTAACCTGAATTCAGGACTCAAAAAAGCTGTTTTTGTGATTGTTTTAGTGTTTATAGTCATTGTCGTCTTGTCTGTTGGTAAGAATTTATTAGGCGGCCCATCTATAGCATCAACTTTTGCATCTGTAGCTCAGGATCAACAGGCTATGATTCATATTACCAGTAGTCTGTCATCCGGCTCTAAGCAACAAACCCTAAGCGTGACCAGTCAGAATTTTGCTGCGACCGCCAACAGCAGTCTGGTATCATCCCAAGTGCAATTATTCAATTACCTGGCAAATAACAAACAGAAGATTAATCCCAAAGTTCTAAATCTGAAGATCAATCCAACATTTGATACCCAATTATCACAATCTTCAGCCAGTGGTACATTTGAGCATACCTTTCAACAAATAATGAAAACCGAGTTGACTTCTTACATGAATGATCTCAACCATACCTACGAAAAAACCACCGGTAAAAACGGACGAACTTTACTGGTCAATGACTATACCCAAGCCAAGCTGCTTCTGGACCAGCTGAACCAGGCCAGCGCCGGTGGTTAGCTGTAAGAATTATTCTCCTTCGTTGGTAATAGCCAAATTGTAGCTATGCCGAATCAGATCCTGCACCTCGTCCCAGGTTAATTGTCCGGCCAGAACCATAGTGTTCCAATATTTTTTATTCAAATGATAACCTGGCATTACTTCCGCATATTTAGCTCGTAATACCTCAGCCAATTGGGGATCACACTTCAGACTAAGCTGCACCGGATCTTTGCCTTCTCTGATCAGTGCAAACATATTGTCATAAATTTTAAATACTGCCACACTCGGACCAAAAGGGTGTTCTAACCGTGCATTGGGCATGCTCATTAAGTAAGTTTCAACTGTTTGGCGATCCATTCCTAAACCACTCCAAATAATTCTGCAGTTCGGCTATTGACGCTTGAATATCGTCAAAGGCCCGGTGCACTTCTTTTTTCTCAAACATCACTCCGTATTTGGCCTGCATCAAAACCTTCCAGGCACTGACATCCAACATTCTATAATGTAATTTAAGATCCAGTTTTGGCCACCACTGTCTAATAAAATTACGGTCATTGTGAATGCTGTTGCCGGCTAATATAACCGGCTCTGAACCGAACTGTGTCTCAACCAGCTCAATTAATTCCTGCTCGACTTGGTCACTGGGTTTTCCGTTAGCTGTTTTACGTATAAATTCATCCCGATTGGCCGGAAAATCTACCCACCATTTGTTGTTTTGCATACGTTTCACCACCGTATTATTGGGCTGTTTGACAATTGCCTCGTAGTTGGCCAGAGTTTTAAAATCAAAGTCCGTTACTTCGGCCGCTACTTCCAGAATTAGATCATTTTTGGGATCCAATCCGGTCATTTCCAAATCAACCCAGAGCAGCTTAGTGGCAATGATTTCATCATCAGGCATTATCTGTAATTATAGCAGTTTTATGATATACTTTGTAAAGTATGAGGCCTTCGACATTGACCAAACCTATCGAACCGCGAGTCGGTTGTATTGCCAATGCCATGCAAATTGTTGGCAGTAAATGGACGGCGCTGATCCTACGTGATTTGTTCAGTGGTCCAAAACGGTTCTGTGAACTGGAAAGATCAGTCGGAAGTATTAACCCTCGAACTTTGAGCAATCGTCTGGCGGATCTGGAATCAAATGGCATAGTTACCAAGCGAAGCTATGCTGAAGTACCGCCAAGAACTGAATATACTTTAACCAACAAGGGTTCAGACTTATTACCAATCTTACAGCAAATGGCTACCTGGGGAACTAAATATTCTCATTAAAATTTGCTAAATAATTAGTTTATTTTTTAGATTCCTGAAAATCAAGCGCGGCTGAATTTATACAGTAATGTTGGCCTGTGGGTGATGATTTATCATCAAACAGATGTCCCAGATGGCTGCCGCAGGTTTTACAAATTACCTCTGTACGGTGCATGCCCAGACTGGTATCGTCCTGTAACTTAACTTTATCGCTGTTGACCACTTCTGCAAAACTGGGCCAACCTTCCAAGCCTGATATATTTGAATCATATTTAGCATCGCTCTTAAACAAAACAGTGCCGCAAGCGGCGCACATATAATCGCCGTTTTTACTATTTCGCAGTAGCTTGCCACTATAAGGTGCTTCAGTGCCCTTTTCGCGAAGAATATGGTATTGTTCCGGAGTCAGTTTAGATTTCCATTCTTCCTCAGTTAATTTCATTGCCATCATCAGTCTCCCTTGGATTTCGGTTTGTCCAACTTATCCAATTTAAAAATTTTAACCATCGCATAGATGGCTGCCAATACGAAAATAAAATTAAGAAGTCCGTAAATGAAAGCACCCCAACCGAATGGCACTGACCGACCGTTTAGGTGCAAAGTAAAATCGCGCTGACTCAAGGCCTGCCCAAACAAAAGTTTGAACAACGGATCAATAAAGCTGGCGACAAGTTGAGTTACTAATTTTTGGGCCTGAATACCAATAACAAACGCAATCGCAATACTGACGACTGAATGTTCCCGTAAAAATTCAACAAAACCGTTTACCGGATGAATTTCCGGCGCCGCAATCATAGTTTTGGACTGATGTTGACGGCTACTTTTAGGTTGTTCAAATCTAATTGTGGACCCACTATTGAGCGACTGCGAATTAGATGGAGAAGTCTTTCGTTTGGCCATTACTTATATTTATTATCCTACATCTGCTGGGGCGCCGCAATGCCCAGCAATTTTAAGCCATTACTTAATGTTGAAGCATAATCACTAACCAACTGCAGCCTAATAGCTTGTCGCGGATCGTTAAGCACCCGGTTTGATTCATAGAAATGATTAAAATCCTGGGCTAATTCATACAAGTAAGTGCATATCAAATGAGGCAAAAGTTCAATAACGGCTTTGTCTATAACTTCTACATATTCGGTTATCTTAAGTGCCAGTGTTCGCTCACCCGGTTCCATAATGCGATCGGTTCCCATTTTACCTGCCATATTTTTAACAACACTGGCTTTTTTGATTATGGAACAGGCTCGGGCATGGGCGTATTGAAGATATGGACCGCTATTGCCCTCCAGGCTGACGGATTCTTTGGGGTCATAAATTATGTCAGATCCAATTCTGTTCTTTAGAAATGCGTATCTGACGGCTGCCAGAACAGTTTCAGGCGATTCACGTCCAGGTAAACTTACACTGGCTGATCGAGCAGCTTGTAAGATATCAGTTGCTTTAAGAATGTTACCCGAACGACTACTCATCTTGCCGCCGCCAGTCATTTTTATCTGGCCATGAGATAAGTGAGTTGTAGCTTCCGCCAATTCCGGTGCAAACTCTTTGATACTCTGTAAAACTACCGTCAGATGATCTTTTTGGGCATGGTCGGTAATAATAAATGACTGGTCCGGAGAGTAGTCACGCTGTTTCTTAAAAATTAAACCGACATCCTTGGCCGCATAGGTTGGCAATTCTTCACTGCTGATAAACACTTGAGTAAATAATCCGTGCTTTTCACCTCTGTAAATTACGGCACCTTCGGATTTTTCATAAACGCTACCGATATGCTGCCTGACAGTTTCCAGTCCCAAATCCGCAACTTCGCTTTCCGGATAATATTTATCAAACGGCTTCATTTCGAGTTGTTTATATAGTTGTTCAAAGCCGTCATAACTCCATTGCCGACAAGTCCAATAGATTTTTGCTAGCTGGCTAGCTTGATCATTAGTTTTGTGTAATTCATAAATTCTTTGATTAATATAAATAATTTCCGTTTTGGCATTTTCATTTTGTTCATAAGCGGTATTGCCCTTTACATAGTGTTCGCCAACCCAATCCAGTTTTTTATCATCATGAATTTGCGTTAACTTTTCGGGATGTTCGCCTCCCAGATCGTTTACAATCGACCAGATAGTTTTACCAACGTGTAATCCAACGTCACCACCGAAGTTAACCCGATTTACAACCCCACCCGCCAGCTCCATTAAATTGGCCAATGCATCTCCGACAAGGCTAGTATACAAATGGCCGCCATGTAAGACCTTAAATGGATTTGGATCCGAATATTCAGCCACGATTTTTTTACCATTTAAAGATTTGGCAGGTTTGGCTTTGATCATCTCCCAAAGTACCTGATCTTTTAATTTGATATTAATAAATCCAGGACCGGCAATATTAATTTCACTGATCTGTCGACTCAACGTTTCACGAAGTTTCACGGCTAACGGTTCGGCTATTTCACGCGGTACTTTGCCTAAATTTTTAGCAAGCTTTAAAGCTACGTTAGTTGCATAATCGCCGAATTGTTCTTCCGGTCGGTCCAAGTCAATTTCAATATTTCTGGCGGCGTCTCCAAATAATTGTTGGCAGGCCTCCGCGATTTGATTTTCAAGCTCACTTTTCATTGTCTTACAGTTTACCAGATAAGATGTTAGAAACTCTTAAGGCTAATGCATAACGGGAATCGCAATAATTTCTTCAGCTTTGGATTCCAGCGCTGAGAATTCTACGCCCCGGCCGAATAAAATCCATTCACCATGACGTTTCATAATATCAGCGTGTCGATGATACCAGGAAGCATAGCGGTTTGTAACATGCGACCGCCACATTAACACCGGCCAGTCACTGGTAATTTTGTACCACAGGCTTTCACCGATACCTCGGCCCTGTAACTGAGGCGAAACTGCCAATTTGTCCAAATACGGAGTGCCGTCGGATAATTTCGTCACTACTCCGAAAGCCAAGTGATCAGCTGTGAAATATATTTTCTCAACTGGCTGTTTTTCATAGCCTTCCGGTAATGTACCGTGAAAAGCTTTTTTAATTAGTCTGGTTAAATCAGGCATGATTTCACTAAGATTGCTGGTTTCAATGATTTTTGGCCCTTTACCGACAAATGTACCGGCACCCTGATCTGTTAAAAGTTCAATTAACGTATCGGCAGGCTTCGTGATGGACACTGCGGATCCAATCTCCAGATCATCCAGTATTTGTGCTAGTTCGCGAAGCTTTAAAGCCATGCCGCCACTAACCACACCTTCACTAATTAAATTATCGACATCACGGATATCCAGTCCACTGATTAACTCCGGTGTCTGGTTGTTCGGAGATGCTTTTAGAACACCTCCGGTCGGAGTTAAATTGACCATTCGGTGAGGCCTAATCTTAGCTGCCAAGGCTCTGAAAATTGTGTCTGAATTAATATTTAGCGTTTTGCCCGTATCAAAATCGCTGGCTAATGAATTCAAGACCAGAATTGAGTGTTGTTTCAATGTTTTAACGATAGTATCTATATCAATTGCTTCAATTTCCGAGCTGCTGTAACCAAATTCAGGTTGGCGTTTGGCTTTAAATAGTTTAGTCGATGGAATACTAACGGCATCAATACTATTTCGCTTGAAGCTTTCGATAAGTTTCTGGGTAAGTGTATTAAAAGTTGTCTCTGCCAATTCAAGCGTAAATTGGTCGGTATATCGAATGCCATCTATAAATCGCGGCTTATTGCCGGTCTGCTCGATGACGTGACTAAGCTGCGGACCACCGCCATGTATTATCAAAGCATGTATGCCTTGGCCTGCCAGTTCCGATATGGCTTCACCAAGTTCTACCACATCTGCCTCATCTTCCAATATGCTTCCGCTGACTTTTACAAGTAATTGCTGATGCGGTTCGAAAGAACGCAGGGCTTCCAAATAGCGCTCTGACTGCTTGCTTGGTAAGTCGCTTATTTTCATAATTTGGATAGATTTTTTAACACATCGTCCAATATTGATATTGCTGCATTAACTTCTACGGCATTGGTGGTCAGCGGCGGTAAGATGCGTATTACTGTGTTCTGTGTGGAGTTTACATAAAGCCCTCGATTCAGACATTCATCGGTAATTGGCTTAGACGGCCGATCAAGTTCCAGTCCGATCATTAATCCCTGCTGCCTAATTTCCTTGATACAAGAATGTCTCGAAGCCAATCCGTTAAGTTTTTCAGACAGCAGTTTTGACATATTGTTTACATTCTCGCGGATAGCGGGATCCAGAATTTGTTTCAATGTAGCTACAGCCGCGGCTGCCACTAATGGTCCGCCACCGAAGGTACTGCCATGCATACCGGCTTTAACAAGCGATGCAATTTTATCGCTGACAATCGTGGCACCAATCGGCAAGCCGCTAGCCAAAGCTTTGGCAGAAGTAATAATGTCAGGCTTAATATCGTAATTCTGATAAGAAAATAATGGCCCCGTTCGGCCTATTCCCGATTGGACTTCATCGGCTATTAATAAAATATCTTGATCCTGACATATTTGTTTTACGGTCGCAGCGTATTCTGACGTGGCGATATTTATACCACCTTCGCCTTGTACAAACTCAAGCATAATGGCCACCGGATTATATTTAATAGCCGCTTTCAGTGCCACCACATTGTTAAACGGCACATGTATAAATCCGGCTAGATGCGGGTCAAACCCATCTTTAATTTTTGTCTGTGCAGTGGCTGCCATTACACCGGCAGTCCGTCCATGAAACGAACCTTCAGCCGTAATAATATTGTGCCGCTGGCTGGAGCGGCCATATAATTTTGCAAACTTAATTGCCGCTTCGTTGGCTTCAGCACCACTGTTTCCAAAGAAAATTTTACCTTTAATAGAATTTTCAATCAGTAATTTAGCCAGTTGGCCCTGCGGCTTTGTGTAAAACACATTTGGTACATGAATCAGCTGTTTTACTTGATTATTTATTGCCTTAACGACTGCCGGCGGTCGATGTCCTAAGTTAGAAACTGACCAACCGGATAAAAAATCAAGATATTTCTGGTCTTTGTCATCATAAATGTAGCTACCTTCCCCTCTAACTATGGTAATTGGAAATCGCTGATAAGTTGGTAGAACATAATTATCAAACTCTGCCGGTGTCATTCGCTTATTTTATCAAACAGCGTGAAAGTCTAGTTGTATTCGACATTTATGTCTACGTAGTCTTTGCTGAGATCGCAAGTGTAGACCGTTGCGTTGGCTTTACCCAGTTGTAAATTAATTATTAGACTAAGCTCGTCATCTGCTGCTTGTTCAACTTTAATATCCAAAGTATCTTCAGTGATCGGCAGTCCCAACTTACCAACTGCCTGGGCAATCCGGCCCCAGTTGCCGGATTTGCCATGGGCGGCGGTTTTGACCAATGGTGAGTTGGCTACGGCTAAAGCTATAGTTTTGGCCTGATCGTAATCCTGTGCGTTATTTACATCTACTTTTAACAGAATATTGGCGCCTTCTCCATCACGTACAATCATTAAAGCCAAATCCAGGCAGACTTGTCTCAAAGTTTCCAGAAAAGTATGGTAATTATCGCTTTCCTCCGTAATTTGCGGATTTTTGGCTTGTCCGTTGGTTAAGATTGCCAAAGTGTCATTAGTACTGGTTTCACCATCTATGGTAATTGAATTAAAAGTAGTACGGGCAGCTTCGATTAAAGCTTTGTCTAGCTGATCTTCAGAAATCGATACGTCGCTGGTCAAAAATCCTAGCAAGGTAGCCATATTCGGCTGAATCATTCCTGAACCTTTGGAGCAGCCGGCAATGGTTACCATTTGTTCGCCAATTTTACACTGGTATGCCACAGCTTTGACATATGTGTCAGTCGTCATGATTGACTGGGCAAAATCATCTTCAGCGGGCTTAGAGCTGGCTTCAAAGGCTTGTTTAATTCCGTATTCGACTTTGGAAATAGGCAGCGGTCGGCCGATGATGCCGGTAGAAGCTACAATAACCTCGTTTTCGCCTATATTCAGCAGGCCGGCCGCTGCCCGCGCCATTTGCAAGGCGTGATGCCTTCCCTCTTCGCCAGTAAGACAGTTTGCGTTGCCACTATTCACTACTACGGCTTGGACTTTGTGATTACTATTATTTTGTTTGCTGAGCTGGACGGGGGCCGCGGCCAGGCTGTTTTGTGTGAAAATAGCACTGCTTACGGCCGGCGCATCGCTCCACAGCAAGCCCACATCTAATTTGCCGTTGGATTTGATTCCGGCAGCCGCGGCCCCCGCCTTAAACCCTTTTGGCGTAAGAATACCACCGTCAATCTTTTGCATCATTTTAGACCGGTTGTTTCTTCAAGGCCAAACATTATATTGAAATTCTGTACGGCCTGCCCCGCTGCACCTTTTATAAGATTATCAATGACGCTGGTAATTACTAATAGGTTTTGGTCAGTAGCAGCTGTCAGTTGGATTTGAAGATTATTGGTACCGACTACATTTTTTATTGCCAAATCAGCATCACCAGGCAAAACTTTAACAAAAGCTGAATTTTTATAAAATGATTCGAATAACTTCTGCGCATCAGCTTGTATTAGAGGTGATTCCAAAGATACATAAATTGTGGCAAAGATACCGCGTTCTATCGGTAACAAGTGAGGCACGAATGCCACTTGAATTGGTTTCCCGGCTACTAATGCCAGCTGTTCGGTAATTTCAGGGGTGTGCTGATGGGCCAATATTTTATAAGCTTTGAAATTGTCTTTCATTTCAACCATTAATCGTTCAGTTTGCCTGATTCCGGCGCCGCTAACCCCAGATTTGGCATCAATATATATGGTTTTTATGTGATGATCCAACAGCGGTCTGACTGCTAATATACTGACTGTCGGGTAGCAACCGGGGTTGGCAACCAACCGGGCATCCTTAATTTGCTCAGAATAAAGTTCAGGTAATCCGTAAACTGCCACGTCAAGCAAATCCGGCGCAGAATGCTCAGACGCGGCTTTGTACCATTTAACAAATTCCCGCTCCGATGACAGACGAAAATCACCGCTCATATCAATAACTTTGACGTTACGTTTTAAAAGTTCCGGTGCCAGTTTCATACTAATAGTGTGGGGTGTAGCCAAAAATATAAGATCAGCTTTTGAGGCTTCGTCTAAGTTATAAGTTTGGCATATTAGATTGGTTTTACCAGCCAGTTCAGGCCATATTTCTGCTACCGGGCCGGTAGTTTTATTGGCCGAGGCATAAATAACCTCGGTTCCCGGGTGATTCAGCATCAGCTTCAAAATTTCACGGCCCGAATAACCTGAAATCCCCACAACTCCTACTTTTATAATCTGTTTGTCCACTAATAATTACTATATCAGACGAGAACTTTGCCTTGCCCGGCACCCAAAACAAAGCTACAATAAAGTTTTAATGACGCTTGGAGCACTAGTTCTAAAAGATGGCACAGTCTTCGAGGGTCAAATCTTTGGCGAACAAAAACTCATTAGCAGCGGTGAAGTGGTATTCCATACCGGGCTCAGCGGCTATCAGGAAATCCTGACTGATCCCAGTTATGCCGGACAGATTATATCTTTTACTTATCCGCATATCGGAAACTACGGCATAAATGAACAGGATAACGAAAGCCGAAAAATATATGCCAGAGGGCTTATCATCAGGGATTTCGATCCGCATTTTAGTAATTACAGCGCTACCCAATCGCTAGACACTTGGCTTAAAGCTAATGGAATTAGTGGCATTTATGGATTGGATACTCGCAAATTGACTCGTCATATCAGAGGTCAAGGTGCATTACCAGGAGCTTTTGGAACTGCCGATAAGAATGAATTATTGAAAGCAGCACGCATAGAGGTTGGTACGGCTAATATCGATTTAGTACAGACCGTTTCAACTAGCAAAAGATTTCATTTAGGTCGAGGCAAATTAAGAGTTACGGCACTAGATTTTGGTATCAAAGAATCAATCTTGAAGTTTTTATCCAGTTTCGCAACAGTTACCGTATTGCCCGCTAATGCTACGGCTAAACAGGTTTTGGATTCTCGGCCAAACGGCATTTTTCTGAGCAATGGTCCGGGTGATCCTGGAGTAGTCAACTACGCCGTTACTACAATCGGTGAGCTTTTGGGCAAAGCACCGATATTTGGTATCTGTCTCGGTCATCAATTGCTAGCTACAGCCCTCGGCGGTCAAACGCAAAAAATGCCGTTTGGCCACCACGGCGCCAATCACCCGGTCAAAAATTTGCAAACCAACCGAATTGAAATTACCAGCCAGAATCATAGCTTTACTGTTGTGGAGTCCAGTCTGCGTAATGTCACAGTCACTCACAGAAATCTTAATGATCACACAATTGAGGGATTAAAAAGCACCAAATATCCAGCTTTTAGCGTTCAGTTTCATCCGGAAGCCGGTCCCGGACCGCATGAAACCAGCCACTTGTTCAATGATTTCAAACTCATGATGGAACATTACGCCTAATGCCGAAACGTACCGACATTAAGAGTATCCTTATTATCGGTAGCGGGCCGATCGTAATCGGCCAAGCCTGCGAATTTGATTATTCCGGCACCCAAGCATGCCGCGCTTTACGAACCGAAGGCTACCGGGTAATTCTGGTTAATTCAAACCCGGCGACAATTATGACTGATCCAGATTTTGCCGATAGTACTTATATAGAGCCGCTAACAACTGAAGTTCTGGAACGGATTATCATCAAAGAAAAGCCAGATGTTATATTACCTACCCTTGGTGGTCAGACAGCCTTGAATTTAGCAATGGAGCTTCACCGAAATGGCCTGCTTAAGAAATACAGTGTCGATTTAATCGGCGCCAGTCCGAAGGCCATTGCGACTGCCGAAGATCGTCAACTATTCAAAGAGGCCATGCAACAAATCGGATTAGCTGTCGCTAAATCAGGAACGGCCCATTCCATATCTCAGGCTAAAAGAATAATTAAAGAAATCGGATTACCGGTAATTATTCGGCCAGCTTATATACTCGGTGGCCAAGGCACCGGAATTGCAGAAACTCACGCAGAATTTGAGAAAATCGCCCTAAATGGCCTCGATGCCAGCCCAATTAATGAAATATTAATTGAAAAAAGTATTAAAGGCTGGAAAGAATTTGAGCTTGAGGTCATGAGGGATCACAAAGATAACTGCATTATCATCTGCTCAATTGAAAACGTTGATGCTATGGGCGTTCATACCGGAGATTCGATAACCGTGGCGCCTGCCCAAACATTGACCGATGTTGAATATCAAAAGATGCGCGATTCCGCTTTTGCTTGTCTTAGACGGGTTGGCGTCGAGACTGGTGGCAGTAATGTTCAGTTCGCAGTGAATCCACAAACCGGCGAACAGGTAATAATTGAAATGAACCCTCGCGTGAGTCGAAGCTCGGCACTGGCTTCCAAAGCCACAGGATTTCCAATCGCTAAAATCGCTGCTCTACTGGCAGTCGGCTACACGCTGGATGAAATACCCAACGATATTACCAAAAAAACACCGGCCAGTTTTGAACCGGTGATTGATTATGTGGTTACCAAGATTCCGCGCTGGACGTTTGAAAAATTTCCCAATACACCAGAGGTTTTAGGTACTCAGATGCAATCTGTCGGTGAAGTTATGGCCATTGGTCGCACCTTCCCCGAAAGTTTGCAAAAAGCGGTTAGAAGTTTGGAACTTGGCAGATATGGTTTGAACTCTGATCCCAAAGAATCATCGGTTGAAAAATTATCAACTGCGAAATTATTAAAAGCGATCCAGATTCCAACACCAGGACGTATTTTTCAGGTTGAATCTCTTCTTCGCAGAGGCCATTCGCCCGCAAAACTTAACCGGCTATGTGGATATGATCCGTGGTTTTTATATCAGATTAGACGTCTTAGTGAAGCCAGATTATACTTTAGTAAATTAAGATTTGATAATCTTAAAAGTCAAGAATTAAAACATATGAAACAGTTAGGATTTTCGGATGTGCAATTGGGCTATCTATTAAACCAATCAACAGAGAATATCAGGGCCAAACGAATCAAGTTAGGAATATTACCAACCTATAAAACTGTTGACACCTGCGCTGCCGAATTTGAGGCTGACACGCCTTATTGCTATTCAAGCTGGGAAGATGAAACTGAAACAAAGCGCAGTAAACGTCAAAAAGTTATGATCCTGGGTAGCGGCCCAAATCGGATCGGACAAGGCATTGAATTTGATTACACCTGTGTTCATGCCAGTTTTGCACTCAAAGAAGCCAACGTGGAAAGTATTATGTACAATTGCAATCCGGAAACGGTCAGTACCGACTATGATACAAGCGATAAATTATATTTTGAACCAATTACGCTCGAAGACGTTTTAAGTGTAATCGATGTCGAAAAACCGGACGGTATTATAGTCAGTTTAGGTGGTCAAACACCGCTAAAACTGGCTAACTTTTTGCCGCAATCATTAATTTTAGGAACTAGCCCGGCTAGCATTGATCGTGCTGAAGACCGTGATGCTTGGAACCAACTATGCAAAAGTCTTTATATTCCCCAGCCACCGGGGGGCACAGCTACCAACATAAATCAGGCCAACAAAATTGCTAGTCAGGTTGGATTTCCGGTATTAATTCGTCCCAGCTACGTGCTTGGTGGCCGGGCCATGCGGATCGTCAATAATCAGTCTGAGCTAAAAGACGCCTTCCAAGAATTGGCCGGTGACGGTGCCCTGGCTCGCGAAGGCGGTCTGAGCAGTGAACGGCCGGTATTGCTGGATCATTTCTTAGAGGACGCCATTGAAGTAGATCTGGACGCTCTGCGTGATCAGACCGGCGCTATCGCCATCGCCGGAATCATGGAACACGTTGAGCACGCCGGCGTACACAGTGGCGATAGCGCCTGCGCCCTGCCCACCCAAAACTTGTCTCCGCAAACTATCAAAAAACTAAATGAATATGCCCATCAAATCGCTGATGAGCTTCAAGTAATTGGTTTAATAAACATCCAGTTTGCTGTCCAAGCAAACCAAGTTTTCGTGATTGAAGCCAATCCCAGAGCAAGTCGTACCATTCCGTTTGTGGCAAAGGCGATCGGCGTGCCGATTGCCAAGATTGCCACTCGAATTATGCTCGGTGAAACTCTGGCCACTCTATCTAAAACTTATGGTTTTAAAATAAATGAACAAAAAATCGAGCGTGCCAAAAAACCCAAAAAACTTACGGCTGTCAAAGAATCAGTGTTTGCTTTTAACAGATTCATAAATGCAGATACAGTGCTAGGTCCGGAAATGAAAAGCACCGGTGAAGTGATGGGTCTGGGCAATAATTTCGCAGAAGCTTTTGCTAAATCTCAGACAGCTAGCGGGCTAAAAATTCCGTCAAAAGGTACTATCGTAATAACCTCAGCCGATTTTGCCAAAGCGGCTATTTTACCCGTAACCAGAGATCTACAAGGGCTAGGATTTAAAATAGTTGCCACCAAAGGTACGGCGACGTTTTTACAGGACAACAAAATTAAAATCAATCAAACGGTTCCAAAAGTCAGTGAAAACAAAAACCAAAATATAGTTAAATTAATAAGTAGCGGCAAGGTAGAATTAGTTATCAATATCCCCAACACCGCCCGACATGCCAGCTCCGATGGATATCAAACCAGAAAAGCCGCCCTCGAAAACCATATAGCAATTGTCACCAGCGTGGCGGCCGCCAAAGCTGTAGTTCAGGCAATTAAAGAGTTCCGCAATAAAAAACAAGTCGTTAGATCGTTGCAATCTCAGTAAACCTAAAAATTTTTCGGCATGCTCTTTACCAGTTGAGTACCGCGCCACAATAATCCATACATACTTAATAAAATAATGAAAAAACTGATTACCGTGGTGATCATTTCCGGATAGCTGGAAGGATGTTCTAAGCGGTCGGAAACATCGAAAAGCAGACCACCGGGGTTCGTCAAAATATCCCAACTATTCCAGCGTAAATCTCGCCCAATATAGACTGCACCGCTACAAATAAATAGCGTAACAGCCACTCCAATACCGGCAATTGTCGGATTAATTTGATTTCTAACCCTCATATGCAGTAAATACAAACTACTAAACCCTAACGCTACTCCCGTGTAAATGAAGGAAGTGAACATTAAAGTGTCATATAAAATATCGACTCGCTGGACTTCCTGCAAGTGAATAAAATCACTTATCATATAGAAACTATTTGGTAGCAGTACCAGCCATAACAAAAACAGCAAAAGGGCTTCCCAACTAGACCATATTTTAAGTTTTAGAACTTTGATTAAACGAATGGCTATTAACAACGGCAACCAGGCTAAAATCAGATTCCAGATCAAATAACTAAAATCCAGACTATGATTTTGCCAGGCTCCATAACTAAATAGACCAATACTTACCAATGTCGAAGCCACCAGCGTTAGGATAAACTGATCGCGGGACGATCGCCACCTAATCATAATCTTTTAAGTATAACAGTTAGTCTATCTGGATAGAGTTTTACCGGCGGCAATCGAGTCCGCATTCTGACTAACATATTGATAAGTTGCGTTTAATTGCTGAGCCTGATTAAGTACCAAATCAGTGGTATGCATTAAAACGTAAACATATCCCCCAACCAAAACTCCTAGAATCAAGAATAGCCTCATAATGCCTACTTATACCAGGCGTCGTACCCCAGATGCAAGCATAGGCGTCTTAAGGTTTTAGGTAGCGAGTTGCTGTTTGAGTTTTTCAACCAGGTCTACGGGAGTCGGGTTGAGGCCGTTTAATAAGGCCACATATAGGCTAACGAAATCTCCAAAGTTTGATGACCATAGGAGTTGTTTAATTAGCGTTTCGCCTTCCGGCTTTACTACATTTGGAGATGGCCTTTTGCCGGAAAGTAGTCTTTCGGAGGCGTCGAATCGCTTCTGGACACGCTTGTTTTCCAGATCGGAACGTATTTCAATTACTGCGTAGGGCTTCTGAACGGGGTGGCTGGTCCAACCTATAAATTCGTTATGGTTGAACTCCGGATACTGATTGGTCCAGGCAACATTTTTGGCATTTTCATTGAAGCAAATTTTCCATTTATTGGCTGCCGGGAAAAGTTTCGGCCCGCTATATACCACTACTGATTTGCCGATTAGTTCGAGCGCCAGTATTTTGGCCGAATTTTGTTTGGTTGGCTCGTCCGGTCGCCAATTTGCAATTTGGTCTTTTAACCATTCGCCGGATTTACGAAGTTCAGCCAGTTTGCCGGAAACGGTTAGCCCTAACGGCTCCAGGATTTGCAAAAACGCGGCTAAAAAGTAGAATGAACACATCCGTGGCTGAATGCCGCTTGGAATATTAAAAAACGGGTAGTTCTTAGCTTTGGCACGTTCGGCCAGCTTACCGCCAGCAGCAATTACTATTATTACTGCTCCCTTGGCTTCGGCGTCATCAAGTGCTGATAAAGTTTCCTCAGTATTGCCAGAATAACTAGAAGAAATTACTAGAGTTTTCTCCCCAACGTAATCTGGCAAACTGTAATCTCTGACAATTTCAAACGGTACTAATGTGCCCGGCCAGGAACGTAAAAATACGCCTGGTAGAGCCGACCCGCCCATTCCTGCCAACACCACATTTAATAATCCCTCCAAGCGTGGTAATTCAACTTCGAAATCATGCGTCAGTTGTTGCCATTGCTTTTCGGCTACCCCCAGCGCATCCTGAGCATCGCGCTCGTGAATCATTTTTAGATCGTCCAGCATTTTGCCCCCAAATTTCTTGTGCTTTTAATGTAAATTTGTATATAGTATAGCCTAAGCATAACTAATTAGGGGGAACGATGTTTGGGCACCATGATGATGACAATCCATCGCAACCAGCTGATGATAGTCAAATCGAAAATACAACTGCTACAGCATCTGAAGAATCAACCACCCAAACTACTTCTGAATCATCTAATTTGGCGCCACCGACTATCTCGGATCAAACTACTTCCACACCAACTTTAAATGATTCTGCCGAACCGACAATTTCAACTGAAAATATGTCAGTGCCCCAATCATTAACTACTTCGCCTGAACCCGAAAAGCAGCCTTCCGAAGATTCGGTTTCACCGGCTGGCGGATTTCCCAAGCGACCCAGTTTTAATTATCAGGGCGATCCGGCTCCAAGTGAGACTGATGACGGGCCGCCGCCAGTTAATCCAATTTCACAAGGCGTAAATAACGATGAGTTAACTCAGGAACTAATTAGCGTCCGACAAAAAGCCTTAATTGAACTAGCACCAATTGTTGACAAACTTGACCTGCCGCCTCTGGAAAAGTTTCATACTATAATGATGATTATTCAGGTCAGTGACGACGAATCATTTGTTAAAAAAGCTTACGAACTGGCCCACTCGATTCCCGACGAAAAAGACAAAGCCCAAGCCTTACTAGACATTGTCAACGAAGTAAACTATTTCACGCATCAGCAGGCTGACGGTCAGCCAGCGGTAGTTTAGCTAGATTACATCATGCCCATGCCGCCGCCCATGTCCGGGGCGCCGCCAGGCATTTCTTTCTTCTCAGGTACTTCAACTACTAGTGAACCCATAGTGGTAGCTGTTCCGGCAATACTTACGGCATTCTGAATTGCTTCTTTAGTAACACGGGTTGGGTCGACAATGCCGGCACTTTTCAAATCTATCAGTTTTACGGCCTTATTTACATCAACTCCAAACCCTGGCTTACCGTTTTTGACTTGTGGTAGCCATTCATCAGGGTTTAACCCGGCGTTAACCAATAGAATTCTAAAAGGTTGCTCCAGCGCCCGGACCAACAACAATTTGCCGGCTGCCACCGAAGTATCATCACTAGGTGAAGTTTTAATGGTGTTAATCAAATTAATCAAGGTAACACCACCACCGGCTACGATACCTTCGTCCAGAGCTGCTTTGACAGCGTGAACTGCGTCATCAACCCGGAACTTTTTCTCTTCGATTTCAGTTTCAGTTGCACCACCAACTTTAATTACGGCAACTTTGCCTGATAGCGCAGCCCGGCGCTTTTCCAGATTTTCCTTATCGTATTCACTGGTGGCCTGATCGATTTGAGTATTAATCTGCTTGATGCGGGCCGCCACTTCGGTTGGCGATCCACCGCCTTCAATAATTGTAGATTCATCTTTGTTGACGATCACTCGACGGGCTGAACCGACAACATCTATTTCCACGTTTTCAAATGTCATTCCCCGGTCTTCAGTTATTACTTGCGCACCGGTTAAAATAGCAATGTCATTTAACACATCTTTGCGCCGATCACCAAATGCCGGGGCTTTAATAGCTACGGTGTTAAATACTCCTTTAAGCCGGTTTAAAATTAACGTTCCAAGCGCTTCGCCCTCGACATCTTCCGCAATCAAAACCAGATCCTTCTTACCACTTTGTGCCAGCTTCTCCAATAACGGCAAAAACTCCTGAATACTGGAAATTTTCATATCGGTTATTACAATGGCAGCCTTATCATAAACAGCTTCCATGCGGGCCGTATCAGTAACCATGTATGGGCTGACAAAACCGCGGTCAAAAGTAAAACCTTCGACAACTTCGGATTCCAGCTTTAGTCCCTGACCTTCTTCAACGGTAACCACTCCGTCTTTGCCGACTTTTTCAATAACATCGGCAATCAAATTACCGATTTCACCGTCACCAGCGGAAATCGTGGCCACTTCTGCTACGCGCTTCTTCTGTCCCTGAATATCTTCAGATAGACTGCCTAATTGAGTAATCGCTTCGTGAGCAGCAGCTTCCAGGCCTTTGCGAAGTTGCAGCGGGCTGTGGCCGGCGGCAATCAATTTATTAGCTTCATTCAAAATGTGGTAAGTCAGCACAGTTACGGTAGTCGTGCCATCACCAGCTACGTCGTTCATCTTGCTAGCGGCTTGTTTAATTAACTCGGCGCCCACTTTGTAACCCAATGTTTCGTCATCAACATCTGCCAGATCAACGCCTTTGGCCACCGTCACACCATCATGAGTTACTGTTGGATTACCGAATGATTTGCCGATAACTACGTTTCGGCCTTTGGGACCCATGGTAGTTTTAACCGCGTTATACAAAATTTCCGCACCGCCCAGTACTCGCTTCCGGGCATCATCGTCATAAAAAACTTTTTTGGCCATTTATAAACTCCTTCTTAAGTTATTTAATCTAAATTCAACCTTTTACCGTAGCCAGAACATCTTCTTCTTTGACCAGAATATATTCGTCTTTGCCCAGTTTTATTTCAGTTGTACTATAACTTTTATAAACAATCCTATCGCCGGCTTTAACTTGTTTAGCATTAGGTCCGGCCGCCACAACTTTAGCTGTTTTGGGCTTCTCCTGAGCTTTATCCGGTAAATATATTCCACTGGCGGTTTTAGCTGCTGCCTCTTCTTGAGACGCCACTATATAGTCGCCTAATGGTTGCAGTTTTGCACTCATCAGTTAACCTCCGTTTGATTATTCTTAACAGATGCTCTCACGCATTGAACACCTGTTTCTAGCACTCACTATACCCGAGTGCTAAAAACTCTGTCAAGCCCCTTTTAGATTCTCTAGCGCCTGACGGGCCATATCGGCTTCATTCCATGGATGCTCGCCATCAGCGTGTTCGATAGTTTTTTCGTGCCCCTTACCAAGCAGCAGCACCATATCACCCTTACTGGCACGTCTAACGGCAAAGTTAATGGCTTCGGGCCGATCATGAACCAAAAACAGATTTTTATTCCGCAGTTTGCCCTCAGACTCAGCACCGGCAGCTATAGCTTCCATAATCGCATGGCCGTCTTCTTGCCGGTCATCCTCTTCGCATACGATTACTTCATCAGCATATCTTCCAGCTAATTTGCCCTGCAGCTCGCGCTTCGGTTTGTCGCCCTGCCCTAAAGAGCCAAACAAGACTATCATTTTCTGCTCGGCTACCGGTCGCATATCTTTAAATAATTTTTCAAAACTATCGGGTGTGTGGGCATAATCAACAATTACTGTGAAATCTTGGCCGGTATCAATGTTTGTCATTCTACCTTCGACGCCCTCAAGTGCCTTAATACCGTGCTCAATTTGTTGTCGAGTTAAACCGATGGCGTGTCCCGCACATAGCGCTGCTAAGGAGTTATAAACATTGACTCGGCCTGAAATCTGGCAATTTATATGATAAATTTCATCTTCTAATGCAGTGCGGTAACTAACGCCACTGGCTGATAAATTGATATCCGTGGCTTTAATTGCACCTTTATCAATACCATAAGTAATTGGATGCTCAATATCACTGACAAATAAGTCCGCGCTCGGGTCATCGGCATTCACAATTCCAGTGCGTAAACCACGTTTATTGCGGTTGGTCAGTTTGAATAATTTCCTTTTGGCGTCACGATAGCGTTCAAAAGTCCGATGATAGGCCAGATGTTCATGCGTCACGTTTGTAATAACCGCAATCGAAAAAGGCACACCCCAGACCCGGTTCTGTGCCAACCCATGACTGGTAGTTTCTAGGACCAACCATTCAATTCCTTGCGACTTCATCCACTTCAACCGCTTCATTAGTTCCGGCACACTGACGTTTGTCATATGATGAATTTGCGGAGTTATGTCATTACCTACCCCGTATCCAACGGTGGTCATAAGTCCGACTTTGTGACCAGCCTCGTGTAGCATTTTATGGATCAAAAAACAGGTCGTAGTCTTGCCGTTTGTACCGGTTACTCCAACGACTTTTAGGCCACGGGCCGGGAATCCATTTAGAGTATTAAAAATTATTGCTTCGGCCAAATGCCCATAGGGCTCAATGGCCGCAAACAGGTTTTTGGGAATAAATTTCTTCACAATTGATCTGATATTCATACTGTTTTAAGTATACTGGAATCTAATGAAAGTTCTGGGAATTGAAACCAGTTGTGATGAGACGGCGGCTGCTGTGGTGCAAGATGGCCGTATAATGCTATCTAACACCGTAGCATCTAGCATGGAACTCCATAAAAAGTTTGGTGGCATCGTGCCGGAAATCGCCGCCCGTAGCCACATTGAAGTGATCATACCGGTTATTAAACAAGCTTTAAGTGATGCTAAATGCGACTGGCAAGAAATAGATGCTATAGGGGTTACTCACGGCGCCGGTCTGGGTGGAAGCTTATTAATCGGCGTGATGACCGCCCGCACCCTGGCAATTGTTCATCAAAAACCGCTATACGCTGTTAATCATGTTGAAGCTCACGTCTATGCTAACTTCTTAACTGACTCCGCCCTGCCCGGCTACCAGATGCCTGCCAATCAACCGTCTTTTCCCCTGTTGGCAGTTATTATATCCGGCGGTCACAGTCAATTAGTTCTGTTTCACGATCATTTTAAATATCAGATATTAGGTCAGACTCAGGACGATGCCGTCGGCGAAGCTTTTGATAAAGTGGCCAAGATGCTTGGTCTCCCCTACCCTGGCGGTCCGGCGATTGCCGAAATTGCTAAAAAAGGAAATCCAAAAGCCTTCAGGCTACCAACTGCCCAAATGGATAAATACGATTTTAGTTTCTCGGGGTTAAAAACCGCGGTATTACGTCAGGCTCAATCTGAAATAGGTGAAACATACACTTTCCCATCCATAAGGCTGCCAGAACGCCTCAGTGACTCCCAGAAAGCCGATATTGCTGCCAGTTTTCAATATACTGCTATCAAGACTATTGTTGAGAAAACCAGGCTGGCGTACGAAGAATTTAAGCCGAAAAGTGTTTTAGTGGCTGGAGGCGTTGCCTCAAATAAGGAGTTAATCCGTCAATTATCGGCTGCCCTGCCCTTGGCCGTGCACAGCCCCGATCCCAAATTATGTACCGATAATGCTGCAATGGTGGCGGCTCTGGCTTACTTCGAAGCCAGTCACCACCAAGATCCAGCTGATCCCTATAAATTAACAATTCATCCTAGCTTATCAATGTAGTTAAACGTTCGTTTTTTGTTCATAGTGGCTACATTATTACAGAGGTGGTATGATGATTGGCATAATGAAGTTACCAAAAGTCTATGAGCCCCATAAATATGAGGCCGATATTTATGCCTTATGGGAGAAGAGCAGGGCATTTACACCGGCCAGTGGAGACAAACATTTCTCAATTGTCATGCCGCCACCGAATGCCAATGCCAATCTGCATATTGGCTATGAATTAACGGCTGCTCTAGAGGACATAGCCGCTCGTTATCACCGACAGAGGGGTAAATCAGTGCTGCTTTTACCCGGTGCTGATCACGCCGGTTTTGAGACTCAATCGGTCTATGAAAACCATTTAGCCAGAGAAGGGAAGAGCCGGTTTGATTTTTCACGAGAAACGCTTTATCAACAGATATGGGACTTCGTTGCCCAGAACCGCAATCAGTTCGAAGATCAACTGCGTAAAATGGGTGTCAGCTGCGACTGGTCTAGGTTTACGTTTACGCTGGACGATAAAATTGTTCGACTGGCTTATTCCACGTTTAAAAAAATGTGGGATGAAGGCTTGATTTACAGAGGTGAACGATTAGTGAACTTCTGTACTTATCACGGCACGGCTTTCGCTGACATAGAGGTAGTTTTCAAAGAAGAAAAGGGTCATTTATGGCAAATTCGTTACCCGTTAGTTGACGGCAGCGGGGAAGTAGTCGTCGCTACCACCAGGCCGGAAACCATGCTTGGAGATACGGCTGTGGCAGTCCACCCCAAGGATAATCGTTATACCAATATGATTGGTAAAACTGTAAAATTGCCCCTAACTCTCCGAGAAATTCCAATATTGGCGGATGAGTTCGTTGATATGAAATTTGGTACTGGAGCAGTAAAGATTACTCCAGCCCATGACTTTAATGATTTCGAGGTCGGCAAACGTCACGATCTGCCGTTTATATCTGTTATTGACCACGAGGGTAAACTTACAAATGTGCCGGAAATCTACCGCGGTTTGACAGTTATTGAGGGGCGTAAGAAGGTTATTGCCGATCTGGATAACCAAAACTATCTGATTAAAACCGAACCCTACACACATAATGTTGGTCACTGTTACAAATGCGATACGGTGATAGAGCCGCTGCTACGCGAACAATGGTTTGTTAACATGCAACCTCTAGCCAAAGAGGCAATTAAAAGTCTCAAGGGCGATCAAATAACGTTTTATCCTAACAGCAAAAAGACACAACTAATAACTTATCTGGAGGGCTTAAAAGATTGGAATATCAGCCGCCAGATAGCCTGGGGTATTCCCATACCGGCCTTTCAAAATATTGACGACCCCGATGATTGGATTTATGACGATCAAGTGCAGCAGGAAATAATCAAGCATGGCAGTAAAACTTACAGGCGAGATCCTGATGTGCTGGATACCTGGTTTAGCAGCAGTTCCTGGCCATACTCCACTCTCAACTATCCGGATGGTGAAGATTTTAATAAGTTTTATCCTTTGAGTCTAATGGAAACCGGCGGTGAAATTCTTTATCCCTGGGTCAGCCGGATGATCATGCTGGGACTCTACATGACTGGCAAAGTTCCGTTCCATGAAGTATACGTTCATGGCTATGTGATGGCCGAGGATGGCTCCAAAATGGCAAAGTCCGTTGGCAACGTTGTTGATCCCCTGCCGGTTATCAAAGAGTTTGGCTCAGACGCGCTTAGAATGGGTATAATCAGTGGTCGTTCAGCGGCAGTTAACAGGGGTTATGATCAGCGCAAGGTCGAAGAAGCCCGCAACTTTTGTAACAAATTGTGGAACATCGCGCGATATGTCGAAGACGTAGTCGGCGATATAACAGATTTCAAAAATCCAATACCTGAAACGATTGCCGATCACTGGATATTGACTAAATTACAACAGACGCAGAAACGGTTAATGGTTGACCTGGACAAATACCGATTCAGTGATGCTTATGACGCGGTTTATCACTTTGTCTGGGATGACTTAGCTGATTGGTACGTTGAAGCCAGCAAAGCTGCTCCAAACAAGGCTCTACTGGCATATTTATTGCAATCTGTATTAAAACTGACCCATCCATTCGCACCATTTCTAACCGAATCAGTTTGGCAAACGCTGGCTTGGGAATCAGACTCAATTCTGGCCAAGTCCACTCTAGCGCCGATACTCACAAGCGACAATAAAAAATCTAAAGATTTCACGGAAATTCAGAATATAGTCAGAGAAGTGCGGTTAATTGCTAGCAATCTAAAAGATTCAGGACTCAGTTTGAATTACATTGATACACAATTTCTTGCTGAAAACGCTGAAATTATTAAGCAATTGGCTGGAATAAAATCAGTCAGACAAGTGCCCGACGCTAGCACCGGTTTTCGGCTAATTACTACCAAATACCCCTGTTGGTTGGAAATTAATAAAGCTACCGCCAAAGCTTATTCAGAGGAGCTGGAAGGGAAGAGAACTAAGCAATCTGCGCTCATCAAGCAACTCGAGCGGCGTCTGGCTAATAAGAGTTATACCAGGAACGCACCAAAAGCGGTAGTTGATCAAACACGGCAGCAATTAGCAACCGCCGAAATCAGCTTAAGCGATATCGTACAGCAACAAAAACGTTTCAGGGACCAGGTCTAAGCCGGTTCCAAAGCCTGGCGAGCCCTGGCAATAGATTCATCGGGCAGGGAATCGTCAAACCACAACACATGCCAACCCAGTTTTTCAGCGGCCATAATATTTACCCGATCATCATCAATCAGCAATATTTCGTCCGGCGGACAGCCGGCAACTTCCTGAGCAGTGGTGAAGATTTTAATCTCCGGTTTTATGGCTGCAACTTCTGAAGAGTCAATGATGGCATCGTAATGAACGTTAGGTATCTGATGATCCCGGCGCATGGAGCTCAGTAGCCCGGGCATAACATTAGTTAAAAGACCAATCTTATAGCGCTCAGCAGCCCAATTTACCAACTCCTGCATCTGATTAATCGGTTCTACGGCGGCCAGATAATAATCCTGCCATTTAATACTGTCGACAGCTAAACGCTCGGCTAATTTAGTATTAAAATCGCTGATACTTAAACTACCCCTACAGACTTCGTCATTATAATGCCAATAGATCGATTCGATCACATCCGGCGGCACACCATGATCTTTGGCCAGGGCTATAAAAGCCCGTTGATAATAATGCACCAGACATCCGTTTACATCGAAGTAAACGAAGCTCACGCCACTCTTGGTTTTTTGAAGTTTTCGACTGGGTACATTTTCGATTTGACCGACTAATTCATCCAAGCTCATGCCGAGCGCCCCGGCAATCGCCTGAATTGTAAAAATTGACGGGGCTTTAATAGCGCCGCGCTCGATTTTTGTGAGAGTTGAAAAGCTAAGATTAGCCTGCTGACATAAAGCCTGTTGGGTCAGCCCGGCGGTCTGGCGCGCTTTTTGAAGTTTTTTGCCCAGCCCCCTCTCGTCCATAGCCATATAGTATCAGTCAAACCGCCAAATTACCAATGTTATTTATATTAAACGGCTACTTTATCTGGGTTTTATAAAGGTCGCCAGAATTGTGTAAAAAATAATTGTCGTAATCACAAAAATCACCACTACGATGATAGTTACATTTTGAGTATTGCCATAACCGACCCTCCTGCCCAGACGGCTATAGGCAACCGCCGCTACTCCGGCACCGAAGAAAAGAGCATAGAGCAAAGTCATAAAGTTAATTCTAACTTAAAAAGCCAGTTTTTTGGCAATTTCGGCTAGTGCTGCATGATCCGGAGCGGCGGTTGCATCAGGGACAAAACGCGAATCTTCGATAGTTGAGAAAGGATAAACATGGACATGGGCGTGCGGCACATCAATGCCGATGACCAGTTCGCCTACAAATGGCCGATTAAGCGCTTCACGTATTCTTAAAGCTACCTTTTTAGCTGTGGCCATGACGGCCGCGTAGTCATCGTCATCCAAATCCCATAGAAATTCCACTTGCTTCTTCGGTACTACCAAGGTGTGACCCGGTTGCTTGGGGTGAATATCTAGAAAGGCAAAAGTTCTGCCATCCTCATAAATCTTATGAGAAGGGATCTCACCCCTGATAATCTTCGTAAAAATACTTTCCGCCATACCCTATTATATGCACATATTATCTATAAACTATGCCCAACTAGATGACCAATAAATGCAGTTATAGCCATCGCTGCTCCACCACCAAAGAAAACTCTAGCTGCTGCTCGTATTCTATGCCCACCACCAATATAAGCACCAATAGCGCCTGATATAGCCAAAGCTATCAATGAAAAGATTACTATAAACAAGGCTCCCATACTCTTATTGGATAATAACGCACCTACTATAGGTACGACTGCACCGATGGAAAATGATATAGCTGAAGCCATCGCAGCTTGCACGGGATTTGCTAAAGATTCTCTGTCAATGCCAAGCTCGTCGCGTAAATGTGCAGCCTGAGCATCATGGTCATGAAGCTGCTTAGCAACCTGCTTAGCCAATTCAGGTTCTAAACCCCTATGAACATAAATATGAGCAAGTTCAGCTATTTCTCCTTTAGGATTTGACTCCAACGAACGTTGCTCAATTGCCATATCTGCATACTCAGAATCTCTTTGGGAGCTAACCGAAACATATTCACCAACAGCCATTGACAAAGCACCTGCAGTTAACCCCGCAATGCCTGCTGTAATGATAGTTGAACGGCTAGCATGTGCAGCTAATACGCCAAGCATAAGACTAGCTGTAGAAACTATTCCATCATTAACTCCTAAAACAGCGGCTCTTAACCAGTTCATTCGATAAGATTTATGCTCTTCTTGTGGATGAGGACTTTCAATTTTGCTCATCCCATTATTATAGTTGACAAGGTGTTTCCAATATCCAATATTTAATGAAAAGTTAACAAACAGACTACTGCAAATAAGACCTTCTTTTAGTTTTCAAAAGTACCAAAATACACTGGTTTAGACTACAATAAGCTAATGATTTGGGTGCGGAGAACCATAGTTGCATTGCTGTCTCTCATCCTGTTATTTGCCCTAGTTAGCGAAGCTTCGGCAGTTAGCGGCAAAATTAATTTATCCAATCCGCAAAAACTGGAAACTTGGTTGGCTCAAAGTAACTTTTATCACAGTATCGTCGCTAATTCTCTCAAAAACGCTCAGCTATCGGCCAGTAATGACCAAGGTGCTGGCCGAATTTCTCTGAATGATGCCGCCGTCCAACAGACCGTTAATAGTATTTTTACACCAGCAGTCCTACAGAGTTACGCCAACACAATTATTGATGGTAACTATGCCTGGCTACAGGGCAAAACCCCGACTCCGGTTTTTACAGTTGATCTGAGACCTGCCAAACAAAAGCTAGCAGAACAGATAAATCAAGTGGTCAAGGATCGAGTGGCGAGTTTGCCGGCCTGCACCCCAGAACAATTAGCCCAATTGCAATCAACTCTTAATACCGACCCGCTGTCAGTGCCCTGCAAACTGCCAACCATGGATCCGGAAACCGCCGGTAAACAGGCTGCGTTTCAAATTAGCAGCAGTGAAAGCTTCCTTAACAACCCGGTAATTACGGCTAACACCATAAATCCGAACGGTAAAACATCCGGCAAGCCCTATTACAAACAACTCTCATCCCTGCCAAAAGCCTACACTTGGAGTCAGCGCGCGCCATGGATTCTGGGTGGAATCGCTTTGCTTTGCACGCTCGGAATATTATTCATTGCGCCCAGGAAACGTTTCGGTCTCAGGCGTTTGGGAATTGTATTGGTAATAGCCGGAATTATCCTGATAATAATCAAATTCTTGTATGACGCTACTTTTAACAAGGTAGAAGATCACGTTTTCAATAATGCTAACGTCGGTGAAATCCAGAAATCTTTAACAGATTTTTCGCATCATGTAGAGGCGCAATTAGTCAGAATTGATCTGTGGTTTGGCATAGCTTTTGTGCTGATCGGTTCAATCATACTGATAGTTTTATGGGCTACCCGCCCCAAACCACCAACCAAACTCCAGGGGCCCAAACCCGGCGATACAATCAAACCATCCGATAATAAGCCAGTCAGCAATCAGTCGGCTCCACCACCGACTAGACCGGTTTCCGGTTCGCCAACTCCTGCTCCCACAGTTCCAAGCCAGCGGCCACCCCTGCCAGTCCTAAAATCCCAACCAAGACCTCGACCCCCAAGATTAATTCAATAAGAAAATGGCGGAGAGGGAGGGATTCGAACCCTCGGTACGGTTGCCCGCACACTGCTTTTCGAGAGCAATACCATAAACCACTCGGTCACCTCTCCCTAATTGAGGTATTTTAACAGATCAGGGCCGCGTTTTACCGGCCGCCAGCATTTCACACATTTTCTGAATGCGGGAAACCCGAGTTTCGGGTTTTTTGGCTTCTTCAATCCACTGAACATATTCTTTGCGGTGGGTGTAGGCTAATTTATCAAACTTTTCCCATAACCCAGCTGCTTTTAATGATTTTTTAATATCATATGCGATATTAATTTCACGAGGTTTGTCATCCAGCTCAACAACAACTTCTACCTTTTCACCGGGCTGTTTGTCAAGCTCCGCTCGCACATCTTTGCGCAGTAAAATCATGGCGCTGGGTCCACCCATTTTGGCTATACTGCCTCTGTAAACTACTCTTCCATCGAAGGTTGCTTTGAAAGGTACCAGATTGCCAACACCATAAGTTTCCTTAAGATCATAAGGAAAATTAATCCAGGCTGAAGAATTATCAATATCCGTATTTCGCTGAATTATTGCAGAAAACTTAATCGGTCCAGGATTTTTATAAACCTTTGTCATAAAACCATTCTAGCATCTGGTAAAACTAAGCTAAATATGCTAAAATTACCCCTGTTGTTTGCCAGTATGCACCCGTAGCTCAGCTGGATAGAGCGTTGGCTTGCGGAGCCAAAGGTCGTAGGTTCAAATCCTATCGGGTGTACCATTTCGCTTATGCTTGGCGAGCCGTAACGGGACAAGTATGGAACAGTTTTGCCTAATAAAATAGAAATCATAGGAGCCCCACCTATGCGGGACGCCTAGCCCCCTACTTAGTTTCGGGCTGAGCAGGTGCTACCGGTTCAGAAGGCTTCGTTACCGCTTCGTCCGGCGTATTCCCAGTCTTGATGTACTGAGAGTTCGGAACTTTCGATTGTTCCTGTTTTTTAGGTGTAAATACTGACATGATGATGTCCTTTCGTTTAGAGTATTGCAGTTTGCCATAGGCCAACAACAATCTTTTCGTTAGCTCCCTGCGAGATATTTAGTGTTCCGGTTGGTCTAGCTACTCTTAAGTATGCGCCTATACTTGACATTTACCTAATCTCATACTATGACATATAAATGGTGCGCCGCGTCTTTGCAGGCTTAACTAAATCCAAACTATACCCTTATGCTGAAGCTGAGACTATAAGGTTCTAACCTCAGCAAGTGAGGTGTATTTTCTAAATCCAAGCTTTTGTGCAATACTTGAACTGAATTAGTAAAAAAGAATATACCGGATATGCTAAGCATTAACCGTTCAATTTTGAGAAGTCCTAAGAGAAAAATATTCGCTGGCCTGTTTATCATCTTTTTTGCTGCTATTGGAGTCTACTTTATATTCCAAACCCATGCTTCTACGCCTTATGTCTCCGTTAATGCCTCCAATGGTGTGTTGAGCGGTCCAGCAGCAGTATTCAGTGATGCCAACGCATCGAACGGTAAAGCCGTAAAGTTTGGTCAACTAACCAATAATCTATGCGGCAACACTCCGACCGGCAATAAGATCGATACCATAATCGTTATCTCGGAAGAAAACCGGACCTGGAGTAATGTAGGCGGGCCAGGGTTTTTATCCATGCCCTATACACATGGTGTAGCTGCGCAGTGTGGGTTCTTCCAGCAAGATACAGAGATCAATACCAGTGACAACTCGGCACAGCAATATGTGGGCGCCTGGACCGGATATGATTCATCCATCACACATGTTGCAAATGACTGCATCCCATCGGCAAGCTGTTCCACAACAGTTAATAATATATTCCGTGTTTTCCGTAACGCGAGCATTCCGCACCGCGAATACGTGGAAGGTGCTACTTCTAGCTGTTCGGCTTCTGGTAATGCCGCCAAACACATACCCGATATATATATGTGGGACCCGACCGATCGGGCGGCTTGCTCTACAGAAGTTTTACCAATGGCTCAGTTCAGCTTTGCCAATCCTCCTACAGGGTACACGTTCATCACGCCTGATCTGTGTAACGATGGTCACGACTGCGGTGATAGCACGGTGGACAGCTGGTTATCTAACTCTACGCGTTTACCTGCTTTGTTCAATTCCAGCGCTTATAAATCCGGCAAAGTATTGGTAGAACTTTGGTATGATGAAGACCATCCCAAACCTAATTTATTCGCTTGCTGGTCATGCAAACAGTTTAATTCTGTAGTTGACCCTCATTTCTCGGGGGAAAGCTTACTATGGTTGAACTTACTCGGCGCGCCAACCAACGGCTTGGGCGCTATTAGCAATGCTACAGATATACGCCCCATAGTCGGTACGCCCTGACGTTGAATGCCAGTTAGTACTACTTTTGTCGCCTGATGCAAGATTAGTGTTTGTTGATAATAACAGCGTCCTAACCTCAGCGAGTGAGGTGTACCATTTCGCTTAGAGAGTGAAATATTTCATACACAGATTTTATGAAAACTGTAAAAATAATTATGTACTAATATTAATGCTTGCTGATTAATAACCGGCCGCGTAGGCAGGTTTGAAAATTTTAATCATCAAACACTAAGAAAGTATTATTTTACCACCTAACTCCAGGAGGTATATGGAGTATTCTAATTCGAATAAATCAGTGACCGGCAATCGACTGGTTTTAGTAGCTAGCTCACTCGCGCTAGTTGTCGGCAGTAAAAGCGCCAAAGCAATCCCTGAAGTCCCAGAACCCGTTAAACGGCCAAAGCCTGAGATAGCCCATACCCACGTGGGCAAGAAGGCAGTGGAGAGTTGTGCGCATTTTGCCCGAAAACTTGATTCAAAAGAAAAGGTTCAATTTGGTGCATATAAATTTTATCTTAAGCGCGGATTGACACCTGCCCAATCGTCCGGCATTGGCGGAAACTTCGGGCAGGAAACTGACTGGAGCACTGATAACATCGCTCAATTTGGAGGCGACAGATTATCAGCCATGACTCGGTTTGCAGAGCGGCTGGGCAGAGCCCCGACATCTTTGACTGCTCAACTGAAATACACCTGGCTGGAATTGACCAATGGACCCGGCGCTGCCGAAGATGACAGAAGAGCTTTGAGAGATCTAAGGGCTTCCAATACGGTACGGGAGGCGGCTACCGTTTTTAGTAGTGAATATGAAAGGCCAGGGGATCCGCAATTGGAAAATCGAATATTGTACGGCAAACAAATCCTTCACAAATTCGGCCATTTAGCTTGTTCCGATCATACTGGTCCCAGGGCACGGATAGCGCTACCAATTCAGGGCTCGACAACGACTGAGGCTACTCCGCATAGCTACGTTAATTGAAGGAATTAATGACAGCTTGCAGGCAAAAGATGCCGTTAAGCCGATTGCATGAATGGGGTGTTGTAAGAAAACTAACAGCGGTATCAGGGTAGAGTAGCATAAGCTTCAAGTGAAAGCTCGATACGAGTTTTCTATGTGGTGTGGAGTATTAAGGAGTTGAAATGGCTGTTAACGCTGTTAAGCGAAGCACTCGCCCCAGAGCAGCCGGACAATCACGGCCCTGGTGGCGTGAGTATATTAGCTTATAATTTATTTTTCGTTAATTTTGCGCGGCCAGAGGTGTTGGGCGCTAACGGCTGATATTGTGACCGCGTAATGTATCAATTGCGCCTGTAAATAAATCCAAAATAACAGACCTAAAGCCACTGCAAAATAGCTGTACAAGGCATCGAGACGTTGTAGCTCGTTTTTAAGTAGAACACCGCCTAATATCTGTAAAATTATTATCCCTAGAGCAGCTGTCAAAGCCCCGGGTACAGTGTCTTTAACGCGGACGTGTTTTGGTAAGCAAACATTAAGTAAAAATATAAATAGCCAAAATAAGATGTATAAGTTTACCGCCAATGAAAATACCCGAAAAGCCGGACCGTGACCGGCACTGGCCGCCAGTCCTGTAAATATTGAAGCCGCGATCAAGCCAACACCGGAAGCCACAATTATTATTAGGCTATTTAAAATAGTTTTGGGGAACTTCGGTCGCTGGGCCTTAGGTACACGCCATATTTGCTGCACGCTGCGCCGAAAGGCGTCAGCCACCCCTCGAGCACCGTATATCAGGAATAATATACCAATGATCAGCGCCAGGCCGTTTTTGTGCAAAGTACCAACGTGTTCCGATAGCTGGTTGCCCAAAACCGGAAAGTAAGTCGAAACACTTTGAATAATTCCGTGCTGAAGACTCGGGTGGCTGCTGGCCAATTGGCTGGCGATTGTTGAAATTATCAGTAGTAGCGGGAATAATGACAAAAATCCATAATAAGTTAATAATGCCGCCTGATAACCGGATTCGTCATCGCTATATTTCTTGATCACAGCGTAACTAAAGGCCGACCAACGATGTTTTTGCTGCCAATGGTCGATTTTATTTATAAAACTGTCTAATTTTTTCACAACTCCTTTTATCTTACAGCATGATTTGACAAAAACAGGGTTAGAAACTTCACAGAATAGTTACCGCGTAAGCGTAATAATGGTTCATGCAACAATAAAATAATATTAGGAGGTGCGGCATGTCCACCCTATCTAACGACGAAGCAGACGCATTAATGGAAAAGTTCGAAAAGTGGGACAACAAGCAAGCCAGGCACGAATTTATACACCGAATGGAGCGCAAGCTAAACCGCAAGCAGCGCCTGATTAATTAATTTAAAACCGGATATGTTTCATAAGGCTGTCAACAGCATCAGCTTTGTGATTTTCGACGGGCAACCGACTAGTTAGAATTGCCATAATTTGATCTTCCTCCTCCGGAGGATAATATACGGTGATAGTTGGAGCAAACCTTTTGTGCGGCATGAATAAGACACCTGAAAAAGCCCCTTCCTGAACTATTGAAAACCAGCGAAAATGATCAAAATTGTAATGCTTCTCGCCAATATTTAAACCTCTGGAATTGAGCGAGTAATTCAATTGGCGTGGCTGGTGACCGGCGTAAAAACCGAAAAGTAGTCCGGCAAATACCACCACTGCAACCGATATCACGTCGTGGAAAAGCAAATATATGGCAACTGCCAAAACTATGGTAGTCAAAGCCAGCAGACCATACCAGCCGGCCGATTTATCATGAGCCACAAACTCTGAGGCCGTCCAGGTTATATCCTTGGTATTTTGCTCTTCTGGCTCGGGTTGGGCATCGTCCACTTCAGTTTGAAGTTGATTATTCGTAATTTCGGTCCCGGTTTCCGCCTCTTCCATAATGGCTATTGTAAACCAAGATTCGAGGGTTCACAAAACCAGCCTAGGATTGTAGTCACAAGTATTGTTTTGCTAAAAACCCTCCTAGACTGCTATAATCACCTCTGTTAATAATTGGCGAAGCTAAAGTTGTCAAATCAATGCACGGAAGGGTGTCCGAGCGGTTTAAGGAACTGGTCTTGAAAACCAGCATGCCAGCAATGGTATCGTGGGTTCGAATCCCACCCCTTCCGCCAATGTACGTTAAAATAGTGAAACAATTCAGATAAGGAGAGGTACCCAAGAGGCTGAAGGGGTCGGTTTGCTAAATCGATAGGGGGGAGCAATCCCCCGCGAGGGTTCGAATCCCTCTCTCTCCGCCATATATTAGATATTATTTATGAATTCCGGCTGGGCAAAAACCACGGCTTCGACTCGCTTAGCCCCAGCCGATCTTAAAACTAAGGCGGCTGCTTCTAGTGTGGCTCCGGTAGTTATAACATCGTCTACCAGCAAAACGTGGCGGCCGCGCAATTGTTCCGGCCGTTTAAGTCGAAACACTGCTGATAATTGACTTAGCCTGGCTTGCCTGGACAAGCCGTGCTGATGCATTTGACCTACGCGGCGAAGTCGATCGAAGTAAGGCGCCCTGGTCTGCAAGGATAATTCACGGGCAATCAGCCGGGCTTGATCATAGCCGCGCTGACGGATACGGCTGGTGGCCGTGGGCACCGGAATTATCACGCTTCGATCAGCAACTCTAACTTGTTGGGCCATGTATTTTGCCATAATCCTGGCCGAAGACTGTGCGCCACCTAATTTTAGTTTCCAAATCAGCCCCTTAGCCACGCTGCCATAAACAGCCGCGACCTTAACGCTGTAGAGTAAGCTGGTTTGTCGACATTTTTCACAAGTTAATGAATCGTTCATTAATTTGCGGCAGCGGTAACACCTATCGGGAATACCCTGTAAACTACCGGCACATAACCCACATAACAGATTACCTTCGGCTCCGCAGGCAAGGCAATCATGTGGCGCGACGATTCCCAGTAAACTATCTAAAAGACTCATGTTGTGTTTAATGTGTTGTAAATATGTACCCCACGCATTGCACACCGTTCATCGCCTAAGCTATACTGCTACTAACATAAAAATGCAAGATTTTTAATCTCTTTCCTCACTTTGGCTACTCCAGCGATAGTGATAGCGATTCGAAAACCGGCCCACAGCAATAATTTAGTGGAGGGTAACAGCTAGCATGGCGCGACGCAATCAAGACGATGATCTTTTGCTTGAAGAAGATGAATTAACAGCGGCTTTTCTCGGTGATGAAGGCCCTGCTCCAGAGGGCGAAGCCGAACCGGCCGGAGCTTCTCCGGTCCCTGAAGATGAATGGGATGAAGACAATAATGTACCCGGCCAGTTGGCCGTCGATGTTTATGAAACCAGGGAGAAATTAATCGTTAAGGCCCGCACCGCCGGTGTCAACAAAAGCGACCTGGATGTCAGTATTTCAGATAATCAATTAACAATCCGCGGCACGCTTAGCTCCGGCAGCGAAAACGACGTCGAGAACTATTTCCTGCAGGAATGTTACTGGGGTGAATTTTCCCGAACTATCGCCTTACCAGTTCCCGTCAAAGAAGAAGAAATCGAAGCCGTACTCAAAGACGGCGTGCTAACCATTAGCTTCGGCAAAGTCCAACAGGACACTATCAAGAAGATCCAAGTCCTCTAGCCCTTTTGGAATCAATAAGTTAGCCGCCTATGGTACCGTTTTGAACATTGTTCGATTGGTTAAGCACAAAGTGCACGATGAGTTGAGCCAGAGCTACTATAATTAGACCAATTATGGCATAAATAAGTGTATTCTTAGCGCTGCCAACACGGCCAGAATCACCACCGGAAGTAATGTAGCGGAAGCCACCATAAATTATCATGATTACAGAAACCGCGCCAACTATGATAGAAAATATCTTAACTATATTCTGGGCGATCTTACCGATGCTACTACTATCTACATTTGTTGAGTCACAGGTAACACTGCCAGGTTGACCAGATGCTTGACTGGCACCATCAGCCACGTTATTTGCAATATTACTAGTACAACCTTCCGCGTTCGCTACACCAAGAGTTAGCGGAACAAGTCCTGGCGCCAATAGCGAAAGCATCATTATTAGTGGCAGAAAATAGCTTTTTATTTTTTGTGTCATATTCAAACCTTTCTTTTCGATATCTGTCAGTTTATATCTTATTTATACTACATGTTTATGTTTAAAATCAAGATCTGCACATGTATGCTAATTCTTTACACATTTATTGGCTGATGAATCAAAATGTTGATTAACGCCACAATTATTTGTAACATTTGTTGACTGTGTAAGGATGAATGTAACCAGTAATTGAGCCAAAACTGCTATTGCCAGCCCAATTAATGCATATATCAGAGTATTTTTGGCTGAACTTATCCTAGCAGAATCTCCACCGGATGTAATATATCTTAAACCGCTGTAGATTATCATAATTATTGCTGCCGCCCCGGTTATTATGCTTAGAATTTTCACTGCAGCACTAATTGTATTCGTAACACCGCTCCCATTACAGGTGTCGCCCGTTTCGCCAACACCGTTTAAAACTTGGTCTTTAGACGTTCCGGATGTTCCTCCACAAGCATAAGCCGATATTGGAGAGCTTAAATTGAGTCCAACTAGAGCTGTTAATAACAAGGCAGTTGGGATAAAAATTCGACGAAGATTATTTAAAAATTTCATATAACTCCTAAAGTTTATTAACAACATAAGTTATTAAGCTCGACGCTAAAGCGATCACAAGTAGTCCAATTATTGCCCCTGTTAGAGTGCTTTTGGCAGTGCCCACAGCATTGCTGTCCCCACCAGAAGTTATATATCGCAAGCCACTAATTATTATTAAAATCACTGCTGCTGCACCGGCGATATAGGCCACAATTTGGGTAATATCGTATAGCAAGCCGTTACTGCCGGAGATGGGGTCACTGGAGGTTTTGTCCTGGCAGACTGCAGAGGTTTTGTTAGTGCTGTCGCTACAATTAATTCCCGAGGGACCTCCAAAAGGGTCAAAAGCTAAAGCAGTTGTTGGCGTAGCAATAAAACATAGGCAAAGTAACATAATTGAACATAATAGTCGTCGTATCATCCTACACGACTCCCCACGAAGAAAACTATTGATTCAGCTGCAATGGCGATAGTCAATCCAACTAATGAATAAACAATGCCATTCTTAGCCTTAGAAATCTTCTGCGGATCACCGGCAGCCACAATGTAACGCAGGCCTGATATGGTAATCATCAGAAGTGCCAAGGCACCGGCAACTCCGAAAGCAATACCCAAAACCGTTGGAATAAATGAACCACCGCTAGTTACGTCAGGGTGTGGTAGACTGCGGCCACTGATTTCAGTACTAACGATGGTGTTTATTATTGTTTCCATTTTATGACAGTTTATTACCTATAAATGATACTACAGCCACTGAAACCATGGCTATCGCCATCCCAATTAAGGCATTTATAACGGTGCCTTGGGCTCTAGCAGTAGCCTCCGGATCACCCTGACTGGCAATGTACTTTATGGCTCCATAAAATACGAAGGCCACGGCCACAATTCCGGCAATGCGTAGTAAATCATCAACGACAGCCAACAAAATCAGAGGTAAATCACTGCCGCCAGCCGAGATAAAATTAAAGTTGGTATTTATGTTGCAAGCATAAGTTACGCCGTTAACTGTTACTCCAAAATCTTTGTCAGGCAAGTAATGATACCAAGTTACCAGACCAAAGAAATCATGCCGACAACCAGCTGGAGCAGAAGCAAAATATAATAATTGCAGCCAAATCATAATTTATACCTGCGTTTATTCAATGTAAAAATCCTCCCGGCACTAAGAATTGCAAAAATCCGTATAACAATGCGTAAGCGAAGATTGCGATAATCGTACCACTAATTCTATTCTTGGCGGATGAGGCCTTCTGCGGGTCACCTTCAGAAGTCGAAAATTGAATACCGCCAATAATCAATGAAATTACAGCAATTAAACCAAATATCGCTGTCAACAAATTAATTCCAGGATTAATGTACTTGGCTATCAGATCGCAGCTGTCAGCTGAGCAGTCGACCGCCGGGTCAGTGCCATCACCAATATCCCAACCTTGCTTACAACTGGTGCGCAAATTCTTATCCGGATAAGCAGAGGTGCTGCAAGCGCTAGTTTTAGATGTACCGCCAGCTTGGGCTTTCCACCCATGTTCGCAGGCTGCCTCATTGTCACCGCTTAGATTTAGCGGACTGCAAGCATTGCAAGCATTGGGGCTACCGCTTTTTGAGCAATCGGGGCTGGCAGACACAACTGACAAAGGCGCGATGAAAAACAAAGCCAAAAACAGAATTAAACTGCGTGCAAAATATGGCTTCAATATTTTTTGTATCATCTAGTAATGTTTAATTTTACGAATGTCTAAATCTATTATGTGGCTCCATATGCAAAAAAACAAGAGTACCGAAGTCTAACCACTTATGGTATATTGGTTAAGGTAATCTTTCAAAGATAAAAACATGTGGCGTAGACTGATCTACTTATTCCCCGTTGTACTGATCCTTGCTACTATTGGCGTGAATATTGTCCAGTCACCGAATGCCTTGGCTGCCACAACAGCAACAAGTTATTGCGACTCACAAGGTTTTGCTTCAAAAACTGGTGAGGATTACAAAGCCTGCCAGCACGGTTTCAACGGCAAAGTAGCTGGCACCAGCCAACAAGCAAGTTGTAAAAATGAAGGCGGTTCTGCCACAAACCAAGGTGATCCCAAGTATATATGTTATGTAGCTTGGTCGGTCGCAACAGTAGGCAATAAACCCGCACCAGTAGTCCAACCATATAAAAGTCCATCTGCTGCAGCTAAAAAAGCTTGCACTGGCTCAGACTCCCCAGTTTCAGGTGGAGATGCTGGTACGATTAATGCTTGTGAGCGCGGATATGATGGTGGCAAAAGCGGTAAAACACAGAGCCAAGCCTGTAGTGTCCTGGTCGGCGAATCAAAAACTACGGGCAATGCTGATGAATGCGGTATAGGTTGGGATCTGGCAACAGGCGCCCCAATTCCGGGTGCCAGCTCTAGAGGCAGCGGGAGTACTGGCAGTGGTAGCGATGCTTCTGCTGCTGCACCTACATTGGGCTGCGATACCAAGTTTACCAATCCGCTGACCTGGATTATTTGTCCCGTTACGGATGTATTAGTACAAATTGTTGGCGCAATTGATAACGCCATTACTAACCAATTAAATATAAAAACAGATGCAATTTTTTGTACAGATACTGATACTTGCCAAGCCTACTATTCAGCCTGGCAATCGTTTAGAAATATCGCTCTTGGTCTAATGGCCATCGCTGGTCTTATTATTGTAATTGCCCAAGCATTAGGTGTGGAGGTACTAGATGCCTACACTATTCGCAAAACATTACCAAGATTGCTAATTGTAGCAGTTGCAATAACGCTCTCATGGCCATTAATGAAATTTCTGATTGATCTATCTGATGATTTGGGTTTTGGAGTTAGACATCTTATATATGCGCCATTTTCTCATTTGGGATCTGGACTTAATTTAGACTTTGGTGGAAATGCCGCCAATATATTCTTCGGTGGTTTGGGTTTTGCGGCAGTAACCGGAGCTGGTGTAGGAGCGGCGGCTTTTACCCTATTAGGCGGGATAGGTGCGCTTCTAGGTTATGCAGGTACGGCCGCTTTGGCAGTTTTCGTGGCAATCGTTGTGCTGATATTAAGACAAATAATAATAATTTTATTAATGCTTTTGGCTCCTGTAGCTTTGGTTGCTTACATCTTGCCTAATACTCAAAGGATTTATAGATTATGGGGTGATACTTTTCTGAGAGCACTTCTGATGTTTCCATTAATCTCAGCTCTAATAGCTACCGGTAGAGTATTTTCAGCTGTAGCAATTCATAATGGAGGGGCATTAAACCAACTGATTGGATTTGCAGCTTATTTTGCGCCATATTTCTTGATACCCTTGACTTTCAGAATGTCAGGTGCTGCTATTAATGGTGTTGGTAGCTTTGTAAATAGCCGAGCACAAGGTGGTTTCGAAGGACTTCGCAAATTCCGCACCACCCGACGGCAGAAAGGCAGAGAACGAATATTGTCAGGCAATCTATTTAATAAGGCGCGAGAGGGTTCATACCGTCAAAAATTAAATCAGGCTTATCAGTCTGGTGGTTTGGGTTTGGCCAATACTGACCGGATGGGTAGTAACCCAATGAAATGGCGCAGAAATGCTCAACAATTACGCGAAACAGCAAACCTGAATAACGCAGATAAGCTATTACAGTCAGAAGAATTTAAACCGTACGTGGGAGATGACGACTTTGCTAAGGCTGCCATGAACAGTGGCGGTAGCGTTGATAGCTTTAAGCGATACCTCAGAGAAACAGGTAAATTCAGTAACGCTGATATTGAACAAAAGGGTACCGGTTTTGAAATTATGCAGAGGAAATTTGGTACACCTGCCCTTGAACAAGGTGCCTTTCAGAGTGCCCTTACAGCTAGCACGTTTCTTGCACCTGGGCAATCAGGCGAATTGCTTGATTATATTGATAAGCTATCTGGTGGCCGGTCTCAAACCCAAGCACAGCTAATTGCTAAAGCCAAAGACCTTGCTCCAAAAGCTGGCCGTGGAGATGTAGTAGCACCGTTTAGTGATATGATGGGGCAACTGAAGACAATTGGCGCAGCAACAACCCCTGCAGCCAGGGCAGCAGCTATACGCAATGCCTCCGAATTCCTTGCAGACACTAACGAAGATGTAGAAGGTTCTGCCTACTGGTTTACCGGCAAGGGTAGAATGACTGAAGCCGGCATTCCTGCGATTCAACGTAAAATAAAGCGTGCTGCCAGTAATGTCGCAGCCATTAATCAAAACAACGGCCAACCTATAACAATAACTAGGTTAAACGGAAAGCAAGAAGTGTTGACTGAGGACCAGGCTCATAGAGAAATGAAACAAGTACTGGCTCAGGTTGCCGGTACATCAGACGTTTTACAGCAGGTATCGCCTGAGAAGCAGCGCCTGTTTGCCGAAGGTGTTCTTTCATGGCAAATCCCAGGTTTTAAATCTAATGTTATTCAAAATATCGACGACTTTAGTACCGATCCAGAATTTACTGAAACACGTAGCCGCTATGAGAGAAACATGGCGCAATCGATGCAAAGATCAGCTCAAGCGGAACAAGCAGCAGCACAAGCCGGAGCCAATATGACACCTGCGCAACGAGCTGCGTCAGAAGCTGCAGCGGCACAGGCAGCGGCAGACGCTGCCAGACAAATGGGCGGCGGTGATCCTAATGTCGGAGGACAACTGTAAGCGTACATTGGTAATTGACTTAGCTTCATATTTATGCTATAATTTAAGGTGTTATGGAAGCCTCTCCGCCACTTCGTCCAAATCCAAACGCAAATCAAACAGGAAATCATTGGCCAGATGTCTCTGGTACATTTAAACCTGTCACGAGAGCATCAGTCAGGTCTATATATATGCCGACTTCACCAGAAGTCGTGGTGCCCGACACGCTTTTACCTGACCCCGTACCTCAAGAATTATCGCCAAGTCCAGTGTTGACTGGGGGTACAGTGCCAAAGGTTAGGCCAATATTATTAGATCTTCGAAACAGATTATTACAGCGACGTATTGATAAGATTGAAGGAAGTATTGATCAATTAAGCCATCCGTCACAATCAATGCTCGAACATGAAGAAATGGCCCGTCACGTGGGCAGATCTATTTTAACAAGTAAAGGGTACTGGCCTCACACTGAAAGTAGACGTCCATATACATTGAAGAGAACTATGGCCGCACGGGCGCTCGAAAGCCTAGATGCCAGGCGGCGAAAGAATGTAGCTAGGGCGCATTCTACTGCCAAGCTATTTAAAGCTAGTGATACCGAACATTTTGTTCCAGATTTTGAAGGCAGCAATCCTCATCCTACTCGATTTGAGGCTCGCGATACTCGGAGTCACGCTAAAAGTTATAACAAAAATATGCGACAGGCAGCTCGTCGCGACCGAATGTTCGCGAGTATTGTAAGTCCTCGGAGCGCATATGCTCAACGACTCTTAAGGAAACGCGACAAACTTTCACTTAAGCAGCAAGCCATTGAACATTTGAGAACCGGTAAACCTATCGAACGACAATCAGAATTGCCACAAGGCGAACTAATTCAATATGGAAATCCGGATGCTCGTGGCAAAGTATCAGTCAATATTGAATATAGTCAACCCGCAGATGTGAATATTGATATCAGCTCATACATGCGTTCGAGAGGAAAAAGAGCAGAAATAGTTATATATAACGAGGATGGCACGACTTTGTATATTCATGGAAATACATTGTACTCGTGGAAACGCAATGCTGAGGGTGAAATTATTCAAAATATGCAAGAACTTAGTGATCTACAATCCGAGTTAGGATTTTTGCCCCGACTTAGTGTTGGTAGACCATTACGGGTTAGAAACGGCATATCATCGCCAGAATCTCCCATTATTGGTATTGTCGTACATTCAGGCAATATGAACTCGCAGATAGCGATAGAAAAACACATGAGAAGAAAAGCTAACGATCCGCTTGATAGTGCTCGCCGGATTGCCAGACATATTGATAATAGTGAACGCTCAGACTAATACGGTTTTCAGTTAGCGATTTGCTATACTGTTACTGTAGTGGCAACATACAAACTGATACAAGATATTGAGGCTGAGGATAAGATTCTGGGGCCGTTGACGCTGAGGCAGTTTATCTTCGCGATGATTGCCGTATTTTTATTTTATCTATGTTTTCTGGTAACCGTAAAGCATGTTGTTTTCTTACTAATTATATTTTTGCCGCCGGCGCTTTTCTTTGGGTTTTTTGCCTTACCGTTCGGTAGGGATCAGCCGACAGAGATCTGGTTTCTGGCTAAGTTGAGATTTTGGTTTAAGCCAAGGCGGCGAGTCTGGAATCAAAGCGGCCTCAAAGAACTGGTCGAAATCAATGTTCCCAAGAAATTGGTACACAATTACACCAACGGATTAAGCCAGCCGGAAGTGGAGAGCCGACTTAAAATTCTGGCTCAGACGATCGACAGCCGCGGGTGGGCAGTTAAACATGCTGTTAATAACACCTTCCAGCCGCCTGTTATAGTCGGCGGCGGTTCAGATCGTTTAATAGATATCGGCAGCATGCCACAAGAAGTTCCGGCCGATAATAGTGTTGTTTATAACGATGTTATGGATCCCGGCACCAGCCCAATTGCCCGCCAATTCGATTCTATGATTGACGAGTCTGAAAAAACCCGGCGAGAGCAATTGGTGGAGCAGATGGATGGCGCTGTACGCTTACCACAGCGATTGCAGCAAGCCGCATCTGGTCCAAGTGCGCCAAGTAGCAATTGGTTTATGCCAACGCCCGGGCCAACTCAGGGCGGGGGTTATACCGCTACACCGCTACCAGCCGCAGAAGTAGACTCGGCAGCCGAGGCCACCTTAGCAGCCGGGCTTTCACATCAGGCCAATACCCATCGGGCCTTCGGTAATTTGCGCACCTTGCAGCCTCTGTCAACTCGCAAAGCTTCGACCGTTTCAACTAATAACGGCTCTGTCACCGATGATAATTCAAGCCCTTCAGCGAGCGCGGTAGACCAAACTACACCGATGACAGCCCAGAGAGACCCTGCTATAATGTATCTGGCCACAAATAATGATTTAAATTTGTCTACTATCGCGCGAGAGGCCAATAAAAACAAGAGCAGTGCAGAAGCGTCTTCCAACGAGGTCGTAATTCCGCTGCATTAAACGCTAAAACTAGCGTGACCCCTGATGAAAATTAAGGTGGGACAGTCGTATCATGGATCCGTCGAGGCAACCGATTCCAAACCAACAAAACCCAAATCAACAGGCTCAGTCTGACGCTTTAAGCTATTCAGCAAGTAATGCTCCGCCGCCGGCGCCGCTAATTCCCAACCAAATTGTTCCGCCGGTTCAAGACCCTAACGGCGGGCCCACGCCTCTGGCTATGCCCACGTCAGGCCGGATGCCGGCTAAACCCGCGCAGCAGCACCCCAACAGCACCCAGAATTCTTTGCAAATCGCCGAAGTTCGTGACGGCATCGTGATAATGAGTGACGGCTCGTTTCGATCAGTCGTGATGGTCAAAAGCATCAATTTTGATCTGATGAGCCCGCAGGAACAAGAGGCCGTAGAGTTTAGCTATCAGGGATTTTTGAATTCGCTTTATTTCCCCTTGCAAATTTTTATTCGATCTCAAAAAGTCGACCTCGCTCCTTACATCGATAAACTAGACAAAATACGAACAGAACACGATAACATGCTGCTGGCGCTACTTATGGAAGATTACATTGCGTTTATCGGTAATTTGGCGCAGCAGACCAATATTATGGATAAAAAATTCTATCTGGTGGTGCCGTTTTTCCCGGTCGTAGATGCTCAAAAAGCGTTGACTCAAAGTAAGAATTTCCTGGGCGGCATAGGCGGTTTATTTAACAAAAAAGAAGAACACGTCGTTATTAATGAAGCGGACCTCGAAAATGCTAAAACCGAGCTACGCAACCGCGTCCAAGCGGTTTTGGCCGGGTTAATGCAGTCTGGAATTAAGGGCTTGCCGCTGGATACCGAGGAGTTAATCGAGCTATATTACGACACTTATAATCCGGACACGGCCACCAGGCAGCAGCTTAAGGATTTCAGCGGTTTGACAGCTGACGTTATCACCAAGGGTGAAGGAGCCGCGCCCCAAGCCCACCTGAAGGGAGAGCTTCACTAATGCTGGGCCGTAAGAAGCAGCCGCCTCCCGACCCGGTAGCGATTGCCAGAGCCCAGAGAGCCCGGGAAGAAATGGAGGTTCAGGCCGCCTTCCGCAAAGGCATCACTGCACTGCGGGATTTCATAGCGCCAAGTTCACTGGAGTTCAGTAACACTCATTTCCAGATTGGTACCCGTTACGCCAGGACCTATTATGTTTACGGCTATCCCCGACAGCTTTACACCGGCTGGCTGAGTGGACTGGTTAATCTGGATGAAATTGTCGATATGAGCATGTACGTTTATCCGGTCGAAAGTCAGGTGGTGCTGGAAAACCTGCGGAAGAAAGTTACGCAACTTGAAGCCGGTATTCAGATCGAGGCCGAGAAAGGCCGAGTCCGAGATCCGGGCAAAGAAGCGGCCATCATGGATGCCGAAGAAATGCGCGACAAACTGCAGGTTGGCGAAGAACGGTTCTTTAGATTCGGATTGTACTTCACATTGTATGCCGGCAGTCTTGACGAGTTGGAATTTATTTCTCACAAAGTTGAATCAATGCTCGGTCAGCAGCTGGTTTATAGTAAGGCCGCCACCTCTCAGCAAGAACAGGGGCTCAACAGCACTATTCCTCAATTAGTCGACCAGTTGCAGATTCGCCGCAACATGAGTACCGGGGCACTGAGCACCAGTTTTCCGTTTACCAGTGCGGATCTGAGTCAGGAAACCGGCATCTTGTATGGCATAAATATGCACAACTCCGGCTTGGTGATTTTCGATCGTTTCTCTCTGGAAAACGGTAATTCGGTGGTCTTCGCTAAATCCGGGGCCGGCAAAAGTTTTGCTGTTAAATTAGAAGCTCTGCGCTCCATGATGTTCGGCACCGAGATATTTATCATTGACCCTGAAAACGAGTATCAGCGGATGTGCGATGCGGTAGGCGGAGCCTATGTTCGCCTGAGCCTGAATTCGGCAACCAGAATAAATCCGTTTGACTTGCCCAAAGTCGTCGATACCGAGGAAGCTGACAACGCTCTGAGGAGCAACCTGATAACGCTGCACGGTTTACTACGATTAATGATGGGCGGCGCCCAGATCCAAATGGCCGGCGCCGGCGGTGTCATGGCACCGCCGTTAGCTCCCTCAGAAGAAGCTGATCTGGACGCCGCCCTGATCGAAACCTATGCCAAAGCCGGAATAACCAACGATCCGCTAACTCACACCGGCACCCCACCGGCCATAAACGATCTTTATGACGTTTTGCTGCACATGGGTGGCACCGGGCCACAACTGGCCCAGCGATTGCGCAAGTACACTACTGGCACCTTCGCCGGAATTTTCTCGCAGCAAAGCAATATCGATATAAATAATCCGATGGTAGTTTTCAACTTGCGTGACCTGGAGGATGAACTACGGCCAGTAGCCATGTACATCGTACTTAATTACGTCTGGAACAAAACCAAAACCGATCAGAAACGTCGCCTAATGATAGTCGATGAAGCCTGGCAACTTATGAAGTACGAAGATTCCGCCAATTTCCTGTTTTCGCTGGCCAAGCGGGCCCGCAAATACAACCTTGGGATCACCACGGTAACTCAGGATGTCGAGGATTTCATGGGCTCGCGGATGGGACGGGCAATTGTCGCCAACGCTTCCATGCAGTTTCTGATGAAACAGTCGCCTTCAGCCGTTGACGTTTTAACGGATGTGTTCAAATTAACAGAGGAGGAGCGTAAACGGCTAAGTCAGTTCCCGGTCGGTCAGGGACTGTTTTTCGCCGGCCAAAACCACGTTCACATTCAAGTTGTGGCCAGTCCTACCGAAACCGGCCTGATCACTACCAACCCGGAAGAGGTTCAACAGATAGCGGCGGCCGAAGCCAGCGGCGAATTTGACCAGGCGCAGGGCACAATCGATTTAAACAATCGGCTAACGCCCGGCAGCACCGGCAATACGGCCAGTAGCGTATAATTAAACCATTAGTGTTATAGGGGTACAGCGGAAACAAACATGGCAACACCCGCCAATCAAAGAGACCCGGTCTATGATGATGACCGATCGCCAGAACCGGTTAGACAACCCGATCTACGCCGGCTAGAAGGCATCGGAGGTAACACTGCCGGCGGTGGCACACGGGGTGCCAGCAGCAGCACGGGATCACAAGGAGGTGGCGCCTCTAATTCCACCAAAGCTTCGGCAGGCGGAGCCAGCGATCAAACCGGCGACACATCGGCCAAGCTAAATAACGCTGAAGAATCTACAGGCGACAACGATGACGAAGATGACGACAGTGACCGTGTTGGCAAAGGCTACACAGGCAACAACAATTCCACCAGCAGAGGCCGCGTCCGATTCCGGCTCACCCGAAAAAAAGCCGCCGTAGGCATCGGCTCCGTAGCTATAATTTCCGGGGTTATTGGCTTTTTTTCTATATCTACCGGCCCGCTGGAATTTATCCATATCGCTCAACTATTAGACCGCTTCCACTTCTCCAGCCAACAAGACGCCGAAGACGGCAGGTTAACTAAAATGGCCCGCTACCTGCATGACACCAATAAGCCGCAAAACACGCGGCTTGGACTTGTAGGCAATTCTGTAGCATCCAAGCTTGAAACTAAAATTAAAGACGCGACCGGATTAGAGCCGGAATTCAATGAAAAGTCTGGTAGATTCGTTGGTTATAATGGCGACCGGGCTCATGAAAACTTTAAAGGCAAGTCGGAAGCTGAGATAAAAAGTCAGATAGCAAACCAGACCGGTATTGATGGGATTAAAGTTTCTTTTTCTTCGGATGGCAAATCGTTCAGCTATAATCCTGACGCAGGTATACGCAATCCCGTTACTGCTTATAGAGTCCAGACTCGCACTGCGCGGGCCCAGCTGAGCGAGGCTGGATTATCCAAAGTTTCCCAACATGTCGGAAGCAGAATTCTAAGAACTCGAGCTGGGTGGACATTTCACCCCATCAAAAAGGCAGATGCAGCCCTTCAAGCCAAAGCTATCGAAAAGGGTGCCAAAGCTTATGAGCAATTCAAAGAAAAGCTAAAGCAGCAGTTTAACAAAGACGAAACGGCCTATATAGAAAACGGAGCAGTTGAAAAACCCGGCGGAGATCCCACTCGACAAAAAGAAACCGATACTAGTGGTAAAACCGTGGACACACCTGGATCGCAAGATACACAAGCGGGTGTAAATGGTGTTAAATCCGACACTCAAGGTGAAGACCCGGCAAATCCGCAAACTGTGGAGGATGCCAAAACCAGCCTAAAAGCCAAGGTTGGAGCCGGGGGTGCCAGTTTAATTGGGGTGATCTGCGTAATGAACAGCATTAATCATGAGATGCCGCAATTACGACAAGAAAAAGTTATGCTGCCGATGATGAGAATGGCTGGTGAAGCCATAAGTGTTGGCAGTCAAGTCCAGAGTGGACAAGACATTAGTGCTCTTCAACTTGGATTTTACAAGGACCAACTTGATGGTACAGATAGTACTGGCAAGACCTCCACTTGGAATCAAGCCCAAAGTATTCAAGCCGAGTTAGGGCAACCGCAATCCGGTACGGATGTACCAAAAGAAGGTCAAGTATTTAACGGAGATGTGCCTTTTGGCTTTTTGCAAGGTTCGATAGTAGATTCGGTTTGTGGTATTTTGGGAAGCACTTTTGGCCAGATTTTCTCGATTGTCACTGGACCAATCAGCTTCATTGCTTCGGCTATTACTGTCGGCCCAGCTACAAGCATTCTGGCAAACTGGTTATCCGGAGCCCCCATAAGTCCTTTGGCTGCCGGCGCAGACCGAGGAAATTATATTAATTACGGTGCGCGTTTGTCGGCCAATCAACAATATGCGTCAGCTGGTGGTGTACCGATGAACTCCAGCGATGAAGGGCAAGTGACTGCGATAGATAACAGCTTCGATATGGCCGATTTCCAATCTCATGGTCTGGCTTATAGGCTTTTTAATACAAAAGATAGTCGTAGTTTAGTATCGCATTTGATTGATAGTGAGAGCGCTTCCGGACCAGTAGATAATATAGCAACTATGGTTCAGCACTTTGGTAGTATCTTCGGAGCTGCCTCAAGAGTGCCGGCCAGTCTATTATCGGGGGTCACTCATGCTGCTGGAACGACTTACAATTGGCATGGTCTCAATAAAATCGGTTTCACAGCAAGTGAATTAGGCAATCCTAGCGTCGATAACCCTTTTGACAATGCCTGCCTTGTAGCAGGCGGTAACTGTAAATTAGCAAATGGTACGCTTGAACATACGGGTATTCTTGACGGCTCAAACGGTCAGCACTATATTGATCTTGCCCACACTTGTTTCAATGCTACTATCACCAACGACCCCTCCACAGGTTGGCAAATCAATAATGCCAGCTCACTAAATCAAGAAGACGATAACTATCGATCGCATGCTATTGAGTGCAGCAGCGATAGCGACGGGAACTGGTTACGTGTACGTTTCTGGTTACTCGACACAGCAACCATAGAAGGCTACGACTGTTATCAAGGCGATACAGACACATCCGACCAATCTTGTAACGATGTCGGCGTCACACAGTCCAGTACAGCATCCGTATCAGCCGGGTCAAGCGATATCAGCGCTTATCAAAACCCTCTTCGGGATGTGATGAAAAACGGCAGCTTATTCCCACGACGCATAGATGAAGGCGTCGATTACGGGGGTCATGGCCCGATTTATGCCATGGGCAACGGCGTAGTCACTTTTGCCGGTACTGGAGAATGGTTTGCTGCTTACGGCCAGTCGGTTGTTTATACATTAAGTGATGGCCCGGCTGCTGGAAAAAGCGTTTATTTCTCAGAAAGCTGTACTCCGACCGTCAAGGCCGGTGATCACGTTACTCCTTCAACCGTAATATGTAATATGAATGGAGATAACAGTCCTTGGATTGAAACAGGATGGGCGGTTGGAGGTACAGCCAATCAGGATATCCCATCGGCTCATATAGGTTACAATGAGTGCGCAACAGTATATGGAGCTAACTATTCTGACCTTCTCAAAAAACTAGGTGCTCCCGGCGGAAAAATCGAGTGTGGCGGACCTGACGAGACACTGCCGGCAGGATGGCCGAAATGGTGAGACGCACTTTATTATTACTAGCTTCAAGTGCATTTATAATTGTCCATTGTGCTTCGGCATTTGCAATGTCCGATACTCAAGCAAAATTGTTCCGTGAAAATATTAATTACTTTGATTCCGACGCTTGCGGTGCTAGTTCTTCTAGTAGTGTTACAGCCGGATCGGGCGCACCGGATGGTGCGACGTTTCCAAATTTAGACCCAAACTCAATGGCAACCTCTATAGATAATTTTATTCAAAAAGAGAATTCAAACAGCGCGCTAAAGGGCCTTGGTTCTACGATTGTAGCCAGCGCTAAAAACTCGAATGTCAATCCGTTCTTAATAGTCGCTATTGCTCATAAAGAGTCAGGGCTAGCAGATCCGTCTGACTTTAATGTGAGTCATGGCAATAACTCTTTTGGCCGAGAAGCCACAAATAGCCAACCACATTTTGTTGGGAGTCATTTATGGTACAAGTGGTCATCTGTTAAGGCTAGCGTGGATTATACTGCTCCGGAAAACAAAGGAGCATCTGGCGGCGGAGACATGGCTACTTATTTGCGTACACAATATAACAGTTCAATTGATAAAAGCGATCTTGTTTCATTAATAATGCAATACGCCCCGCCTTCTGAAAACGATACCGCTCAATATACTAGTGACGTAAAAAGCTGGATAAAGGATATGGTAAGCGGTTCTAGTGGAGCAAGTTCTAGCACGTCGAGCTCATCAACAGCTAACACATGCGCATGCAACGGTTCAAGTACAGATCTTTCAGGTAGTGATAATCAGGAGAAGATATTTAATTACTTCATTGGAAAGGGGCTAAGTCCAGCTCAATCAGCCGGAATTGATGGTAATTTTGGCCAGGAATCAGGCTGGGATCCAAATGATAGTAATGGTTATTTAGGTCAGTGGGGAGGTAGTAGATTAACTGCCCTTGAGACCTTTGCCCAAAATCAAGGTACTCCGGTTAATGACTTGGGTGTGCAGCTTGATTATGTATGGTTGGAGTTAACTAATGGTTCAGGTGCCGGTGAAGATGACTCAAAGGTATTAAGCGACTTGAAAAAAACAACCACTGCCACTGACGCGGCAACAATATTCAGTAAAGAGTACGAAAGACCCGGTGATCCCCAACTCCAAAATCGCATAGATTATGCAAATAATATTTTAAATAAATATGGCGGTAATTCCGCCGCGGGAGGTGGTACGGCGTCGATGGGATGTAGCAATAGTGTAACTTGTACGAGTGGTGTTCCTGCAGGTACTAACGGTCTCAGTACAGTTCGGCAAAATGCCGTCTGCATTGCTCAACAGGAATTGGCCTTATGGGATAGTAGAAAAATGACACCTGGTTTTCGTCCAAACTCATCTAATAGTTATACTAAATATAGCCAGAATGTTGAGGAGGAGTGGTGTGCAGATTTTGTAAGTTGGGTATACAATCAAGCTAACTTTCCTCTGCAAACAGGCTCTACTTGGCGCGTGCCGTTTGTACCTAATATACAATCAATTGGCGAGCAAAATAAAAACTTCCATTGGCATCCAGCAACCGCAGCGTACAATCCGAAGCCTGGTGATATTGCAATTCATGGCGATTCACACACCAATATTGTTACTGAGGTAAATGGCACTGCTGTTACTCTAATTGGGGGGGATCAGCATGCTGCGCCGCCAGGAGCTCCCAATGGTACAAGTGTAAGCAAGTATCAAATCTCCAGTTTTACTGGTGATGGAACCACAGGATACGTTTCACCGGACTAAAAATATGAATTTAACTCAACTAATTAAACCTATTGTTTTCATAGCACTCGTTTTATTAGCGGTATTCTTGGCATTTGAATTTATTACATCCCGGCACTTTCATGTTGTAGGAACTAACCCGAAAACAAACAAAGTTGCCACGGTCTCGCCTTTCATAAAAATAAAGTTCAATAAACCATTGTCTAAAAAGGGCGTTTCAATTAATTCAAGTTATTCAATAATAAAATCTTATAACATTCAAGATAAAACACTGGTAATTACTCTTAAAACCCCTATGACACAAGGGTATAATTATTTTATAAGGATTAAATCAATTGCTGATCTTGATGGCGACACAATTGTAAATCAGGTATTCTCGTTTACGCCAAAATACATAAGCCCCCAGGATTTACCAAAAGATCAGCAACGGGCTTTACTTCAGTTGCAAACAAATCACCCTAAATCACAAGGTGATGTGCAATATGTGGGTTTTAGCGATTTAACAAATTATGGGGTAGCAAGTGATCAAGTTGCTAATATAGAACAGTTTGCTTACACTTTTGCGCCACATGCACATACAATTTCTATTGATCCTTCTAGCATTATGCCGGTTCCCCACAACCGTAATAGTTCAAGTACTTCCGACACAGTTAATTTCTTAATGGATGTTGACTCAACTGCTTATAAAGCAAAAATTGTCTATTCTAATTTAAACAGTGAGGTCAGACTATATTTATTTGATTCTAATACTGGCGGGCAAGTATTTGACTCTAATGCTCCACCCAAGATATTTGATTAGTTTGTGTCTACCCCAGGGGGATGACGTTGCTCTTGGCGGTGAAGTGCTGGAGGACAATGTCGGCGTCAGTGGTGGTGATGAAGGTTTGATAGGTTGCCAGATGGTCGGTTAAGGCGTGGCGGCGCTTGCCGTCGAGTTCACTGAAGACATCGTCCAGTAATAATAGTGGGGACTGGCCGCCACGCGCGGCCTGCAGGACTTTTAGTTCCAGTATTTTTAGGGCTAGTACGACAGTCCGAACTTCACCGCGGGAGGCCACGCTTTGGGCCGGCCGACCGTCAAATGTTAAGAGCAAATCTTCACGATGAGGGCCGCTGCTAGTAAAACCCTTTAGGTGATCTTCGTGGTGGGTGGCTTCCAGCCTTTTTAGCAACCGGCTCTCATAGACGTCTACCGGCCATTGATTAGCATAAATGATATTGACTATGGTTTTTGATTTTGACAGCTGATTGTACAGGGCCGGCAGATCATGATTGATGTTTTCGGCTAAACCGCTGCGGGCCCGGACAAGTTGACCGGCTAGTTGACTTAAGCGAATGTCCCAAGGGAAAAGCTGACTACTGGACGCCTTGTTTGTTTGTTTAAGTAAGCGGTTGCGCTGAGCCAGTGCCCGCTTGTATTGTCGCCTTAACGACTTATAGCCGGCGGTAGTTTGTTCTAGCAGATCATCAAGATAATCACGACGTCTCTCCGGCCCACCGGAAAACATTTGCAAATGATTCGGTTCAAAAATCACCACTGGCAGACTTTGAGCTAAACTAAGTCGTTGGTAGTTGTTGCCACCAATCTCAAATAGTTTGCCAGGTGTCGGTTCCCGGACAATTTTTACAGCTCGGTGGGTGTAATTCCCGTTGTGCGCGTCCAGTCTGGCCCACGGTTGATTAAATTTTATAAGTTCACCGCTGGCCACCCGAAATGATGAACCTTGAGCTAATACCAGAACGGCTTCCAACAAGCTGGTTTTGCCGCTGGCGTTGGGGCCGACAATAATATTGATGCCAGCCCCCAGTTCAAATGAATCGTCTTGAAATAGCCGGAAATTTTGCAGCCTCAGATCGGTTATCATTCTGACTATTATATTGGTTTTATTTGTCTCATGATTTGAGAGGCATGATGATGTGCCGGTAATCCGGAGATTTAGGATCGCTGAGCATGGTTGGTTCTAGTTTGCCGTTGAAACTGAATTCGACTGCCTCTCCGGACATTACATTTAAGGCATCTAACAGATAACGAGAATTAACTGTGATGCTGCCAGTGCCAGTGATTTTAGCATCAGCGGTGGCAGTGTTTTCGCCGAGTTGTGAGGCCACTGATCGGATACTAAGTTTTTGTTCAACTTCATCGACGCCGATGGTTACACTGCCGGCGCTTTCGCGAGCGAAAAGGCTTGATACCTTGGTTACATTAACTAAATCCGCGCGTTTAAGATTGGCTTTGGTAGAGAAGTTCTCAGGGATCAGCCGACGATAGTCGGGATATTTACCGTCAACTAGTCTGGTCACCAGTTCGATATCAGCTACTTTGAACTGAACTTGTTGACTGTTGTGGGTTATGTGAATGGTTTCTTCGTCGTCACTTAAAACCCGTAAGAGGTCTTGCATGGCTGAAGCCGGGATAAGTAGTTTCGTTGATTCTTTATTGGTGCCAAGTTGCCGCTCGGCTAATCTATAACTGTCGGTGGCTGCCAGATATAATTTATTGCCGATAGTGTGTAGTAAAATTCCGGTTAACACTGGGCGGGTTTCGTCGTTAGCAGCTGCAAATACAACTTGCTGTAGAGCTTTTTTGAACAAGTTGCTTTTGAGGGTCCAGGTTTGGCCATCGGAAATCTCTGGCATAACCGGGAAATCATCAGCAATTATACCGTTTACAACGGATTTATATTGATCGGTGTTGACGTGAAGTTTGGTGGTTTGAAGGTCTAACTCAATAACACCATCCGGTAAACTACTTACGAAATCTTGCATTAAGCGAGCCGGTACCGTAATTGAGCCTTCATCCCTCACTTTGGCACCGATGTAATGGGTAATTGCTATATCAAGATTAGTAGCTGACAGGCTTAGTCGGTTATTATTGGTTTTAATTAATACATTTGCCAATATCGGTAATGTGCCGCGACTATTAGCAACTCTGGCTACCGAACTAAGCGCCCGGTTTAGGTTTTCCTGTGTTACCTGCAGCTTCATCACCAACCTCCTTTAATTATAATTTAATTAAATTGTCGTACTTTGTTATTGGTAATGTGGAAAGCCTGACTAAAACCACCATTAACAGATCCAAAACGGCTGTTCAAAAAAATGTAAAACCTTAGCATAACCTCCGCACAAAACGTTGATAAACCATCTCTTTTTCCAGAGACTCCCAACCCATAATTAAACCACCTGCGCATAACCACTGAACTTATACCACTGACTATAAACAGCTGAACCACAGGCTTTCCCCAACTAACTACGGTTTTACGCATGTAAATGCTCCCTGATTTCACTAATCGCCATTCGTAGATTAGCATCCAAACGAGCCTCGCGGTTTATCTTTTCTACCGAATGAATGGCTGTAGTGTGATCTTTGCGCCCTAATTCTTTGGCAATTTTAGGAAAACTTAGTTTCAATTCATTTCTTAAAATATACATGGCTACTTGCCGGGGCACTACAATATCTTTGTCACGTTTCGGACCGACAATATCTTCAACCGGTATCTGATAATGTTTGGCCGTGCGCTCAATTATCTGCTTGGCACTAAGATGTTTAGGCCGGGTTCGATTTACATTCAAGAGACTGGTAGCTATTGCCAAAGTTGGCTCCAAGCCGCGCATTTCACAAAAAGCCAGAAGTTGATTCAATGCTCCCTCCAGCTCACGAATATTGGTTTGAATATTAGCTGCCAGATAATCAACAACTTCATTATCCAATTCAGTATTGTGAGCCTGGGCTTTGGTCTGAACGATGGCGCAACGGGTTTCAAAATCCGGAATTTGCATATCTATACTCATACCACCGGCAAACCGTGAACGCAGCCGGTCTTCAAGCGTCGGGATATCCCTAGGCGGCTTATCAGCACTGATAATTATCTGTTTATTGGCCTGGTGCAACGCGTTGAAGGTATGGAAGAACTCTTCCTGCATCTTCTCTTTGCCGGCGATGAACTGAACATCATCAACAATCAAAACATCGGCCGTCCGGTAGTGGCTGGCAAAAGCGGCGGTTTTACGAAACCGGAGGGCGTCAACGAACTCCTGCACAAACTGCTCGGTTGAAATGTACAACACTTTGATGTTTGGCTCACTGGCCGCCAAAATATTTCCGACCGCCTGGATCAAATGAGTTTTACCGATGCCTACTCCGCCATACAAAAACAGAGGATTATATTTGGTGCCGGGCTGAGCGGCGACCGCTTGACAAGCCGCAAAAGCCAGCTCATTAGAACTGCCAACAATAAAACTATCGAGAGTATAACGCTCATTTAAGCCCTGGCGGTAGGAGTGCGCCAAACCACCACCCACCCCAGATCCGCGGGCCATTCTGTCAGCCTGACTTACAGATCCGTTACCTTGCCCGTTCGACGTAGCCGGTGGAGATTGAAGCGACTCATCCGTCGATTTTCCGGATCGTTTGCCGCTAGCCGAGGGCACTATTTTATATTCAATCGCTTTGGATTTAATACCGTTTTTAGCCAAAGTTTTGATTATTAAATCGTTATATTTTTTTTCTAGCTGCTGTTTGATAAAAATATTTGATACGCCGATTATGATAATTTCGTCTGAATATTTTTGCAGCGTTGTGCCTTTGAACCAGGTTATAAAATTTCCGTGCGATACTGATAATTCAATTTCACCTAACACTGCTTGCCATAAGGAATCCTCCTGCATCCGTCCTCCACTTGCTCTTAACTATACGACAGTCCGGAGCAGTTTTCCACACCCGGTAAGAAGAAATTTTGAGCCCAGCAGGCAAAACTGAGCAAAGAAGAGTATTTATACACAGCCAACTGTCTTATCTGTTAATCTGTGGACAATAACCTACTTTACGTGGATAACCTTAACCGATCGGCGACTAATTATTGTCAAAACCACGATAAGACTTGGCCGCCATGGCCAGCTTTACACCCGAAGCTTTAATTAGTATAGTTTAAGCTAAGCCAACAAGATTAAATCAAGATTCGAGACTATGCCCAAACGAACCTACCAGCCCAAAAAACGATCACGTGCCCGCGAGCATGGTTTTCTTAAGCGAATGAAAGATAGAGCTGGACGACGCGTGCTGAAACGTCGCCGACTCAAAGGCCGGACCAAACTGTCAGCCTAGAAATTTACGAATGCTGAGCGTCAGACATCGATTTCACGGACGCGGCAGTCTGAATAGCGTCTATCGCCGCGGTGAAAGTATCCGCGGTACCCTGGTTGGATTAAAATTTATGAGACGCCAAGCCGGCCGCCCATACCGAGTGGCGGTGGTAGTCAGCCGCAAAGTGAGCAAATCTGCTGTGGTGCGCAACCGCATCCGCCGACGAATTTATGAAATAATACGACGCGCCGACCCTGAGATCCTGGCCAGCACCGATTTGATTTTCACTGTCTTCGACGTCCGAGTAGCTGAACTGCCAGCCGACGAGCTCCAGGAAAGCATAATAAGCTTGGTCCAAAAAGCCTCTCAGCGACCGGCCCATAAGTAGCTAAAAGCCGTCGCCGACTCCTTTAGCGTGCTATAGTAAAGCGTAAGAAAAAGCTAAATCTACCGGGGCAAAGGCCGCTAAAATGTTTACGACATTAATTGTTCAACCTATCTTTAACCTACTTGTGCTGATCTATGCCCTATTGCCGGGCCATAACTTCGGCATGAGCCTGATAATTTTTACCATAGTTATTCGGTTACTTCTGTGGCCGCTAGTCAAGAAACAGCTTCACCAGGCCAAGGCCATGAAAGCTTTACAGCCAGAGATTAAGCGCGTCAAACAACAATCCAAAGGTAACCGCGCTAAGGAATCCCAAATGCTTATGGAGCTTTACAAAGAGCGCGGCATCAATCCCTTTGCCACCTTCCCGATTTTGATTGTCCAGCTAATCATCTTGATCGGGCTTTATAGTGGGCTGAGAAAACTGATTGCTGACCCCCACGCCATTTTTACTTTTGCATATCCTGCCCTGCAGCAACTGAGTTGGATGCAACATCTGGCGAAGGATATTTCACAATTCGATAACACTCTGTTTGGCATAGTTGATCTGAGCAAGCCGGCTCTAAGTAATGGTGCCATATATTGGCCGGCCATGATAATAGTTCTGGGCAGTGCGGTGGCTCAGTACTATCAGAGTAAACAGCTTTTGCCGGATTCCAAAGATCAGCGTGGGCTACGCTCTATACTCAAAGCTGCCAGTGACGGCCAGCCGGCCGACCAGTCGGAAGTAAATGCTGCGGTTGGCCGCAGCACCAGGTATTTATTACCTTTCATGATATTTTTCTTCACGGTCAGTATCGCCTCGGCCCTGAGCCTATATTGGCTGGTCGGCGGCATCGTGGCCTATATCCAGCAGTCCATCGTATTGAATAAAGACGAAGCTGAGATGGAAGAAATTGCTGATGCTCCAACTAAAGATCTGGCCAACATTCCCGAAGCCGAAATTGTTACTAAGAAATCTTCCTCATCTGGCAAAAAAGATAAAAAAACCTCCTCTAACTCCTCCAAATCCTCCAAACGGAAATCCGCCAAGAAGAGGAGGAAACGACGATGAACAGTTCCATGGAAGAAGCCATACTATACTCCAAAAAATATCTGGAAGATCTATTATCTTTCTTCGGATTGAATACGGATGTCTATGCGACTAGTGACGACGAAGTCATCCAATTAAATGTGCCCAGCACCCACCTCAACGGTTTTTTGATCGGCCAGCACGGCGACAATATGCGTTCCTTTCAATACCTGACCAGCACGGCTCTCAAAAATAATGGCTATGAGCATAACCGTGTAAATGTCGATGTCGCTGAGTATAAAAAGCAGCGAGCCAATCGCTTATTAGAGCGGGCTGAAGTCTGGGTGAAGCAGGTCCGTGACAGCGGCGTCAGCATGGATTTGCAACCAATGAACGCTGCTGACCGCCGGATAATTCACAAACTGGCCGCCGAATATGGACTTACCAGCGAATCCGCCGGCGAAGGCCGTGACCGCCACATCGTACTGAAGCGCGAAGAAGAAGTAGAAGAAAAGTAAACCTCAAACGACGTCGATCATGGTTTTTTGTAAAGACCTATAACACGGTCTTTCAAAAAACATGATCCGAGTCGCTAATTCTTTCTTAGAACTTGATTGTAGATAGCAAGGGTTTGTTCGGCCATACGGCGCCAGGAATATTTTTTGACCTGGGTGTGGCCTTTTTGGATCAAAGAGTCTCGCAAGTCCTGGTTGGTTAAAACTTCATTGATTGATTTTGCCATATCATCCACATTTAGCGGGTCGAAGTAATGGGCCGCCTCCCCATAAATTTCCGGCAGGCAAGTGGCCTTGCTACTGACCACCGGGGCGCCGTGAGCCATAGCTTCTAATCCAGGCAAACCGAAGCCTTCACTGAGAGACGGGAAGACATAGGCGGCACAGTTTTCATACAGCCAGCGCAGCTGCCCGTCACTGATCCAATCTGTAAAAACTACGTCTTTGATGCCTTGCTTTTTTACCAATTCGACAATCCGGCGGTAATTAGCATCCTGTTTGCCGACGAAAACTAAAAACAATTCAGGTTGAGAAACTTTGATTTTAGCAAAAGCCTCAATCAACCGCTCCAGATTCTTATGTGGCGTCGGCCGCCCCACGTACATCAGAAATTGTTTGTCTTTTAATTTGCCGAGCGGCTCGGCTGAATCGGTTATTGGATCGGCCGCTAGGTTTATTATATTGATCTTCGCAGAATTAATACCGGTAAATTTTACCAGATCATTTTTTACAAATTCCGAAAAAGTAATAATAGCCTGGGACTTTTTGGCAACCCTTCGATTTAACCATTTGTAGACCTTCTGTTTAAAAGAAAAAATAATCGGATTTTTGGACGGATTGGTGTAACGCAAGGTCGTTAGGTCGTTCATAGTAGTGACGGTTTTACCCCCGTACCACGCCGGTTGTTGGACCATGGGGAAATGTACCAAATCAGCTTTCAATGCCTTGATTTGTTTCATCAAACCGAACTGCTCGTCATAAGTGAACTCCTGGTGCGGACTGGCCTCAGACTTGAAGTTTTGGTTAGTGGATTGCCAGCGACTAATAAGTTTGGGCTTGAGCAGAATCACATAATTATTTTGAGCATCTATTATTTGCAAATGCTTTAGTAATTGTTCAACGTAGCGTCCACTACTGGTACCCATCTCTCGGGCGTCAATAACAATCTTGCTCATTTAGCCTTTTTGCCCGTAACTTTCCACCATTTAGCACGTAAGCTTCTTAGGGCCTTAGCGTTAGGCGGTAAATCATGAGTCATGACGCTCCAGATGTATTCATCTGAGACTTTGCGGCTACCTTGAATCTGTTTTCTGGCCGAATGTTTTTTGAGTAACAGATACGAACCCTTGAGGTCGCCCTTAATTGCGGGCCAGCCCTGACCGCGGCTAATGGCCCGTAGCAAAAACAAAGAGCTAGCCAGAGTGAAGCGCCAGCAAACTTTATACATATGCTTACGAGGCACGTTCTTATACATCAATAGCTGCAAATTTTTCATGGTTTGGTAAGTAGTGAAACCCTTGATTTTCTGACTAGTGGCACCGATGGAATGGTGAACTTCCGACTCCGGCACGTAGATTACTTTATATCCGGCCAACTGAGCCCGAAAGCTGAGATCGACATCTTCGTAATAGGCGAAGAAGTCCTCGTCTAGTAATCCGATTTCCTCGAGCATTGATGCGCGATACAGGCTGGCAGCCCCGCTGGCCCCGAATATTTCGGTTTCAGAGTCATATTTGTCAATTTCAGATTCGCCGCGGCCGCGTGGGTAAGGTAACCCCCAAACAGTATATTGATCGCCGGTGCTATCAATGTGTTTGCCCTTTTCATCAATCACTTTACTGGCGGCGATGCCAACTTTGGAATGAGCGTCATGATAGCTGACCAAATTCTTGAGCCAATCTTTGTCCGCCACGGCATCATTGTTGAAGGCCGCCACATAAGTGGCCGACATCTCCAAAGCTCGCTTGAATCCAGCATTTACGCCACCGGCATAACCCTTATTGACAGAGTGTTTAATAACCTCGATATCCGGATATTTTTTGAGTAAATCTCTGGAACCATCGGTCGAGGCATTGTCGACAACAATAATATGAGTCTTAAGCGATTGAGCCAGCAGCGAATCCAGACAGGTCTTCAATCTGTCCTCACCGTTCCAATTCGGCACCACCACCACAACCTTGGATCCAGAAGTAGCCATATATTTAAGCATACCTTATTAATTGCTGTAACTTTAGCTAAGGTAGAATAGATCTATGAAAACTGTTTTAGTAACCGGTGGAGCCGGTTTCATAGGTTCGCATGTAGTTGTAGAGCTAGTGAAGGCAGGTTATCGTCCGGTTATAATCGATAATTTCAGCAATTCTGAGCGCCCTGTGATAAGAGCACTTCAAACACTATTAAATCAAGAGGTTACACTTTATGATTGCGATTATCAGAATAACAAAAAACTTAAGGAAATTGGCGAAACCGAAAGACCCATCGGTGTTATCCATTTTGCAGCCTTTAAAGCCGTAAACGAATCTGTTAAACAACCGCTTAAATACTACGATAATAACGTCGCGGGCCTGATTAAACTGATGAAATTTATTAAAGCTTTAACCAAGTTAAAACACTTTGTTTATTCGTCGTCGTGCATGGTATACGGCGAACCCGATCAGCTGCCGGTCAAAGAAGATTCACCTTGGAAACCGGCCACTTCACCATATGGAACAACCAAACAAATGGGCGAAACAATTTCTAGCGATACCACCGTTGTCAGCAAGCATTTCAATGCCTTGTCACTCAGGTATTTCAACCCTATTGGCGCTCATGCCTCAGCTTTAATCGGAGAGTTACCAATTGGAAAGCCACAAAATCTGGTGCCTTTTATTACCCAGACAGCAGCCAAAAAGCAGTCTTCTTTAACGGTTTTTGGTAATGATTATCCAACGCCTGACGGCAGTTGCATTCGCGACTATATTCACGTGGTTGATTTAGCTAAAGCCCATGTCAAAGCTTTGATGCATCTAGAAGAAAAGCCGCCTGCTTATTATGATGTATTTAACATCGGCACCGGACATGGCTCTAGTGTTTTGGAAGTAATTAAGACATTTGAACAAGTTACTGATCAAAAACTTATGTACACTATCGGACCGCGCCGGTTAGGTGATCTTACGGCAACCTATGCCTCGATAGACAAAGCACGAAAAGTTTTGAATTGGAAAGCTGAAAAATCGCTAGCCGAAGCCTTATCTGACGCCTGGCGTTGGCAACAAAAGCTGGCTTAGCGAACATCGACGAAACCGTCTGTTTCCTCTATAATATGCAGTAATTTTATGTTCAAACGCTACTTTTCCAAGCAGAACCGCGCGCTGCTGAGCGAACTGGTGCGCACCGACTTCAAATTGCGCTACCAAGGCTCTGTTCTGGGCTATGCCTGGTCGCTTCTCCGGCCGCTACTGCTATTTGTCATTTTGTACATTGTTTTCGTCAAATTCCTCAAATTGGGCGCTGGGATTCCACACTTCCCGGTTTACTTGTTGCTCGGCATCGTTATTTGGAATTTCTTCAATGAAATGACAGTCCAAAGCCTCGGCTCAATTGTCGGGCGAGGTGACTTGATTCGCAAGATTCGAATCCCGCGCTGGATTATCGTTTTTTCTAGCAGTATCTCGGCACTGATAAATCTTATTTTAAACCTGTTTGTGGTGGCATTTTTCATGATTATTAATCATGTAGACATAACGGCGATAATTATTTTGCTGCCGCTAATTCTATTCGAAGTTTATCTTTTTGCTCTCGGCATGTCGCTTTTTTTGTCAGCCACGTTTGTCAAATTTCGAGATATAAATTACATCTGGGAAGTCATTTTACAAGCCGGATTTTACATGACGCCGATACTTTACCCATTATCCAGTATCACCAATTTATCTTTGCAAAAACTTATTTTGACTAATCCGATGGCTCAAGCTATTCAAGATGCCCGTTACGTGGCTATATCCAAGGAAACACTCACGCCAACCACCATTTTTGCCGGTGGATGGTACAAGTTCATTCCATATTTAATCGTAGTTTTAGTATTATTTGGCGGGATTGTATATTTTAAGAGCCAATCTAAATACTTTGCGGAGAACATATAAATGAGTGATGAAATTGCTATCAAGGTTGAAAACGTCAGCAAAACTTTCCGTTTGCCTCATGAAAAAAATAACTCAATTAAAGGTGCAGTACTGAACTTCTACAAGCAAAAAAGAACTTATGAAAAACAGAAAGCACTCACAGACATATCGTTTGAAGTCAAAAAAGGTGAATTCTTCGGAATTGTTGGCCGCAACGGTAGCGGTAAGAGTACCCTGCTCAAAATGCTGGCGGGCATTTACTCGCCAAGCCGCGGTAGCATCCAAGTTAACGGCAAGCTGACACCTTTTATTGAGCTAGGCGTCGGCTTCAATCCCGAACTTACCGGACGTGAAAATGTTTTCCTGAATGGCGCGCTGCTGGGCTTTAACCGTAAGGAAATGCAAGCTATGTACCATGACATTGTAGAATTCGCCGAACTGGAACGCTTCATGGACCAAAAGCTCAAAAACTACTCTTCCGGCATGCAGGTCCGCCTGGCCTTCTCCATTGCCATCCGCGCCAATACAGATATATTGCTACTCGACGAAGTGTTGGCTGTTGGCGACGAAAGATTTCAAGACAAGTGCATAGGTGTTTTTGAGGATCTCAAAAACACTGACAAAACTATAATCCTAGTTTCTCATGATATGAATTCTCTGAAGCGTTTTTGTTCGAGAGCGGCTGTAATTCATGACTCCAAATTAGAATTTATTGGCGACACGCTAAAGGCAACAAACAAATATGTGGAACTAAATTTCCCAGAAGCATTTCTGCATAGCCACGTTGATGGTAGTGACCATAAAGCTATTACTGTTAAGTTAGGAGACGGTAAATTTGAGAAGAAAATTTTCTTAAGCGGCGAAAAAGCAGTATTTGATATTAAATGGACAAGCAACCAACAAGCAAAAAATATTGGTATAGCTCTTTTTACGGAATCTGGCCAATATGTTTACGGTACCAACACTATTATTGATAAAACAGCAGTTTCAGACTCGGCAATCCGCTACTCGGTAGATCTTAAATTGGGATCAGGTGATTATTATGCGCAAATTGGTGTATTTGGCGAAAACGATAGCCAGAAGATATATTTTGCAGAACGTGCAGCAAGCTTCAAAGTAACTAATCAAGAGCTGTGGCAAGGCGTAACGAAACTTAAGCATACCTGGACTGTATAATGTCGAACTATACCGAGAATCAGTATGTTAACGATAAAAACAATTCATGGAATATTATTCTTGGATTGATTTCAACTAATCAAAAAGTAATAGATATCGGTTGTAGCAGCGGAAACTTTGGAGCCGAGTTGCACAAGCAAAAAAACTGTGTTGTTGATGGCATAGAAATTGATGATGCCGACGTTAAACTTGCTCAAAGTAAGATTCGAAAGGTATATAAATTAAATGTGGAAACAGACGACCTGTCGGTTATTAAAGATAAATATGATGTTGTGCTTATGATGGATGTCATTGAGCATCTAGCTAGACCTGCCGAAACCCTCGAGAAAATATCTAGGCTGTTGAAGCCAGACGGAAAACTTATTTTTTCTGTTCCAAACATGGCCCATATTTCTGTACGTTTAGAGCTTTTAGCAGGCAAATTTAATTACCGAAAAACTGGACTTCTGGACGATACCCATCTGCATTTTTATACGGAAAAATATCTTTTGAATGTATTAGAAAGAGCGCGGTATGGCCTAATCAAAACAGAAGTCACAACTGTCAGTTATCCAAAGCAACTTGTGGCAAAAAAATTAAATGAAATAGGTCTCAATGCAAACGATAATTTTCAAAAAACAATCTCTAATTCTCACGGCAACATTTATCAATTTATCGGTGTAGCTAAGCTCGGATCTGTGAAAGATCAACCGACATTTCCCAGCAGTAATATTCACGAGGAGCATTACCGGGAAATTGAGCAGACTATGGAGTCTCAGAGCGAGCAAATATCAGGCTTACACCAGCAGCTACAGACAAAAAATCAATATATTAAAAGCCTTGAAGAACAAAATCAACGTATTGTTAATTCTGCCGGCTATAAGATAGCTAAAAAAACTGTTAAATCATACAGAAAAGTCAAAGGTAAATTTAGAACAAAGACAAATCAACTATGAGTAGGATTGAAGACATAGCTATTAAACGCGGACAATTCATGATTGACGCCGTAAAAAAAATACATAAGAGGCACAAACATAAAGCAATGAAACGGACATATAATGCCTGGGCAACTCAAAACGAGAACAAATGTTTCGTTGAAGACGCAAAAGTTAAAAATAATATTTTGTTTAGCATAATAGTGCCGGCATTCAATACAGACCCAAATCATTTATTGGCCATGATTTACTCAGTGGTAAATCAACACTACGACAATTGGGAACTTATAATTGTTAATGTCTCAGATAGTTTCAAAATCAAACAAAAAATTTCGGACAGTGTTGAAATAGACAGCAGAATTAAAGTGATTAATTCACCTAATGAGGGGATTGCGGCCAATACTAATAGGGGATTGGATATCGCTAAAGGTGAGTATGTGGCATTTTTGGATCACGATGATTTATTGCACCCCTGCGCTTTACATTCTATGGCTTATGATATTGCTGTTAACGAAGCCACACTTTTATATAGTGATGAAGATAAAATTACATCTGATGGTAGTTCGTACTTTCAACCATTGTGCAAACCAGGTTGGTCGCCAGACCTTTTACGAAACGTTAATTATATAAACCATCTAAGTGTAATAAAGAGTGAATTTATTAAACGTGTTGGGGGCTTGCGCCAAGAATACAACGGGGCTCAAGACTACGATTTGTTATTACGGATCATTGATGAATGTAAACCTAAGATTCTACATGTGCCCAGAGTTTTGTATCATTGGCGAGCCGCTGCAACATCTACTGCGCGCAATTTTGACGTTAAAGGCTACGTACTTAAGGCAGGTATTAGTGCGATCCAAGAACATTTAGATAGGAATAAAATAAATGGCACTGTAAAATCCATCAATAATCGCCCAGGATTTTATTGTATAGATTATCAAATGCCTAAAAGTATTAGTATTGTGATTGGACCTGTTGCACTAAATAATCGTTCTTTGTGTGCTAGCTGGGTAAATGAATTAGTATCGCTAACGCCGAAAAACATTATTATTGATTGGGTTATTGGAGATTGGTATCAACCGTTTATGTCTGAAAGTTTGAAAGATACGGTCAAGCTTATTACAAGTGATAGCGGAAATTACTGGCAAACAGCGGCTCAATTAATTAAAGGAGATGCAGTAATTTGCTTTCAATCATGTTCATTGCCCTCTTCTAATCAATACTTTGGTGACATGTCAGCGGCTGCAATGCAACTGGATTCCATAGTTGCACCGGTTATAATAGACAACTTTAAGGCAATTTTATATTCAAGCCTGATAGAGTCAAGCTATGGTTTGCAGCCACTCTTCTATGGATTTAAATTCGGTGCAGACAGTTATTATGGAAGCACTGAGTGGAACCGAAACGTCAGTGCTATTTCCGGTCAAACATTTGCGCTATCCAGACAAAGATTTATTCAGCTCGCAAAATACATTACAGATTCAGTAATTACCACGGAAATGTTGGTAAAATTCCATGAAGTACAGTCATGCTTGTTTGTAAGCTATGCTCATACACCCTTTACATACAAAGGCCCTCTGATCGATGCACCATTAAGTAACATTAATTATTTCAACCCTCAATTAACAAAAGCCCAAAATGGAATGAGTATGACCGAATCTGACTGGGGAATAATAATGGAAGCTAGCGAGCGTGAAATTGATCAATAAGGTCGCGTTTATAATAGTAGGCTGGAACAACAAAGTTCTTCTTGATGAATGTTTTAAGTCAGTGTTAAGTCAAACACACAAACCAATTGATATATATTATGTAGACAATGATTCACAGGATAGTTCATTAGACTATGTAAAAGAATCTTTTCCCAATGTGAAGCTAATAACACCAGGTTACAATTCAGGGTTTGCAAAAGGTAATAATATTGCAATTGAGCAAGCGCTTAAAGATCCGGATGTAAACTATATTGCGCTTCTAAATAGTGATGCGCGCGTAAAACAAGATTGGGCAAGTCTTATAATAGAATTTGCACTGAAAAAGCCAAAAGCTGCCTTATTGCAGGGCACAACTCTAGACTATTATAATCATGAAATAATTGATTCCACACACGTATACGTTTCACTTAACGGACAGGGGACACAAGGCAACTGGCGATATCATTATCAGCGGGATTTGGGACCAAAAAAAGTTTTTGGAGTTAATGCTGCAGCGTGTCTAATTACAAGGGAATTTATAGAATCACAACCATTCCCGCAACTATTTGATGAGCGTATGTTTATGTACTTAGAGGATGTCGATTTGGTATCAAGAGCTACTATAATGGGCTGGGACAATTATCTAGTTCCAAAAGCCAGAGCTTTTCATATGGGGTCTGCTAGCTCTACCAAAAACCCTAATTTTTCTCTATACATGACGTTTCGAAATAATAGCGCCCTGCTTTATAAAAATTTCCCCTTAAAGATGCTTTTGAAAATGATACCTCAGGTTATTAGAGGTGACATAGATACGGTCCGAGTACTGCGCCGTATGCATAAAAAATCTGCTGCGAGAGAAGTTATCAGAGGTAGGATAGTTGGTATTTTTCGGTTACCATTGTTTATTACCAAACGAAGAAAAGTTCAAAAAAATATGAACATACCAGAAGGTTATCTACAAAGTCTCATGCGTAACGGCTACTAAGCCCATTCATTTTAGCCCAGTTTATTTTTGTTCGTGATACTCCTGCTCTACATTTACGTTCCATACATTTTTTTTGTCTTTTCGGCCTGTTTTTATATTATTTACGGCTTCCATTGCAGTAAGCATTGAATGGTCCTGATTGTTATAACGGTGCTGCCCGTTGCGTCCTAATAAAAATAAATTTTCAAATTTATCTGTAAAATTTTTAATTTCATTAATTCGGTCATAAGTTCCAAAATATGCCGGATATGTTTTTTTGATTCTTATAACGGTATTATCTAATACTTGTTTTTTATCGATAATGTTTATATTAGCTAATTCTTCGATTCCAAATAAAGCCATGTCCTCGTCTTTCATATTCCACAATGAATCGCCTTCATTAACGAAGTATTCCATTCCAATCCAGATATTATTTTCGTCTTTAACCAAATAGGGGCTCCAGTTATTAAAGATTTGAAGTCGCCCGACTTTTACCCCAGGTTCTTGAATATATATCCAATTATCTGGAATAATGTTACCTTTAGTTTTATGGCTGGTCTCATTATTAATTTTTAACTTTTTCATTAGCAAGCCGACCGTAATAAAGTCACGATAAAGTAACCCTGAAGCAACTGTTTGAACCTTTCGCGGAACCTCAATTCCCTCAATCGATGCAATTAACTCTTTGATCGGCATAGTTGAAAAAAAGTAATCAGCTTTAATGATATTAGATTTACCTGATTTATAATCAGTGACTGTAACACTTAAAATCTTTCCATCTTTTGCCTGGAGTTTAGTTATGGCTTGTCCCGTAAGTACTTCTCCGCCTTGTTTCTTTATTAAGCGCGCCACCGTTTCCCACATATGACCTGGGCCAAGTTTAGGATAGAGAAAATATTCAATTAGACTGGTTTCTGTATCTTTTTGTGCAATGTCTCCTGTGCGCTTTTTGGTCAGAGGTTTTTTGATTGCATGAGCTACTGCCTTACTGACTGACAATCCCTTGATTCGTTGAGCCCCCCAATCCGGCGCAATATCAGAGCAAGGTACTCCCCAAACTTTCTCGGTATAGTCTCTGAAGAAAGTATTATAAAGCTCACGGCCAAATCTATTAACATAAAAATCTTCGAGCGATTTCTCAGGTATTGGTTTTAATCGTGCTTTTACATAACTTACACCCATTTTTATAATACGACCGACGCCAAGATTCTTTATCGTAGTCGCATCTAATGTGATTGGGTAATTATAAAACTGGCCACCATAATATATCCGACTTAAACGACTGCGTACTAACATGACATCATCAGTATTTTTAGGATCTACTCCATCTCCGCCACCCATTTTTCTGTTTTTGCCTTGATATCGCAAAGTGAAAACTTTAGACGCGTTTGTTTTTTCAAGCGGAAGTATGTTTTGCCACCATTCCATAACCCGGTCAGATTTTGAAAAAAAGCGATGGCCGCCAATGTCAATTCGATTACCTTTATAGTTTATTGTTTTGGAAATGCCACCAATGTCGTTTGACGCTTCAAAAACGATGGGTTTAATATCTGTATTTTTTAGAAGTTCATATGCTGCAGTTAAACCGGCTGGACCGGCTCCAATAATTATGGCAGTTCGCTTCGCTCGTGACATCTTACTCCAGAGTTCAGTTAAATAAGTATACTTTTCGCATACCAAAATTCCAACAATAAACAATTATTACGGCTATCACCTTGGATATAACATAGTATATGCCTAATTTGCTTGTACAAAACCAGAGGATAAAATCGGTCAGGAGTAGACCTACCAACCCAATTACACCGAAGAAAAAAAATTCATTTTTTTTACTGGAAAGTTTTGAGCTATGAAAAACCCAATAAACGCTTAAAATGTAATTTGTTATTAACCCAAAAATGAAAGAAATAGTGCCGGCAACTATATAGTTCAGTCCGAGCCCTTCCTTGAATACTATTAATAATCCGAAATCAACAACCAGAGCTATCGCAGCTACAAAACCGTATCGCAAAAACTGTACCCAGAAGTTTTGGGTATTATGAACAAAAGTAGCCTTTACGAAATCCACATAAATCTCATTTTTATAGTGTAAATTACTCTTAAGTTTATCAGACTTTTATAGATCCATAAAATCTTCACTAAGCCCATTACCGAAAGCTTGTAGTTAAGTTTAACGATATGTAGTATTGGTTTATGGTTATTCAGAAAGGGAGCAATGCGCAAAGTATTCAAAACGCAGTTGCATAAACCTTATTTCTGGATTTTAATTGCCTCCTCAGTCGTATTTATATCAAGCCTCGTCTTGCGAATAGCTTATGCTAGCCATGGTATGGATCAAGGCGACACTGTTCTTTATAAAAATTCATTGGTGGATATGCATTTTTATCGAGAAAACCAATGGCCTTTATTGTTATTTTTTCAAAAAGTGCTTTGGCTAATATTTCCCAGCTTCAGTCCGCAATATATTCTCAGTTTATCCAATATTATTTTGGCTGCAGCCACTTTAACACTACTTTTCATACTTACTTATCAAGTAACAAAGTCATATCTTTCTAGTCTTGGTATAGCAATAATAGTTTTTTTTATGCCACTGTTTGCTGTTTATACAGTTACCGGTATGCAAGACATGGCTCAGACATTCGCAGTCACTTGTTTTTTGGCTGCAATTTTTCAATTCTGCCTAAGCCAAAAGCTTATTTGGATATATGTCTCGTCATTTATTAGCGGCTTATTCTTAGGTGTTAGGCTGACATTAATTTTGACATTGCCTTCATTGGTTATAGCCATGATATTGACTCGGCAAATTACATTAAGGTCATATATAAATGCGGTAGCTGCTTTAATTGCTGGAGCCTTTTTGGGTTTAGTTGGCGATGTATTTATAACACCGATGGCAAATAGCGACCCCAAAGGATTTTTTCTTTCGCAATTCCATATGTTTAATCCAAGCGTTATAGGTTACTGGACTAAGGCCGGCGACTACACTCTTTTTACCGGCTATAGACATACGTTGTTTTTTTGGGTTCCAATAATCTGGGTGGCTATCTATTTGGCGATGAAACTGAGAAAAGACAAAATTAGCATAGCGCCAATTGTCGCTTTAGTCGCTGCATTAATTAGTCTATTAGTAGCTTACGGACTTTTGTTAATATTAGGAACTTTCAATCTAAGGAGCACCTTTGTTATCGAAGGCATGATTATATCGGCATTATTGCTTTATGAGTTAATTAGCTTTATATTGAAAGGTTATTTTGGCAGAAATAATTATATTCGCGAAATAGATTTTCGCGAAAAAACTATTTACGTTCTATCGACTTTGGTACTCAGCTACATAGTCTTTAATTATATATTTGCCGGATCTGTAACACGCTATTTGTTGCCTATTGTACCGGCTGTCATAATACTTATCCTAGTCATGCTAGCAAAGACGGGATGGAAGAGCATAGCTATAGTGATTTTAGGATTAATTGTTGCGTACTGGGGCTGCAGTTTTGGTCAGGCCCAAGCCGATATAACTGTTTTTAAACAATTGGATACGCGCTCTGCTACATCAGAATATATTAAAAGCCATGACGGAATTTATTATGATTTTGAGGCGACTGGTTCGTTATTAGGATATTTAAAAAGTTACAATTTGGAAAAACGATTACATGTATATCCTGAACAAAATTGTTCGGAGCTCAATTTCGACCATCCGAATTACATTATTTTATATGGCGATGAAATACCTCAGGTAGTTAGGGACTGCCAACATCTAACCTGGAAAAGAGTAGCTAAATTTAAAAGACACGAAGTTATTATTGAGGATAGCGTAGGCAATATAGGTTTTACTATATATAAGATACTGCCCAAACTTTAAATAGTTAATCGGTAGGGTTAAAGCCGGCTAGATTAGTAACCAAGTCTTGAAAACCGACTGCGTTATTCAAGCCAGGATTAAACATATGTGTTTCAACGTTACCACCGGCTGTGCCGCAACAACCGTCGTGATTATTGTAGATTACATAGATTAATTGGTCGTAACCACGGTGCAAAAAGTCACCGGCCATAAATGTTCCGGTCGATGGGTCAGTATTATGTAAGTTGGTGTTTTGTTCATACATCCTTATAACTCGCCCAGTTCTTATATCTAAAATATGTACACTGGAATCGCCATAGGTTATATAAGCCAATTGATCGTAGCCTCGTCCGAAGAAATCACCCGTCAGGAATACACCCGTATCCTTGGTTACGTTTCCAAAATCGCTTATTAGATCGTAATAGCCAACAGCCTGAGTCATATTTGGACTAAACATATGAACTTCCATTTTGCCTCCCGCACCGCCATAAAGAATATAAGCTAATTGTTCGTAACCACCATTTCCAAAAAAGTTGCCAGCAACAAAGGTTCCAGTTTGCGGCGAAACACTGCTGAGGTTTGTTCCTATATCGTAATAACCTGGGAAACGTTGGAGGTTTGGACTCATGCGATGGATTTCGACATGGCCGCCTGCGCCGCTGTATAGTATGTAGTTCAGGCTGATCTGATGGTCTACGGCAGAGTCGCTGGGAATTAACATACCAGCAGCTGGGTCTGAAGCCTTCATGCCTGTTGCCATATGAGCAATCCAGCTTTGGAAATTAGATCCATCAACATGCATTTCGACGCACGCAGAGCCGGTATTATTTTGCTGCAAATAAGTTAGACGATCTATGCCCGAATATCTATATGTTGTTAGGTTTGGCCCAGAAGCAGCAGCATTTACGTTGCTTGTTGCCTGGCAAGAAGAATTCGGACTACCAAACCATTGGCTAAATAAATTATAGAAATTTTGGTTGCCGTGAAAGTGCGGAGTATACCAATAAAGTGCTGCCGTTGCGCCACTGTTCATATGAACGCTACTTCCGTCAATGGTTAAGTAACCATCATAAAAAACTGGGTTTGCATCTGTGGAACAGCGTTTGTAGCTGCCTTGGGTCATAGGGCCTCCGTAACATGTTTGAGGGTCGTCAGAATTATCCCAATGGTCACCATTTGCAGGTAAATTATTAAGTTGTACATTCCATCCAGTATTTCCTAGCGAACGTTGTTGCCCGAATTTAAGCAACCAGGCTCCATGAATAACTTGTTGTGCGAAGCCAGCTTTTGCGGCGCTGTTAACACAGGTGCCGCTTACTCCTGTAACCGGACTGTTATTTATATAATAAAGCGGTGCAGCTAATGCGCCCTCGCCTGGGTAACTGTGAGTGGTACCACTATCAGGGCAACCATATCCCATAGCTCCTGTGTAGCCTAAAACACTACAACCAGAGCCACCGGTGACTAGACTTTGCTCTTTTTGTAATGTTACAAGCAGGACTTCAGGGTTGAGGCCATATGTTTGAGCGGCATCGTAAATTACTCGCCCAGCTGAAACGTTTCCGCTATATGTAAAGCCACCGCCTGGAGAATAACCAGTTGGATCTGGGGCAGAAAAGCCGTGTGCCGTACTTATGCAACTTGCACTGCCAAAGTTACCATTCAACCAGTTGTCTATTTGCCCGGCATTCATTGTGCTTGTATTATTGTAAATTGAGTCATCTATGATATCGTTTGCGTTAAAATCGGCATGGGCCAATGGAGTGCTAGTTAATAAAAGACTTCCAGTAAATAACACTGTAAAAAAACTTAGCCAAATTGAATTTAATCGCTTCACTGGATCTCCAATAATGTCGGGTCTGTGGCAGATTTTGTTTGACCATTGAGCGAGGCTATGGCCGTAACTTGCCATTTACCGTTGGTTAAAATATTAGAATTCCAAGCCCATGAAGTCGACCCGTCGCTACCCGCGGTCTGTACGGGCAATTGAGTACTTGTACTATTATCGGCGGCGGTAAACTTAATATAGCAATTGGCGCCCGGTGTGGTATCACAGATTGATACTTCATCTGTAGGTGAATTTTGTCCTGGTCGGTGATTACTTACAAATTGCCCATATGGCTCGATTAAAGTTAAATTGGTACTACTGGAAGAGCCTGTGACGGAAGGATTTTTAGAAATTTCTGTATTGCTTTGGGCCGCAGAGTTATTAGAACTGGACTGCGTTTTAGTTACGACTTGCTTATTAGATCCAGAATCCTTTGTAGTTAATGGTATAGTTTTTGGTACGGTTTTGCTATGAAGCAAATGCGTTGTATTTGTTATTTCTAATATAGCAAATACCGAAATCAGTATAATGACTGCAAAAGTTAATATCAGTCTCCATGGCTTTTTACCAGGAGACGTATTGATAGCATATATTTTCTTTGCGCTTCTTTTCGGCATATTTTTATTTTAACTTAAGCTATATAATATTAACATTTTTTAAGATAGAGAGCAATTTTTGCTATTTATTTATTGAATATATGTAAAACGAATTTTGCGGGTAATGAATAGTATTTATCAATGAAGTGCATGCGCTTCTAACTTTTAACTTGGTGTCAGTTAAAACAAATCCTACGTTCTCCATTTTTAGGAAATTACTACATGCTTGAGTGTGTACCACAATATTGTCACCTCCGCGTAGCTCTAATGATGAACCAGCAGAACTATCAGTGTTCTGATCTAGCATAAAATTAATATGAGCATACCGATTATAAATATCTTGTTGATTATTTTGATAGTCCAATTGCTTCCATATATTTAATTGCGGATAAGAATAAACACCTGAAAGTGAATGAGCACCATTTAAGACAGCATAGTTCTCGAGCATAATACCTTCCGTGACCCATCGTTTGTTACTAGTCTTGGATATTTTTTGCACGTCTTTTGATAGGGTTGTATTTGTAAGAATATCAGTTCCTTTATACAGGGGATTAACGGCTCCTGATGAAGCAACTCCAAAGATTAGTAAAATCAGTGAAGCCAAGATAAACCTTTTTCTTAGAAGCGCAAAAATCATTAATGGAATTGGTATAGATAATAACAGCAATAATTGCACAGATATAAATCCAGGAGATATTTTTTGAAGTCGCAGACCTGTGCGAATTTCCAGCAGAAAACATAAAATGCAGTAGGGGATAATAAATGCAAATGGCAAAGCGATTCTTTTATCCAAATTTCGTACAAGCAGTATAAAGTTAATTATTCCTAACAAACCAAATCCTATTAGCAGGCGATTTTGCGGCACTTGATTTAGAAATAATAATTTAAAAAAATTACTAAAATGTGTGTTGAATAATCTAAACATTAAAATTATAAAAAGGAGCAAAGTTGATAAGAGGGGCCAATCAAATTTCCGTCTTTTTTTATAGCCATTGGCAAGTACTAGGGCGCTAGGTACAACTAAGAATGGCATAATCTGTATGAAATTTGCAGACTCACTTTGGTTAGCAACCCCTCCTGGTGGGTAAAAATATGTTGCCGCTTTACGTGTTAATTGCAAAGGTAGAGAATATTGGCTGGAAAAGAAATGCGTAGAGTCATATCGACCGCTAGCCACATTTCTTCTGCCTGGATAAGCCGAATGCTTAATTGCCGCAAACGCGTCACCCCTAGTATTGAGGAAAGTTAATATTAAAAGCCCGGATATAATTCCTGCACCCACCAGTAAGGCAAGTTTATATAAATATCTTCCGTTGATTAGTACGCGGTTTTCGAAAATATAACCTACTACGAAAAATAAGGCTACAACTATGCAAGGTATTTGAAAAGCCGGATACTGTATAAGAGCAAAACAAACAAGCAGATAAGTCATTAAAAGCGCCAGTAACATTGAATTTTTCTTGTTCCTAGATTTTAAGAAATGCATAAAAGTCAGAAGCAAGAAGATAGTGTAATAAATCGAAGCCAAAGTAATATATTGATACCACCATTGAACAAAAGGTGAAAAAAATACAGTTAAGGCAACAATACTGGCAAAGATCCTGCGCTTGGGTATTAAATATAAACAAAAAAAGTAGATGCTTATTATTAGTAAGTAACCTAGAAGCCACCATTTAAATGCAAAAGCATGATCAAACGGCAACACAAAAAACACTAAATTATGCGGTTTAAAAAGTATGCTCCAATCTTTATAAGGAACATCAAGAATTAGAGATGTGTCTTCACCATTGCCAATATTGTGATTAACTTTGGGGTATCCAGCATTTTTCTGTGCAATTTCAATCTGAGTGTTACTTAACCATTCATCAGACCGTATTGTTCTAGGAATACCTGTTATCAAAGCAGGATTATTTCGCGGGCCGAATAAATATGAATAATAAACACCAATCGAACTGCCACTAATTTTGAAAGCCGTAAATATAATAAAAATAAGTGCCAACGTAATGGGAAACAGCCAGACACTCGATTTAATGGTGATGACTTTGGGTTTAAGCGATTGACTAAATTTTTTTATGGTCATATTTGCTTGTATGATACATTGCTTGTCTTAGTGCTCAAAAGGATAATATATAATACTGGATATCAAGCAAAGTATTCTAACTAAACTTAATAATTCCATGTCTCGATATTTTGTAGTTGGGGTCTTTGCTTTTGCCACCGATTATGCGATATTGCTCATCTGTTATTATCTATTGAATGTACCTTTAAAACTAGCCACAAGTCTAGGATTTTTATGTGGATTTTTGATAAGTTTTAGCATGAATCGCAAATGGGTATTTAGTGGTAAACAACAAAATCATCTAAGTAGACAAATCATAGAATATTTCATACTTGTGGGAATAAATTATTTATTTACAGTTTGGGCAGTTAGCTTTTTATATGACAGAGGAATTAAACCGTTTATAGGAAAAATTATAGTAATGGGAATCATCATGTGTTGGAATTACGCCTGTTTTCGCTGGATAATATTTGCTGCTAACAAAACTACGAACGAAATTTAATGGACCGCGTAAATGTACAATGTGACGTCAGGAAAAGGGATAGTTTTAATAGGAGTTGTACAAGCTCCGTGTAGAATCGCCGAACTAATAAGAAACCCTACATGCTCTTGTTGCAAGTATTTGCTACAATCACTACTCATAACAGAAAAACCATCCTGACTATTTAATTTTAGTTTTGTAGGAGATGCGGAATCATCCGATACCTGAAAGGCAACATGGGCATAACGGTTATAGTCTGATTTTTTTACCCCAGGAATAGTATCCCATAGACCTAATTGAGGGTAATAATATACACCCGTCAAGGAATGTTTGCCATTCATTAAGGCTACATTTTCTAAATAACCCCCGTCTGTTATCCAGCGTTTATCTGAATTCGTTCCAACGTGCTGCACCGCATTATTTAATGGGCTATTTGTTAAGGTTCCCAGACCTTTATAAAGTGGATTAACGCCAATAGATATAAACAGTGAGAAAATCAAATATAAGCTTATTGCTAATAGGAAGCGCATTCTCAATAACAGATAAATTACTATTGGTAATGGAAGGGAAAAAAGTATTGCCCGCCTAAGCCCAATAAATGTACCAAATGAATAATGGGCGTGCAAACTTACAATCAGCTCGACCATCAATACCAAAAGACAATAGGCACCGATTGCATATTTATTTAAAACAACTGTTTTTTTGGACAAGTTTCTAATAAATAAGATAATTATCATAACGTTCAGTAAACCCATGCCTAGTAAAACTCTAGATGACCCAACTTTATTAAGTAGCAAAAGCTTAGAGACTGATGTAAATCCAGGTACGAATAGTTCCATTAAAAAGACCACAAAGAAAATATTCAGAAATATTAAGGGCCAATCTAAGGCTTTCTTCTGTTTATACTCTCGGTAAATTAGCCATAAAGTGGGCAAGAATAAAAACGGAGCCAGTAGCAGAAAATTCGACGCTTCACTTTGGTTCGAGGGCGATTTATTGTCAATTAAATATTGGGAATTGGCCGTGTCAGATAAAAATTGATGACCTAAATGCGAAGCCAAGAAGTGATAAGAGGTAATTCCTCCACTTTGAATCGACCTGGTACCTGGGTAAGCAGTATGCTCTATTGTTTTTATTACCCCTGAGTGTGTAATTAGAAATACGCCGAATATCAATAAGGATATAAGCGCACTACCGCCGACAAAATAAATATTTTTAAAAGTTTTGTTTTTTGCCCAAGAGCGGTAGTTTTCTATGAAGTAACCCACCAAAAAAGCTAAAAGTACCAGCCCGCAGGCAATTTGAAACGGTGGATAAAATACTAAAGCAAAGCACACCAACAAAAAAGTCAGCAAAGCACTCAAAGTTATTTTTTTCCACCGCTGTTTTTCACGCATCAGCATAATAATTGTTGTAGCTATAAAAAATGAATAATATAGCGATCCAAGTGAGCTATAAACATACCACCACTGTATGAAAGCGCTGAAGAACAAGGCTGTAGATATACCAATAGCCAATAGTTTTTTATTAGGCAGAATAGTCAATACAAAAAAATAACAACTAACAATCAGTAAGTAGCCCATTAGCCACCATTTAAATGCAAAAGCATTTTCTAAGGGCATAACAAAAAATGCCAGATCTTGCGGTCGAAATGTCTCGCTCCATTCTTTGTACGGAGCTATTGGTACTACTGACATATCTTCACCTAGACCCAGATTGGAATTAACTTTTGGATAGTTACTCTTGGCTTGAGCAATAGTCATTTGAGTAACTACTAGCCATTCATCCGAACGAATTGGTTCCGGTTTACCTAGAATTAGGGCCGGATCTTTGGATGTAGGGCCATATAGAATTTGATGATTTACGCCAGCTGACGTGCCGCTAATTTTGAGTAAGGTAAACAGGCATAAAATTAAGAACAAGATAATGGGGAAAAACCAGATGCTTGAAATAAATTTTATAGAGCTTTGCTTTATATCAAATTGAATTTTTGTTATTTGATTCTTACGCACCTCCACTGCCCCTATTTTTTAAAATTTAACAGCACTATGCCTATAAGAATAAGAGTTATGCCAGCTATTTTGAATACCGTGAAAACTTCGTGAAAAATAAAATATGAAGCCACAAATATGGCAATGTACACAAATGCCGTAACCAGCGGCAAAATATATCCAAGATCGTATCTGGAAATTAAGTATGTATATAATAAAAAACTAATAATATAGAGTAATAACCCACTTGAACTGTACCAGCCAAGATTTAATTGCGGTCGGCTATTGGCAAAAGTAATAGGCGCCCCTGATGAGGATCCCAGTTTTAGAAATATAAGCGCTAACGAAGTTGTAATTACATATAGAGCAATAATAAGTTTCGCCATTTTTAACCATTATACAAGAGTACGGTTGGATAAATACCATTCGTAGGTTTGTTTTAATCCGTCCTCAAACTTTATTTTGTGATGCCAGCCGGCTTTATGCAATTTTGAGACGTCCAATAGTTTACGTGGCATTCCGTCAGGTTTAGTGGCGTCAAAAACAAGCTTTCCATTATAACCAACCATTTCTTTAATTGTTTCAGCTAACATTTTGATAGATATTTCCTCTCCGGAGCCGACATTTAAAAATTGGTTTTTATTGTAATTCTCAGTCAACCATACGATCGCATCTGCAAGATCGTCTACGTATAAAAATTCACGCCGGCTGTCACCTGTACCCCAAATAACTACCTCAGGACTATTGTTAACAGTTGCTTCGTGCATTCTCCGGATCAATGATGGTATAACGTGCGAAGTTTCAGGGTTAAAATCATCTCCTGGACCGTAAATATTTGTAGGCATACATGAAATATAGTCCAAACCAAATTGGTCATATATATACTCACAAAGTTTCATCCCAGCAATTTTGGCGATCGAATAACCTTCATTTGTTGGCTCTTGTTTACCGGTCATGAAGTACTCTTCTTTCATTGGTTGCTTGCTGTTTCCGGGATATATGCACGAACTGCCTAAAAATACGAACTTCTTAATTCCAACCTCTTTTGAGGCCCAAATTAAACTATTTTGCAGCAGCAGATTTTCATAAAGAAATTCGGCATGATGAAGCATACTTTCTTTAATGCCGCCAGTTTTTGCGGCAGCATCTATAACCACTTCAGGTTTTTCTTTCAGTAGAAATTGTTTGACGGCATCAAAGTTAAATAAATCTAGTTCTGCTCGGGTACGGACAATCAGATTTTTATAATCCTTTAATTTTAGATTGCGTACAATTGCAGAGCCAACAAGACCTCTGTGACCAGCTACAAATATCCTGCTATTTTTGTCCATATAATAAGTTTACGAAAAGCCAGTAATACAGTCTATCGTTTGTTGAGAGTAAAAGTTGAAAAGGAAGGAGCAGGAAAAATCATAACTCCACCTTTTTTGAGATAAGATTGCTCCCGTTCAATAAAAGTATCTCTAAAAAACCACGGTAATACCAGTAAGTAATCCGGATGAGTTTTACGCATCTCTTGCTCTGAATAAATTGGTATATCCGTTCCGACGGTACGTCGTCCCCACTTGAACTCTTGTTTTTCAGCTATACCATCTATCAGCTTATAATTAAGTTCAAACATTTGTAGTAGGGTATTCCCTTTGGTGCTGGCTCCGTATCCCCAGACCGACTTGCCTTTAGACTTAGCGTCTTTGATGAATTCAACAGTTTCATTTTTTAGCTTCAATATTTGCTTATAAAAATTTTTATATATCTTAGGGTTGTTAAATCCAGCCTGTTCTTCCCACAACAATAATGATTCAACACGTATCTTGCTCACATCCCGGTCAGCCGGAGTCAGATAATTGTCGAGCGCATTGTTTTTTTGAAGGTATAATCGTATGGATCCACCGTTAACGTTATTTAACTCAATATCTTTTATAACAAACTTGGCCCGGTCTGTCAGCCATTTTAGTGATGTAAGGTTGTAGTAACAAAGATGTTCATGGCAAATAACGCCGATTTCAGTCTGCATGATATTAGCAGGTGTATAAGAGACCTGGAGTGTGAATAAGCCGTCATCTTCGAGTATTTTATGTACGTCTTCAAGAAACTCGAGCGGCTTATCGACGTCGTAAAAGCAGGCCGCACAGCTAATGCGTGAGGCCTTTTTAAATCCGGCATCCGTAAAAGCCTTAGCCGAAAAATATTCCTTGATATTTGTATCGGTATTTTTTTTGGCTTCGGGATAGTCTGATGGATCAATTCCAACTCTATGATATTTTTTAGGATCCACCGTAGATAATAAATAACCATCATTTGAGGCAATATCCAAATAGACCGATTTTTTTGATCTTTCTGGAATAGATTTACAAGTTTTATCGGCTAGATCTCTTAACGCCTCGCGCATTGCAGGATTAACTGCACTGCGGTAATAGTACATACTACCCCACATCAGATCACTATCAGGTTGTTTTGTTAATTGTACCCCTTTGCTAATAGGATCGAAGCCCAGAGCCATTTCGCATGTCGGACCTTTTGGTTGCTCACCTTTTTTAAGGAAATCAGACACATACAGCTCTCCAAGGCTAAAAAGTGGTTCCAATTTAGCTCCCGAAACCACACTCTTTTTGTATAATGTCATGACGTTTACACTAACAAACAAATAATTGGTAAGCAAATACTAGGATATTATTTTGCCATGCCGTGCTTAAATTCTTCGATTTCTAAGTCTGCGTTCACCATAATGTCTATAAGCTCATCAAATTTGACCTTTGGTTTCCAGCCCATAATTCTTTTAGCTTTGGCTGGATTGCCAATCAGCAAATCCACTTCTGCAGGCCGAAAATATGCGGGATCAATTTTAACAATAGTTTTACCCGACTTTTTATCAATACCTTCTTCATTGTTGCCTTTGCCTCGCCACACTAAATTAAATCCAAGCAACTTAGAAGCTACCTGGACGAATTCACGTACTGTATGAGTCTCGTTAGTGGCCAGCACGTAGTCATCAGGTTTATTTTGTTGAAGCATCATCCACATACCTTCAACATAATCTTTTGCGAATCCCCAATCACGTTTAGCTTCTAAATTACCCAAGTAAAGAATTTCGTCGACCCCTAACTTTATTCGCGCTAGTCCACGGGTAATTTTACGCGTGACAAATGTTTCACCTCGCCGCGGTGATTCATGATTAAATAAAATTCCATTGCATGCAAATAGACCATAGCTTTCTCGATAATTTTTAGTAATCCAATATGCATAAAGTTTTGCTACACCATAAGGGGACCGAGGATAAAAAGGGGTATCCTCTGTTTGAGGTACAGCTTGCGCCAAACCATACATTTCTGAAGACGATGCTTGGTAAAATTTTGTGGTAACACCAGCCTCGCGGATCGCGTCCAATAATCTTAATGTGCCAATAGCATCTACATCACCCGTGTATTCGGGTGTATCAAAGCTAACTCTTACATGGCTTTGAGCCGCAAGGTTATAAATCTCTCCGGGCTTGATTGACGCAATGAGTCTAGCTAAATTACTGCCGTCAGAAAGATCACCATAATGAAGGAACATTCGTCTATGGCTTTCATGTGGATCTTGGAATATGTGCTCGATACGATCTGTATTAAAGCTAGATGAACGTCGGATAATACCGTGAACTTGGTAACCCTTATCTAATAGAAGCTCAGCTAAATACGAACCGTCTTGACCGGTGATACCAGTAATTAGTGCTATTTTTTTCAGTTTATAATTCTCCCCAAGTTCTCTGGTCTAAGTATAATAAACCATTTGGCGCCTATGACATACTGCTTAACTTCGCGCCAATTTATTCACGCGGTTGACGGCTAAGTTGGTAGCAATTCGTACCGGACGTTCCCATAATGGAGACATAACCTTACTATATTTAGGTAAATATTTACGCTTAACTATCTCTGATTCTTGTAAAACTTTGGGTCGATTAGATACTGTTTGCGAAGTTTCATGCCAACGAAAACAGGCTAAAGTGGTCTTGGTATTTATAAATTTGCCTGTTTTGCGAAGTCTGAGCAGGATATCTAAATCCATGGACCACTTATTGTTAATATCAAATTTACCAACTTTATCTAAAGCCTTTCGTCTCATAAGTAGTCCAGGCATTGGCACTAGATCAGGACCCCAGGTCATAAGCCAAGGAGCAAATCTACCGGCCCGACTGGTAAAAATTACCTGTCCATCTAAATTGATATAGTGACAATAACCAAAGGCCACAACTGCGTTTTTATTACTATCTAAAGCTTTAACAGAGGTTACTAATGAATTAGATGTTAATAAATCATCGTCACCCAACCATGTAATATATTCATGCCAGGGTTTTGCTGCAGTCAGTGCAGCATTGACTGCACTGGATAACCCTGCACCTGGATCGTCCACTGTCATAGCTCCAAATTCCTTAGACAAAGCCTGGGTTGCTGTATCTTTTTGCGGAAATACCATTACTACATCCGCCGCAATTGGTTTTTGGCCGGCTATAGATTTAAGCGTTTGTCTAAGTAAATCGTTCCGTTTTCCGAGAGTGGGCATAAGTACAAGCACTCGAGACTTTTTAGGGCTACGACTTCTTTTTGTCATAGTTCCTTTCCATATTTTGAGATAATTGTATTGACAGCTCCTGGTGAAGATCTTGCACCCGATGCTCTAATAAATCTACTTTTGCATAGGCTTGATTAGCTACTAAAAAGGTAAAAATTATTCCTGTAATTTGCATAACATCAAATAGACTAAGCGGTTCAGTATGTGTCAAATTATTCGAAAATAGGAAATTGTAAATCGCGGCAGAAAAAATCAGTAAAGCTAATATTGTTAGCCAAAAAGTTATTCGAAAAATTAATCTACGCCGACTGGTATGGTTTAGCTTAAAAGAAACAACTGAGCTTAATATGCCAGCTATTATTAGTGGCGTATTAAGTATGACTAGCAATAAGTATCTACTCACCAAATAACTCCATTAGCCTTCGTTGAACAAGCGATTTAATAATATTAATTGCATTCCAATTATTTTGACCTTTAGCCAATGAATATTCAGTGTAAACAGCTCTAATTGGATATTCTTTGATTTTTAATTTTTGTTGTTTGGCCCTCCATAGCATTTCAGAACAAAACTCATAACCACTGGTTTTCCACTTTAGTTTTTCTAGAGCATTTTTGGAAAAAATACGCATACCCGATTGAGAGTCTGTGATATTCACGCCGAAGATTATATAAGTTATGATACTTAACCCACGATTACCTATTACTTTGACATTGGACATGCCTGAAGAATCAATTAAGCGGCTACCAATCAATAAATCAGCTTCACCATGCAACATTAGTTTAATTCCTTTTATAGCATCATCAGGATTATGTTGCCCATCTGCATCCATGGTTGCGGCAATATTAAAACCATTCTGTTGCGCATAGCTAAGACCTGTGGCAGTTGCTCCACCCGAACCAACATTAATTATATGCTTAATTACCTTTACCTGACGCACTGCAGCTTTTGTAGCTGTATCGTCTTTTGAGGCATCGTCAACTACCACGATTTGATAGTCAGACCCCTCCTTTTTCAGCGCATCATCCAACTTGGTGACTATAGATCTTATTATAAAGCCCTCATTATAGGCAGGTAATATGAAACAGATGCGAGGTCCTTCAGCAGTCGTACTCATTTAATATAATTATAAACTAATAAGATTTGAGCTCGGTTAGTTATTCTTTGGCTATAGCTGTTAGGTATTTGCCATAGCCGCTTTTGACCAGAGGTTCGGCGATGCGCTGGAGTTGGTCGCGGTCGATATAGCCCTGGCGAAAGGCGATTTCTTCGATGCAGCCGATCTTCAGGCCGGTGCGTTTCTCAATCACGTGGATGTACTCGCTGGCGTCATTCATCGATTCGAAGGTGCCGGTGTCCAGCCAGACCGAGCCGCGGCTCATTATCTGGACTTTGAGTTTGCCGCGGTGCAGGTACTCTTCGTTAACAGAGGTGATTTCCAGCTCATCGCGATCGCTGGGCTTGATGTTTTTGGCGATTTCGATGACCTCGTTGTCGTAGAAATACAGGCCAGTGACAGCGTAGTTGGACTTCGGCTCAGCTGGTTTCTCTTCAATCGAAACAGCCTGATGGTCACTATCAAATTCAACTACACCATATCGTTCAGGATCCGAAACTTCATAAGCGAAAACTATGCCACCATCCGGATCGGCACAAGCCTGCAGGCTGTGACCGAACGTATCACCGTGAAAAATATTGTCTCCCAGTATCAGCGCAACTTTGTCGTTGCCGATGAATTCCTCACCAATTATGAAGGCCTGAGCCAGGCCGCCTGGCGAAGGCTGGGCGGCATATTCCAGATTAATTCCCAAGTCCGAGCCATCTCCGAGCAGACGTTGGAACTGACTTTGGTCGTCGGGTGTAGTAATTACTAAGATGTCACGAATGCCAGCTTGCATCAGCGTACTCAAAGGGTAATAAACCATCGGTTTGTCATAAATCGGCATTATTTGTTTGGAAATGCCTTTGGTGATCGGATACAGCCTGGTGCCGGACCCGCCGGCTAAAATAATACCTTTCATGATGTTTGCAGCTCCTTTTTTACAAAGGTAGTTAAATCTTCACGCCAATCCGTGGGGGTAAATCCGGCGGACTGGATTTTGGCTAAATCGAAAGTGCTCTGCAATGGCCGTGGTGCGATACCTTCTTTGTCGGCATAGTATTCAGTAGTTGTAGTGTCCGTCACTTTCAAATCAAAATTTGCTATTTCGAAAACCGTCCGGGTAATATCAGCCCAACTGGCCGGCTCACCGCCGTTACTGACATTGTAAGTCCCGAATGTTGACTGTTTGGTAAGCAAATGATCAATTGCTTTGACTAATTCACTTGTGAATGTCGGACGACCAACTTGATCAGCTACCACAGTCGGACTGACACCTTTTTGACCAAGATCTAACATAGTGCGGACGAAATTATTGCCTTCTCCAATAACCCAGCTAGTTCGAAGTATATAATGCTTGGGCACCAGGCTCGCAACAATATCGCCGGCCGCCTTGCTTTGGCCGTAAACACTGAGCGGACTAAACGGTTCTTCTTCGTTGTGCGGCGAGTGAGTGCCGTCGAATACATAGTCGGTAGAGATGTGTATCAGCATAATGTCATGTTTAATGGCTGCCCCGGCTAAATTACCTACAGCTACGCTATTAACCTGCCAGGCGCTAACCCGACCCTCAGGCGATTCAGCACCGTCAACATTAGTATAGCCGGCAGCGTTAATGATTACCTTCATGTTTGACCAATCATAACCACTAACCGAATCGGCATCCGATATATCCAGTTCATCAATATCAGCACTCTTGGCTCCCGGATATCGACCCTTAAGGGCTCGACCAAGCTGGCCGTTAGCGCCGGTGATAAAAATCGTGCTGTCATCCATGACTATAATTCCATTGGTCTTATTTCATCCAATTTCGGATTGAGCTGATCCTTCTCCGATACCAGAGCTTGGTCGGGTCCAATTGGCCAACTAATACCCAGCCGGCTGTCAAACAAATTGACACTGGCATACTCCGCTTCCGGTGACCAATGTGCGTTTACAAGATAGGTATAAGTGACATTTTCTTCCTGAGTTTGATAACCGTTGGCCACACCACGCGGTACAAATATCGCCTTAGCCGGAGTAATTTCCATAGTGTAAACTTTGCCGAAACTTTTGCCGCGTCGTAGATCCACCCAGGCTCCATAGGCGATGCCGTTGGCCAAAGATATAAACTTCTCCCAGGGCTCGGCATGTAGACCACGAGTCACCCCAGCTTTGTTATTAAATGAGAAGTTATTTTGGACGACTTCGAACTGCGGCAAGCCCAGGGCTTCCATTTTGGCTTTCTGGTAATTCTCCTTGAACCAGCCGCGAGAGTCCTGGTGGACTACTAAATCAATAATAAATAATCCTGGGATTTCTTCGATTTCACGAACCACTATCGGATCAGTCATCAGCGCCCCATCTCCACATAACGTGCTTCGGTGGCGGCTTTTTGCGGCCGCCACCAAGCTTCGTTTTGTTTGTACCAATCGATAGTAGCTGAGAGACCTTCCCGAAAATCAGTGAACTTAGGCTGCCAGCCAAGTTCATTCTTAAGTTTAGAAGCATCAATGGCGTAGCGTAAATCATGTCCCGGCCGGTCATTCACATGTTCATAGTCTGATCGATCCTTATCCATAAGTTCCAAAATGATCTCCACCACGCTTTGATTATTACGTTCGCCGTCGGCACCAATCAGATACGTTTCACCAATTTTGCCCTTTTCTAAAATGGTTAAAACGCCGGAACTGTGATCTTCAGTATGAATCCAGTCCCGAACATTGGCGCCACTGCCATAAAGTTTCGGCCGGCGGCCATCTAAGATTTCGGTAATCTGACGAGGAATAAATTTTTCGACGTGTTGATAAGGACCGTAATTATTGGAGCAATTACTAATCGTAGCTTGGACGTCAAAACTCCTGACCCAAGCTCTAACCAAGTGATCGGATCCAGCCTTGGTAGAAGAGTAGGGACTGGACGGATTATAAGGGGTGGTGGGGGTAAATTTAGCCGGATCATCGAGTTGTAGATCGCCATAAACTTCATCGGTAGAAATGTGATGAAGCCTTTTCTTATGCTTACGCACGGCCTCCAAAACCTGGTAAGTCCCGACCAGATTTGTATCTACAAAAACCCGCGGTGACTGCAGAGAGTTATCATTATGCGACTCGGCCGCAAAATGAATCACCGAATCACAATCAGCCACGGCCTGATTAATGGCTGCTTCATCACAAATATCAGCTTGAATGAAAGTCACCCGACTCTCATCCAACCCGGATACATTAACTTTGTCGCCGGCATAAGTTAACTTGTCGTAGACTGCGATTTGCCAATCCGGCCGCTCCCGGTAAATATAATGTATAAAGTTGGAGCCTATGAAGCCGGCACCTCCGGTAACGAGAATTTTCATGACACTTGACAGTATACCAGTTCAAGAAGTTATGAGTCGGTAATTATGGTAAGCTTTTAGTACAATATTTTTATGAAAAAACTGATAGCTTTTGATTTAGACGGTACTTTAGCGCCAAGCAAATCAACTTTGCCCAGGCGCATGGCCGGCCTACTTGACGAACTTTTGGAAAAATTTCAAGTCTGCATAATCTCAGGCGGTAAATACGAACTATTTCAACATCAAGTACTTAGCCAACTAACTAAATCGTCTCGGTTATTAAAAAATCTGCACTTAATGCCAACCAGCGGTACACGCTATTTTAGCTATGATGAAAATATTGATGATTGGCGCTTAGAATACGCTGAGAATCTAACGCAGGATCAAAAAGTCAAAATCATCAAGGCACTAGAAGAAGGTCTGGAAGAATCTGGACATAAAGCTGATAAAACTTATGGCCAAACAATTGAAGACCGTGATAGTCAGATTACATTATCTATGTTAGGTCAGGAAATCGTAGCTGAGTTGGGTGATGAGGGTGTCAGGATAAAAGAAGCCTGGGATCCCGACGGAGCAAAAAAACTAAAAATCCACTCCATTGTAGCCCCTAAGATTCCAGAGTTTGAGGTTAGAGCATCTGGTGCAACGTCTATTGATGTAACAAAACCGGGTATTGATAAAGCATATGGCATGGAAAAACTAATGTTAGCCACAGGTCTAAGCAAACAAGATATTTTATTTTTAGGAGATAAAATCATTGAAGGAGGCAATGATTACGCTGTTTATAAAATAGGTATTGATTGCATAGCTGTTAGAAACTGGGAAGACACAGCTTATGTTATAGAAGGTATTACCAAAGTCATCTAACAGTTTGATAGAATTATTGAATGATTGTAGTGATTATTGCCGGCGGGTCCGGCACCAGGCTATGGCCTTTGTCGACGCCTGATTATCCGAAGCATCTGTTAAATGTCAATAATGATAAAAATTCATTGCTGCAGATGGCTTACGAGCGGGCTCGTAAATTAACGGACAAAGTTTATATTGTTTCAGAAGCTAGCCATATTGAACATGTTAAGCAGCAATTGTCTGACTTGCCCGATGAGAAATTTATAGTGGAGCCGGGACGGCGTGGAACAGCCAATTGCATTGTCGCAGCTTTGGTTTACATTAGCGGTCGTCACAAAGACGACGAAGCCATAGCTTTTATACATTCTGACCATTACATTCGTGATCTGGAAGGTTTTGCCGGTAGCTTCCGTCTAGCTGAGAAAATTTCAAATGAGCAACAACGAATTGTTCTGATAGGAGTTGAACCACTGGGGCCGGCTACGATTTTTGGCTATATTGAAAAAGGTCAGCCCCTGAAGGGCCAGGATTTGGTGGCTAATGTCAATTCGTTCAAGGAGAAGCCGGACCGTGAAACCGCTGAGAAATATGTCAAAAGCGGTAAATATCTATGGAATGGCGGATATTTTGTCGGGTCATTATCAGTATTTTTGAAAAGTATGAGCCGTGCGGCACCTGAACTTTATGATGCCTACCAACGACTTAAAAAGACCAAAGCCGACAAATTCAAAAAAACATATTTGTCGCTTAAGAATGAAGCTATTGATTATGCTTTGATGGAGAAATTGTCTAATCTTCTGGTCGTGCCGGCTTCATTTGATTGGATGGATCTGGGATCGTTCGGCGATTTGGCTAGAGCGGCCGGCGGTGACGCCAAGGGTAATCACGCTCATGGCGATAACATCGCTATTGAAGAAGTTACAAATTCGTACATTCACAACGGTGATATTAAGCCGGTCATTGTTATTGGCTTGGATAACGTGATCGTGGTGAATACTCCGGCCGGCCTGCTAGTTACCAGGAAAGATATGGCTCAAAAAGTCGGCGAGCTCAGCAAACGCTTTACCAATAATGTGAATTAAATTATTCGACCGTGACTGATTTAGCCAGATTGCGCGGTCGGTCGACGTCCAGGCCGCGTTTGGTAGCGATATAGTAAGCAAACAATTGCATGGCCACGGCGTGCAATACCGGTTGGACCTCTTCGTGGGCTTCGGGCAGATAAATTACATCATCGCAAATGCTTTTAATATCTTTGTTACCTTCCGTAGCCAAAGCTACAATTGGTCCGCCGCGGGCTCTGATTTCCTGAATGCTGGAATAAGTTTTTTCAAGCAGCGGGGAATTAGTGGCTACTACGAAAGTTGGGAAGTTTTTGTCAATCATCGCTAAGGGACCATGTTTCATCTCACCGGCAGCGTAGCCCTCGGCATGTAAATAAGAAATTTCCTTAAGTTTTAAGGCACCTTCCAGAGCTGAAGGAAATCCGGAATTGCGGCCGATAAACAAGAAATCGCGGTAATCGGCATATTTCTCGGCAATGGTTTGTATTTTTTCAATATTTTCCAAAATGGCCATAGCTTTATCCGGTAATTTGTCCAGTTCGTGTAATAACGGTGAGAATTTTTTAGAATTGCCGTCGCTTAGATGAAGCGCAATTTGCAGTAAAATCGTGACTTGAGCGATGAACGCCTTGGTACTGGCTACGGCTTTTTCCGGGCCGGCGTGACAATAGACGCCGGCATCAGTCATACGGGCGATAGTACTGCCGACGACATTTACGATGCCGAGCCTGAGTACCCCGAAATCTTCAACTTTTTTGAGCGCCGCGATGGTATCGGCAGTCTCTCCGGATTGCGAAATAGCCAGTAGCACGGTGCTGCGCGAGAATGGCTCATCACGGTATTTGAATTCGCTGGCTAAATGAACTTCCACCGGCACGCCGGCCAATTCCTCAATCAGATACTCGCCAACTAATCCGGCATAATAAGACGTTCCGCAGGCTACCACCACAATTCGGTCAATGTGTTTAAGTTGCCGCAAAACTCCTTCCAAGCCACCAAGTTTTACTATATTCTTATCAGCCAGTGCACGGCCAAGGGTGGCAGATTTAATAGTGGCCGGTGCTTCAAATATTTCTTTAAGCATAAAGTTAGGATAGTCACCCAACAAAGATTCCTGTGAATCAAAATCTAAAAGCTCAACTTCAGGTTTAGTATGTTTAGCGTCTTTGAGATTATGAACATCGACATTATCTTTGGTAATAACGGCGAAATCATAATCTTCGAGATAAATTACTTTCTTGGTGTGTTCCATAATAGCCGAGGGATCAGAGGCTAAGAAGTTTTCATGTTCGCCAACGCCAATGACCAACGGGCTTGATAAGCGGGCGGCAAATAATGTTTCGGGCAGGTCCGTCGAGGCGGCCACAATCGAATAGGCACCCCGGACATCATTAAGTGCGGCCTTGAAAGCGCTTTCGAACGACGGCAATTTTTTGAGGTAATAATCAATCAGGTTGGGGAATACTTCTGTATCGGTTTGTGAATCGAAGTGGTAGCCGGCTGATTCCAACTTAGTCCGGATCTCAGCAAAGTTTTCAATGATACCGTTATGAACCACAAAAATTGATTTGGCATTATTAGCTTGTGGATGGGCGTTTTGCTCAGTTACACCACCGTGAGTGGCCCAGCGGGTATGCCCGATCACCAGTGACGAATCAAAATCTTGACCGGATACTGTATCGATCAGTCCATTCACCCGCCCGACTTTTTTAAAAATTTTAGCCTGTTCTTGGTCAACAATGGCAATTCCGGCTGAATCATATCCGCGGTATTCGAGGGCTTCCAAACCTTTGAGTACCAGGTTTTTGCCGGGCTTAACACCAACATATCCTACAATCCCGCACATGTTATTTAGCAGTCCTTTCGGCTAGACAAGCTTTTATATAGTTTTGCATAGATTGCTTGAATGTCGCTAACGAAAACTGTTCGGCATGATCGCTTATTGCTTGATAATCGAAATTTTTAGTCATCGCGGTTTCCAGAACATTAGCCAAATCTCTAACGGTTTGCCGCTCGAAGAACAGACCGGTTTTGCCGGGACTAACGTAATCCAGTGCGCCACCCTTGTTGTAAGCTATCACTGGTGTAGAAGCGGCCATGGCTTCCACCGCCACAATTCCGAAATCGTCCATGTTAGGCATGATGAAACCGATCGCTGTGCTGAAGTGGCTGATTATTTCATTATCGTTAACATTGGACAAAAAGGTAGTACCCCGACCGGCTATTTTCTCTAGGCGCCTGTGTTCCGGACCGTCGCCGATAACCAGTAATGGCACTTTGAGGTCGTCACAGGCCTGTATCGCCAGATCAAACCGCTTGTATGGAGTCTGACGGCCGGCTACCACGAAGCCGTGCCGCAGTTCTTTAGGCGGCGGATTAGCCGGCTTGAACCGGGCGGTATCAACCGGCGGAAAAATAATATCTGAATCGCGCCGGTAATAGCGTTTTATCATGGCCTGGGTATGAGTGGAATTGGCAATCAGGAAATCCGGTTGCTTGGCCGCCCGACGATCCCATCTTTTCAGGGGGTCGATGAGTAGCTTAAGACCTAACCGAGCGATCCAATTAAAACCAAAAGGAAATCCCGGCCGTTCCAGGTATTCGTCGCGCCTTATCCAGAAATACTGAGTCGGCGAGTGGCAATAACAGATGTGCACAGTCCGCGGACCGGTTTTAACGCCCTTGGCTTCAGCGCCGCTGGACGATATTACCAGATCATAATCGCTGAGATCCAGCCGGCTAAAAGCCCAAGCCCTAAGCAGCGGTAGAAACTTCTTAAGACTGGTTGGCAGTTTTTGTAACCAGGTGGTGCGAACATCGGCATCATCAAACCAATTGATCTTGGCTGGATCATACTGCGAAGTATAAATTGGCGCTTCGGGATAGAGTTTATGAAGCTCTAATACGACTCTTTCGGCGCCACCGATACCGGTTAACCAATCGCAAACGATGGCTACTTTCATCCGCGTGTACCTTTATGAAACAAAACCACCCAAAAAGTTTTCATTAATATTACCAGATCATTCCAGAAGCTCCAGTTTTGAACATAAAAAAGATCCAATTGGCGACGTTCTACGAAACTTAAGTCCTTGACTCCTGAAATCTGCGCCAATCCCGTCATTCCCGATTTAACACTTAGAATCAGGTTTTTTTGGTCGGATTTATCGAGTTCGGCAGAAACCAATGCTCTTGGCCCAACCAAGCTTATATCGCCGCGCACCACGTTAAATAGTTGAGGTAATTCATCGACGCTATATCGTCTGATGAAACGACCAACTTTACTCAGACGCGGATCATTTAACAGTGAATCTCCTTGCCGGCGATAGGCTTCGATCAAATCGGAGCGACCTAATTTATCAAAACCTTCTTCCGGGTCAAGTCCGTTAAACTCCGGTTTTAATGAACGAAATTTAAAAATTTTAATTCTGGTATTGAAACGGGTCAGACGTTCCTGTCGAAAAAATATTGGTCCGCGGTCGGACAGCTTGACTATTATCGCAGTTATAAGCAATATCGGTGAAGATATGATTAATAATAAACTGCCGAGGATTAAATCTGACAAACGCTTAATTACGCGACCCCAGCCGATCAACGCGGTCTGGTGAACGGCAATAATTGGCACCGCATGAAACAAATCGACTTCAATATTGCCGACAAATAGTTCACTATTACCGGGCACAAATCGATAGGCAACATGATTTTCCTGAGCATAGGTTAAAATCTGATCATTATTATTTTCATCAGCGTAAAGCTCGGTTTGGATAATGGTATGTAATTGGTGACGAATATGAGCAGTCGCATCACTAAAACTTGAGAACATTTTTAACGGAGATTCGGCGTGTAACGGGTGCTTGACACCGCCAACCACACCCAGGATTTTATAACCTGTGATTGCGCTATTTGACAACGCTTCTATCAAACGATGAGTACTCTTAGTATCACCGACCAGTAGCACATTATTTATGCCTACGCCGTAATTGAACAGTTCTCGGCGGATTCCGCGGGCCAGTGTTCGAAATAGCAGGGCAAACAGGAAAACCAGTCCAAAACCATAGAGCGTCACCAATCTGCCGGGGAAAATTGCCGTGTTGGTAATGTAACTGTAGCTGATTAGGAATAATATACCGATGAACGAACCTACCAATAACCGTCCCAATTCCGAGAAGCGTTTCTCATAAACCCGAACGTTATAAAGTCCCAGCAGTGCAAAAATTAAAATCCAGAACGGTAGCAAACTAATCAGAATACTAATATATGTATGAGCGTGTACATCGGCACTTAAAGGCTCATGGCTTAACGAAACCCTAAAGATATAGGCAGTCGTAAAAGCCGCGGTTATTGCCAAAGCATCGCCGATGATTAGACAAACATTGTAAATAAGTGAGGTATTGTTTCTCATGCCATATTACCTAGCTGTTTTCAGATGACAGGTGGTTACAGCTATACTAGATTGTAGCATCATGAAGATCCTGGCGCTGAAGTACGTTATTTTGACTTGGGTGTGTGGGTTTATAATGGCAATTTTGCTGATTATGCCCTTCCATGCCTTTTTGACTGTCTGGGCAGCCAGTATTTTTGGTCATTACACGGCACTCAGACTTTGGAAAGAAGTACTGTTGTTATTTAGTGGTATAGGGGTCATTTACCTACTTTTTATTGATCATAAAATAAGACTTCATACCTTATCGCGCCGGTTGGTCTGGATGATATTGGCCTATATTTTGCTAAATATTACCTGGGGACTGTTGGCCTTAAACCAACACGATGTTTCGGCCAAGGCCTTAGGATATGGATTGATTGTTAATCTCAGATTTTTGATTTTCTTCATGATTACCTGGGCGATTGCGCTTAGAATGAGCCGGCTGCGGATTCATTGGCAATGGATGGTGCTTTGGCCAGCGGCCATTGTTATTGTATTTGGACTGCTGCAAGTACTGGTCCTGCCAAGAGATTTTTTGGTGCATTTCGGCTATGGGCCGGACACCATTCCGCCGTTTGAAACCATTAACCATAATAGTCATTACATTCGGATTGCTTCGACGCTTAGGGGAGTAAATCCATTGGGCGCGTATCTGTTAATTCCCATAAGTTTGCTGACTATTCTGATTCTGAGAGGCCGGCGCCAACGATTATATGGCGGTTTGTTAGTAGCCGGTTTGATGGTCGAAATATTTACATTTTCAAGAAGTGCCTGGGTCGGCACAATATTAACTATCGGCACAATTTTACTTGTTACTCTTCACGCCAAAAAAATAAATCCGGCTTATTGGATAGCATCCGGCGCAATATTGATTGTATTGATAGTTACGGGCATAGCTGTTCGTAACAACCCTACTTTTCAAAATTATTTTTTGCATACTGAAACCCATTCAGCAATTAAATCCACATCTGATACCGGGCACCTAACGGCCTTAAAGAATAGTAGTAAAGACGCCCTACATCACCCTTTGGGAAATGGTCCGGGTACGGCCGGTCCGGCCAGTGAATATAATAACCACCCGCCACGCATTGCAGAGAATTATTATTTGCAAATAGCCCAGGAAACCGGCTGGCTCGGACTAATCTTATTTAGCTTGATAACCATTACCGTTGGTTATTTGCTGTGGTTACGCCGCGACCATCCTTTAGCTCTAAGTCTGTTTGCCAGCCTGGTCGGTATCAGTTTCATTGGTCTGTTGCTTCATGTCTGGACAGATGACACGATTGCCTATGTTTGGTGGGGTCTGGCTGGTATAGCTATGGCACCGGATCTTAACAAAGCAGAATAAAATGGCAATTACCAAACGCCCGGAAGTCATCCGCTTTGGCAAATATATGACCGGCGGAGCTCTGTACTTCTGGGTTGGCTATGGGGTATTTGCCATCTGTTATTCGGTTTTAAAATGGGATTGGCTGCCGTCCAAAATCCTGGCTGATATAGTGGGCTGGACGCTAAACTATCTGGTACAACGTTTTTGGGCCTTTTCCGATCGGGTCAAACTTAGCGAAATGCAGCACGCCGGCCGCTATGTTTTTATTGAGTCAGTCGGCTTCATCATTGATTATCTGATTATCTGGGGCTTTACCGTCATTGGTATCACACCTTATATCGGGTTTTTCCTATCGGCTGGCTTTTTCACTATCTGGAGCTACCTCTGGTACAAATACTGGGTTTTTCCAAATAAGCAAAACGTGGCATAATTTAAGCATGAACGAAAAGCAAACATCGCAGATCTCAACAATTAGACCAACCAAGAAACAAAAGGAAATGCTGGGATTTATTGAAGCCTTCATCGCCGAACATGGCTACAGCCCCAGCTACCGCGAAATAATGGCTGGCCTAAATTACAACTCTGTTGCTACGGTAGCTTTACATGTTAATAATCTGATCAAGCGCGGGCAATTGCGCAAGCGTGACCATTCAGCCAGATCTCTGGAAGTACTCGCGGCTTCACAGAATTTAACCAAAGTCACCTCTAATAATATTGCACCCGGCGAAGAGAAGTGGCTGGTTGAAAAGGTCGAACATGCCTTCACACAAATCGAAAATGTCAGCGGCGAACTGGTGGCTGACAGCTTTGATCATTTGTACGTGCTAATTGGAGCTTTAAAAGTTTTGGGATTGGAAGGCGCCGCTCAAAGTTTCATGCCCCGGCTGACAGCTCTGAAGCAGCGTCAAACCACTTAAAAAGCTTTTGACGAAGTAATTAATACTATATCTAGCGTAGTGAGGTGGTGCTAAACTACTATTGTTCGTTTTAACAAATAGAAGCTGGAATCCCGTGCAATTCGGGAACTGTGCCGCAACGGTTAGAGTCCGATACAGCTACAAAAGTCTCTCGAGCAAGAGCCCTATTGATCTAGTTTTCACAGCCCTCTTGCCTACAGAGCAGAGGGTATTTATTTAATGGAAGCACTAAGTGCGCTACCTCAGTCTGAACATCCAGTCGACCAGGAATTGCGCATTAGAACTGATACGAAAACTTGGTTAGCAGAAGTTTTGAATGGCAATATGTACACCAGTTTTGAGTTTACGTTTGATGGAGAGGATTTATATGGCGAAGATGACGGATCACTTACCGAGGTATTTGAAGATTCCGTTGAAGATGCAAAAATATTAGCCGAAGATAATCCAAATTTTCAATTCGAACTGCGCCGTCGACTTATTGAGAGAGAAGAACTCGAAGAAATAAAAGCCATGGCGGCCGGTGAGCTGGGGGATACAAACACGATAATTGTAGTATCTGATTTTCCACCAGAACTGATGGATAGCAAAACAGACATAGGTGGCTACAACACAAATCGAAAACAGACCATGTTAAGAGTAATAACTCGTGATGAAGCCGGCAAAATACATATTGATACTCAGAGCCTGGACCAATCTAATCGCCCGGCTTTAGAAGCAATTTATAATGCGTTTGGTAAGAAACCTGAAACAGGCGAATTATTATCACAAAGAATTCACAGAAATATACATCCCAATTGGCAAAATCAAACATCAAATAATTTAAGAAGTGTATACGATGGCAAGTTAAGCCAGGAGTTTGGTGGCGAATGGTATGGCGGCCGTCGGCCAGCTGACGATCGTAATACTTATGAATTTGTTGAAACCAGACTGGGTGACATCATCGATTGGTACACAAACCAGAAAATGTTAAATTCCACTGCTTCAGATAGAATGCGCTTCAAATTAGCCGCTACAGCAGAAGAGCGTTTTGAGACTTTCAAAAACGGCATTGGTACTACTCGTTTTAACATGACAGGTAATTTTCATGAGGCTAGTGTATCGCTACATGGATTAACCAATAGTCCATCGCTTCAAGTTGAAATGTCTAGAGCCGAGAGAAGAGCTGCCCGTTCAGGCAAAACTTACAGCGGTTGCGGGGCCAGTGTTAGTGCCGAACAAGAAGAAGAACTATCCACTATTGACCAACTAAGCAATTCGGGCTATGGAAATAAAGCCAGCGGCGGTAAGGATCGATTCGGGTCATTGAAATTTAAATGCCCCAACGGTCACGAAAATACCCGGCCTCGCAATAAGCTAATAGACAAGTGCGGAAAATGCGGCGTCAGCGTTAAGTGTTAATTTTCAGTTAAAATAGTTGTATGAAGCGGATTGGAATTTATGCCGGGACTTTTGATCCGGTGCACGCCGGGCATATTACATTTGCTTTGCAATCGATTAAAGCGGCTGGGTTGGACGAAATATATTTCTTGCCGGAAAGACAGCCGCGCAACAAACAAGGCGTAGAGCATTTTGGTCACCGTGTGGCCATGCTCAAACTGGCTATCAAACCGCACCCCCAATTTAAAATTCTAGATCTGCCGGACATTAATTTTAGTGTTACACGGACTCTGCCACGACTAGCGAAAAGATTTCCTAAATCGCAGTTGGTTTTCTTATTTGGTTCTGATATATTAAGCGACCTTCACGAGTGGCCGGAAATTGATAAATTATTGAAAATTTCAGAGCTGATTATTGGTTTAAGGGCCGATGCTGACAGACAGAAAATTCATAAGATTGTTGAAGAGTGGCCAATCCAGCCCTTAGCCCTGACAATGTTTAGCAGTTTTGCACCGGAAATTTCTTCGGGTCGGGTTCGACAAGCATTAAGCGGACATATGGCAGCCGAGGGCTTATTGCGAAGTGTCGAACGTTATAGCGACCGCAATTGGTTATACGTGTCTTTACCTCGCTAAAATTATTGCTTGGCTGGGGCAGTAGTCTGGCCTGTCGGTGAAGTTGTAGTAGGCGCAGAAGTAGATGTTTGACCGGCTTTTTTGGCTATTTCAGTCTTGATTAGATTTTCAAAAACGGGTTGAGCTGAGTTTGCCTGTCCAACCTGAATAAGTTTGCCGTCCAAGAAGAAAGTCGGCGTACCTTGAATTTTCAGTTTGTTGCCGGCGGCGGTGTCACCATTAATCAAATTATTAACTGTGCCACTGGCAAAATCTTGTTTAAATTTGGTTAAATTAAGACCCAGCGCAGTGGCATATTGATTAAATATGGTAGTAGGATCGTTGGAGCTGGACCACTGGTTTTGGTTTTGGTATAGCAAATCGTGCATTTCCCAGAATTTATTTTGCATAGCGGCAGCTTCGGCTGCTCGAGCTCCGGCAAAGGCATTGCGGTGTAGACTAACTAACGGGAAATTTCGAAACTGAAAAATTATCTGATCATTAAATTCGGATTGCACCTGCTTGACAATCGGATAAAACTGGCCACAGAAGGGACATTCATAATCTCCATATTCAACCAGTGTGACACCGGCTTTGCCTTGGCCTTCAACGTGATTGGTAGTGGTGCCGGCTTTGACGGTGTTTTTTGAATCCGATGAGTTATTTCCGGTTAGTACAAAAACGCCGGCAATTAGAAGAATAACTACAACTATAACTCCCCAAAATTGTTTGGACATAAATTAACGGACTCCCTACGATTTACGTACTTAAAAGTATACAACAAGCTACCGTGAAGCTTTGCAAGGGCGCGGTGCCAGTATAAGCTAAAAGAGTCATGACAAATATAATTTTAGCGATTGTCTTTTTGCTATTGGCGTTACTTGGCATCGTAGTACGAAAAACTTATTACTACTTACCGGCCCGAGAGTTGAAACGCCGAGCGTCTAAGCAAGACCGGATTGCCAGCCAACTTTATAGAGCTGTGGCTTACGGAAGTAGTCTCAGAACAATGCTTTGGCTTTATATAGGTTTAACCAGCGCTGCCAGCTTGATACTGCTGGCGCGTCTTTTACCAATTTGGATCAGTTTGTTAATTGTCGGTCCTCTGCTATGGATAGCCTTTTCATTAATTCCAGCCACCCGTTCAACTAAATTTGGCATCCGCCTAACAATGTTTTTAACTCCATTTGTTGCCTGGTTACTTAATTATCTTCATCCTATATTAAGTCGCGGCTCTGAAGCCGTAGCCAAACGCGTCAATGTTAAGGAACACACCGGCATGTTTGAAAGGCAAGACCTTATTGAATTGGTTGAACAACAGGGTCGACAACGTGACAATCGTCTGACGGATGAAGAACTGGAAATCGTCCGGCGGGCGTTAAAATTTGATGATTACAAGGTAAGTCAAATAATGACACCGCGCAAAAGTGTAAAATTTGTGCTAGCCAGCGACACCGTCGGTCCGATTTTAATTGATGAAATTCATAAAAGTGGTCAAGCGTATGTTTTGGTCCGCAAAACTAATAAGGGTGAATTTGTTGGCAGCCTGTGGTTACAAAAGTTAAGTCTGGGCAGCCACGGCCAAGTCAGCGACATAATGGATCCTGTACTATATTATTTGCACGAAAACGATGCTTTAGGCCAAGCTCTGCATGCTTTCTTTGTAACGAACTGCTTATTGTTTGTGGTTATCAACAGCTTCGAAGAATTTGTCGGTGTTCTGACCATCAAAGATGTGCTGAAGCAGCTTCTGGGCCATATGCCGGGCGAGGATTTTGACCAATATACTAATCTAACAACCGTGGCAGCCCGTCATGTGAAGACTAAACAGACTGATAAATCTGATAAAATAGCTGCCACATGAGAATTTTGAGTTCCGATACCTCTAATTACCCTGGCAAAACGGTCCAGGTAGTGGGTTGGCTTCATAAAAAGCGTCTGTTGGGTGGGCTAACTTTTATAAATATTCGTGATCGCAAAGGGTTAGTTCAAGTGGTATTGCATGATAAAACTGAAGTTGAGAAACTGCGGGGCCTGCAAATTGGAACGGTTCTGAGTGTAAACGGCAAAGTCGTGAAAGAACCCAGGGCACCCGGTGGTGTTGAATTGCATGATGCCAAACTTAAAATATTAGTACCGGTGGAAGTTGAGCCACCGATTGAAATAGACAAACCACTTGGACATAAGCCAGAGAATCTGGATACCTTGTTTGAATATCGACCAATTGGATTACGTAATATTCAGGAGTCTACGATTTTTAAAATTCAGTCGGTAATCACCAAAGCCTTGCGTGACTATTTTGCTGAGCAAGATTTCACTGAAATACATACCCCAAAACTGCTGGCGGCGGCTACTGAAGGCGGCGCTGAAGTTTTTAAAATTGATTATTTTGGCAAGGAAGCAACGTTGGCGCAGAGCCCTCAGTTCTACAAGCAAATTATGGTTGGCGTGTTTGAGCGGGTTTACGAAATTGCGCCGGTGTATAGAGCAGAACCTAGTGCTACGACCCGGCATATGACCGAATATACATCAGTTGATGCCGAAATGGCCTTCATTGACATTTCCGAGCTTCAGGAATTTTTGAGCGACTTGCTGAATTACGTTACCGATTATCTATGGAAATCGAATGGAGCAGACTTGAAGTTAATTAAAGCCACCAAGCCGAAAATAACCAAGAAAATACCGGCAATTACGATGGCTGAAATCCATGAACGTTACAGTCAGGCGACCGGTGAAAATACCATTGGTGAGCGGGATTTACGACCCGATGAAGAGCGCTGGATTTGTGATTATACGGGGCAAAAACTAGGCAGTGAAGCGGTTTTTGTGACGGATTGGCCAGCTGAAGATATGAAATTTTATCACAAAGCCCAAGCTGACCACCCCAAATTAGCCGACCGAATAGATTTGCTATTTCGCGGTGTAGAAATCGTTACCGGTTCGATGCGCGAACATGAATATTCGTTGGTTCTTAAGCAACTGAAGCAAAAAGCCGGTGGTGACCCTGAAGATCCCGGATTCAAACCGCTGCTGATGGCGATGCAAGCCGGTATGCCACCACATGGCGGCTTCGGCATGGGCCTGGAACGGCTAACCGAAAAGTTGCTTGGACTTCACAACGTCAAAGAAGCGACTTTGTTCCCGCGTGACATCAACCGACTAGCTCCATAACCGTACAAGGTGGTCGCCCGTAGAATTTCTTGATAAAATATTAGGCATTAGAGTAAACGATGAGTAACAAAAAAAACGAATTATCCAAAGAAGAAGCTGAACTCAAGGAACTTGAGCATCGGGTAGATGCCATGATGAGTACTGAGCTGCCTGATGATAAATCCTCCAAAACCATAACGGCGGCTGTCGGTTCATCCAGTAGCCTGAGGGTAATTAGTGATTATGCTCATACTCCCCAGAAGTCAGCACCCAAACTTACAACAAAGCCGGAAAAACGCGACAAAAAAGTTTCTGAATCCAAAACTCAGCCCACTGAAGAAACAGAAACTGAAGTAAAAAATGAATCAGAATCAGCTGATGAACCAATTAAAATTAAGACTGCCAAAACGATTATCGATATACCTGAACCAACTGAATCAAAACCATCGAAAAGTATAATTGATGATCCTGAAACCGACAAAGCAGTATCTGATATCGTGGCTCATGAAGGTGACACTCAGTTAGCGGTTGACGATGCCGTAGCCAAGCAAAAGTCAGAGGCTAGCGCGTCAGCTAAACCAGGACTTGTAAAACGTTTTTTCACCAGTATCCTGACTTGGCTATTTTTTATTATGGCGCTAATTGTGGTTTTTTTGTGGGTGCGATAAGCCGGCTTGGCCAAAACCGGCCTGCAAACTAATTACAGCCATTTTGCCGTCGGTATGAAGCTGGCCGCGCATTACACGATTTATCAAGCGGTATGGTTTCCCAAGCTTAACGGTTTCAATGTTTTCAATCAGTTTATAAGCTCTCAAATGTTTAACAATTAATTCTCTTTCACTATTAGTGTCCGGATCGATCATGTGCGTTAACTGCATATTATGCCGAATATATCCTACGCCCACATCTTGTGAAGCCGCACCGATCCAAAGCAGATTGTCATCACGTAAATGTGCTTGCCGATGCTGCCAATGGATACTGCGAAAACTAAGCGGCCGTTTATTTTCATAAGTTGTGGCCCAGAATCGCACATGATGACGGCCTCCGACCTGTCCTTCAATCGGAATTTCAAAAGCCAGATCTTGTTTGCGGCCGAACAGATACAAATTACTGACCGGCGCATTAGGATATGACCAGCCGTAAATTGTACTTAATAAATGTCTGACCAGGTATCGCCACCGATGTGGATCAGCTAAATGCCAACCGGCTTTTTCCATGGCTAGAATTATTTGCCGGCGGGTGGCGATAATTCCGATATTGAGCGGATCGGAGGCAAACCCATCAGGAGTCACACAGTACAATGGCAAATGAGCCGGCGGTTTGATAATCCGAATCAAACGGATTAGCGCCGGTATCAGAATATAGGCCGCCAGAATATAGGTTAAAAGTATTGCCAACCCAAGCGGTAATTTACTATCAAAATACGGATATATTTTACTCACTGAGACGTAAGCAATTACTACACCGGGTATCAGGATTGCAAACCGAGCCGCCAGCCTAAAGCTACGTTGAATCATTTTTCACCACTTATAATAGAATAACTTATAACCGATATAGCTCAGCTTTTGGACTAGCAGATTCATGCTACAATACCAGCTATCATGGAAGAAAAACCAAATTCTCCACCACCATCAACACCAGCCCCGCCCACAACTACAGGCAATTCACAGAATCAGGTAATGGACGTCAAAGCACCACCGCCGGCCGATCCGCCAAAACCACCACCGGCTGCCAGCCCTACCGTACACAACGAACCAGCTTCAACTTCACCTCCGAACAAACCCGAAAAATCAGATAATAAAAAAAATGAAGTACCACAGCAAACCGCCAAAAAGCCGCCAAAACCTGCAGCCAAAGGTGTCACGGCCGCAATTTTTGCAACGGTTATCATAGTTTTAGGCCTCGGCGGCCTGGCAGTTTACGCTTACTTAAAAACCCGATAATGAAAGTCGAAGATGCGCTGGCAAAACCTTCGGCGATAGCTGTAATTCCTACGGATACAGTCTACGGATTAGTAGCTAGAGCTGCCGACCAAGCAGCGATTAACAGATTGTATATGCTAAAAAACCGTGTATCAAAGCCGGGAACACTGATTGCAGCTGATATTAAGCAACTGGAAGATTTAGGCCTAAAACATCGCTATCTCAAAGCCGTAGAGCAATTCTGGCCGGGGGCAGTCAGTGTAGTTATACCGGTATCAGATGAAAACTTAGCCTATTTACATCTAGGCCAGCAAAGCCTTGCAGTGCGTATTCCAGATGACAATAAACTTCAAAAACTTTTGAAACAAACCGGTGCACTATTAACTACTAGCGCCAACAAACCCGGACAGCCTGTCAGTAGCACAATTGAACAGGCCAAAAACAGCTTTGGTAATGAAATAGACTTCTATGAAAACGGCGGAGATTTATCTAATCGTCAACCTTCAACCGTAATTAGAATTGTTGATGATGCCATCGAAGTACTCAGGCCGGGCGCCGTCAAGATTAGAGATGCGTAGTTTACAATATAACCATGACATTTGATGAGTATCAAAACCGCGCGCTGACGACTGTTATTTCCAGCGACAACGAGTTTCGTGACCTACTGCACTGGGTACTGGGCATTAACGGTGAGGCTGGTGAAATCGCTGAAAAAGTCAAAAAAATCATTCGTGATAAACAGGGCAAAGTCAATAAACAGGATAAAGACGAACTTTCTAAGGAAATCGGCGATGTGTTGTGGTACCTGGCCGTGTTCGCGCACCATTTAGGCGTATCTTTTGACGCTGTTGCCGAAGCCAACCTGACCAAACTTCGTAGCCGCCAAAAACGTGGCAAACTTCAAGGCTCAGGCGACAACCGATGAGAAAATCTAGGGTTTGAATTCTTCGCGGAGCCAGTCGTCGAGGCTATCGCCGCCACCTCCGGCCATTCCGACAACCATGTCGCCTTTGTCTAAATGTTCTTGGATTACCATTTTTAATTTTCCATCGCGCTCCATCGGTACGGCAATCGAAGGATCATCAAGTTTGGCAATCAACTCCGCCGGAGTTAAAACGGCTTGACTAGGGTCTTCGCGAGCCAGATAACTGGGAATCCAGTAAACTCGCTCAGCACCACTAAAAACATCCTTATATTCATTTTGGGCAAAGTGCTGGCGACGATTAGTCAAAGGCTCGTAAATAAAAATCAAATCCTGGCCGGTATCTTGAGCCATTTCGGAGGCAACGCTCATAGCCCCGCGGATTTTTTCGGGAGTGTGAGCATAATCACTAAAGAGGTTAGGTACTATTTCTTCCATTCGGCGGCTCAGCCCCGGGAATTTATCCATAAGTACAATAAGTTTACCCAAGGAAACTCTATTACCGCTTATCAGGTTAGAATGGAAAGTTTGGATGGCCAGCCAAGCATCGAGTCGGTTGAATTGTCCTTTGAGTTTAATTGAATTAATTTGTGAATCATCACTTGCTAAAATATTTAATATTTTATTTTCGTCTGTAATACCCAAATAGTCCGCGTCTTCTTGCCATATTAGAGTGTGCTCACTTTGGCTAATAAATTCTCTAAAAGCTGATTGATAATCTTCGCGAGTCGGAAAAATTTCGTGATGGTCCCAAGACACCCCTGTAATAAGACTTGCAAAAGGTTCGAAGGCCAAAAAGTTGCGGTCAAACTCGTCGGCTTCATAAACAAAATATTTTGAGTCGGAATCGAAATGTCCCATATCGCCGAATGAAATTTTGGCACCCAACGAATAGCTGACTGGAATGCCAAGTTGTTTGAACAGCCAGATCACCATTGCTGTAGTTGTGGTTTTGCCATGGGTGCCGGCCACCGCAATCAGGTTAAGTTTTTTATCTTCCAAAATTAGGTTGATAAGCTCGTCGCGTTTGGAGATTTTAATATTTTGCTCGCGGCAATAGGCTAGCTCAGGTGAATCCGGATTTTCAATAGCCACAGCCGAGGAATAGACAAACCAATCAATCGGTGACTGATTGTGAATGTTAGAAATATTTTCGCGGCTTTGACCGATATGAACATTAATTATCCCGCGCTTTTTTAGGTAATCAAGGTACTGCGAGGATTGTTTATCCGAACCGGATACTTCGTAACCGGCTTGTTTGGCAATCAAAGCTAGCGGTCCAATAGCGGCTCCGCCGATGCCTGAGAAGTAAATATGCATGCTACTAGGATATAATTCATAGTTGAAATGAACAAACATCGACAGCAGCGCAACTCGGCAATAAAACCTTGGTATTTTCTGATACTGGCCCTGATATTTGGATTGATCTGTATTGTCGCGCTGCGGGCCAATAACCAACAGATGATAAAACTACGTGATGTCGTTTACAGTGCCGACAAAGATAACGGCGATGTTCAGACAGCTTTAAATAATTTGCAGATATACGTGACTAGTCACATGAATACCAATCTTAGCACCGGCACCTCCGTGTATCCACCGATTCAGTTGAAATATACTTATGACCGCTTAGTCCAGGCTCAGCAAAATAGTGGCATCAACGCCACTAATACTCAGCTATATACCGATGCCCAGACTTTTTGCCAGGCTCAGAATTCAGTAGACTTCTCCGGGCATAACCGGGTTCCCTGTATTGAGCAATACGTCCAAGCACATGGCGGCGCCGTCACCACGCCTAATCAGGCTCAGATCCCGGATTCGCTGTATAAGTTTTCGTTTGCGACACCGACTTGGTCACCTGATTTGGCCGGCTGGACACTGTTAGCAACGATTATTTCATTTATATTATTTATCGTTACTTTAGCAATTAGTAAATGGCCATCCAGATCCAGATCTAATTAGAGTTATTTTGAATAGCTAAGTTAAGGCTTGGCAGGTGTGGTAGATGTTGAGGGCGTGCTTGACGAAGGTGTGGAACTGTTGCCAGCGCTCTGAACTTTATTACTGCTGTTAGAATTGGAGCTGCTGCTCTGATCTGTACACTTCTGTCCATTGGGGTTCTGTTGTTCGAATGTTTTGACAGCCTTGGATACTTGTCCGTTATCCTGTAGGTTCTCCCAGAAAGTAACCTGATCGCTGTTAATGACCATCTTGTCGTAAGGCTCGTGAAGTTCACAACCGAGCTTTACCAGAGTTACATTGGTGTTCGCTGATGCGGTGCTGCTACTGCTGGATCCGTTGGCATTGTTTGTTTGAAGGTAGTAAATGTTCGTAAGTACGAAATATCGGCTATTGAGAGTTTTAACATTACCGAAGTAAACTTGACCGGTGTTCAGGAAGACGGCTTGTAATTTGGAGGTATCTACATAACTGGCTTCTGCTTTAGCGCCGCCGGTAGCAGAAATAACTGCAACTCCTACCAAGACAAGGGCCACGGCTACTATTAATAAGACGTAGAATACTCGCCACCACTTACTTTTATCTGATTTATTACCTTTACTATGATGTGCTACTGGTGCCCCGGGAGCAGCAGCCGCGTGCGTGCCAGCAGGTTGCTGAACAGCATTACGGTTATTAAAGTCCATACTTTTCCTTACTCTACCTTTTCAGCCGCAAGGGCCGTTACTTTTATGCTTACCGGTCTAGTGTAATACAAGCGTTAGCGGCAATGCAACCATAATGTAGTAGTAAAATTTAACCCCAAATTGGGGCAATCATAACTAAAGAGCGTAGATCAACAGGTGTGATATTTGCATTAAAGGGTTGACAAACGAAAACCCACCAGAGTATGTTAGGGGTACATTACTAAATGGTAAGAGAGAGGGAGACTAACTAATGGCTTATAAGCACACCAATTCCAAAGGGGTAACATACTACCTTAATTCAAAATCTGTAGTTCTGCGCGGTGGCAAGCAACAGACTATTTATTACTTCAGTAAAGACCAGCGACCTGAGGCTACTGACCTCCCTAGCGGTATGGAAGTAAACGAAAACCCACGCAACGGCTTCCTAACCGTCAAGCGTTCCAAATAAAGCAATAGACTAATAAGTACTGACATCCGGCCTTAATCAAAGGGTCGGATGTTTAGTTTAAAAAAGAATTTATGCCCAAAGCTATCTTAACTGTAAAAAATCTAAAGAAATCGTACGACGACAAAGCCGCTGTTGACGATATTTCTTTTGAAGTTGAAAAAGGCGAAATTTTCGGAATCCTAGGACCTAATGGTGCCGGTAAAACAACCACTCTGGAAATGATCGAATCAATGCGCACCATTGACAGCGGCAGTATCACAGTAGCCGGGCTGGATGTAGCTGAACAACCTAATGAAGTTAAACAAATTATAGGTGTTCAACCGCAAACTGCTTCATTCCAGGACAAACAGAAACTTACCGAGATTATTGAAATGTTTGCGGCAGCCTACGGTGAGCGCGTTAATGCCAAGAAGTTTCTAGATGAAGTGCAACTGGGTGATAAGGCAAATAGCTTCCCAGAACAGCTCTCTGGTGGCCAGAGACAGCGTCTAAGTATCGCCGCGGCCCTGGTACACAGCCCCAAAGTCTTCTTCCTGGACGAACCGACGACCGGTCTTGACCCGCAGGCCCGGCGTAATCTCTGGGATCTTATCAAATCGGTGAGAGACAAGGGCGTCACCGTAATTATGACTACTCATTATCTTGATGAGGCCGAATTATTATGTGACCGGGTGGCAATTATGGATAACGGCAAAATTATTGCACTTGATACGCCACATAGGCTGATTCAGCAGCTGCTCAAGCGCGGTTTTAAGAAAGCCGACAAAGTTGAGCAGGCTAATCTAGATGATGTATTTATTGATCTGACAGGCAAGGGATTGCGGGAATAAACCAATGACACTCAAGCAACAATTCCGCACGGTGCTGGTATTCACCAAGCTCAGCACCCGTCGCTTTTTCCGCGACCGGTTGGCTCAGTTTTTTGCCATTTTATTTCCCCTGATTTTCCTTTTTGTGTTCGGAGCTCTGAACAGCGGTAGTGGCAACGTTTCTTTTAAGGTAGCCCTTCTCAATCAGTCGAAATCGCCTTTTGCGACGACTTTTACTAAGCAAATTGAAGCCTCCAAAGTTTTTAAAGTCGATAAAACTCTAACTACTTTAAGTGCCGCTAAAGATAAAATAAGTAAAAGTCAGATTGATGGAATCATAGTATTGCCCAGCAATTTCGGTGAATTAAAGCCCGGTCAGGCTTATCCTTCAGGTCAAGCTCAGCTGCTTTATAGCCAAGGAGAATCCAGTACCGGTCAGACGCTGACCTCGGTTTTACAGAGTACTTTTGATCAAATTAACTCCAAGTTTGTAAAAATTCAGCCGCCTTTTTCGGTTAGCTCTAAAGCCTTAAACCAGAAGAGCTTGACTGCCTTCGATTACACCTTCGCCGGCCTACTGGGATTCTCAATTATCGGTTTGGGTATATTCGGTCCAGTTAATGTTTTCCCGGAGCTCAAGAAGCAGGGAATTTTAAGACGATTGCACACTACACCGCTTAGAGTCTGGCAATATTTCCTGGCCACCATGTTCAGCCAGGCAACTACCGGTGCACTGTCCATTGCCATACAATTTGTCGTCGCCATCAAGTTTTTTCATCTAAAAGTAAATGGAGACTATATTGATATTGCAATCTTCACTATTCTTAGCATCTTCATGATTCTGGGACTGGGACTTGCGATCGGCGGCTGGGCCAAAAACGAACGCCAAGCTGCACCTTTAAGCAACATCATTGTTTTCCCAATGCTATTCTTATCTGGTACCTTTTTCCCACGCTTCCTGATGCCGGAGTGGCTGCAAACAGTCAGTAATTATTTGCCATTAACACCGGTGATAGATGGCTTGCGACAATTGATTACGGAAGGTAAAAATCTAACCGATATCGGTCCACAACTAGGACTGATTGCAGTTTGGTTCGTCATTATCTACGCTATAGCTTTCCGAGTCTTCAAATGGGAATAGATATTTAATAACGCTTTAAAGCACATTGCAAATATTGCATAAGCATGATATAATACAAGCATGCCAAAATCTCCACAAATTCCCGGTCAAGAACAATTATTTGATCCAAATGAAGGTAAAAAGCCTGACTTTTCGGGGCATGTTCCTTATAAATCCCCCGAAAACTCTTTACATCAATTCGTAGATCAGGGTGAAGCCGAAAGGGCACTTGATCGCCTGGATGATCAAGGTCAAACAAATCCATCTACGGCATTGGGAAGATTAGGGATAGCCCGAGAAGTGGAAGGTGGAGAAATATATCGCAGCTCACCAGTTCAAAGAAGTCCAAAGCCACAATTATCTCGCCCCCAGAAAAGATCAGCTTATAGTCGCACTAGACGTGGAAAACAAGCTGCCGACCAACTGCCCGAAGATGAGCGCCACGACCCTTACTCTTAGAGAAGTTCCTTTAATCGACATTGGTGTTGATCCCGAGCAACGCCTACCATTGTATGATTTAGTTAGTACAGAGGCTGCTTTTGTACCCAGGGATGTAGAACTCTCAGCTGAATGCCGTTTTAGGGCTAATCCGGATTATTTAGAAAAGGGACTTTATATTCCGCAGGATGATCCAATATTTTATACGGCTTCTCAAACTATTCGCATAGGCACTCACGAATCGAGTGATAATAAAACTGAGGCTCGTATGGCAGTCGTTTTTCCGTCAGATGAATACACGATTATAGACAGAGACCCCATAGTATCAGAAAAACCGTCTAGCCTTTCGCTCTTTGCCTTATCCAAAAAAATAGGTGCTCAAACACGGCTAGTAAAACAATTAGCCAGTGAACGTAAAGATGCTATCTCTCTCCATCGCGCAGTCGATAAACAAAACAATAGATATAAAGCTAAAAATCTCGAAAGAAGGCGAGCCGAAGCTGATGAGAAATTCCACGAAACTGCGGAATTAGCATCTCTTAATCTGGGGCTAGATAGAATTACGGTAAACGGTCTGCACAGAGCCATTCGTGCAAGACTGTATGCTGGTAACTATTCACATGACGAATTTACCAATAATTGGTTGGGTTATATAGTTATGATTGGTCGTCATAATGCCGCCAAGATGTATAAGCTCCAACTATCAATAGCTCAAAGCGAAAGAGACTTTTCCATGCATAGGCTATTAACAGATGCTGCCTAAACCCTTCTTTGTTTTAGCGCCGATGGACGATGTAACAGATACGGTTTTCCGCCAAGTTGTAGCCAATTGCGCCCCACCGGACCTTTATTTTACGGAATTTGTAAATGTAGATGGTCTGGCCAGTCCTGGTCGCAGCAAACTTCTTAAAAAGTTACAATTTACACCTGAGGAACAACCGTTAATTGCTCAAATCTGGGGCAAAGACCCGGATAATTTTTATAAAATTGCTATACAGATTGCCGACGGCTCGATGGCCGAAGAGCTTGGATTACCCAACGGAATAAATTTTGCTGGAGTTGATATCAACATGGGCTGCCCGGAGAAGAACGTCATTAAACACGGCACTTGCGCAGCTTTAATAAATGATCGCCCACTTGCCCAGGAAATAATTGATGCCACTAAGAAAGGGTTAAACGGCAAACTCCCACTCAGTATCAAAACCCGCACCGGTTTTAACCAGCCAGATATGTCCTGGATTGAATTCTTGCTTAAACAAAATTTGTGGGCACTGACTATTCACGGTCGGACTCGCCAGCAAAAAAGCAAAGTACCAGCAGACTGGGATTTCATCGGTCAGGCCAGACTACTACGTAACAAAATTTCTCCGACCACTTTAATAATTGGCAACGGTGACGTGAGAGACCGAGCTCACGGGCTTGATCTGGCTAAAAAACACAAACTCGACGGAATAATGATTGGTCGCGGCGTTTTTCACGACCCATTCGCATTTGCCGAAAAAAGCCCCTGGCCAGAATACAATCGGGGCCAAAGGATAGATTTGTACAAAAAACACGTCGAACTATTTGCAACCACCTGGCAAAACCACGAACGCCCTATGCACACCCTTAACAAATTCTGTAAAATCTATATTAATAACTTCGACGGCGCCAAAGAATTTCGCGACCACCTGATGAAAACCACTTCAACTGAAGAATTACTTGAGCAACTCAATAATTTTAAGCTACTAGTCGATACTCCATAACATCTTGCTGAGACGCATCACTTAGTGCATGAAAACCAATTCCTTCTAGAATAGATTCAGATACTACACTACTGTTACGATCAATTCTTACGCCCGGTATATCTTCTTGTGCCATTGAAGCAGTAATAACTTCGCGCAGGAACCTTACATTTCCGGCTGCAGATTCTTTAATAGGTGCAAGTTGAATAGTCGCTATATTATCTTCTTCTTCGCGAATTGCGACTGCAACCTCTGCCGGGTTTGCTGAACCTATGGCAGCCTCTGAATTGGTAGCCACAAATACGTGAGTACTTGGGTCAGCGAGTGGGCTTGAATCAGGTACAATTCCTTCCCTTAAGCCTTTTATTATCACATGCCCAGCTGAAAAGTGGATATCTTTTAATAGCTTGCCAGGTACAACAGCTTCTAGTGCTTGTTGTGTTTCTGGATCAGACATATTTGTTTTGCCTTTCTCAAGAATGTTAATTTTAATAATTTTGCGGGTTTATGTTTTTAAACCTATTACTTATTATAACCCCCGTGTCAAACATCTAAGGCACCATTAAGCAGTCAGCACGAAATTATTACAGATACTTAGTAAACATTAAAGGATACTAAAAGATTAAGCTCGTAATTCAAAGGGGGATTATATTGAACGAGATTAATAGAGAGTCAAGGTTTTCAGATAGACAACTACCTGCATTGGAAAATTGGAAACTTATAGGTGATAAAGTATGCGGAGCAGTTATAGGCCACCCAAAAATTGAGGATGGCAAAGAGGTAAGTTTTAATGTTGAGGATGTAACTTTGCCAGCTCACTCAGAAACTCCATATTTGAGTGCCACCGAAGCTCCAGATCTACTGCGAGCAGGGGTTGAGCTACGGACAAGCCAGACGCTTTATCATTTGGGACAGGAAAATCCAGATTTACCAAAGACCCCTATCCCGTATTAAGCAACAATACACTTATCGTGGTGGGGATGCCTGGACTCGAACCAGGGACCAATCGGTTATGAGCCGACTGCTCTAACCACTGAGCTACATCCCCATATTTTAGAACGCTAACAGATCAGAGTATAGCAGAAACTGGACAAAAGCTATATAATGTATGGGCATTTATATGCAAACAAAAACCAAATACATAGATCAAATTGCCTATTATTTTAGGCGCTTAAACGACCCGCGTTTTGTGGGGCAGTTGATTTTTGTGGTCATCGTTTTATTGATGAGCTGGAGTGGAGTTAAAACTATTCAGACTAATTACGGCTTGCAAAAACAGATTACTTCGCTAGCTCAACAAAATACTTTGCAACAATTGCAAAACGATAATTTGGCACTTCAGAATCAGTACTTCAACAGCAATCAATATCTTGAATTGTCAGCCCGCCAGAACTTCGGACTGGCAGCACCGGGTGAAAAAGAAGTTGTTGTTCCGGCCTCTGTTGCGTTAGCATATACTACTAATTTGCCCGATATTAGTAAGCGTAGCGTTACGGCATCAGCCAAACAGCCGGCGTATCAGCAAAATCTTGAGTCATGGGTTGATTTCTTTTTGCATCGTCAAAGCAGCCAGAATTGACATTTTCACCTCTGTTTGCTATACTTTTCAGGCTATTCATCGCGGGGTGGAGCAGCGGCAGCTCGCGTGGCTCATAACCACGAGGTCGCAGGTTCGAGTCCTGCCCCCGCAACCATAAGCATTATCACCTCTGTTATTGCAACAGGGGTTTTTGTTTGTAGAAGAACCCCTAAGAAGTTAATTGGTTCCAGTCCTATTTGATTAGTTCAGTTCAGCTTGTAATTTATGCTCGTTGATAATGATAAAGATGTGGTCTGTTTGAACCAAGAGCCCATCTTTAGTTAGTTGTTCCAATGCCTTACTTGCGGTCTCGCGAGTCATATTTATCGAGTCAGCTATATCTTGATGGGTAATTGGAGCTTCAATTACAATATGATGGTCTTTGTCGGTGTGGCCAAAGCGGGTAGCTAGGTCTAATAAACAAGCAATAACTCGCTCACGGGGAAGTCTATAGCCTAAACTCTGTATTCTTTGTGCATATACAGTAAAAGTATTTACAAGCTGACGCATAATCTGCTCAGTTAACCAGGGGTTAATTCCCATCGCGACTCTTAAAGAATCTTTTGACGTTCTAAAAACTTTAACTCCAGACATAGCCTCATAGAAAATTCCCAGTTTTTGTGGCCCATCCAAAGCCCAGGGCAGTGGCATGATTTCGTTAGCCCCATGTATTAATAATAGGTTCTGTTGGCCAAGCTGCGAAATGGAGTAGGCTTTAACGTATCCTGATTCAATAAAAAACACTCCAGAAGGCACTTCATCACCTTGTACGAGGATTTCCCCTTTAGAAAAGATTCTAGTGCTTCCCTCGTTAAAGTGAGAAACAATGCTCTCACTGTCACTTTTGCTAATAGTCATGTTACTCATGCGTTCAGTATAAGCTTATATCTTAAAGAATGTTGTGATTAGAAACACTGTAATTCATATCAAATAAATTTAGAATACTTATGGTTAAGAGGTTTTCAAGAGAGGGTTAGCATGTTATCAGATAATATTAGAGACGATACTACGCCTCACATTAAAAGTGCACGAATTAACTATTCGTATACCGAAACACACGGAACTGAGCCTTACGACAAATATAGAAAATACTTAGATCACAACGATGAATCAGTTGACAATAAACGAAATCCACGAAATTTGTTTCATGATTTAAACAGTACGGACGCCCACTGGTTTAATTTAGCTCGTAGATATTTATCTAGAGGCAGATAGGTTCTAGTTCAGCTTGGGTTTTTTGCTATTGGTTGCTATATCTATTTATTGAGCAGACAATGATAGAAGACCATTAATTCAAGGGAGTATTATGTTTGCAACAACTCTATTAGGTTTTACGTTTAGTGTGATTTGGGCCTATATAATATTAATTATATGGATTGCCATAGCATTTTGGCCAGCTAGGGTTGCAGGACGTAAAGGCCATAGCTTTATAGGATATTTTATTTTTAGTTTGTTTTTCTTTCCGCTCGCTTTACTGGTAGCCTATTTAGTGCCAGACCGTGGTGATGCTCAACCATCCAAGCCAACTGAAGAATAGATCAATTTAGTAAATGTCATGTAATTGAGTAATTCTTCATCTGGCTAACTCCGCAAGGAGATGGATCCAATTCGAATGTACCTGGGCAATCATAAGCGTTTTGTACTCAGAGAAATCTGGGGTCTTTATTGGCTTGATATAGTTAAGGTATGCGCATATTCAGCATATTCAGAGGTTTCAATAAAAGTAGGTTAAAGACAGCATTAGCTGGCGGAGTACTCTGTCTTTTCCTTTTTAAACTGTATTTATATAACAATAACAGGGAACAATTTGACGATTCAAATCTTCTTGTCTCATTGGTGTTTGTACTTATTGCGGCAGCCTTTATATATTTAAATTTAAAGCTAATTTCGATTGTAAAATGAGGTTTTTTATTGCAAAAAGCAGACTTAGTATTATTATGAAAAATATAAAGGAGCCAGCACATGGCTGATTCGAATACTCCGGTAGTGTTTGTACATGGTCTATGGCTGCATTCCAGCAGTTGGCAAAATTGGGTTGATTTGTTCCACAAAGCCGGATATGGATCATCTACTATTGACTGGCCGGGTGATTCAAAAACTGTCAATGACGCGCGCAAAAATCCTGATTTAGTAGCCGGAAAAGGTCTTGACGAAATTGTCGAATTTCATGCACAACAACTTAGCAAAAATGGCCCAAAGCCTATTATTATTGGTCACTCATTTGGTGGATTAATCGTCGAGAAGCTGGCTGGTATGGGATTATCTTCGGCGTCCATTGCGATTGACCCGGCACCGATGAAAGGTATTTTCCTTTTGCCTTTTTCAGCACTTCGAGTAGCTTCAATCGCTCTTCGGAACCCTGCAAATAAATCCAGAACAGTTAGTTTAACAGAAGCGGAATTTCGATATGGCTTTGGCAATGCTCTTGAACCAGAAGAATCCAGAGAACTTTATGAAGAGTGGGCTATTCCTTCACCAGGCAAACCTTTATTTGAAGCATCAGCGGCTAATTTCTTCCCTCACTCACCAGCCAAGGTCGAATCTGAGAATCCCAACAGAGGACCGATGCTAATTATTGGAGGAGGATTCGACCACACGGTTCCGGCAAGTGTCAGTCGCTCAGCCTATAAAATTGAAAGTAAATCTACAGCCATCACTGACTTAAAAGTATTCGATGACAAAGGGCATTCACTTACTATCGACCACGGCTGGAGGGAAGTCGCTGACTACGTTCTCCATTGGCTTAAGCAACAATCCCTTTAATTTGCGGCGATTAGAAGCCTACTGCTTCACGAATAATATATATAGTTCCACGACCCGCAGTTTCTTTACGGTAAATTAGGACTTTGTTTATCGAGGACCCAAAACCGTAGGCTTTTTTAGCGCGCTCATCTTCCAAATGGAAAGAGTAGTTTTCTACTCGGTCTAGTGCCTCATCAAGGTTTTCGACAATTTTTTGCGAGCCGACAACCCAAATGTAATTTTTAGCACCATATACGTAGTTTGGAATCTGACTGCCCGAAGCTGAAGCAATTACGGCCTGGCCGTCTTCGGTCAGAGCATGAACACTGCCGATAGCATAATCGCTGGCCGATCCAAGCCGTTTCATCTCCAGTTCTTTATCCGGTATGCCGTAGAGGGGCATGAACATATTCCGGACCCACACGTATGGATTATCATTTAGCGTTTCGGTCAGATTGGCTTTATCTAATGTGACCGAAGTTGCTGTAAATACTTCTGATCCAGACGGAATCTGCTTCAAGACCGCAGTATGTAAAGCATCAAGATTATCAACGAGCTTAACCTTAAAGCCATTAGTTTCAAGTGCAGCTTTAACTCGTCTTATCCGCTCCTGGCTGGCTGGCCTTGAATATTTAATTTTAGATGTTTCTGTAATTGTTGGCATTTTATCCTCCAAGTGCTATAATTATTGTAGTACTTCTAATTCTAAAGTACTTTAATTATTAAAGCAAATATTATGTCTATTACTGATAAAAATCCTATATGTATGTCCAGCCTGAAACTTTTAGGCGATTATTGGACAATGATGATAATTGACATGTTATCAGATGGCCCAATGCGTTTTCGTGACCTAGAGCATAAGATAGAAAACGTAAATACAGCTACATTGACTAATAGATTAAAAAATATGCAGGCATCTCAACTGATTGAACGTCGAGAAATATCTAGAGCAGATGTGACATACGAACTAACCGATTTGGGCAAAAAAGCTGTGCCGATTCTTAATGCAGTTAATGACTTCTCTGGTTTTGTAAATAAGCGCTTTTCCAATACGAGTATATCCAGATAATTAATTGTGTAACGGCCCCCGTATAAACGGATCTTTTATATGTCATAATATGAGATTAGCCAAAAGTCAAATTGTAGCGTATAATTAAACGAGTATTTTAAAGAGGATGTGTAATGCCTAAAGATAAAGGGCGTAAAGAAATTAAGAAACCAAAACAGTTAAAAACTGTTATTTGATCATGGCTATGATTAATCAAAAACGAGATTTTATAAATTCTGATGAAGGCAAGGCTATCAAGCAGGCCCTTCAAGTTCTAGCCGATGATAGTTCCTATAATACCAGGTCTTCTTACCACCCCAATGTAGTTTTGTATGCCGATAATCAAATAGATTTTGTAGATAGACATTTAGAATATTTGAAGGTTCATCCTCAGTTAGACGCCTGGAAATACATTGCCAACATAAAACTCATGACTCGCATTAGATAATTTTATTTTCTTATTTATTATCCTAAAAAGGCGCCGGGGTTTCTGGCACCTTTTTAATACGTGAAGGGTTATCGCAGTTTATTTATTACTTTTTATTCAACTGACGGCCCACCGGGTCCTCCTATACCCATACCGTTTTGTTTGGCTATTTTCATAGGCGCTCCTTTTTTTAGAGTCCTTTAATCAGGACTAATCTCAGTTTGCCAAGTTTGTCTTAAAAGAATCTTAAAACAGATTTGGAAATCCATTATTTAAGCTAACTTTCAGCAAGTTGTTAATATAGTACATACCATGAAGATACTAGTAGTCGAAGATGATATCAAGATAGCCAAAGCCGTCAAAGAAGGCTTGGAGCAGGAAAGCTTCGCGGTTGATGTGGCCCATGACGGTGAAGAAGGTCTAAATAGTGCACTGAATGATGAGTATGATGTAGTGATTTTGGACCTGATGCTGCCTAAACTGGATGGTGTATCAGTATGCCGGGAATTAAGAAGAGCTAAGAATACTACACCGATACTTATGCTAACTGCTAAAAACCAGGACAAAGACGTTGCCCTTGGCCTCAATAATGGTGCTGATGATTACCTGGCCAAGCCGTTTTCATTTGATGTGCTGCTAGCTAGAATTAAAGCGCTACTGCGCCGTCCGCATGAAGCATTAGGTGATATTTTGCAAGTTGAAGATCTGACACTGGACACCACTCATAAATTGGTTAATCGTTCCGGTCGATCGATTATTTTATCAACCAAGGAGTACGCCTTACTGGAATACTTGCTGCGTAATCAGAACAAAGTATTAAGTAAAAACAATATTATCACCCATGTCTGGGATTTTGATGCCGATATCTTGCCGAATACTGTAGAAGTATTTATCGCTTACTTGCGGGCCAAGATAGATAAGCCTTTTCATGGTCCGAATTTAATCCAAACCATCCGGGGGTTTGGCTACAAAATCGGAGTTAATTAGTGAATTCGACTACCTTCAGGTTAGCTGCTTCATATCTATTAATAATTATGACGTTAAGCATTGGTTTTAGCTGTGTGATTTATCAAATTTCGTCACATGAGCTGGCCCGGCAAGTGCCGTCGCAATCGCTTTTTGAGCATCACGGATTCGATGGCCTGTATTACAGCCCGGACTTTAATCAATTTTTTCAAGATCGATTAGATGAAGGTCGAGGTGAATTGTTATCTCGGTTAATTTTATTAAACATAACAGTATTATTCTTGGGTTCAGCACTCAGCTATTACTTGGCTCGAAGGACACTTACACCGATTGAAAATGCTATGGCCAGCCAAAGCCGCTTTGTAACAGACGCCTCACATGAACTGCGTACGCCTTTAGCCTCAATGTTAGTAACTAACGATGTGGCACTGAGAAAATCAAAAATAAGCTTGCCCGAAGCCAAAGAAGTAATCAGAAGCAATGCTGAAGATATTCAGCACCTTCGAGAATTAACAGATGGTTTGTTAAGTTTAGCAACGCAAGATAATAGCAATATTAAAGCTGACGAGGTGTCATTGCAAGCCATAGTCACCGAGGCCATTAATCGTGTGTTGCCGGCTGCTCAAGCTAAGGCTATTTCTATCGAGGACAATATAGCAGATATTAAAGTCACTGGTGACAAACAGCGTCTGGAACAAGTGATGGTGATATTGCTCGATAACGCTATTAAGTTCAGTTCCAAAAAAGGCAAAATTGAAATTCTCTCTAATTCAAAGTCAAAACGGGTTTTGTTGAGCATCAAAGACTATGGCGAAGGTATTAAATCAAAAGATTTACCTTACATTTTTGACCGATTTTATAGAGCTGATTCGTCACGTAACAAACCCGATGCCGGAGGCTACGGCATCGGGCTGGCGATTGCTCAACAAATTGTCGAGCGGCATGACGGCCGAATCTCTGTAAAAAGCAAACCCGGCCACGGTACTACCTTCACTGTCGAACTCCCCGCCAGTTAATTCAAAGTTTCAGTTTATAAATTGCAGTTTTAAGTGTAGTGTACTCGGTAGATGAGATACACGTTTCGGGCCACACCATTGCAGTACATTGCCTATTCAGTGGTGAGTGCTTTATTACTTGCCGTAGTGCTCAATGTTTTTACCTCTATTAGTGCGGAAAATAGCGTCAGTATTTTAATTGTCGTTATTCTTATACAAATTATTCAAATTTTGATTCAGCCGATATTTTCGCTAATTGCAAAATTTCTGGGAGTGTTGGGTATCCTGCTGGTCAGTTTGTTTGGTTTTTCATTTATCGTTTGGGGTGCATTAGAGCTAGTACCGGGAATCGAGAATGTAAGTTTCATTGGTAGTCTGATAGCGTCATGGGTCTACGCCGCCATCGTAACAATTTTACAGTGGGTGATAATTGCTCAGTCACATGACTACTTTTTACAGCAGGCGATCAAACGGTCCAAAAAGAAAAAATCTATCAAAACTAAAACGGCAGGTTTTGTTTTCGTTCAGTTGGACGGTGTTTCGGCCCCAGTACTGAAATGGCAATTAAATGCCGGCAATCTGCCAAATATCAAAAAGATAATTGACAGCGGCGCCTATAATTTTACTGCCTGGAACACTCAATTACCATCAACTACACCGGCTTCGCAGGCTGGGATTTTGCATGGATCTCACTTGGGAATTCCAGCTTTCCGGTGGTACGAACGAAAAACCGATGAGCTGGTAGTAGCCAATCAGTCCAAAGGCGCGGCCTTGATCGAACAACGACTAAGTAATGGACGAGGATTGTTGGCTGACGGCGGAATTAGTATCGGCAATTTGTTTTCCGGTGATGCTCCCAGCAACATTATGGTTATAAGCAAACTTAACGGCGACCGTAAATCAATTAGCGTGATGAGCGATTATACGGATTATTTCTCCAGTCTATATGGCTTCATGCGGGTTTTCATTTTGTCGATAGGCGAAATGATAAAGGAAATTTATCAGGGGCAGCGCCAGCGAATCAGAGATGTTCAACCTCGTGTTCCCAGAAAAGGCAGTTACATTTTACTTCGCGCCGGAACCAATGTGCTGCTTAGAGATTTACAGACCACAATTGTGGTAGATCAAATGATGCAGGGCACAAATTCAATTTATGTGGATTATCTGGATTATGATGAAATTGCCCATCACGCCGGATTGGCTCGGCCGGAGTCTATGGCAGCGCTAAGTGGTTTGGACAATATAGTTGGTATTCTAACCCGGGCAGCATTAAGCACACCGCGCCCTTATCATGTTGTGTTCGTATCGGATCATGGACAAAGCCAAGGCCCAACCTTTAAAACTTTGAATGACGGTAATAGCCTGGAAATGGTTTTGGGCGATCTGATAGGCACCGATGCAATACATTCTTCAACCGCTCCAATCGAGCAAGAGAGTATCCCACGAACATTATTAGCTCAATCAGGATCGGGCAAGGGTATTACCGGATCTGCATCCCGCAAGTTGGATAGCTCTTACAGTCAGAAGACAAAATCTTCAGACAAAGTTTCCTCGGAAAAAGTTGAGCTTGTGGTCACTGGTTCAGGGAATCTAGGCAATGTCTGGCTTAAGCAGTTTGCCAGTCGCCCCACACGGCAACAAATTGAAAATAAGTATCCGGGGTTAATTGATAAACTTCTGAAAACTAAGGGTATCGGTCTGGTACTGGTTATGGATGAAAATAAAAACCCTATCATGATAAGCAAGCATGGCCAAATTAATTTAATGACTGGAAAAGTAGCTGGCACTGATCCGCTCAGAATATATAAAAATATACGCATTCAGGAACTGCTGAATATCGCTACGGATCCGAATGCTCCGGATTTACAGATTATTTCGGCCATGCAATTCAATTCAGGCGAAGTGTATGCGTTCGAAGAACTAGTTGGCAACCACGGCGGTATCGGTGGCTGGCAGACTGAAGCGCTGCTGCTATATCCCAGCCAACTCAAAATTGACAAGAAGTATTACGATAACGGTGAACTTTATGACAGTACAACCATACATAACATTTTTGTTAGCTGGCTAACCAAAGCCGGCCACCGCCAAGCACAAGCTTAAAATAACACTAAGTTTACTAAATAGGTAATTAGTGTGATAATGAACTCAAACAAAATTGTTATTAACTGTAAGAATTAGCATAGTGTGAAGAGCTCATCTTCAACTATTATTTATCTTAAGGAGGCAGCGTGCGAGGTCCAATTGATTATATTATCGTAGGTTTTGAGGGTAACAATTTCAACGGCAACATCTTAAAAGCATTGACCAAAGTAATTGACGCCGGAATTATAAGCGTTTTGACACTGGCTTTGATCCAGAAGAATGACAAAGGAGAAATTGACGTATTAGACTTAAATCAAGTCGGAAATGATTATATCCTCGAGTTTGTCAGAAAATACCCTGTAGATAAATCACTAATAACTTATCAGGATATCAAAGAAGTGGATGATTTGATTGAGAAAAATACCAGTGTCGGACTGCTAGTTATCGAGCAACTTTGGGCCAAACCTCTAAAACAGGCTATTATTGAAGCAAATGGTGTTTTAGTGGCTGAGGGGCGAATTCATCCCGAAGCTGCCGATGAATTAAATGAAGGAAAGGGGTAGAACACTATGCCAGGATTACTAAGAGGTGTGGCACGCACCGCAGCCATTGCCGGAACAGCCACTGCCGTATCTAATAATGTCAGCCGTCGGCAAGCCAGGCGCTGGGATGGTCAGGAACAATCGCAACAGACAAGCGCGCCGGAACCGTCACAACCACCGGTTGACGAAGTTGCACAAATAGAAAAATTAGGACAACTTAAAGAGCAAGGATTAATAACCCAGCAGGAGTTCGACGCCAAGAAGCAACAAATCCTAGGGCTCTAAATAGCAGAACATTATTCATTTACATCAGAGTATAATTAAAGATCTGATGAAGCAATTTCAGGAGTTGTTAGATTTAAAAGGTAAGGCAGCCATTGTTACCGGCGGCGCCAAAGGCATTGGTTATGGAATCGCTTACCGCCTGGCTGAAGCTGGCGCCAAAGTTTTGATTGCTGATACAGATGAAGAAACTGCTCGGACTACTGCCAAAGAGCTTACTGACAAAGGGTGGACAGCTGAAGCACTAAGGGTTGATGTCTCAAGCGAGGCAGACGTCAAACAGATGGTTCGTGTTTGTAAAGATAAATTTGGATCGGTCGATATTTTGGTGAATAATGCCGGTATTTATCCGCCGGCACCGGTAGCCGATATGACAGAGGATCAGTTTGAAAAAGTCATGCATATTAATTTAAGGGGCGTTTTCCTGACAACTAAATATGCTTCGCAAATCATGAAACAGCAAGGCGGCGGCAAAATTATTAATATTACTTCAATCGATGCCTTGCACCCGTCAATGATTGGTTTGGCCCACTATGACGCTTCAAAACACGGAGTCTGGGGATTTACCAAGAATTCCGCGCTGGAACTAGCCGAACATAAAATTTGGGTCAATGCTATTGCACCAGGCGGTATTGCCACCCCTGGGGTTGCGGCAATAAGCCAAGGTGCTTCGGCTGAACAACTGGCCGCCTCAAATAAAGTTTTTCTAGCCAAAATACCAATGCACCGAATAGGTGAGCCAGATGAGATTGGTACAGTGGCGCTATTTTTGGCCAGTGATATGTCATCATATATGACAGGCAGTCAGATAGTGGTGGATGGCGGAGTTTTATTAAGCTAAATATAATTTAGAGATTAGTTTACAATAGACGTCATGTCCTCTGAACTTTCTGCTTCCGGCAACTCTTCATCGCAGTCTAATACTAATAATCCGCAATCAAGCGTGAAGCCATTGACCACCGGAGCTCCATCGAGTAGCGTGCAACCAGGAACCAGCACATCGATTCTGAATAGCCAGAATGGTATAACTTTGCACGCCTCGTCTCTAGCAACTGTGAATTTATCAGCCGGCACTACTACTTCAACAACCCAGCCAGTTAATGCATCTGCAGCTACGCCTAAGCACCATGTTAATGTCGTTTTGATTATTATTTCCGTAATTTTACTGATTACAGCAGTATTTTTAACTCGGTTATCGTCCAAGTCAGTAAAAACTACAACGTAACGGTATAGTTTAGCTATTGCAAACTTCTTGGCATAAGAGTTATGATATGGCCAGATCAGGCGAAACAAAAACATAGTTTGACAAAATAACAAATTCATGTATAATAAATAGTGTTTCGTGATCACAAACAAAAATCATTTCAAAAAAACAGGAGCAACGCATGAAAGCCCCAAACGGCCTAGCGTTCGAGCTGATTACTGCTGCTGATAGCGGTCCATTTAGCAAAATAGACCGCATAATCAATAAGCTATAAAGCTCACCTAACGAAAAGCCCGGCCTAAACCACCGGGCTTTTTAAATTCTCGAAAAAATTGACTTTGAGGTTTGAATTGCTTCAAGAAAAGACTTCATTTATCTACCGTAAGTATTACTTTGCCATACATAGCCACCACCAGTTTTATATACCACCATATTGCCATCTGGTTGTACTACCAGGTAGTTGTTGCTACCGCTGCCATAAGTATTGGACTGCCAATCATATGCACCGGAGGCATCATATAGTACTAAGTTACCGTCCGGCTGCATGATTAAATGTCCGGCTGATCGGCCGTAGGTATTACTTTGCCATATATATACATGACCACCACCGGAATTGTTATATAGGACTAAGTTACCGTCAGGCTGAAGTATTAACTGATGGCTCCCATCTGAGCTGTAAAGTGATTGATTAGCATATAGTGACTGATTTATATATAAGGTGGAAGTGCTAGATGGAGTTCCCGAACCGCTAGTTGTAGAACCCGAAGTGCCAGCAGGCACTGCATTTGGAATACGTATATCGCAATAACCAATTGGTCCTTGTAATGACGCAGCTTTCATATAAGCCCAACCTCCGCCAGAAACTAGAACAGCATCCCAATTTGGATTATTTGGAAGTGGTACAGCAGCTACTGAATTACCGTAATATTTGTATTTAGTAACGTATCCATTTGGTGCATTGTATACACCTGCTGTAGACCAGATTACCTTATAACTACAGTAATTTGGGTATGCTGGGTTAGGTGTAGAAGCGTGTGTAATGACAATGTAGCCAGCTCCAACAATAGCTATAATAATGACAACTGCCATCATTAATATTTGATGGCTGAATCCTTGAATATTTAACTTTTTAATTTTCATTTATTTTTTGTTTTTAATAACTTCCCATGACTATACACAAAGAAATATACAAGTCAATTAGTATAAGCGAAATGGTAGCGGCGAGTGGGCTTGAACCACTGACCTCAGGCTTATGAGTCCTGCGCTCTAACCAGCTGAGCTACGCCGCCATAGGTGCAAAGCAGAGCTTAATATAGCATTGTTTACATCTGTTGACCAGTTGGTTGTTACAATAAGAGGAATGGAAATTGTGTTGCCAAAGCCAGGTGTCTATGTGATTGCCGTAAGTGGTGGCGTGGATTCAATGACGCTATTGCATATATTAAATAATCAGAAACAAAAAGATAAAAATTGGAAGTTAACGGTGGCACATTTGGATCATGGAATAAGGGAAGACTCGGTGGCTGATCGCCAATTGGTTCAGTTAGCATCGCAAAATTATGGGTTGCCTTTTGTTTTTCATGAAAGTCATTTGGGAGCCGGAACCGGCGAAGCTCGCGCCCGACAAGTACGTTATGAATTCCTAAAAAGTGTTATGCAAGCTGCTAGTGCGGAAGCTATAATGACCGCGCATCACCGCGATGATGTACTCGAAACTGCCATTATTAATTTACTGCGAGGCAGCGGTCGAAAAGGTTTAAGTTCTTTGACAAGTCGTACAGAATTGGTCCGGCCGTTGCTACAGGTTTCCAAATCCGAGCTCGTTACTTATGCCAAAGATCAGGGACTTATTTGGCGTGAAGATAGTACTAATGAAGACATAGTTTATCTTCGAAATTATGTGCGTCGGCGGTTATTATCTAAGTTTGATGAAGAATCCAAAAATAAATTGTGGCAGATAATTGCCGACATGACATCTGTAAACAATCAGCTCGATGAACTTATTTCTACTAAATTGCAAGACCAAACGTTTAAAGGTGGATTGAATCGACAATGGTTTAACAGTTTGCCGCATCAAGTATCCAAGGAGGTTTTGGCGGCTTGGTTGCGATCGCATGGTTGTCGTAGTTTTGATAGGAAAATATTGGAAAGATTGGTGGTGGCTGCCAAAGTTGCGGCACCGGGCAAAGTATTTCCAATTCTGGATGGGCTTAGCTTGAGGGTTTATGATGATTATTTGGCACTCACGGTCTAAGAGCGCTAGGCAAAATTTGTCAATGGAGCTATAATTGTAATCTAATGGATAACAATTCACGCGGTATTAAACGTCGCTCACCCGGCAATAATCGGCGCAGCATGAAAAATGCTGGGTTTATTGTCCTGTTGGTACTGTTTGGCTTAATTATTGCTGCTGCTTACAAGCAGCCCAGTTCACTTAAGGAAATTCCATCTACCACCGCTATCAATGACACTAACGCCGGCAAATATAGTAAAATAGTAGTATCAAGTAACGAGCTGACGATCACTCCCAAAGGTGAGAGTCACGCGACTCTCAAGACTTATGTGGACGCCAACTCCAGCCTGAAGGAGCAGGGTTTTAATACGAGTAAGACGACTGTGGAATATAAATCAGTATCCAGTGGAAATTCGGCATTTTTGAGTCTTGCAACCTCAATTATCCCGGTAGTTATTATTGCCGGCTTCTTATATTTCATGCTCAAAAGCGCCCAGGGTCAGGGCAATCAAGCTTTAAGTTTTGGCAAAAGCCGGGCTCGGCTATATGGCAATGAAAAAGATAAGGCCACATTTAAGGAAATTGCCGGTGCCGAAGAAGCCAAACAAGATCTAGAAGAAGTTGTGGAATTTCTTAAATTTCCTAAGAAGTTTGCCGGAATGGGTGCTCGAATTCCCAAAGGCGTTTTGTTGGTTGGCCCACCGGGAACCGGTAAAACAATGCTAGCTCGGGCAGTAGCTGGGGAAGCTAATGTACCTTTTTTCAGTATTTCCGGTTCGGAATTCGTAGAAATGTTCGTTGGAGTTGGCGCCTCGAGAGTCCGAGATTTATTCGCCAAAGCAAAGAAAAACGCGCCATGCATTATCTTCGTTGATGAAATTGATGCAGTCGGTCGAAGACGAGGTAGCGGTATGGGTGGTGGTCATGATGAGCGTGAACAAACACTGAATCAAATTCTGGTTGAAATGGATGGTTTCGAACAGGGTCAAAACGTAATAGTTTTGGCTGCTACTAACCGGTCAGATGTATTGGATCCGGCATTGCTGCGACCCGGCCGCTTTGACCGCCGCGTTAATATCGGCTTGCCTGATCGCAAGGACCGCGAAGCCATTTTACAGGTACATTTCGCCAAGAAGCCGGTAGCCAAGGGCGTAGATCTTGACTCGCTAGCCGCCAAAGCGGCCGGGTCATCCGGTGCTGATCTGGCAAACATTGCTAATGAGGCGGCCATCATTGCGGCGCGTAATTCCCATAATGAAATAGACCAAAGTGATGTGACCGAAGCATTTGAACGAGTTGCCATTGGTCCGGAGCGTAAAAGCAAGGTTATGACTGATGCCGACAAAGTTACCTCCGCCTATCATGAAGCCGGACACGCTTTAGTTGGACATGTTTTACCTGACAGCGACCCGGTTCACAAAGTCACGATTATTCCGCGTGGCGGCACCGGGGGTGTGACATGGTTTATTCCTCCGGAAGATCGGACTTTTGCATCGCTAATTCAATTCAAAGACATGTTAGCCAGAGGTTTGGGCGGACGCATTGCCGAGGAAGTCATTTTGGGGAAAGATCGCATTACAACCGGCGCCGGCAATGATTTGCAGAAGGCAGCCGAATTGGCCCGGGATATGATTATCAATCAGGGTATGGGCGATAAGTTACGCGACCAGGTTTTCCATGTCGATGACGGTATGATGATTGACCGGTTAGTGCATGAGCGTGATTATTCCGATGAGACAGCCAAAGTAATTGACGATGAAGTCGAAAACCTAATTACTGAAGCTGCCAACAGAGCGCGAATTGTCATTAAGGCTAACTTAGACAAGCTTGAAAACCTTAAGAATCATTTGCTCGAAAAAGAAACAGTCAACGCCGACGAAGTAATCACTGTACTAAAAGGCTCCAAACTACCTCAAGCTGCCGCCTTGTACTAATTGTAGTTCTTAACCTGTCGAGAATCAGGCAGCTGCTTTATACTAGTCTGGTAACCTGATGCCAAGAATATATATTTAATGAATCTTCCCGACACTGCAGCTACTAAGCGAAGAAGCCGAATCAGCATAAGTAATGCTGCTACTTTGCTCATCGCCACTTCATTTATAGGACAATTACTGGGCTTTTTGCGCACTAAATTGGTTAATGCCAACTTTCCAACTACCGGACCGCATAGTACCGATGCTTATTTCGCAGCCTTTAATATTCCAGATTTATTATTCTTCACATTAGCGGCCGGTGCACTGGGCGTAGCTTTTATGCCAGTATTATCTGACCGTATGCACCGCGGCGATAAAAAAGGAATGTGGGAATTATCGGCATCCCTAATGAATCTTCTAACCATAGTCATGGCGGTAGTAGCTGTCGTAATTCTAGTTTTTGCCAAACCTTTAATTAGCCATGTAGTAGCGCCTGGTTTATCTCCCGAACAGCTCAATACGGCTGTGACAATAATGCGCTTTCTGGCTTTGAATCCCCTGTTGTTTAGTATTTCGGGAGTACTGACTAGCGTGCAGCAAACAATGGGCCGCTTTTTTTTCTATGCCATCGCGCCGCTATTTTATAACTTGACTATAATTATCAGTATTTTTGTTTTTAAACATAATATTGGCTTGGTAGGCCTGGGAATTGGCGCCTTTGCCGGCGCTGTTTTACAGCTGATTGTTGTAGTTATTGGTTTATGGAAATTAAATTTTCATTGGCGGCCGCGGATTATTTGGAAAAGTAAAGATTTCCACACAATTTTGTATAACTTGCCGCCTCGCTCGCTTGATCAGGGTATAGACCAGGTTGAAGTGATTGTGGAGACCCATATCGCCAGCAATTTGGGACCTGGTAACATTACCTACTACAGTAACGCATTTATTTTAAGTACGGCGCCAATATTACTTATCGGAACAACTATTTCTACGGCAGCCTTTCCACGACTTAATGCCCGTCTAAGCCAGGGCCGGCCAGACTTATTCCGTAAAGATTTTTTGATGGTGCTGAGAGCCATGATTTGGATTAGTGCTCCGATTTGTATTTTAAGTTATTTTTGTCGAGGTTATCTGGCTAGAATGATTTATTCCAACGGCAGTCCGCAAATCGCAACCATCTTTGGCTTTTTGGTGGTGGCTATTTTCTTCAGGATCCAATACTCAATAATATCGCGTTGGTTTTATGCCCAAAAAGATACCAAAACACCGCTTTTCGTATCACTTTTTACGATTGCCCTCAATGTTTTCCTGGCAGTTACCTTGGCCCGCCCGGCTCCTTATGGCTATGGGGTAAATGGATTGGCAATGGCCCAATCTATTGTGGCGGCGGTCGAAGTATTTATTCTTGGAGCAATAATGCTGAAACGTGATCACCGACTATTTGATGTAAGTTTCTGGGGTGGAGTCTGGCGAACAATTTCGGTTTCGGGATTTAGTGTGTTGGCGGCCTTTGCCATGATTTCGCTATATCCCCTAGGTTTTAATGACCGCGGATTTTTCACACTTGGCAGTAAACTTATTTTAATTACTGCAGTAACGTTTGCGGTGCATATTTCAGTTTCAGCGTTATTTGATCTGGAAGAAGTCAGACCAATTTTTGCAAGGGTTCGTAAATTAATTCTTAAACCGATTCGCTTCGAACCATGAACCAGGATAAGATTAAAAACTTTTGTATCATTGCTCATATTGATCATGGTAAATCTACTTTGGCCGATCGTTTGCTGGAGCTCACCGGAACTATTCAGAAACGTGACATGAAGGCTCAAATACTAGATCGTATGGACTTGGAGCGTGAGAAGGGGATCACTATTAAATTGGCACCAGTGCGGATGAATTATCAGGAAAATGAACTTAATCTAATTGATACTCCGGGGCACGTGGATTTTAGTTATGAAGTGTCGCGAAGTCTGGAAGCTTGTGAAGGTGCGCTGCTAGTGGTCGACGCCACCCAAGGAATCCAGGCTCAAACCTTGGCCAATGTATATCTGGCCCTGGCCGCTAATCTGAAAATTATTCCGATCCTTAATAAAATTGATTTACCGGCGGCCGATATCCCAGGTGTTAGCGCTCAAATCGTAAATTTATTAGGTTGTGAATTCGAATCTATTATTCAAATTTCGGCCAAAACGGGAGCTGGCGTGGAAGCTATTTTAAATCGCATAATCAGTGACATACCCTCGCCTAAGTCATCTAAAAATAAAACCACCCGAGCGCTTATTTTTGACAGTTATTATGATGATTACCGTGGAGTAGTGTTATATGTCAGGCTTTTTGATGGTGAAATAAAACAAAATAATGCGGTTCAAATGATGGCCACCGGCGCTAATGGTGTTGCGCTCGAAGTAGGCTTCCTGAACCCGGAGATGAAACCAACTACTTCGCTTCAGGCCGGAGAAATCGGTTACCTTGTAACAAATCTTAAAACGACCCGCGATGCCAAAGTTGGTGACACTATAACTCTGGCCAATCAACCTGCCACTGAACAACTGCCCGGCTACAAGGATATCCAGCCATTTGTATATGCCGGTTTCTTCCCGGAGAGCAATGAGCATTATCAGGAACTCAGAGAAGCCATTGAGAAGTTAAGTTTAAGCGATAGTGCCTTAAGGTTTGAACCGGAAAGTTCGCCAGTATTAGGATTTGGCATGCGAGTTGGCTTCCTGGGCCTGCTGCATATGGATATAGTCAGGGAGCGTCTTGAGCGGGAATACGATCTGAACTTGGTGATTACCAATCCATCAACGGACTATCAGATTGAGTTACTCAGCGGTGATACTATTGATATCAAAAGTGCTGCTGATTTACCGGATCCGGCTAAGATTAAAGAGATCCTCGAACCCTGGATAAAAGGCGAGTTAATACTACCCCAGCAATATATTGGACCGGTTCTTCAATTGATTAGTGGCAAGCGTGGTCAACAGAAAAATTTGTCATACATTGATCAGCAAGCCGTAATCGACTTTGAAGCCCCACTAGCTAATTTATTGACCGATTTTTACGATCTGCTTAAGAGTTTGACTAAGGGATACGGATCATTTAACTACGAATTAGATAACTATCGCACTGAAGATTTAGTGCGTTTGGATTTTTATATAGCCGGCGAAATAGTCAATGCCTTAAGTGTTATGGTGCACAGAGGTGAAGCTCAAAAATTAGGGCGTGAAATAGTAGAAAAACTTAAGGAGATTATACCCAGACAAAATTTCCAAGTGGCGCTACAAGCAGCTATTGGGGGTAAATTTATTGCCCGCGAAGACATTAGTGCATATCGCAAAGATGTAACGACTGGGCTTTATGGCGGCGATGTTACCCGTAAGAAAAAAGTATTGGCTAAGCAGAAAAAAGGCAAGCGGCGCCTTAAACAATTTGGTAAAGTTGAGATTCCGGCTGAGGCCTTCACAGTTATGTTGCGACGGGAGTAAAACTGGGTCCGACTTGCTTCAAACTTTGATTGCTTGGTATAACTAACCAATGGATAGCGTACTTGCTAATAAACTGGCAACTTACCGACCTAGCGATAAAGCAGTCAACTTAGTCAAGCAGACACCCATTCTACTATTAGTCGGTCCAACCGGTGCTGGCAAAGATTCACTTAAGGATAAATTACTGGCCACCAGCAATTATCATCATATTATTTCTCATACCACAAGACCGCCACGCATTAATCACGGGGTAATAGAGAAAGATGGTCGGGAATATCATTTTATAGATCAGGCTAAAGCCGCCCGAATGTTGGATGATCAGTTGTTTATTGAAGCTAAAACATACAGTGGTAATTTGTATGGAACAAGTTTGGCCGAAATTCAAGCCGCCCATGACGAGGGCAAAATTGCCATGACTGATATTGAAGTTCAAGGTGTCGCTGAGTATAAAACTTTGGATGAAAATGTCATGGCAGTGTTTTTATTGCCACCGGATTTTGAAACCTGGCAAAAACGTTTGAGCCGCCGATATGGTGATGTTGTTGATGCAGCGGACTCGCGCCTCAGACTGCAAACCGCGTTGGAGGAAATTGAACAGTTGCTGAATACCAACTACTATATTGCCTTAATCAACGATAGTCTTAACAATACTTTTGATAAAATCGAATCTATTACAAAGTCCAAAAAACACGCTATGAACGATGATAAAGGGGCCCGAAACATTGCCAAGCGATTAGCCAGCGATATACAAAACCATCTTATTAAACTTGACGCAGTTTAACTTAGCACTCTTGACTACTGAGTGCTAAAACCCTTATAATAACTGAAGTTTTAAGGATTTATATGACGGATAGACAAACTAATATTTTAAGCGCAATTGTTGAGCAATATGCTGAAGTCGCCAGTCCGGTTGGCAGCAGCTTGCTGGCCAAAGCTTTCAAAGTTAGCTCGGCAACTATTCGCGCTGAAATGGCTGAATTGGAACGTCAGGGTTTTATATCTCAACCGCACACCAGTGCCGGGCGTGTACCAACTGACAAAGGCTATCGATTTTATGTAAATAATATCAGCGCCAGTCCCAATAACATGCTACCGGAAGTCCGCGGCGAACGAGCTTTAATTTCTCGAGTCCAAAACGCAGGTGCGCCGGAGCGTATGATCCGTAACGCTGTCGATACCCTGGTAGAGCTAACCCACAATCTCGGTATTGCCACCATCGGTAATCAACTTTACATGAGCGGGCTTGGTAATCTCTTCGGCCAACCGGAGTTCGTGGGTGGCATGCAGGTGCAGCAGGTTGCTCAATTATTGGATAATCTTGAGCCGTGGCTGCGTGAAGCGGCACCTAATCAACCGCTTAGTGTTTACATCGGTGCCGAAAACCCAATTGGTCGCTCTGCCGGCTGCACTCTAATAATTGGCCGCTTCCGCAGCCCCTTCAGTGACCGCAGCTACATTGGAACACTTGGACCAACCCGACAAAGTTACCGCGAAGTCATGAATCTGGTTTCCAGAGCTGGCCAAGAACTTGAAGAAATGCTCTATGCCTAGACATTGGGAAAATCCTGGTTATGAAGAGGAAAGAGTAGACGAAGGTGCCGATGTAGTTTTCGGTATACTTGGTGGTAAATATATAGATCATAAAACCAGCCGCTTCATAGACCATGAAAGACGAACATTATTTGCCAGACATGCGCTTAGATCTCTTGATATGCCAATTGGTGAAATTGAAGACGCCATAGCTCTAGGGGAAGGCTTGGTAAGAGAACATGTAAAATTACTTCAAGATTTTGCACTAAGAGAACAGGTTGAATTAAGGGAGATTTTAGGTGCCTAAAGCAAAACGTAAACCTAAAATTCAAACTGACACTGTTGCTTATGATAACCAGCAACAGATTCAGGAATTAACAGAAGCATTGCAACGTGAGCGGGCGGATGCTGTAAATCTGCGGCGCCGGCATCAAGAAGATATTTCTAATCTGACAAACCGAACAAAGGCCAGTGTTGTACATGATTTACTGCCAGTAATAGACAATTTTGATCGGGCTCTTAAGCATTTGCCCAAAGAACTTGAGGGTAACGACTATATCAAAGGAGTCCAAGCCATAGTTAAACAATTTGAAGAAACTCTATCAAATATAGGTGTGAAGAAAATTAAAACTGTTGGTGAGCACTTCGATCCGCATCTACATGAAGCGGTTAGTATGGAGGAAGGTGACGGGCAACATGAAATTATCAGTGAAGAACTACAAGCCGGGTACAAAATTGGCGATGATGTGATACGCCATGCCATGGTCAAAGTAAAATTGCAAAAGTAACAACATTTGGCACTCTTGACACCTGAGTGCTAATTTATTAAACTAGCAATAGTTATCTATGAGTGCTAACTAAAGAAAGGCAAATTTACCCCGATGAGCAAAATAATTGGTATTGATCTCGGTACAACTAATTCGGCTATGGCTGTGATGCAATCCGGTAAGCCGGAAATTATTGCTAATAGCGAAGGCAATCGAACAACTCCATCTGTTGTAGCTGTAAATAAAACTGGTGAACGATTGGTTGGCCAAGTGGCTCGCCGTCAGCAAGTTACCAATAGTAAAAACACAATTTATGAAGTTAAGCGTTTAATTGGCCGCAAATTTAGTGACCAAGAGGTCCAGCGCGATCTCAAATTAATGGGTTACGAGATTATTAAGAGCGGTAATGGCGTTAAGGTTAAAATGGGTGACAAAGAGTTCAGCCCTGAAGAAATTAGCGCTATTATTCTTGGTAAACTGAAAGCCGATGCTGAAAGTTTCCTGGGCGACAAAGTCACCGAAGCTGTAATAACAGTTCCTGCATATTTCGATGATTCTCAGCGTCAAGCAACCAAAGATGCCGGTAAAATCGCCGGTCTGGAAGTCAAGCGTATTATAAATGAGCCGACCGCCGCCGCACTGGCTTATGGGCTAGACAAAGCTGATAAGAAAGATGAAAAAATTGCCGTTTACGATCTGGGAGGCGGTACATTTGATGTTTCAATTCTGGAGTTGGGTGACGGTGTCTTCGAAGTTAAAAGCACCAACGGCGATACGCACTTGGGCGGTGCCGATTTTGACCGCACCATTGTTAACTACTTCGTCGAAGAATTTAAGAAAGAACACGGAGTTGATATCAGTGACGATAAAGCCGCTATGCAACGCCTGCGGGACGAAGCTGAAAAAGCCAAGATAGAACTTAGTAGTGCCCAAGAAGTTAACGTTAATTTACCATTTTTGACAGCTGACGCTGAAGGGCCTAAGCATTTTGAACACAAACTGACTCGAGCCAAACTGGAAAGTTTAGTTGGTGACTTAATTGATAAGACGGTTGCACCTTGCGAAAAAGCTTTGAAAGATGCCGGACTTAAGGCCGCAGATATTGATGCCGTAGTTCTGGTTGGTGGCATGACTCGCATGCCGATAGTTCAGGAAAAAGTTAAGAAAATCTTCGGTAAAGCTCCGATGAAAGGTGTCAACCCTGACGAAGTTGTAGCTATTGGTGCAGCTATTCAAGGCGGCGTACTGCAAGGTGATGTTAAGGATGTATTGTTGCTGGATGTAACGCCTCTTAGCCTGGGAATTGAAACCATGGGCGGAGTTATGACTAAGTTAATTGAGCGAAACACGACCATTCCAACTAGTAAATCTGAAGTGTTTTCGACTGCGGCTGACAATCAACCGCAAGTAGAAATTCATGTAGCTCAAGGCGAGCGTGAAATGATCGAAGGTAACAAATCTCTTGGTCGGTTTATTCTGGATGGTATTCCACCCGCGCCGCGAGGAATTCCTCAGATTGAAGTGATTTTTAATATAGATGCCAACGGAATTCTAAATGTAACTGCCAAAGACAAAGGTAGTGGCAAAGAGCAGAGTATTACCATCAGTGGGTCCGGCAATCTGGATAAGACTGAAGTTGAAAGAATGGCCAAAGAAGCCGAAACTCATGCCAATGAAGATAAGGCCAAAAAGGAAACTGTCGAAGCCCGTAATCTATTAGATAGCGCCGTTTACCAAGCCGAAAAATTGAAGAAAGACAGCGGTGACAAGATTGCCGATGAAGATATGAAGACTCTTAATGAAGCAATTGACTCAGCTAAAAAAGTTGTAACTGATGAAAAAGCCGATAAGGATTCCTTGGAAAACGCTGCCAAAGAACTGAATGATAAGCTTATGCCGATTGGCGCTAAGATGTACGAACAATCCAACCCGGAATCTACTGAAACTAAATCAGATTCTGAAGAAACTGATGATAAAGATAAGAAATCTGATTCCAAAGACGAACCTCTGGAAGGTGAAGTCATAGACGACAAAAAGAAATAAAACGCTCCCATTTTAGTAACACTTAATTGGTAAAATATAACCATGGCAACTACGCGAGACTATTACGATATTTTGGGAGTCAAGAAGGATGCTTCGGCTGATGAAATCAAAAAAGCCTTTCGTCGAGCAGCTGTTGAACATCATCCTGACAGAGGCGGCGATGAAGCTAAGTTTAAGGAAATTAACGAAGCCTACGAAATCCTCAAGGATAATGACAAAAGGAAACGCTATGATCAGTTCGGGCATGCCGGCGTTGGCGGTGGTGCCGGTGGAAATCCATTTGCCGGCTACGGTGCCACTGGTCAGGGCCAGAATATCAACTTCGACTTCGGTGATCTCGGTCTGGGCGACATCTTTAGCAGTTTTTTTGGCGGCAGCTCAACTCACAGCCAACGCCGGCAAGCCCGCGGCCGTGACATTGAAACCAGCGTTGAAATAAGTTTTGAAGAGGCTGTTTTCGGCACGGAGGTAGATCTGACATTAACTATTCAGGATACTTGCGAACATTGTAAAGGTAAAACCGTAGAACCCGGCTATGAGCTTAAAACCTGCGATCAATGTGAAGGCTCTGGCCAAGTCATCAGTGTGACACGCACAGTTTTTGGTAATATTCAGCAGGCTAGTATTTGTCCTAAATGTCACGGTAGCGGTAAAATTCCCGAGAAGGCTTGCACCGTTTGTCACGGCAAAGGTACCCAAACCAAGAAACAAACCGTTCAGCTCAAAATACCGGCTGGTGTTGATGATGGTGCCACGATAAGACTACGCGAGCACGGCGAAGCCATCGCTAACGGTCCCAAGGGTGATCTTTATGTAAATATAAGAGTTAAACCACACAAGAAATTTACCAGAGAAGGCGACCTAATATTAAGCGATGAAAGCGTCGGTATGGTAGAGGCAGCCTTAGGCACTGAGATTGATGTTGATACCGTTGATGGTCCGGTCAGAATGAAAGTACCCGCCGGCACCCAATCCGGCTCTGATTTCAAATTATCAAATCACGGTGTGCCACACCTACGCGGCAACAGTCGTGGTGCTCAAATCGTCACCATCACAGTGGTAACCCCTACCAAACTCAGCAAACACCAACAAGATCTCCTAAGACAACTTCAATCTGATCATAATACTAACAAAAAGTTTTGGTAAATTTATCTAACTACGGGCTTTTTAATGCCTGAGAACTTTAATAGTTGATTACCGGCTTTGTGAGCGGTTCTTTTCACTAAGGAAGAATTACTAAGTTCATATTCATATTGTGTCTGCTTACGCTTAAGTTTATTTTCATACATTAATTTATCAATATCTTTCAGATAATCCGATCGATTTTCATCGGGTTTATGTGCTCGACCACCCATTGAAGCGGGTATATTCGCAGTGTGCAATGCTTTTTGAAGACGTTCCTTAACAATTTCCACGTCTTTTTCCGATCTGGCTCCGGCTAATAGCACGACAAATTCATCACCACCGGTACGATAAGTTTTACCTCTAAAAAGTATATCCTGCTGCCTATCTTCATCTTCACCACTTCTTATGTTGCTGTTAATAACTTCGACGGCGTTTTTAATATATTCATTACCTGCGGCATGGCCACCCGGACCATCATTTATTGGCTTTAAGTCATCCAGATCAATAAGCAATAATCCGAATTGCCCGGGAAACCTTTCTATAAGTCTATCTAATCGAGGGTTAAAAGCTTTTAAATTAGGCAATCCGGTTAGTTCATCATTGTGAGCAGTTTGTGCTTCTAGAGGAACATATGGTTGTGTTGTTGTTTCAGCTGACATAGCACTGATTATAGCATAAGTATAATAAAAGATCAATATCATGGTATAGAATTGTTTGCTTTAATCATTTCCAGGCATAATAATAGTGTTTAAAATGACGCACAAATCATTAAATGAATCCGGCTTTATACCCCTGTTGATTACCATTTTATTGATTGTTGCCGCTATAATTTATCTAATTTTTACCAGGGTCTACAACGCCAATAAATAGGCTTGTTTTTATTGACTTAAACTTATTAAGAGTATATAGTAAGCCCTCTTATTAGAGTTTGCTAGTTTATTTATGAAAAAAGTCCAATCTATCGGTAATATTGAGCTTGTGTCATTGCCAGACGGTAAAGTTCACGCCGTGCCGGCCAAAATTGACACCGGAGCTGACAGTTCGGCCGTCTGGGCTATAAATATTAAGGAAAAAAGTGGCCAGTTATCGTATGAGCTTTTTGGTAAAAGCTCACCTTATCATAGTGGTCAGACAATAACTACCAGCGATTACAAACTTATTTCAGTTAAGAACTCATTTGGGCAGAGCGAATTTCGATATCGCGTAAAACTCAAATTAAAAATGGCTGCACGAAATATTCAGGCGACTTTTACTCTGGCCGATCGATCCAGTAACCGATACCCGGTTCTAATCGGTCGTAAAACACTGCAAAACAAATTCGTGGTGGATGTGTCACGTAAAAAAGCTAAAAAAAGTTTGGATGTACTGCTATTGTCTATGACTCATAAACCGGTAATTGAGAATTTTGTTAAAAATCTGCAGCAGCAGGGACGCAAACTAAAGCTGACTTACGCGACTTATGATGATCTGAGCTTTAAAGTTGGCGGAGCTAGCAATCAGATTACACTGTCAAAAAGCGGACGTGATATTGCCAGTTTTGGTCTGGTGTATTTCAAAACATATACTCGCCACGTTGACTTGGCCGGAACTGCTGCGGCTTATCTTAAAAAACGCGGTATAACGTTCATTGACGATGTTTTGAGCAACATACCGGCTACCAATAAGATTCATCAGTATATGATTTTGTCCGATAACAATATTGCGGTACCGTTGACACTGCTGGTTTTACCGGAGCAACTTTTAAAATCTTATAAGTATCTTGAAGATCAGCTTAAATTGCCTTTTATTCTTAAAGATGCTCAAGGCAGCAAAGGCGAGCACAATTATCTGATTAAGGATCAAGCGTCATTTAAGAAAGCCTGCAAGAGCCTGGCACTTCTTAATAGAGAATGCATTGCTCAAGAGTTTATTGAAAATGATGAAGATTACAGAGTGCTTGTTTTTGGCACCAAAATTGAACTGGTAATTAAAAGAGCTCGAAAAACTCGCAAAACACATTTGAATAATACTTCTCAGGGAGCCAAAGCAACATTAGTGAAGTCTTCGGTTTTGCCGGCTAATATTCAAACTGCCAGTCTGAGTGCTGCAAAGTTACTTAACCGACAAATCGCCGGTGTGGATTTTATTCAGGACAATCGTAGCGGTTTGTGGTACTGTCTGGAAGTCAACTATGGACCGCAACTTGCGACAGGTACTTTTACTGCAGAAAAACAAAAAGCGTTGGCGGCATACTTGGAGCGAAAGTCGAGCAAATAAGAAGAATCATGAATATTGCAATATTATCCAAAGGGCCAGGCAATTATTCCACCAAGCGACTTAAGGAGGAAGCACTCAAACATGGCCATAAAGTCCGTGTAATTAACTACACCAAGTGTTATGTAACCCTCGAACGCAGCAAGCCCGTAATTCACTACAAAGGTCGTGAAATCCGCGATGTGGATGCCATAATTCCACGGATTGCCTCCAGCTTGACGCGCTATGGTTCGGCTATTGTCCGACAATTCGAAATGCAAAACGTCTTCACTACAACCAGTTCGATTGCAATCGTACGCTCCAGAGACAAATTAAGAAGTATGCAGTTATTGGCCAAGGGCGGAATTGGAATACCCAAAACCGTGTTTGCCCGTGAGACAGCTGACTTCGAAGGTGTGTTAGAGCAGGTCGGTGGAGCCCCAGTTATTATTAAGGTAGCCCGCGGCACGCAGGGTAACGGAGTAGTATTAGCCGAAACCCGCAAAGCAGCCCTGGCTGTGATGCAGGCCTTTTATGTGGAGGGTGTGAGCTTCTTAGTCCAGGAATTCGTGGCCGAAAGCGCCGGAGTTGATATCAGGGCATTTGTAGTAAACGGTAAAGTAGTAGCCAGTATGCTGAGACAAAGTCTAGACGATGATTTCAGATCGAATTTGCATCAAGGCGGTGAGGGCATAGATGTCAAACTAACAGTTGAAGAGCGCAAAACGGCTCAAAAAGCTGCCAAAGCTATGGGACTTTCTATCTGCGGTGTGGATATGATGCGCAGTTCCAAAGGTCCGCTGGTTCTCGAAGTAAATGCCAGCCCGGGCTTCGATGTTGAAAAAGTCACCGGTAAGAACGTAGCTGAACAGATAATAGAATATATCGAAACGGCTGCCAAAGCCCGTCCTTTGACCGATAAAATCGGCGCCTAATCCGCAAAACGCTCATGTTATAGTAGGATCATGACGGCACCGGTTATTACGCTAGCCGCAATTGCTCTGATACCCGTAGTTGCCATATTAATTCTGAGAATAAATGCGGCTCTGGTTTTCCTTAGTCTTTGCCTTGGTGCTGTATTGGTTCAATTTGTAGCTAATGATGCAAACGTCTTCTTAGCACAGCACTCTATTAAAGTTCCTCAACTGGCGGACAGTGGTGGTAATAATTTTGTAAAAATCGTACTGCTACTTCTACCGGTCTTATTAACCGCAATATTTATGATCAGAACAGTTAATGGCAAAGGCAAAATGGCACTAAACCTCCTACCGGCAGCCGGAGTGGGCTTACTTGGAGCTTTGCTTGTAGTACCTCTGTTACCAGCCGGTCTCAGTCACAATATCATTGATTCAACACTTTGGCATCAAGCCAGAAGTGCACAGGATCTGATAGTCGCCGCCAGTGCCATCGTCTGTCTGCTGGTGCTCTGGTTACAGCGCCCCAAAACAGGTGGTTCGAAACACAATAAGCACTAATTGACTTTTTGATCTAAAAACGGATAATGTAAGGAGTTAATTCAGGGGTTATGGGCCCATAGCTCAGCCGGTTAGAGCACCTGCCTTTTAAGCAGGGTGTCGTGGGTTCGAGTCCCACTGGGCCCTCCATCCACTCTAAAGTTGGCTTTAGCGCTTACGCTTAGGCTATTTTTATCTCTGTAAATTGGTGATACACGAGGGGTGTAAACTTTTTTCTGGCGTGTTACGTAAAAACCATCAGGAAATAGCAAAAGTTCGCACCTTTTGCGCCTATCCCAGTCAAGCGACCAGAACCATGCCTTCAAGGCTTCAGTGTAATTGATAGAGTAAGCTATGAAGTCTTCAAGCTCAGTATCGGGGTCACTGAATGTTTTATTGTGCGACCCAAAAAAACTAAACTTATCGCGTGATATAATTGACAAAATGAAGAAATTCTTTGCGTTGGGGGCATCGCTTGCTTTTTTTACTTTACTGATATCCCCTATTGCTTATGCTGTAACCAAGATCACTTCAAAACCATTGACGGGAGTTACTTCGACAAGCACCCCAGCTATTGATATCAATAATCATGGCCATATCGTTGGTAATAATACTACCTCAAACGGACAAACTCATGCTTATCGATATATCAACAATGCATGGCAAGATTTAGGTACACTAGGCGGAAATCTAAGTGTTGCAGAAGCAATTAACGATAAAGAACAAGTAGTTGGTGTCTCAGTAGCGGCGAACGGTGCGGACGAATATGGCTTTATTTGGCAGAGTAACGTTATGAAAGCGCTACAGGGAGTTAACGGAAGTGATTCTGAAGCCTTAGCCATTAACAATAAAGGAGTGGTTGCAGGTACTTGTCTGATTTCTTCAGGACAAGAGAATGCTTGCTTATGGAAAAACGGAGTAGCACAAAACTTAGGAACGTTAGGGGGTAGCAGAAGCTGGGCTTATGCAATTAATGATTCGAATGTTGTTGTAGGAATAAGCGATACGACTACAGGTGATTCGCATGCTTTTATTTGGCAAAACGGTGTAATGACTGATTTAGGAACTTTAGGTGGTGCCCAATCTATAGCGACGGGTATCAACGTCTCTAATCAAGTAGTTGGCTACAGTAACCTGCCTAATGGGCGCACCAATGCTTTTATTTGGCAAAAAGGCAAAATGCAAAATATAGGCACACTGGGTGGCTTCTTTAGCTACGCCAGAGGGATCAATGATAAAGGTCAGGTAGTCGGAATTGCTACAAGAGGGGAGAATGCCCCTCTTAATAGTGATGAAGCTTTTATTTGGCAAAACGGTGTTATGACTGATCTAGACAACAACGGCGGATATGGCTCAGATGCTTATAGTATTAATAATGACGGTAAAATTGTGGGCGATGAGCTAGTTGATAATAATAGTAATTATCTCGGCTTAGAGTGGATTTATAAAAATTAAGAATGTTATTTCAACTAGAAAAATTTATGAAAGTTATTGTTAAGACTAACTTATTAAAGCTATTATTTACGGGGGCTATTTCCTATATTGGATTTAATATTCTTGCAGTAAATGCATCCGCAACCCCAATAAATGTCGGCGCAAACATTATTAATTTTGCGAAGCCTCCGGCTAAACAATGCAATATAAAAGTTCCTCAGAACTATACAACAATCCAAGCAGCAATAGATGCCGCAAATCCTGGCAATAAGATTTGTATTGGGCCAGGCTTATTCATTGAAGACGTTAACGTTAATAAAGCTGTAAGTCTATATGGTAATGGGTTTAGCAGTAATGGCGAATCTGTAATCAATGGTCAAGGTCTGTATGGCGCAGTTGTGATCTCTGCGAGTAATGTAACTGTAGCTGGGTTTGAAATAAATGGAGCACCATCTGATTCTAAAAACGCTGCACTTTGGTTAAACGAGTTCGATTCCAACGTAGTTATAGATAGCAACGTCATTAACGCAAATAGTGGTAGTAATGTATTACGAGCAGATGGTGGACAGAATAACCATACATTCAAAAACAACATTTTTGTAGGCAAAAACTCACAATATCTGGCTAGAGTTAGCGGCACACCATTAAATCCACAGAAGCCTTCAAACTCAGTCAACTTTACAAATAATACATTTCTAGGTTCGTCACAACAAGCAATTGACGAAGGTGCAACCAATAGCATTATTAGCCATAACGATTTTGAAGATACAGCAGATTCTGGTATTTTAATTGGCTACGCGTACGGCTCGGCAACCGGAGTAGTTAACTACAATAATTTCATTACCAATGCGCCCACAAAGGTATATGTAGGCGAAGGTACATTAACCGCTAAAAATAATTGGTGGGGCGATACAGATCCATCGGATAATTTTGCTCATAGCGTTATATACCAACCTTTTGCCACGTATCCCTACGCTTCAAAGATCCCTACAACCAAGATCGGTAGTCAAAAATGGATGAAGTATAACCTTAATGTCGGCACAATGATCGATGGTACGGCCCAACAGGCTAATAACTCAATAGTCGAAAAACATTGCTATAACAATAATCCTTCAAACTGCATCGATTATGGCGGATTATATCAATGGGATGAAATGATGAAATACTCAACGTCGAAAAGTGTTCAACAGATCTGCCCAAAGGGGTTTCATATACCTAGCGATGGCGAATGGAAAACTATGGAGATCAACCTAGGAATGTCTACCCAAGAAGCTAATAATGAAGGTAATAGAGGGACAGACCAGGGCACCAAAATTAAGCCAGGGGGATCTAGTGGGCTAAACTTCCCAAACGCAGGCTATAGTGCGGCGGGTGCATTCTATGGACAAGATTTTAGAGGTTGGATTTGGACTAGCAGCCAGTCTAGTGCTATTCAAAATTGGGCATGGCAAAGAGGTCCACAAGTACCCCAAATTAGTCGTGATATAGAGCAAAAGGCGGACGGGTTATCAGTGCGCTGCATTGAGAGTTAGATATATAAGTTGCGATAAGTAATTTAAAAAACTCACCACTTTTTTCTGGATCTGATATTTTGTTTACCTTGCTTAGCCCAGCATTTATCACTCTCGAGTACTTAGATTCATAATTTTTTACAAAAGCAAAGAATCTAAATAAACATCTAGGCACTTAACAGAAATGCGTTACAATTACTAAAGAATAATATGCGTCGTTTTGTAAGTTGGTTCAAAGCTTTGTCTGTTGCCGGAAAGACAGGAGTATTGCTAGCAACCTTTATTGGGATAGGGGTTGTGGGTGCTGCTGGTCAAAATCCAAGTGAAACCCAAACCAAGCTGACTACACCTTCTAGTAAAGCATCAGAGCCAAAAGTAATCACTAAAACCGTTACATCAACCAAGCCTATACCTTATACGACTAGTACAAATCAGGATGGAACACTCGCCAAAGGAACCACCAAAGTCACCACAATGGGTGTTGACGGGGTGGAAACTTTAACTTATCAGGATACCTATTCAAATGGTACGCAAACTGCGCACAAGCTAACAAGTGATGTCGTTACAATTCAACCGGTTACCCAAGTAACATCGTTAGGTACTTACGTAGCTGCTGCACCCTCAACAATGTGTACTAATGGCAGTTATGTCAACTCAGCAGGGAATACAGTATGCAGCCCTGAATCAAGCCCCTCAGCACCTTCAGGAGCAACAGCACAATGCGCAGATGGCACTTACAGTTTCAGCCAGTCGCATAGCGGAACATGTTCCCACCACGGAGGTGTAGCAACGTGGTTGTGATAAATTATTGTAACGAGGAAAGATAATGTCAGAATTTACCGGCAAGCAGCAGAAAGAAATTAACAAAGCTAAACGAGTTCTTGCACAAGGTGAAACCATTTTGGATGTTACTACAGGGATAGGAACGGTGCGCCGTATGGGCCAACAGCAAAAGCGTTATGGAGTGTTGCTAGTGACTGACCGTAGGGTTATATTCTTTACCAAAAAACTGGGTGGCTACGAAATGAGTGATCACGTTTATGGGTTATTAACCTCTGTAGACTATAAGAAAGGTATGATTAAAGGAAATCTCAATCTTAGTGCATCTGGGGACCATTATCACATATCACAAATTCCTAAAAATGATGTTGAGCGTCTAGCACAGCGCATACGCGCACAAATGGCGGCAGTACGATCTCATTCTGCGCCAGCACCGAATAGTGATAGTGATAAGTCAGGCATCCCTGAGCAAATAAAGAAATTAGCTATATTGCATAAGCAGGGAGTACTTACTGATAGTGAATTTACTGCTAAGAAAGCTGACCTATTATCAAGATTGTGACTTTATCAGAAGAGTATTCCCAGATATTTAAAGCCACAATCCACCAAGAATAAGCAATTTATATAAATGATTTTCTTTCTGCTAGTGCTTGCAATCGAAACGAAAATTATCAGATAATTCTGCTTATGGACTATACAGAAAATGTAAAAAGTACCAAACAAAAAAATAAGATTATTACTACTGGCGAAAAATCTTTTCACCTTTCTGATATGTCAAAATACTTTGTTATTTTGATACCTGTAGTAACGCTGTTAATAGAAACTGTAGCGTACTTGAGGATTGAATTTACATATCTAGCTGTTGGAATAAAAATCCCACCTCAATTAGATCAATTCAGCATAATACTAGCAGGCTTAACCTTAGGCATAATTCTCAGCTTTGTAGCCTTGCCAACTTTATTCCATTTAAATAAAACTTCAAATATATCCATGCTAAAATATGACGTTTTATTCTATCTGGGGCTATTAATAGTTGCCTGGATCTTAAACTCATCGTCACTATTCGCTCAAGGCGGAGGATTAAACAATAAGTTGATCGGTTGGGCTTGTTGGTTTTTATTATTGGTATTCATTCCGCTTATTATTTCCGAAACATTATCAAGTATAAATAAACTTGATTTGTACGATCGTAATTTTCAAATTAGTGCTCTCAAGATAATAGGCATAGCTATAACCTGTGGATTCAGCTTAACAATTCTCATTACAGAACAACCGATAAGCTCTCTTGATACTAAGCTTGAGCGGAATACTGTAACGATACAGAAAAGTAACTACGTGATACTTGGTAAACAAGGTCAAGATTATCTGTTAGGAAAGTTATGCAAGGACGGAAGTATTAAAAGGGGTTCTTTTAGATTTGCAAATATTGAAAGCGTTGGCGACACTACAATTTCCAAAGTTGCCTTATTTCCAAGCAGCTGTGGTGTAAAATGAACTGAATAGCTCGCTTAATTAAGATGTCGGCTAAAATCGTTAACAGATCCTATATATGCGTAATAGTTCCACAACTGCCTGGCTACGGCCCGCCTAATAGTGATCGCTACAGAGTGCATAACTTTACCCGTTATCAAACGTCTGCTCTTTCTAATATGATCTGCCTGTTAAGCAATTAACCTTGTTCTACTCTCCACTTTAATTAACTCGCGTGCGTAAATGCTACAAGGCATAGTAACCGAAGTTATAATTCTGTAGATGATCTTATAGAAGAGGTACCAATTATTACTCGCCACTTCATAAGTTCTTCTAATAATGGTGTAAACTTGTTCCTGTGACGACCTCCAAAAGCGATTATTGCAAGTAAACAGATTTAGCTGCTGACCGACATATCGCACTGTGATAACAGTGATATAATATCTAATATGAAAAAACTAGTCGCTATTATTTTAATCACTGGATTTTTAGCCGTCGATTTTTTATTCTTTCATGATATTTTGAAGCCCGGAGAAACCATCACTTTGCCCCAGTACCTGACCGGATTATTAAGCCTAATTGTTTTTGTCGTTGCAGCACAATTATATTTAAAAGAAAATCACCGAACTAAAAATTCTAGATAAAAAATTAGCAGGCGACGTCTTGGTCGAGAGATGAACGTTTGTTCTGGTATTGCATGAGCAGGCTGGGGCCGCCGGTGAATTGATGACCGGTGCAATAAGTTTGTGCTTGGTTGGCATTATTCCAGGTTGTTGCGCCCCAGTTTGGCCAACCGTTTTTCCAGTTACCGGTAATTGTTTGCCACTGAGCAGTCGTGCTATAAGCACCAATAGTTGTAGCGCTTTTATCTACTAAGGCGTTATATTCGCCCTGGATGCTGTTCTGGTTTTGGCTAACATCAGAATTCCAGGTATTCATGGTTTCAACATCTAACCACCAGATTTTGCTTTGGTTGCCTGCGGCTGTAGCCGCATTGTACGCATAAACCCCGGCATTATAGCCATAGTTGTAGGCTAAGCATTTATTATCACCGGCAGCGCAAGCTTTTGGACTATTAGGGTTTATAAACGTCGATTTGTTATACCAGCCGGTATTGGCGTAGAGACTGAGATTAGTAGCAAAATGACCGGCTTCACTAGATAGACAAGGATTTGTGGAATAGACCGTGCCGTTGTTGACGCCGACTATGCCGAAGGCGACTTTGGGAATAGTAGCTGAACAGTTGGGATAGCTTACATCTACACCGTCACTACCGGAAATGTAAGGAGATTGGGCAGCGGCTGCACCGGTAAGCACACTGATTGTCATAACTATTGCACTGATTGATGATAGTAATCGTCTCATAAGAAGGACTCTATATTATACCCCGAAATCAAAAATACCAGCGGGTAATTTTTACAAAGTTATTAAACATATAAATCTTTAGCATTTTGGTTTGTTAGGATTGCCAAATGGTAAGAGCCTGGCGTTATCGATTTAGGCGAACTACGCTGAGTCTGTTTTTTTGTCTGAGCGGTTTGATAGGAATTGGTTTTGCACACAAGTGGCAGCTGTTGATAGGTGCATGGCTGGGATTCATAGCTTTTGGTTTGTTAGTTTTGGGCAGGCGTCGTAATTTTCTAAGTTTACTAATAGTTGTTTTGTTTGGAATTGGATTAGGGTTTTGGCGAGGTACAGAATTTCTGGTCAGGATTAATGCTTACCAACCTTTGTATTTTCAAAAACTTACACTTAACGTGCGAGCCACAGAGGATGCTGTATACGGTAAAAATTCACAGTTAACTTTTGGAGGTAGCGACGTTTATTTGGAAAACGGTGCACATTTAACAGGGAAGTTAATTATCAGCGGTTTTGGGGAGAATGCCATTTTTCAGGGAGATGAAGTAACTGTGACTGGCAAACTTTATCCCGGGTATGGTATTTATCAAGGTAAAATTAGTTATGGACAAATAAGTGTGACCGCTCATCATCAAGCACTGGTTAGCAATATTAGGCGTCGGTTTGCGGCAGGGATGCAGACAGCCTTGCCGGAGCCACTGGCGCCGTTTGCGATGGGGTTGCTAATCGGTCAACGGGCCACATTGCCCGATGATATAAAAAGAGATTTATTAATGGTTGGTTTGACACATATAATCGCTGTCAGCGGTTATAATTTGACAATTATTCTGCAAGCCAGCCGAAAACTATTGGCGAAACAGTCAAAGCGATTATCAACTTTACTATCGGTATGTTTGATTGGTACTTTTTTATTATTGGCCGGTGCCAGCGCGTCTATCGTGCGAGCGGCAATAGTTAGCATGTTAAGTATTGCAGCAGGGTACTATGGAAGAAGCTTTCGACCTCTGAATTTGCTGGCTATTGCGGCTCTGATTACGGCATGGGCAAATCCGGTATATATTTGGAGTGACTTGAGCTGGTATCTTAGTTTTTTAGCATTTTTCGGAGTTATGATCATAGCACCATTGATTCAAAACAGGTGGTCACATGGATGGCACCAGACATTAATTGGTAGTGTAGCGCTGGAAAGTATCTGTGCAGAGCTAATGAGTGTTCCCTTCGTACTATATATTTTTGGGCAGATGTCATTTATTGGGCTGCCGGCTAATGTGCTGGTAGTAACTCTGGTACCATTGGCTATGTTATTAGGTGTTATTGCCGGACTGGCCGGTATGATGTTGGGCTCAATTAGCGGTTGGATAGCTTGGCCGGCGCAGGTTCTATTAAATTATATGCTGGATGTAGCACATATTTTGTCACATATACCGCATATTTTCGTCCAGGATATAGGTTTTCCGTTAAGCAATATGCTGGGAATTTATATTTTAATTCTACTCTTGGCTTTTGTACTGTGGCGGAAGACAAACAACAATAATTCTGATATAATAACAGATATGAAACTACCAAAAACTGAAAAGTTGTCGACGTGAGCGGTCATAGTAAATGGTCAACAATCAAACGTCAAAAAGGCGCCAAAGATGCCGCTCGCGGCGCAATTTTTACTAAACTTGGAAATGCCATTGCCATTGCTGCCCGTAGCGGAACGGATCCTGAAACTAATTTTGAACTTCGTTTGGCAATTGACCGTGCCAAGTCTGCCAACATGCCGTCGGCAAATATCCAGCGTTCCATTGACAGAATAAAAGATAAAAACGCAGCTCAGCTACAAGAAGTGTTGTACGAAGGTTATGGACCAGGCGGGGTGGCAATTATAGTCGAAGCAGCCACCGATAATACTAATCGTACATATCCTGAAGTAAAGGTGGCTTTTGCCAAACATGGTGGCAACATTGCTGAAAAAGGGGCAGTAGCTTTCCAGTTCGATCATAAGGGGATGATTCGCATAAAAAGTACCGGTGACGAAATCTTAATGCAAGCTCTGGAGGCCGGTGCTGAAGATGTCCAAGAGGAAGACGGAGAATCGGTAATTTATACCGAATCTAAAGATTTAGGACGCGTTCGCGATAGTTTATTAAAATCAGGGTTAGAATTAACTGAAGCCGGACTGACGTATGTGCCTAATACAACGGTTGAAATAACCGATGCCAACACAGCCGGCAAAATTATGCGACTGATGGAAGCCTTGGAGGACTCGGATGATGTTACGGCTACTCACGTTAACTTCGATATTGCTGAGGAATTTCTACAGTGAGAATACTGGGGATTGACCCTGGTACGGGAATTCTGGGTTTTGGGGTAATAGAAGCGGATAATCGAGAAGCCAAATTAGTTGATGGTGGTGTAATTCGAACACCGGCCAAAGAAGACGATGCTGTGCGGCTGCAGATAATATTCGAAGAGATAACAGATATAATAACTCAATCGAAAGTTCATGTGGTATCTGTCGAGAAACTATTCTTCGCACAGAACGTTACAACGGCAATGACTGTGGCCCAAGCGAGGGGGGTGGTGCTGTTGGCGGCCAGACAAGCCGGGCTGGACATCTACGAATATACACCATTACAGATTAAACAAGCATTAACCGGATACGGCCGGGCTACGAAACAACAAATTCAGGAAATGGTCAGAGTAATTCTAAAACTTAAGTCGATACCTAAACCTGACGACTGTGCCGATGCCCTGGCAGCCGCTATTACCCACAGTATGACTATGCGATAATGGACTAAATGATCGCTACACTTAACGGAGTTGTAAGTGAAAAACTAGCTGAAATTGTGGTGCTGGATGTGCAAGGTATGGGCTATGGATTATTGGTTTCCGCTGAAGACTTCGGCAGGTTGACAGTAGGTGAATCAGCAAAATTATACGTTTATGAACACATTAGAGAGCAATCCCACGACTTATATGGATTTATAACTCGCGATAATCAGAATTTGTTCGAGCAGTTATTAAATGTTAGCGGCATTGGCCCAAAGATGGCACTTAACGTGTTAAGTATTGGTACGGCACAGGTCGTGCGTACCGCAATTGCCTCTGGTGATGTTAAATATTTACAAACAGCGGTTGGCATTGGCAGACGTGCGGCAGAGCGTATTGTAATAGAGCTAAAAGATAAAGTTGGATTAGTAAGTGCCGATATTGAATCAACCGGTTTGCTACAAAGCGAATCATCATTGATTGGTGACGAAGCAGCCGAAGCTTTAATTGCGCTTGGTTATTCTGCTGCTGATGCCGGACTGGCGCTTAAAAATATTGACCCCGAATTGCCAACACCGGAACGAATTAAGCAAGCTTTGAAAGCCTGAAATGAAAATTCCAGCAATCAAATTAAATGATAATAATTCCATACCTCAGATCGCTTTGGGGCTTTGGCAAATTAGAGATCCGAGCGATTTTGCAAAAAGTTTTGATGCGGCTTTTGAAGCCGGCTATCGTCATTTTGACTCTGCACAAATATACGGTAACGAGAAATTTCTTGGTAATGCCGTTAAAAAAGCGGGTTTAAAAAGGAATGATATATTCATTACCACTAAGATCGGCGTCAATAATTTCGGCTTTGATCGGGCCAAAACAAGTTTTGCTGAGTCACTTAATAAACTTCAAATGGATTACGTTGATTTGCTGCTGCTACACTTCCCTGTGCCACTGCTACGCAAAAAATCTTGGTTAGCCTTAGAAGAAATACAGGCAGCTGGGCAGGCAAAATCCATAGGTGTCAGCAATTATACCATTCGACATCTTGAAGAAATGTCGGATTACGCCAAACTTAAACCAAGCATTAATCAAGTAGAATTGCACGTCTTTTTGCAGCAACCTGAACTTGTTAAGTATTGTCAGGAAAATTCTATTGTTATCGAAGCATATTCGCCGCTGGCCCATGCCAAAGCTATGGATAATACTATAATCCAAAGCATTGCTACTAAACACGGCAAAAGCTACGCTCAGATTATGCTTAGATGGTGTATAGAACAAGACACTGTGCCGTTACCAAAATCGTCTAATCCGGACCGTATTCGTGAGAATATTGATATTTTTGACTTTCAACTAGACAAAGATGATCTAGCTGAGATTTCCAAACTAGACGAAAACATGCGCACTACATGGAGCCCCGTACACGTACCTTGACTGCCAGCTGCTGAGGTATACTAGTAATTATGATTGACCGGATATTGAATACTAGCGAACCGCCAATTGATGAACAAGAAGTCGAGCTTGAAGTTACGCTCAGACCTCGTGATTTCAGCAATTATATAGGTCAGTCACAACTTAAGAAAAATTTAAAACTGGCCATTGATGCCGCCAAAAAACGTGGTGAACCACTGGATCATGTTTTGCTTCACGGACCGCCAGGATTAGGTAAAACTACAATGGCCAGTGTCATCGCGCATGAAATGGGAGCTCAGATAAGAATTACTAGCGGACCGGCGATTGAACGGGCCGGCGATCTGGCCAGTCTGCTAACCAATCTGCAAAACGGCGATATTTTATTTATAGATGAGATTCACCGCTTAAACCGGACTGTCGAAGAAGTTTTATATAGTGCCATGGAAGATTTCAAACTGGATATTATGCTTGGCAAAGGACCCTCTGCACGTAGTTTGAGGCTGGATTTACCAAAGTTTACAATTATTGGCGCAACTACCAAAACCGGTAGTCTGGCAGCCCCACTACGTGATCGATTTGGAATGATAAATCGGTTAACTTTTTATACCCCTGATGAGATAAAGCAGATTATAACCAGGGCAGCTGGAATTTTAAAAGTTAAAATTGACGATCCGGCGGCTACCGAGCTAGCCAAAAGATCGCGACTCACTCCGCGCGTAGCCAATCGAATACTTAAACGGGTACGTGATTATGCCGATGTCAATGGTGATGGAATTATTGACACAGAGTTAAGTTACCGGGCGCTTGAACTTCTGGATATTGACGAACTTGGCCTCGATGCTGCCGATCGCATGTTGCTTGAAGCAATAGTTGATAATTACAGCGGCGGTCCAGTAGGTATTGAAACTCTGGCAGCAATCACAGCTGAAGAACGCGGTACTATCGAAGATTTTTATGAACCTTATCTAATGCAAATTGGATTAATTGAACGCACTCCGCGGGGGCGCAAAGTTACGTCTAAAGCCTATAGTCATTTGGGTAAAAAAGCCGCCGGTGGCAGTAAGCAATCAGCCTTGCTTTAATAATTGTCTCTTTATTCCTGGAATGGATTGTTACGACTCTGGCTAAATAAACTTTGAACATTAACACTATTGTCACGAAGTGACTGCAACTGCTTTACCACTTTCGGATCAATATGTGGTAAACGTGCAGTTTTAAGTTGACTACTAACCGCGCTACTGGAGGGTTCGGCGTTACTTAACGTGTTAATTCTAAGGAACAAAAAGCCATAAATTAATGCTATAAAAACCAAAAAGGCTGGCAAACGATAAGGGCGAAGTTTATGACCAAAGCCAACTATGCGGCTGGTTAACGATTTTATGCCGAGTTCGGATTTAGTGCTCATGGTTTTATATACTCGTTTAAGGATATTACAAAAGTTAACTTGTTAGGGCCTTGAGGTGTTAAGTTAAGTGATTCGACTTGGGCGGTGCGCCGATCGTGTTCCAAATCACTTAGGAAGCTTATCAACTGCGAGTACCTAATGAACTGATCCGGATCACTGTTGATGGCAATATTTAATTGATAAACACCTGATAAGCCTTTGACCGGCACCAACTGCGAAAGCGCACTGGCTTTGGCACTTGAGGCTTTGGATGGTGCAGCCGCAGAGGAAGATGATCCTGAGGATGACGAAGTGGAACCGGATCCTGAAGATCCGGGTGTATCAGTACCTAAGGTAGACTGAGGAAAAGTTATAGACTTCAATGATATGCCGTTTTTGGAAGCAATATTTACGATTTCCTGAACAGCTTCAGCCTGGTCTTTATCCTGAGGCACAACTTCCTTGGCAATTTTTTCTAAGCTGGTATATTTCTTAATATCTTTCTTGTCTTTAAGCAAGGTTTGTTGCTGCTGATTTAAGGCTTGTTTTTTAGCTTTAGAATCTGTTAATACGGTTGCCCGCCCAGTAAGTAGCTTATTCGCAGTATAGGCCCCGCCTAGCAAACCAATAAATAATAATCCGATTAATCCCAGTTGTACGAAGTAAAGTCGTTTACTGCTCACGGCTTGGCCGCCTTGCTATTGATAAATAAGTATGGATTATTAGTTTTGAATAATGCCCGGACAGTCACTGTACAAGGGTGCGACGGGTCGACCGAGGCCGCTCCCGTTTGACAGACTATATTTTCAATATCAGCCTTGGAAAATACCTGGTTTTTGGGATCCGATAAATTAATTTGGACTTGAGTTGCCGACTTGTAGTCTGTAGTGTTAGCAGTAATCGTGAGTCCACCTTGCACCTGATTGATCGTAAGGCCGGTCAGATAAGCATTAGACGGCATAATAACGCCGATTTGTTTCAGTATCTCTGAGAACAAAACTTCTTTGCTTAACACGTTAACTACTAGTTTAAAGCTGTTACTTATATCTTTAATTTGTTTCTGGGTACCATCAAAATCTTCTTTTTTGAACAAAGCTTCTGTGGCAGCCACTTGAGTGTTATTTTTGGCAATTGATTGATGTAATATCACGAATCCGTAAGTTGTCATTATGCCAAGGCCGATAAATGTCAGAGCAAACATTATTAACCAGCTACGCAGTTGGATATTGCGTCTGGCATAGCGATAGCTTTGTTTAACTTCTGGCGGCAGTAGATTAATCATGATGGGAAAACCTCTTTGGGCTTGGCCAAACTAAGACCGGCAACTGTCGCAAACATTGGTTTGTCGGCATCCATTGGCAAGGGCAAATGCTTGTGATCCAAATATTGCCAGGGGTCACTGTGACGAACAGCCAGACGTAAAGTCTCAGTTAAATAATCACTTAGCCCAGGCATATTTGCTCCACCACCCAGAACAATAATCTGGCCTAGGGGGCGATCTTGACCATATCGTTCCTCATAATATCGAATCATGCGTCGTATTTCTTTAATGATTTGCGCCAGAATGGGATCAATTGTTGCTCTAATTTCAGCTTGTTTCTTGCTAACCCCCAGACCATAACGGGTTTTTATCATGCCGGCTTCCTGGGCAGTAACGCCAAGTTTGGTTCTGATTGATTCCGTGAAACTCTCACCGCCGCCTTGAACAGTACCGGTTACTAGAATACTTTTATCAAAAATACTGATATCTGATGATTCTGAACCGAAGTCAATAATAATACTGGCAACATCACTTTGGGAATCAATGCTAAACATGCGAGCCGAAGAATTCAGTGTAGGCTCAATTAATATGGTTTCAAGTCCAATTACCCGCGCCAGATCCAAATAAGAGTCAACAATTTTGCGTGGTACCGCAACCACGAACAGCTCTAAACCTTCTTCGGTCTTTTTTACTATTTCGTAATCCAGATATAACTCTTCAAGCGGCAGAGAAATATATTGTTCGGCTTCTAATTCGACTGCTTCAGTAAGCTCATTTGGCTTAAGTTTAGGCAAACTCAGAGATCTGGTAAATGTTCGATATGTCGGTATTGCCAGCGCCACTCTTCTGGTAGAAATGTCACCAATTATTTTAGTTTTGAATAAATCCAATGCCGACTTAGCGATTATCTCCGGCTGGACAACTATACCGTTTTCCTGGGCTACTTTATCAAAAACTGCAAAACCGTAACCCTGAATTTTCGGCCGATAATTTTTGCCGGGTTTGGCCGGTTGTTCCTCCAATTGCATGACTTTTAGTGAGCCATGACCTATATCCAGGCCAAACAGGGGTTTATCTTTATAAAAATTTGATGTTTTGGGTGTTTTCATCTGTCTACCCACCTAGGTATTCATTTGCTAATAGTATATCAGAAATAACTCTTTATGAACCTATAATGAATAGTTCAAAATCTTATATAAATCTAATGACGTCTGTATCCTTTGACAACCCATGTTGTATCGCCACCCAATGAAGTTGATGTTCCAAAGGTTATTGTACCCGTGTTGGAAAGATTTACTGTTTGGCCGATTATTGCACCTAATTGACCGGAATTTTTGACTTCCACTTGAGTCCAATAAGAGTAGAAAATGGTGTTTGGTGCCGTTGCTGTATTATCAATTATTATTGTTGAAATGCTACGCGAATTCGATAAGTTAACACCTGTAACACTACTGCAATCAGGTGAACATGACGCAGTACTATAAAAAGTAATTATTTCAAATCCGGTATTTGAGGCATTTGATTGAAGCATAGCACTATTATTAAAAACAGCGCCACCACTTCCATCTACCATAACGACAGGCATTGATGTACCAAGCCCATTGTCAACAATCATAGTAGCACTATTTTTTATACTTAAATTGCCTGTTATCCAAATATTACCCTGAATAGTAACTTTACATTTATCACTTATGGTGACATTTCCAGTTATTTTTGTATTTGCCTGCCAGACTTGAGTTTGAGAACCGTTGCAAGTTGCCGAAGTACCTGTTAGCGTGTGTGCGATAGCTGCTTTTTGGCTAGCGCGGTCATAAGTTGGCAAAGCCTGCGGAGCCACAGTACTGTTTGCGACAAGACCCGTATTACTCATTCCGGTACCATTTGTTTGGTTGGTGGCTTTTACTGCTGCGTAAATATGAGCTGTATTATTCAAAGTAATCGGTTGTCCGCCCTCGCCAGTGTTACAAACTCTTGGATATGTTACATCAGCTGGTTGAGGACAGGCCTGATCTGCTACTTCTACTGTTGCAGGGCTAGTGCTTAAACCAATTTGAGAACTATTTGACATGTTAATTTGGCCATTTATAAACACATCACCACCTACAATTTTTGAAGAATTGCTCATCAATAATCCACCTTCGCCGCTTATAACGCTAAACGATTGAGCAACGACCGGATAGAGGTCTATATATATTGAAACAGTGCGGGCTGGAGTAGATCTGCTAGACGGCCAGTAAGTCTTACCAGTAACGGATATGGTTTTACTGGAACTATTTCCGCTAACGCTGGCTGAAAACTTAGTTTTAACATTATTGGCATTGTGTACTTGGATATCACTAGTTGTGCCCGTCCAGCTATTATCCTGGCTTAGTTGTTCTATTGCATAATCCGCCCCGGCATCGGCTGTTAACTGAGCTTCGGTGTGAAGTTGGTCAAAACGGGCTACCTGAAAACTGGTTAGCGATAGTCGCATATAATAAATCGAGATTAAAATCAGAAAAGGCAGAGTAATTATAAAAATCAGTAAAATTGAACCTTTTTGATTGTTTTTGAGACGATTCATTTTTTAGAACCTGTTCCTTAGAGTTACCTGAGTGCTAGTATCAAGATTTAGTGGTTGTCCGGGTGCATTCCGTTGCATTCTAAGTGAGATTAGGATAGAACGACCTTGCGTCGGGTCCGTGGTTATACCACCATCCTGATCATACAGAGTAAAAGTCATTGAGCTAACGTAGGCCGCCAGTTTGGTATCAGCTGGGCAGCTGGTTGACGCAAAATTTTCCGGACAAGTTGTTCTTAAAGAATTTCCGGTAGCATCAGGGTTAGCCAGCTTGCGTTCCATCAGGTCCGTGCCGCTTTTGTAATAGACCAATTCATTCATGAATGGACTACCGGTATCCGTATCAATAATATAATCATGGGTTTGTGTGACTGCCGGTACGGCAATAATAATTACAAAAGTACTATTACTGGTGCTCCAACCCCCAGCGGGAGCATGTGCATCTGTAATTTGATTTGTTTGTCTGACACCGTCACCCAATCTGATGTTTTCAACCGTTGTCCGTAATAAGTTTTGCGAGTTAATGGTCATTTCAGCCAATTCGTTATTGCGGGTGATAACTACAAAGTAGTTGGCGACTAGACCCAGAAATACTACGCCGATAATGGCCATAATAGATACTGCTACCATTAACTCAATTAAGGTAAAGCCTGATTGGTTGGTGGATTGATTGCTACTGCCCGACACCGAGTTCTCCAATATATGTCGTATAACTTACCGTATTAGTAAGTGACTGGTCTTTATATGTAATTGAAATATCTACTTGTTTAAGTCCGGTAGACGAACTGGAAACAGTCATTGAGGCACTTCTGGATATTGGTAATTGAGCGGGTAATTCACTGGTCAAATTACTTGTACCAATTGCTAATCCGTTATAGCCTATATTGCGTAACTTCTCGGATTTTGCTTCGGCGTAAGAATTAGCCAAGTTTAAATATCTACCCCGTTGTGCTGTATGAACATAGCTTGTAACAACTTGAGTTAGCGAAGCGGTGACAATGGCAGCAACAGCTATAGCCACCAATAGTTCGACGAGAGTGAAACCAGCTGCTGATTTTAATTTTTTCACGCTTATCCTTCAGTATAGTACAGAAGCCCCTAATAAATATCAGGGGCTTCTGAGGTTGGGCTTGTTGCCGGACTTGGTTTAGTCCAAATTAGATTTGGTGTAAGTCGATTGGCCATTAACAGTACCTTCGTACTTGGCAATCATGGTGTACTGTGCACAGGTAGTGTCATCAGCCTCACAAGTAGTACCGCTACTGTTAGTTGGGTAGTACTCGTATTTCTTAGTTGTACCACCAGCAGAGTTGCTGTAAATCAAAGTAGCTGTGGTTGAACCACTTGATGGATCAATCATAGCGGTTACATCCAGACTCTTCATGTTAGAGCTTACCCATGAAGCGTCGCTTAAGTCAGCATAGCTGGGGTAAAACCCGTTCTGACTAAAGTAAGCCTCAACTTGAGTTTGCAGTGACTGAACGTCTGTCTGCCGTTTACTATTTCGTGCTTTTGCTTGGATGCCGCTATAGGTAGTAATTACCAATAACGCCAATATACCGATCACGACGATGACGATCAACAGTTCAACGATCGTGAAACCTTGGTTACGTTTTTTAAGGGAGATCATGAGAGCCCACCCTCCTGATTTTATTTTGTTAATTTATATGATCCTGAAAGCCAGCATTTTACGCTTGCTACAAGCATCTGGCATTGATTATAACCATAAGCCTCATAAGGTCAAGCATTTTAAGTGCCGATGTTCTTGGACAAGTTGGCAATTGGGCCCATAACAGAGGCAGCAATCAGGCCAACACCAGCCCCTAAAAAGATAATCATAACTGGCTCGATCACCGCTGCTAGCCCATCTATTAATACAGTTACCTCTTCTTCGTAGAAATCGGCAATTTTGGTTAACACCGTATCTATCTGACCGGTTTCTTCACCGACCATCAGCATCTGGGCGACAATTGGCGGAAAGTGTTTACTGTGACTAAGGGGCTCAGACAACTGCTTACCGTTTTGGACTTCTTTGGCAGCAGCTGTCAACTCAGCTTCGATAACTTTATTACCTAGAGCCGCTCCAGTAACCTGCAAAGCGTCCAATACGTTAACCCCTGCGCCCATAAGCGAGGCAAAAGTCCTGGAAAACCTGGCAATTGCGACCTTAAGCACAATGGTTTTAACAATCGGTAGCCTGAGTAATAAGCCATGAAATTTATACTTACCGGATGGTGTTCGAATGTACCGCATCAAATATATGACTACTATTACGAATACAACCAACAAAAGAATCAAATTAGGTAACTTGTTAATTATAGGAATGGGTATATGACCTAGAATTGTAGCGTGAGAGCAAAAATTACTAAAATTCAGCAACACTTGTGTATAAATCGGTAGGTGAGCGTGCGGACCGCCTAGAGAGGTCAGTATTCCACCCAATTTCGGCACTATAAACAGCATAATTCCAAAAAAAGCTATTATCGTTACAGATAAAATTACCATGGGATACATCATGGCGCTCTTGATTTTTTTATGAATACTGGCGTCTAACTCTACTTGAAGGGCCAGGCGCTTAAGAATTTCATCTAAGATACCACCTTCTTCACCGGCTCGAACCATATTCACATAAACTTCAGAGAACACCTTGGGATATTTGCCGAACGCGTCACCTAATGGTATACCGCTTTCGACATCTTTAGTCACCCCAGATAGCACCTCCTTTAAATAAGGATTTGAACTATCAGATGCTAAAGCCGATAAAGACCTGGCCAAAGGAACACCTGCGGAAATCATGGTTGATAATTGGCGTGTAAAAATCACTAGATCTCCAAGCTTAACTTTCTTGGATTTTTTGAATAGTTTGCCTTTGGCGCCTTTAGCGTGACCTTCGTCTATAGATACCGGATGGATACCTTGTTTGCGTAGTAAATCTAGCAGCGCCACTCGGCTGGTTGCTTCTGCCGTACCATTAATTGCTTTGCCGTCTTTGTTTGTGGCTTTATAAGTGAATTCCATAATTTTATTTGATTTTACGGTGTTACTTCTGTGATGTTACCCGAAGCACTTCTTCAATAGAAGTTTGGCCTCTTAGCGCTTTAATTAAACCGTCCAGCTGCATTGTTAACATACCCTCTTTGATAGCAGCATCCTCGATAGATTCACTGGTGCTGCCTGATACAATTTGGCGTTGTATAGCCGTAGAGTTATTCAGCGCCTCATAAAGACCGATTCGGCCTTTGTAGCCGGTATGATTGCAACTGTCACAACCTTCTTCGTGAGCTTTCCAAAGCCGCGTAATTGAAGTTCCGGAACTGCTTAATTCGTTGGTTTCGACGTGCTTACTGCCACTAGCTTTGCCAATGTTGCCATCCAGTGCAGCGGTTTCCAGTTCATGAATTTTCTTAAATCCACCGTTTTCCGTTATTCTGAAGGATTTTTCAAGCTGTTTTAGGACGGTGTCATCCGGAGCAAAAGCTTCGCGGCAATCAACACACAGGCATCTCACTAAACGTTGAGCCACAACCACGCGTACAGTGCTGGCTATTAAAAATGGCTCTACCCCCATATCCAGTAGGCGTGGCAAGCATGTAGCTGCATTATTGGTGTGCAACGTACTAAACACCAAATGGCCGGTTAGAGCAGCCTGGACAGCGAGATCAGCCGTTTCACCGTCGCGTATCTCACCTACCATTATAATATTCGGATCTTGTCTCAGCATGGCTCTAAGCCCGTTTGTAAAAGTCATACCGGCAACCGGATTTACTTGGGTCTGATTAGCACCAATAATGTGATATTCAACCGGATCTTCTACCGTAGAAATATTTACATTAGGAGTATTTAGTGAACTTAAGACACTGAATAAGGTTGTGGATTTACCGGAGCCAGTGGGACCAGTGACCAAAACCATACCATGAGGCTGGACAATGGCGTGCTGTAAATCCGTAAGTGCTGTACCCCAGAAACCTAACTCTGTGAAATCAGCCGGTTTACTTGACTCGTTAAGGATACGCATAACCACCTTTTCGCCATCTAATATCGGCAGAGTAGATACCCGCAGGGCATATACCTGACCTCCGACTTCTACTTTGAAACGACCATCCTGAGGCGCCCGGTGTTCATCAATTTTAAGATTGCTAAGTATTTTAATTCGGCTTACTAATGCGCCCAGCATCTTACGCGGTAACTTATTGGCTTCTTTAAGTAATCCATCAATTCGATAACGCACAACGACGGCATTTTCCCTAGGTTCAATATGTACGTCACTGGCTCCGGCCTTAATACCATATTCAATCAGAATATTAACAGTTTGTGCTGTAGGTGAATCTTCGGCTAGATCATTTTCGTCGACTTCTTCGTTTTCTTCACCTTCGTCCTCACCGGCGATGACCTTGGTTAACTCACTGCTGATATTACCGCCATACTGGCTCAAAGCCGCTTCCAGTAAACTGCTGGTAGTAATATGAACTTTGAGTTTATTGCCGAGCTGTTTATTAAGGAAATTTAAGGCCTGGATATCATCCGGGTCTTCCATGGCTACCAACTTGGTATCCTTACCTTCTATGCCGAAAACTACGGCGTGGTACTGGCGGGCAATTCGCTCTGGTAATAACTTCAGGGTATCGTGTTGGATTTCACGGGCATTCAGTTCAACAAAAGGAACTTCAATTTCATCGGCATAAAGTTTAGTGATATCTTTTTCACTGATTTGATTATTCTTAATAACCAGATCTTGTAGCGGCTTTTTCTCACTGACTTCTTGCTCGCGCAAGGCCTTTATCTGTTCATCAGTAAATGAACCACTTTTTTTGAGTAGCTTCTCAACTAGCGAATCTGGAATTCTCATGACCGTTTTTGTTTATGTGTTCACCCATCCTGGCACCCATTTTAGCAAGTTGCACCAAAAATCAGAAGTATTTCTTAGGGTCAGTTGAAACTTAAATATTAGTTAAATATTGTCACTAACTAAGCTAAAGCAATTTTCATCGGCCAGACTAAGGCCTTATAGTGCTAAAATATTATTAAAGGAAAGTAAACTACCTCCAGGAGGATATTAATGGCAATTACTAAAGCAGTTAAACCAGTTAAGACGGTTGAGGAGGCACCAGACGCTCCGGCAGCCAGTGGCAAAGTTAAGGCTTTAGGTTTGGCCTTGGAGACTATTGAAAAACAATTTGGTAAAGGCGCCATTATGAAACTTGGCGAAGCTCATGCCACGGCGGTCGAAACAACTCCAACGGGTGCTTTGAGTTTGGATATAGCTTTGGGTGGTGGTATTCCCAGAGGTCGAGTCATCGAAATATACGGACCGGAATCCTCTGGTAAGACAACTTTGACCCTGCATGCGATTGCACAAGTGCAGAATCGTGGCGGCACGGCAGCATTTATTGATGCTGAGCATGCCTTAGACCCGGCTTATGCTAAGCGTATTGGAGTTGATGTCCAGAATTTGCTACTCAGTCAACCAGATAATGGTGAGCAGGCTTTGGAAATTGTCGAGACTCTGGTTCGTTCCAATGCCGTTGATTTGATTGTAGTTGATTCAGTCGCCGCCTTGGTACCACGAGCCGAAATTGAAGGTGAAATGGGCGATAGTCATATGGGACTTCAGGCTCGGTTAATGAGCCAGGCTCTGCGCAAATTGACTAGCGTAATAAGCCGTAGCAAAGCTAGCGTAATTTTTATCAATCAAATACGCATGAAAATAGGTGTGATGTTTGGCAATCCGGAGACAACCACCGGAGGCAACGCACTCAAATTCTATTCTTCGGTCCGAATGGATATTCGTAGAATCGGGCAAATCAAGCAAGGTGATAACGTTATTGGCAATCGTACGCGAGTCAAAGTCGTTAAGAACAAAATTGCTCCGCCCTTTCGCGAAGCTGAGTTCGATATTATGTATAACGAAGGCATAAGTGTATCTGGCGATATCCTGGACATGGCAACATCTCACGGTATTGTCGAGAAATCCGGCGCCTGGTATGCGCTAAATGGCAATAAAATCGGTCAGGGACGGGAAGCGACCAAGAAATACCTTGAAGATAATCCCAAAGTTTTAGAAGAACTAGCTAAAAAAGTCCGCCTGGCTGAAGCCGCCAAGGAGTAATTGGATTTATGGGAGCAAAATAAGAGTGGCCGACCAACCTTTAGCTCAAATAGTAGATGAAAACGACAATCCGATTGGTGCCAAATCTGTACCAGAAATAAGAAATAAGGGTTTATTACATAGACTCGCAAGAGTCATGGTCGAAGATTCAAATGGAAATATACTTCTACAGAAGCGGATCAAGAATGCCGTAGTTTATCCTGGTCGCTGGGATAATTCAGCTGCCGGGCATGTTGATGACGGTGAAACTTATGAGCAAGCTGCCATTCGCGAGGCAGCCGAAGAGATCGGATTGTTAAACGTTTCACTAACTGAAATCGGGTACTTGCGACACACGGCTAAAGACAATGGGCGAGTTACCAGTCGTTTCGTCAAGTTTTTTAGAACAGTTGTTTCGTCTGATACAAAATTTGAAGTTCAGCCCGAAGAAGTAGACGAAGTAGAGTGGTTTAAAATTGATGATGCAAAAAAGTTGGCAGCCGAGCATCCAGAACAGATGACAGATGGCTTAATTTATGCCCTAAAACATTATTTTTAAGAATCATTGCCCATGAAAGTCACGGTAATTAAGAAACAATCTAATAGAGCGGGTCGCTATTCAGTTTTTATTAATAACGAATATGCATTTTCTCTGAGTGACACCGCATTACTACAAAGTGGACTAGTCGCAGGACAAGAATTAAGTGAGCAAAAGGTTAAAGCGCTTAAGAAAACCTCAATTGAAGATAAGCTATATAACAGTACATTACAATATATGGCATTAAGATTGCGGTCAAAATGGGAAATAGAGACTTATTTAAAGAGAAAAAAAGCCTCACCTGCCCTGATTAACGCTATACTTAACAAGTTAAGTAATAGCAATTTAATTAATGATACTGCCTTTGCTAAAGCGTATATTAATGATCGAAGATTGCTTCGCCCTACTTCACGTCGCAAAATGATTTCCGAGTTACGTAATAAACACGTACCAACGAATATAATAGATGAAACAGTCAGTCAAAATCCGGAATCAGAAAGTCAAGCTATTGATAGCATAATTAACCGTAAAAGGCAGATCTCTAAATATAAGGATGACCTAAAATTAATGCAGTATTTGGCCCGCCAAGGTTTTAATTATGGAGATATTAAAAATGCTATGAAGGATTTAGATCAAGAGTAAGATAATTACCTCTGTGGAAAACTATATTATGTCATGATAAAGTAAAGCTATGGCTGCAATTATTGCTATTACCAGCGGTGAAATAATAAATTATGAAGTTGGAGTAGTCTGGACTCCGACTATTTACGGGCAATCTCACACCTATATTGATGCCATCGTACGAGCTAATGGCGCCCCGTTTGTTATACCTTTAGTCGATAATACCGAAATACTAAGAAGTTTGTATAAACTGGCTGACGGAATATTGCTCTCCGGAGGTCATGATTTGGAGCCGGAAACTTATAATACTGAGCGGACGCATCCGAAATTGATTACCTCCCCCAGACGCGATAAACAAGAAATGCAGATGGTCAAATGGGCACTTCAAGATGATAAACCAATTCTTGGCATTTGCCGAGGAATGCAATTACTCAATGTGGCGCTGGGCGGCACGCTTTATCAGGATATTAAGACAGATTTGCCCCAAGCCCATGATCATACCGCCAGTGTCATTAAGAAAGACTTTCGTCACCTGGCGCATGATCTAAATCTATCTAACAATTCCAAACTGGCAAAAATTTTGGGCCAACCTCACATTAAAACTAACACTTTACACCACCAGGCGATTTGTAATCTTGGCAGGGGACTAGTGGTAACCGCGAGGACTGAAGATGGAATAATTGAAGCTGTTGAACTACCTGATAAGCAATTCGTAATTGGCGTGCAATCACACCCTGAAGCGCTCGAAGCAGAGGCCGAGCCGGAGTGGGGTCGGGTTTTTGAAGCGTTTGTTAAAAGTATAAAAACAGTTTAACTGATAGCGGGCGCGGCAGCTGGAGCATTTTTAATTAACTCGTTAATTATTATTCGTCTGGGTGTAATTTCATTAACTTGACTTCGGTCAATGCTTAGTGATCCGCCTGTCAGACTTTTAATAATTGACTGGGCAACGTAGATTTTCTGTACGTACATAGTGGTTGTATCGGTGGCATAATCACTAACTTTGCCAACCTTTTCCTTACTTACGGTAACCACCGGCTTGCCCATGAGATTAAAATTTAAATCTAAAACTCTTTTAAGTCGAACAAGCTCATGTGGCTCTACTAAAACATCATGATCATTAACCACATAACCTTGAGGCAACATATCCCTAATGTCCTGATACAACAAAACCAAGAGCTGTTTATCAATATTGTCCTGGCAATAGAAGCCCTCAACTTTTAGGTTATCCGGATTTATAATTGGGCCCGTAATCGAGGCAATCACTGAACCGGTTCTTAAAGATAGAACAGATTTATTCAACAATCTTGAGCTAAGTTGCAACATGCCTATAGTATACCCCTTGTTTTAGGGGCAATCTTTAAAAATTAAATAATTTAATACTGTACAAACAATCAAAATGCTGGTGCTTGCTGAGCTAGTAATTATGCATTTACAATCCGGCTTACCATGCGTCAAAAAGTAACAATATTAAGGACTGTATGTCTAATAATTATTTTGGCCAGTACCCTGGCATTCAAATATTTATCGCCAGTGCTAGCAGACACATCTTCGTCGGTTCAATCACCCTCACTGGTAATCAGTCAGCTTAAAATGACCAGTAGCAACGGGCAGTTTATTACACTTTACAATACCAGTGGATCGACATTGGATATGAGTAAATACCAACTGGAATATTTTAATAACTATGATTTGAACAAGGCTACTAGCAGTAAGCTGATCAGCCTAACTGGAAGTATTCCGCCGCATGGTTATTTTATGGTTAATGATGATTCACTTTTATTATGTTATAAACTGACTGTCGATTCAATTTCATTAGGTCTATCCAGCACCGCCGGTCTGGTAGAAGTTCTGGCCTTCAATCAATCATCGCCTGGAGGATCAGTTAGCCCTGACCTACAGGACTTCGTTGGTTGGTCCAAATCCGCAGCTACCGGCGCTCAAACTTTGCCAGCTAACACCAGCGCCTTTTTGCAACGTCAACCATTAAATAGTGACAAAAATCCCCTCGTTGTTACTCCGGGTGCTGGTAGCTGGCTGGCTGTACAACCTGATTCCAGTAATCCGTGTACACTGGTTAACAGTGGTAATAATACTGTAATTCAGTCGGGGCTGAATCAACTTTTACCAGCTGTGGAACCTCCGTCCAGTATTGAAGCTCTTAACGGGACTGAGACTGCCGGAATAGCTTCCACAGCTGGGGTAATGCCGACAGCAGATATAGGTTTAGCAGCACCGACTTTAACAGAACTTTTACCAAATCCTATTGGAACTGGAAATGATTCCAGAGATGAGTTTATTGAACTATATAATTCCAATAATGCCAGGTTTGATTTAAGCGGTTTTAGTCTGCAAGTCGGAACCACTTCTCTACATAATTATACATTTCCCGCCGATTCTTTTTTGGAACCTCATAGCTTGCGAGCTTTTTATTCATTACAAACGGGGTTGAGCTTGAGTAATAGTGGAGGCCAAGCTAAACTTATAGACCCTTTTGGCAATTCTATTTCTTCAAGTGCAATCTACTCTACCGCTAAGGATGGACAAGCCTGGGCGCTGGCTAATAGCAAGTGGTTTTGGACAACCAAACCAACACCTAATGCGACAAATATTATAAATCAGCCAGTTACTCTTAAAAAGAGTTCATCAAAAACCAGCAAAACAAAAGTATCCAAAATCAAAGCCACAAAACCTACAAAATTAAAAGCTGAGACTACTGCAGCTAGCGAAGCATCCGGACCACTTAATCTAGGTGCAGTTCATCTTTGGACACTTGCTCTTATAGCCGGCCTGGCGTTACTATACGTGGCATATGAATACCGTGCAGACGTGGCAAATCGAATCTACCGATTTAGACAATACATTGATGCTAGGCGTGGCAATGGGTCGTAAACTAAGAGGTGGCGAGGTTATAGAGCTGTTAAGTGACTTGGGGGGAGGTAAAACCACATTTGTTCGCGGTCTGGCCAAAGGCTTCGGTAGCAGAGATCAAGTGCGAAGCCCGAGCTTCACCTTGGTTAACCAGTACAAATCCGAAGATTTAACTCTATTTCACTTTGATTTTTACAGATTAACAGATCCCGGAATAATCAAATCGGAATTGGATGAAATATTGCAGGATGCTGATAATGTTGTGGTAATAGAATGGCCAAAAATAGTTGAGAATGCATTACCCACTGATAGATTAACTATTCAAATTGACAGTATTTCAGAAAACCGACGAAAATTTTTGATGACTTATCCGTCAAACCTTAGTTATCTGTTACCGGTTGAAACTTAACATGTTAACTGTATGCTAATTCTTACTATTCGTACCGATAAATCTGAAGCAGAACTTGGTTTATTCGATGATGATCACAAGCAGGCTTACCTGACCTGGCTGGCTCACCGACAACTAGCTGAAACTATTCACTCCAAGATAGATGAAATTCTGAGATCGCAAGATCATTCGCTTCATAATTTAAAGGGTATCGTGGCTTACAGAGGTCCTGGTAGCTTTACAGGGCTTAGAATTGGTATAAGTACTGCCAACGCGCTAGCTTATGGATTAAAAATACCTATTGTGGCAACTAGTGGAAATAGGTGGTTAGAAGACGGTCAACAAGCACTGATCGGGGGAGAAAACCAGCAAATGATTGTGCCAAATTACGGCGCACCGCCACATATAACAGTTCAGAAAAAATAAATCCTGTAATTGACCAAAACGCACTTCTTGAAGTATATTTAATAATAGGAATTGCCACGTATAGAGCGCAGCAAAACCTCTTTAACCTTATTTTTTAATTCGATTTTCAGTAAAGTTACTTCGGACTAGAGAAGTGATAGCGATTGTCTGATCTAAGACTTTTCTGCAGCTAGAAAGGACCTCAGATATGTTAGAAGTGTTACTAGCCATTATTGGGCTGGGAGTTGGCTTTGGCGCCAGCACAGTGGTCAACAAACAGCGTATGGGCTCAGCTGAACAGCGTTCCAAAAAAGAAATGGAACGTTCCAAGAAGGAAGCCCAAAAGTTAATTGATCAAGCTAGAGAAGAATCCAAAAAAGCTTTAGATGAAGCCCGCAAGGAAGAACAATCTCGTCGCAAAGAGCTTAATGATTTAGAGCAGCGTCTGGTTACGCGTGAGGAAAACCTAGATAAGAAACTTGACGAATTAGATAAACGTAATGAATCTGTTCGTAAAAGTGAAGATGAACTTGAACAGCTTAAAAACGAGATCCGAGATATTAGAACTAAACAGCAGGATAAACTGGAAAAAATTGCCAAGCTCAGTAAAGCCGATGCTGCTGATAAGCTAATGCAAATGACCGAACGTGACATCAAAAACGACCTGCTTGGACTGGTTAATAAATTACAAAATGAGGCTCGCGACAATGCCGAAGAACAAGCTGCCTTAATAATAACGACAGCTATGGAACGGATGGCTAGCGAAGTTACAGCCGAACGAACAGTTACCAGTATAAAACTAGACGACGAAGAAATGAAAGGTCGAATAATCGGTAAAGAAGGTCGTAATATTCAGGCCCTCCAGCGGGCTACTGGCGTTGACATCATGGTCGATGATACTCCAGGCTATGTGGTTCTGAGCAGTTTTGACCCGGTACGACGGGAAGTAGCCAGGATGGCTATGGAAATGCTGATGAAGGACGGACGTATACATCCGGGCAGGATAGAAGAGGTCGTTGAAAAAGCTCAGAAAAACGTTGAGAAGGAAGTTACTAGAGCTGGTGAAGATGCCGCCCGCGAAGTGGGAGTTATCGGCATTCCTAAAGAGATAGTTCAACTTCTGGGTGAGCTTAAATACCGCACAAGTTACGGTCAAAACGTGCTGAAGCACTCCACTGAAATGGCGCACATTGCAGCTGTAATTGCTGAAGAAGTCGGGGCTGATGTCAAAACTGCCAAATATGCAGCACTGGTACACGATATTGGCAAAGCTTTGACACACAAAATGGAAGGCAAGCACCATCATATTAGTGGTGAAATTCTGCGTAAATATGGAGCACCGGAAGAAATCGCTTTGGCTGCCGAACAACATCACGATGATGTAGAAGCCACGACTGTCGAGGCTTTAATTGTACGAACAGTAGACGCTATCAGTGCGGCTCGACCAGGAGCCCGAAACATTAGTGCTGAGAATTTTGGGGAGCGAATGCGCGATCTCGAAAACATCGCTAATAGCTTTAAGGGTATCGACAAATCGTATGCTATAAGTGCCGGGCGTGAAGTTCGGGTATTCGTGCGACCACAGACCGTCGATGATCTAAGTGCAATTAAGCTAGCTCGCGATATCGCCACCAAAATTGAATCGACTATGCAATACCCGGGGACTGTCAAAGTGAACGTCATTCGTGAAACCCGTGCTGTAGAATTTGCCAAATAGCCCTCTGCATGAACATTCTTTACGTAGGTGACATCATGGGTAAACCTGGCATTGAAGTCGTTGAATGGGCAATTCCAAAAATAGTTCGTGAATATAAGATTGATTTAGTAATTGCCCAGTCTGAAAATGTAAGTCAAGGCAAGGGCATTACAGTTCAGGATTATCATCGCCTTCAAAAGGCTGGTATAGATTTCTTCACTGGCGGGAACTGGAGCCTAAACAAATCCGAAATTGTCTCCGTTTTGCAAAAACCTGAAGAACCTATTATCCGGCCTGCAAACTATCCAGATGCTACTCCAGGCATGGGATTCAAATATATAAAAATAAGATACGAAAAAGTCCTAGTTATCAGTTTGTTAGGACAAATTGTTGGCAAAGACTCTGATAAACCCGTCGACAACCCACTGCAATCCATTGACAAAATTTTAATAAGCCAAAAAGCAGTCAAAAGATCAGCTACAATTGTCAATTTTCATGGTGATTTCTCAAGTGAAAAAGTTGTTATAGGCCACTATCTTGACGGTCGTGTTACTGCCGTTATTGGTGACCACTGGCACGTACCAACCGCAGATGCGCGAGTCCTGCCTGGCGGCACGGCCCATATTACGGATGTGGGTATGTGTGGAGTTCTAGACTCTTCGCTCGGCGTAAAATACAACAGTGTTATTCCGCGCTGGCGGGACGGACTGCAAACCCGAAATGAACTTGAAATTAATGGTTCAAAGCAGTTCAATGCCGTCATAATTCAAACGGACTTGAAGGGATTGGCAAATACCATTGGGCATATACGCATGATCACTTAATTAATATCTACAGGATATTTTGTGCGTGAAAATATATTGTTAATAACCATACAAAAAGAATTATTTCGGCAAGTTGGAGAATAAGCGTGCCATAGACTAACTGCTTATGCTTTTGAGTAAAATGTGAAATTTTATTCAAATTTATTATAGATAGAATAATTCCAGCTACCCAAAGTGGACTTGAAATTATCAGAAAAAAAACTAACAACAGCCAAATAAATCCAAGCACCGCCAATCCACCGGCCAATGAGGAGGATTGGTCCGCAACATTATCAACATTTGTCAAAGCTAATATATATACTAATGTACCGAAAAGTATTGGCAAAATTGTAAAAATAAACGCTGCAATCGCGATTTTGTTTTTGTGTTTTTCTAACACAATTAATATATTAACATGTCTCAGGTAGCCTAGCTATTAGCTATGCATTAAGGTATAATCGCCTCTGTTACATATGCATACCGTCGGGGTGTGGCGCAGTTGGCTAGCGCGCCGCGTTTGGGACGCGGAGGTCGGAGGTTCAAGTCCTCTCACCCCGACCACGAAGAATTTATAAATGAATGTGGAGGGTTTGCGTAAAATTGACTATGGTAACAAAACCAGAACTACGCAAAATCAAGCGTCGTGTCGCCCAGCCGAAGTACCCTTTAGATCATGAGCTTTTAGTCGCTGCATCAGAAGCTAGTGACGATATATATGGCACCATTCTTAACCCGGCCACCCATATTATTTATCGCTACTTAAGTGAACTGGTAATTGAAATTATGAAATACCAAACCGGTCAACCAATTAATAAGATTCGGATATTAGATTGGGGTTGTGGCAAGGGTTACGTTCAATATTTTCTTAGCCGAAAAGGCGCCAAAACTGAAGGATTTGAAACTAGCGGTTATCCGCACAAAGCTATTTGGAATAAATTTGATCTCAAAGTAAAAACGTCGAAAGGCGATAAATTACCTTTCCAAAAAGGTACTTTTGACGCAATTGTCGGTTTTGGAGTGTTGGAGCACGTTTTGTTTGAACATGAAGCGCTCAAGGAGTTAAATCGAGTGCTCAAACCTACCGGGCTTTTTTTCTGTTTCAACTTACCTAATAAATTTGGCTATATGCATAAGATTGCATGGTGGCGCGGAATACGCTATCATGATCGACTTTATAGCCGAAAAGAAATCAAGCACTTGCTAAAAAGAGCTGGTTTTAATACTGTTGGTAAGCCTTGGTATCGCCAACTATTTCCTAAGGGATACATAAAATACTCACGACCGGTATTTATGGAGAAGATTGATTTATTCCTAACGAACTATACGCCATTTCGATACTTTGCAACGAGTCTAGAATTTGTTGCCCGTAAGCAATTTACTTATCTCTCAGTTCACTAAAAATAAATCAAGTTGTAGTAACCTGTTATAAGAGAAAATCTTCATTTCGGGGTGTAGCGCAGCTCGGTAGCGCGCCGCGTTCGGGACGCGGAGGTCGTGGGTTCAAATCCCGCCACCCCGACCAGGTTTTGCTGTACAATCGAGTAATGCCGAATATTATTTTTACACTTACTATAGTTTTCGGCTTAGTGCTGGTTAACGAAATATGGTGGCGATCCCGAAAAGTACACAATGAATTTAATCGAAAATTTGTACATATAACGGTCGGTAGCTTTGTTGCTACTTGGCCGTTCTTTTTAACTTGGCATCAGATACAACTTCTAAGCATCGCTTTTCTGGTGGTGGTTGGTATTTCTAAATATTTTAATCTGTTTAAAGCGATTCACAGTGTGCAGCGGCCGACTTGGGGCGAAATATTCTTTGCTTTAGCGGTTGGTTTAGTGACTCTAATTACTAAAGACCAATGGATATATACGGCGGCTGTATTGCAAATGAGTTTGGCTGACGGTGTGGCGGCAATTGTTGGAGTTCAATTCGGTAATTCAAATCGATATCTAGTATATAAACAGGCTAAAAGTATTGCTGGTACATTGGCTTTTTTTGCAGCTTCTTTTGCGATCCTTGTAGCGTATAACCATTATGGTAGTAGTCCAGTGAGTTTTGCTCAAATTTCCTTTATAAGCATAATTGCCAGCGGTTTGGAGAATCTTGGTGTTTTAGGCTTGGATAATTTGTTGGTGCCTTTAGTAGTTGCATTTATGCTGGCTAATCATTAATAGTAATCAGGTGGGCTCTAAGTGCATTAAAAATCACCACTACATCTACACCTTCCTGGATGATTGCACCTGCTAATGGAGAAAACTTGCCAGTTGCAAATATTAGCATTAGAGCTAGGCTTAGACCAATACCGACGAGGATGCTTTGTTTTGCTATGCGAAAAGTTTCTTTAGCAATCTTAAGAGCAGCGGCGACGCGGCTGATGTCATCCTGCATTATAACCATATCGGCGGACTCGCTGGCAGCCATTGAGCCACGAGCTCCAAGTGCAATACCTACATCAGCCGCAGCCAGAATTGGGGCATCGTTGATTCCGTCGCCTACGAAGGCTACCGGACGTTCGATCGTTTCTTCCAGAATGCGCAATTTATCAGCCGGTAGTGCTTCGGCGTACACATCCTTAATATTTAAATTGTGTGCAATTAATTCGGCGGTTGCTTGATTATCACCGGTTATCATAATAAATTTTTTAATGCCTTGTGATTTTATTTCCTCCAAAGTAGATTTGGTGTCCGGTCTGAGCTCGTCCCTAAAAGTTATAACACCTTTGATTTCAGTTCCTTGGGCTACGTAAACGGCTGTTTTGCTAATATTTTTACGCGACGCTTTAGAGGGGAAATTAATATTATTTTGCTGCATTAAATTTAACCGACCAACTAATACCGGTTGGCCTTTAATCACAGTTTTCAACCCCAGACCGGAAATTTCGCTAACATGCTTTGCACGCTTCAATTTGAGGCCTTTGTTGCGGGCAGCGTTTACAATTGACACTGCAACTAAGTGATTTGAATTACTTTCCAAATTGGCAGCCAGGCTTAGCACTTGGTTTTCTGATAAATCTGACATCGCAATTATTTCATCAACCATTAATCGTCCCTGAGTTAGAGTACCGGTTTTATCAAAAGCCATCGATTTTGCACCGGCTAGGCGCTCCAAAGCTGAGCCGGTTTTGACGATAATGCCGTATTTGCTGGCCCGTGCCATGCCGCTGACTAATGCTATAGGAGCTGCCAGGATCAGGGGACATGGTGTGGCAACAATAATAACTTCCAGAAATCTAATAGCTTCTCCACTAATTGCCCATACACCCAAGGCAATTGAAAATGCCGCGAAAGTAAAAGGTATACTATAGTGATCTGCTAATCGCACAAATGGTGCTTGACTGGCGGCAGCTCCTCTAACTAGTTTAATAATTTGTTGATATTGACTTTCTTCTGAGCTAGCTATGGCCCTGGCAGTTATGGCACCGTCTAAATTAATAGCACCACTCAGCAGACTGTCATTTAGTTGCTTAAATTCAGGCAAACTTTCGCCGGTTAATGATGACTCGTCAAAACTAGCTGTGCCTTCAATTATTATGGCATCGACCGGTACAAGTTCGCCGGCTTTAATTAATATTTTATCGCCTACCTTAATATCCTGGACTTTGACATTTAGAGTTTTGCCTTTGCGAATTACATGGGCTGTTCGCGGCGCCCGCTTAAGTAGTTCGTCTAACTCACTTTTGGCCCGGTGCTCTGCAAAATCTTCTAAAGATTCCCCGCCGGTTAACATCAGTACTACTACAATTGCCGCCCAATATTGTTGCAAGATTACGCTTGTTAAAATGGCTGTCGCAGCTAAAATATCAATACCGTATTTGCCACTTCGAAATTCCTGCCACATATCCCAAATAAGAGGGAAAAGTGAAATTATGGCCATAATGCCCAAAAGCCAATGTGCCAGTGTATGCTTACCGATTAGCTCAAGAATCAGACTAATAATTACTGTTAAAACGGTCGCACTGAATAGCTTATAGGTCTTACTAAACCCAAATAGTCGTCTCATCAAATCCTTTTGTACGTTTCGTTAATATAGTATAACAACTTCGGCCAAAGTTCGCTGACCAACGAACATGTTCAAAAGTTCTTGGCAAACTATTTTTCATACTATATTATGTATAGTAATGTTTTATTCTCGGGGATTTTAAATGAAGGCAGCCCAAATTGTTAAGTATGGCGGTAAAGAAGTTTTAAAACTAAATGATAATGTTTCAAAACCAAAACCGTCATCCGGTCAAGTTTTGGTGGAGGTCTATGCTGCAGCTACTAATCCCTTCGATGTAAAAGTAAGAGAAGGTCTTACCAAAAATTATATTAAGCTTAAACTTCCGGCTACTCTGGGTGGTGATGTGGCTGGTAAAATAGCTGAACTCGGTGAAGGCGTTAAAGGTTTTAAGATTGGGCAAGCAGTATATGGGATGGCCAATGCCGCCGGCGGACAGGGCTCTTATGCTGAATTTACGGCGGTAAAAGTAGAACAATTAGCTGACAAGCCTAGAAGTATTGATTTCAATACCGCCGCCGCGTTACCTCTAGCCGGAGTTAGCGCTTATCAAGCCTTAGTCAGTCATATGCAGCTTCGCTCAGGCCAAAAAATCCTGGTTCACGGCGGCGCCGGCGGCATTGGCTCAATTGCCATCCAAATCGCAAAAGAGTTGGGCGTTCATATTGCCACCACTATACGTGCCGCTGATATGGAATACGTAAAGCAACTTGGCGCAAATGAGATTATTAATTATGAAACTCAGGATTTCTCGACTTTGATTAAGGATTATGATGCTGTTTTTGATACGGTAGGCGGGGAAACTAATAAAAAATCGTATAAAGTACTGAAGACCGGTGGTATTTTGGTATCTATGGCTGCACAGGTAGATGAGGGTCTTGTTAACCAATACTCAATTAGATATTTACATCAATCAACTAAAGTTACAAATGAGCGACTGAAGAAGTTAGCAAATTTGGTTGATGCTGGTAAGTTGAAAATAAACGTAGATCAAGTTTTTCCACTAAATAAAGCCGACGAAGCTCTGGAATATCAGAAAACAGGCCATCCCAAGGGTAAAGTGGTAATTCAAGTTAAAACGTAAGTTATCTTCACTTTGTTCGTAATATAGTTTCACTATTGACACTACGTTCGTGTCAACATAAATGCCCACCGGGCATTTATGGGGCGAGCGATGGGGCTTGAACCCACGGCCTTCGGGTCCACAACCCGACGCTCTAACCTGCTGAGCTACGCTCGCCTTAAACAGAGGTGATTATAACCCAAGTAAGGTGTTTTGACAAAGTCTTAAATTGTTCGTGCCATGGTAGTTAATTGGCAAAGTCAATGTAATATAGAGAACAAATGCATTCTGTAATTCAGCCGGCAATTTCGACCGTAATTGTAATCTCGCTGTTAATCGGAGTGTTGATCGCAACTATTGGATTACGGCCTGTGCAGTTTAGGTTCAGTCAATCAGATACCCAGGAATTAAAGGGCGTAGCTATATTAATGATATTATTTGCGCATATTGGTAACTTTTTAACTCATTCGCCACATTTTTTGTGGCCGTTATCACTTTTGGCAGGTGTTGGAGTTGACCTTTTCTTATTTGTTTCAGGCTATGGTCTTTGTAAATCGCAAATGGTTAACAAGTTAAGTTTGAAGCATTGGTATAAGAAACGCCTATTTAATTTATTTATACCCCTATGGCTGGTATTAACTTTATTTGCGTTAATGGATGTATTGATACTAGACAAACACTATTCAGTTTCATATTTAGTCCATGCTTATTTGGGAATATTTCCGACCGCCAATCTGTGGTCAGATATTAATTCGGTACTGTGGTATTTCACATTAATCTTATTTTATTACTTGCTGTTCCCCATTGCCTATATTCGAAAACATGTCTGGTTAACGGCGATAATTCTATTTTTTGCCAGTCTTTTGTTTTTAATGTACGAACCCTTTACAGGCCCGCACGTAAAACATTTGTATAAACTACACTTGGTAGCTTTTCCATTGGGTGTTTTAATTGCAGCATTATTTTCAGATAGCTCACATAGAAGCAAATTTAAAAAATTTAATCTAACAGGTAAAAAATTAAAAAATATGCCGGCTTCATTTATTGTTGCGCTTATTAGTCTGGCGTTAGTTTTTGCCATTGGGTATTTTGCTTATCATTCAGGTGTTGGTAAAGGAGTCTTCCGAGAAGAATTGATATGTATAATAACTATGCTTTTGATTGTGGTACTGTTCGTTGTCAAACAAGTTAAATTTAAATTTCTATTACTTATGGGTATTTATTCATATGAACTTTATTTGTTGCACTGGCCGTTGCTGGCACGCTATGATTTTCTATATAACAGCGTTCCTGGCTGGATAGCGACACTGCTATGGTTGTGTATTTTATTGTCGGCTGGCTGGATATTGAAGAAGTTGACTTTTTATATTAGCAATTCCTGGAAATAATAATTGCCAGTTTTATTTTACCTTCGACGGTAAGTTTCTAGATAAAAACAAAGCCATAATTGAAAATGCAAAAACTACGAACATACTGTCTCGCAAGGCCTCCAACTGAGAGTTTTGATATACATTGGCAACGGTATCAGCTGTTGACTGACTACCGCCATTTTGGATCACCAGTTGCTCAGCTTCAGATTTACTGACAATTTGTACTCCGTTTTGAGAAGTTGAAGTTATTTTATTTTTAGTGCTGGTACTTAATGAAGTATTATTTTGAATTGCTGATGTAAAGCCCGAAGTAAGCATTAATATAAATACCGATCCGGCAATGGCAGTTCCGAACGCCGAACCTAGATTTTGGAAGGTGCCTTGTAAGCCGCCAACTTCACTGGTGTCATTTTTGCTAACAGAGGACATGTTGACATTACCAAGTTGTGAAGCCAGCAAACCAAAACCCGCGCCAACCACAAACATTCCAACTGCAAAAAAGATACTTTTTAATTCCGGATCAATCGATGATAGAACGAATAAAGCACCGATAGCAATAAATAGTTGGCCCCAGCGACCAATATTTTTGGCAGAACGAACAGTAGACAGTTTAGAACCTAGAGCTGAAAATAATACCAAACCAATTGATAGCGGCACTAATTTTATACCTGTCTTAAGAGCATCGTAACCCAGTATTATTTGTAAATATACAGGTATTACGAAGAATAAAGCGGCGATAGTGAAATATTGGCTTAAGAGGGAACTAAGTCCACTTCGCAAAGCCGGAATTGAAAGTAGAGAGATTTTCAGTAATGGGTTTCTGCCAGTGGATTCCAACTTTTGCTGTCTTATTGCGAACCACCACAGTACGCAAATACCAGCTAAGATAAGGTAAGCAACCGGTGATATACCAAATGGAGCAATAACCTTACCGTTAATTACGGGTGGGTCAAGCGGATGTATCCAACCCCAAGTTTTACTTTGCAAGACGCCGAATACTAACAAACTCAAACCCAAAGCTGATAAAACGGAGCTTAGAATATCTATTGATACTTTGCCCGGAACCTTTTCATCGCGAATTTTATTAGCCACAAACAAAACCACCAACATTACTAAAGTCTCGGCAGCAAACACATAACGCCAAGAAAAGTAAGTAGTTACAAGACCGCCAATTAGCGGGCCAACGGCTGCGGCGATACCGGTAGCGGCTCCTAAAATAGAGAACGCAATTACCCGGTCTTTACCTTTATAATTAACTGCGGCCAAAGCTGCTATTGCCGGTATTACTAAAATCGCGCCTAGACCCTCAACGAAGGACCAGCCAAAAAGTAATACACCTAGCGATGGGCTAAGTGCGGTAGTTAACGACCCTATTCCATAAACAACTGAACCGATTCGAAAGGCTGTAAGCCTGCCCCATTTATCGCCAAGCTTGCCCCCGGTTAGCATGAATGCGGCCATCGTTAAAGCGTAAAAAGTTATGGCAGCTTGCATGCCTGATATGGTTGTACCTAGATCTTTGGCGACATTCGAAATGGATACGTTCATCACCGTACTATCAAGAATCATCACGAACTGCGAGATCGCCAAGATTATGATGACAAACCATTTCTTCATTATTTGATAATAATCCTAATCAACAATTATACAAAGAATGAGCACTTTAACTGAAGAATAGAAGTTTAATGCTCGAAACCACGATTACTAAAGTTAAAATCAATTTAACCCAGGCTACACCCTTTTCGAGCGCAATATTTGCGCCAATATAACCGCCAATAACACCACCTAAAGATAGGGGAATACCTAGCGACCAGTCGACTGCATAACTGCTGGCGAAAGTTATTAAAGCAACCAGTGTAGCAAACATAGCAATTACTAATCCAGTGGCAATCGCTTCCGTTACTGTCATACCAAAAAAGTAAACCAAAGTATAAGTCATAAATATTCCGCCACCACCACCAAATACCGTCGTATAAAAAAGGACCAGCGCCATCACAATAAAACCAAATAACTTGCGCTCATCAGATCGTTTGACATTCATTGTGCCCAGATCTTTTTTAATCCATAAAAGCGGTAACATTATTATTAGCATGACCCCAATTAGCGTTTGAATAGTATCTTGATCCAATCCCAAAAGTAGTTTTGGACCCAGTACTCCCGCGACCAATCCAAGTACAAGAAATTTCGGGATATATTTCCATAAAACAACCCCGTCTTTTTGATATCTAAGTGTCGCCGATATGCCAGCTGTCATTAAGTTCAATCTGGTGGTGGCTATGGCTGTAACCGGTGACGCCCCCAAAAAAATCAATCCGGGAATTGAAATAAGCCCGCCTCCAGTAGCAATCGCGCCAACAATAGACGCCAAGAGTCCAATCACAAAAGCTGCCAGAGCGTCCATTATATGAATACTATCACGCTTAGGCTAAGAATTTATGTTGACTGTTGCACCTTTGGCAGCCCAACCATAGAGCCATTTGGCAGCCGTTAAAGGTAACTCAACGCAGCCGTGAGATGCATCGCTGGAATTAGGGTCGATATTGCCGAAATCACTGTCGGATCGCCAGGTTGCGTCGTGAAATCCATACACGCCGTATTGATTTGTTAGGAACGGCATCCAATAATTGACATGCTGGTGCCAACTTCCGGTACTATCAGAACCATTCAAAAATAAGTTAGTTTGCTTAGAAGCGATCTTGTAAGTTCCGGTAGGTGTTAAGTCGGCCGGTAAGTTTTGCATTCCGGTTACAACGGCAGATTCATATAATAAGTTATATGAGTTACAGGCCCACAAATGACGCTGACTAATGCTAACAATAATAAATTGATTGATTGCATTCGGCGAACATATAGTTTGAGGGACTGCAACCAGAGTAAAATCACCTGACGAAGCTTTTTGAATTGCAGAAGTTGTCTGACTTACCAGATCACTTAGATTTTTGACGTGAATGCCATTGGTTGCACCAAATTGATTAATATAATCTTGGACTTTAACAGGTTGAATTTGAAACTTATCATTAACCTCCGCATACCAACCGGCAATCGTTGCGGCGGCAACTTTGGTTGAGTTGCCGTTATAATTAAAGGTTAGCGATACTCCTTGTTGAGCTCGCAGTTGCTGAAGACTAGGCTCTAAACTGGCCTCGGTAACTTTGGGCGAAGTTGAACTATACGGTAATTTAATTTTAGTGTGATTTCTGGAAACTTCAGAATTGATTAATTTGGCAGCCTGAATTGAATTTAATTTATAGCCTTTTTTGGAGTTAAGAATTGTAAAATTATTATCCTGAAGTGCAATTTGGGCGTCAGTCGGTGCCTGTCGATCGTTAGTCGAAATTTCATCTAGTTCTTTGGACATAAGTTTTTGATCAACCTGATATCGAGCTGGTAATTTGTGTGATGCGAAAAAATTTGCTACGGGTAACCAGCTTCTGTGATGTGCTTCGTTTACCATTGTTAAATTATCAATTTTGATACCCAGCTTGGCAGCCGATACTGAGAAATTCATACTATTTCCATAAAAAATTATGGTTTTAGGCTGTAAATCGAATTTATTTAACTTCTTAGGAATTTGGCTATAGCTGACAAAACCAATTGAGTTATTGTTAATTTGAGCATTTGGGTATGTTCGGCCGGCAAAAACTACGAAAATTATTACATTAATGCTGACAAAAGCTATCAACAGGACCGAAAATATTTTACCCGTCCGAGTGTCCATCACATCTTTAGCAATATCAAAAAATCTCTGCATCAGTCTAATTATTTTAACCCATCAACTTATGTAACACTCAATCTATAATTATTGTAAAAGGCTACAATAAAGAAGTGATATGGAAAGTTGGCAGTAGGAAAAGTTTAATATTATGGCAATTGCTTTTTATATTCTTAGGAACCTCGTGGCTGTGGGCGCCTCATTTAAACCATCACTTATCATATAGATCCAGCTTAATCAGTCAGTACGAAACCATAGGGCAACCCTATTCCTGGCTATTCAGATTATCAGATATATTGGCTAGCATTTTGTTGCTTTTTGTAGCACTACAAATGCTAAAAATTAAAAAAAACAAGTGGACTTCGAGGTTATTAATTATAATTGGCTTCGGTTTATTTCTGGACCCTCTTTTGACTACCAGCTGTCACACTATTGGAACCAGCTGTAAAGAGTATTTTTCATTAAGTTACGCTTTGCATGCTATCGAATCAATTATCACTTCCAGTGCAGTGTTTGCTTTGTCAGTTTATGATACGTGGTTAAGAAAAAAAATCGTTTCGATTTTATTTATTATATTCCAAGTCGGGTACGGACTTCTATTTATTAGTCAAGTGGCCAATCAGGATCACTTTAATACTTTTTCACAAATAATTTATCAGGTTTCACTGATCGTTTGGTTGGCTTGGTTTTACAGGGATTTTATGCATGAACAAAATTTTGTAATTCAGTTAGGTGAGAAGAAAAAGATGCAGTTCGCATTTGCTACGTGGGCCTTTATAAATGGAATTTTAGCTATTATGATTAGTCTTGCTCATATACATCTTCTAGGTAGAATTAAAGGTTTATACTTTGCTGGTGATAGTGCCTGGCTGGCACAACATGGAGTAATAATTGGTGTAATAATGATATACCTCAGCCGGCATTTGGCTAGGGGCGAATTAAGAGCCCGACAATTGTTTTTGATTATAGCTGGCATTGAAACCATTAAATATTCAGTAATTTCTCCCCATCCGATGCTTATGATGTTATACGGCTTTACATTTAGCATTCTTTTTGTATTTCGAGATGATTTTGATCGCGGAACAGTACCTCTCACTTGGCAAATGCGTCTGCGTGATCTTTATTTCCTGTTTGCCGGGTTGCTTATAGCACTATTTGCGGCACTTTTAGAACTTGATAGAGATAGTAAAATTTCAACTACTGCTTCGCGCGCTTTTGATAACTTCTTTGATTACGTTGGCAATAAAACGCCCGTTTCATCAATCAATCTTAGGAGTGCCTTATTAGCTCATACTATGACTGTATTTATTTTTACTAGTTTCATTAGCATATTGTGGATACTTTTTAAGCCTTATAAATTAACTTTTGAATCTGGTCATAAATTCCATCAAATTGAAAATTTATTACAAAAGTATTCAAAATCATCGGAAGATTATTTTAAACTTTGGCCTAGAGATAAAAACTACTATTGGCAAAAGGACGGCCAAGGCTTCATTGCGTATAAAGTTGTGAACTCAATCGCTTTTGCTTTAGCGGACCCGATTTCTGATCAACAAAAAACGTTACTTGAAGAATTTATTGTTTGGTCAAAAGCACGCCGACTGACTACTTGTTTTTTGCTAATTTCTCCTGACAATCTTAGTATGTATGGGTCTGCGGGATTAGAGTCACTCCACATCGGTTCCAGTGCTCTAATAAAAGTGGAAGATTTCTTAAAAAATACTATTAATGAAAAATGGTGGCGGTGGCAAAGGAATAAAGCAGAAAAAAACGGTTATATTTATAAAGTTTCAACACCTCCCCATTCTAAATCATTACTAAAACAGATAAGAAGTGTTTCGGATTCATGGCTAAAAATAGATGGGAGAACCGAAAGGGGCTTTGCCCTTGGTTATTTTAACGAAAATTATTTGCAAAAATGTAGTATCCATTACCTCGTAAATAATAAAGGCGAGGCTGTTGCCTTTACAAATCAGCTGCCATTATATACCGCATCACAAACTGTCACTATTGATTTATTAAGATATTCGCCCAATGCCAATAATACAATGCCGTATCTTATTTATCAGACAATCCAATATATATCTACAGAAGACAAAACGATTGAATACTTTGACCTTGGTTTTGTACCATTTGCTAAAGCCAAAGATCCTATATTGACTATCGCAAAATTTCTTAGTGTAGGCAGATTTTCTTCAAAAGGATTAGAGCAGTTTAAAAATAAATTTAATCCGCAGTGGCAAACAAACTATATTGCCTATGATGGAGATTTAGGTAATCTTGCGCGGATTGCACTAAATATTGAACAAGCCATGGATAAATGATTAATTTCATAATTCTAGCGCTAAATGATTAGTGTTATTGCGAAATGCTTAGGTTATTAATGTTAATTTAAATTCTATGTACTTAGCTCAATGAGTTTGTTGACTACTTTCCAGTTGCGTGCCGTGCCGCTTACGCCTAGAATTTTTTCAAAATTGACTGTGCGCCGAGTGTGACCTTCATATTTTTTGTGGTAAGCGTAGTATAAAATATCGCCTATAACTTTGAATTTATAGTCATGCCGTTCTACAGACATTAGTTTTTTAATATTCTCAGTACTGGGCTCAATAGATAGGAACAAAATATGTGACCGCAAATCGAGATCTACTCGATCCGGATCAAAAGGGTTTTCTACAGCGGCACGCAGGAGCTCAGACGGCGTTTTAATAAATACTTGAGCATTAGTTGCAGAGACATTTGATAACTGTGTTTGTATTTTACTTGCTAATTTACTACGATTAATTTCCTTAGACTTAAAAATAACATTTCCGGATTGAATATAAGTTATCACATCATCAAAACCCATTGTTATAAATAATTCTCGCAGATCGACCATTTTGATAATTGATCTGCCGCCAACATTAATTGCGCGTATCAGAGCAATGTATTGATTCTTAGATGAAACCATAATCTTTGGTACCCCGGGCAGGATTCGAACCTGCGACCTTAGGCTTAGAAGTCCTCTGCTCTATCCAGCTGAGCTACCGGGGCTTAATGTTAGATGTATAACAGAGGTGATTATACGTAAATATGCCAGTGATTGCCAGCTATTGTTTTTTGATCTGTTTATAGCAACGTATAATAGGTTTTGAACGAAGCAAAAATGTAAATACTTAACATGTTAAATTTTATCATTATCCTGGTATTTATAATTATGGCTACCACCTTAGCCATGTATTTTGTACGCCACGATAGAGGGGCCAGAGAACCTATTAAAGCACTCTGGATGGCTTTTGGTCTTGGTGCTATAGGCGCACTTATGGCTGGGTTATTGGAATTTTGGCTGATCTCGGCGCATAGTGTCACACCTACTACTACGCGAAGCTCTTTATTTGCGACATTTCTGCTAGTAGGCGTTATAGAGGAATGCTGTAAGTTTTTACCTGCAGCATTAGTGCTGTATAAGAAGCCTTATTTTAATGAATATAGCGATGGGGTAATCTATTTTGCATTGGCTGGAATGGGCTTTGGGTTACCAGAAAACGTTCTTTATACCTTACATTTTGGTGCCAAAGCCGGAATTCTGAGAATTTTGTTAACACCATTATTACACGCCTCTATTACAGCGATTGCCGGTTACTATCTAGTTAGCCTTAAAATCAAGGGGAAATCACCATTTTTAGTTGTTTTACCGCTAATATTATTAATTATATTGCATGCTTTTTATGATTTCGGATTGGCATCGGGAATTGCCGGATTTGCACTGTTATCAATATTAATAACACTTGGACTTAGTATTAGTTTATTTATGGTTTACGTATATGCGACAGAGAAAGATCAGACTTTAGGATTGAGTGCGGTCGGTCATAATTCCTTCTGTCGGGCGTGTGGTTTTCCAAATCCGAAACACTACTTGTATTGTGTTCACTGTGGTAAAAATGCTTAAATAAGTTACAGTTTCAAAAATAAAAATATTATTAGTAGAATGAATTGTCCAAATTGTAACCAACCGGTAGAAAATGGTGCTTTGTTTTGTGGCAATTGCGGACAAGCCCTATCCACAGCAATTCCGACAACTGTTGGCATACCAAATGGTGTCATATCGAATGTTGCCACAAACTCCTTACCGTCGTATGCAATGCCGACAACTGCTCAAAATCGAAGCCAAAAAGCGGCCCAATTTTCAGTTTTGCTCGGTGTCGCTGGCATTATTGGAGCTGTTTTTATCGCTCTTTTTGGGTTTCTATTCGGGATTGCGGGAATTATTACTGGGATTATCGCGCATGCCAACGGTAAACGGGCTGCCAGCTCCATAGGTATTGTTCTTTCATGCCTGTCTATAATAGCTGGCGTTGGTGTTTCAATTTTTGCAGTAAACCACCAAGCCAAAACTAAAAACACAGTCCATACCGAAAATGGAAGTCGAAATTTCTCAACTGTGTCTACATCTGCCTCAAATTACTCCACACCGTGTTATTCAACCAACTTTTCAAGCAAGTTTAATATTAGTACAAACGATAATGACTGTGACATAGAGGCCTATGACGCTGAAACTCTGAATGCATCGTCAAACGCTTATACCATCTATGCCAACAGCAACTCCAATATCAACCAGTCCAACTTCAGCGAGTTAACTAAAGCGGCCTTGGAGAAAGATTTGAAAAATAATTTACCGGGTTTTAGCTTGACAAATGAGCGGCTGGACGAATTTGCCGGCAGTCCGGCATATATAGTTAACAGCGTCGATAAAAGCAAAAATATAGCGGTGGTTCAAGCTGTTGTTTTACACAAAGTTCGTGAAGGCTGTAATGTATTTATATTAGAACACGCTACCGTAGGTACTACCTCTGACTTGGATATTCTGGAATTACAATGGCAATGGAAATAGTAAAAGTATCTAATTAATTGGTGCGGGTGGGGAGAGTCGAACTCCCGTCACCAGTTTGGAAAACTGGGATAATAACCGTTATACGACACCCGCGAAGTGCCAGTGGCACCTCGTGTAGACACGAGCGAAGCGTCACTAGTGAAACTACTACCACAGAACAGAGGTGATTATAGCATAAATCAGCTGTTTATATATCGTGTAGGACGGTAATCTTGGCACCCAAACTGTTCAGTCGTTCTGCAATATCTTCATATCCGCGATTAATAGTATAAACGTTACGCAGCATGGAATTGCCCTGTGCTGCCAGCATACCAATAAGCAGAAGACTGGCCGGTCTAAGTGCGGGAGGACAAACTACATCAGCAGCTGTAAATCTAGTCGGTCCGGTTACGTAAATACGGTGTGGATCCGCTAACTCAACATTAGCGCCAACTTTGGCCAACTCTGTGTAATATAATGCCCGGTTTTCGTACATCCAATCATGGATGAGTGTTCGTCCATGACAAACCGCTGCAATAGGTACAAAATATGGCAAATTATCGGCGTTCAAACCCGGATATAGATTGGGGTGCAGTTTTTCAGGCAGAGCCTGAAGTCCATCATCATGCTTTTCTACAGTTATATCGGCTAAATCCGTAATACCGTTGATGGCTTTGTAAGTTGGGCCCAGACGTAGCTTTACTCCCATTTTTTTAAGTTTTAGTAATTCCAAACCAATCCATTTATAAGGTACGCGCCGAATAGTAATTTTAGAATTGGAAGTAATCGCGGCCGACAGGAAAAACATTGCTTCTATGGGGTCTTCACTAGGTGCAAAAGTAATATTTTTTTTAATATGTTTGATACCTTTGATTGTCAAAAAGGGTGTTCCAACACCTTGAATTTGAACCCCGAGTTTAATCAGGAAATTTGTTAAATCCTGCACCATGTAGTCGCCACTGGCACCCTGGATTTGGGTCTTATCAGTCAGGCCGGCAGCTGCCATAAGTACATTGTTAGTTACTGTATTACCTGATTCATAGAGAACGATTTCTCCCGGGGATTTGCGATTGATATTGACATTATAATGACCGCTTTTGGCAATGATGTTGACTCCGAACTCTTCGAGAGCGAAAAGATGTGGTTCAACCGTCCTGGTACCAAGTTTGCATCCACCGGCGTATGGTATTTTAAACTCATTGTAAGCGTGCATCAGTGGTCCAATTAACATTAAGACACTTCTAGTTTTGCGGGCAGCTGTGGCATCAAGCTTGTCTAGCTGCAATTTAGCCGGGCGCCGGATTTCCAGATTGTTATCAGGCAACCATTTAACTTGGACACCGATACTTTCTAGAACTTCAATTATCCGGTATACCTCTTCAATTCGAGGAAAAGATTTAAACTTGGTGACACCAAAATTTAGCAAGCTAGCGCATAGCAACGCCACGGCGGCGTTTTTGCTGGTTTTAAGAGTAATATCACCGCTCAGTTTATGGCCACCTTCAATATGGAGATTAATTCCACCTTGGTTGAGGCTAAGCAGCTGCTTGTTTAATACATCACTAATTCGGCCCAAAGTTTCCAGGCTTAAATTCTGACGGCCGTGCTCCATTCGGTTAACGGCTGATTGTGAGGTACTCAGGCGTCTGGCAAATTCTGCTTGAGTTAGGCCCTTTTCTTGCCGTACTTGAGCAATTAATTGGCCAATTTTCTGATTAGTGGTTGGCATTGCGGCCTATATAATATCACTTATGACGTTTAGCGTGCAACGCTAACTGGTACAATAACCTATCTGTTACAATTAGAACATAATTTAAGGGGAGTAATTCAGTGCAAGACAAAATCGTTGCTGATTTGATTGCGGCTGAAGAAACACGCCAGCGCCAGGGATTGGAGCTGATACCTTCGGAAAATTACGTCAGTCGTGACGTGCTGTTAGCCATGGGTAGCATATTTACTAATAAATATTCTGAAGGTTATCCCGGTAAAAGGTATTATGGAGGACAGGAAAACACCGATAAAATAGAGCAATTGGCGATTGATAGGGCTAAGAAGTTATTTAAAGCCGACCATGCCAATGTTCAACCTCATTCCGGGGCTCCTGCCAATGAAGCGGTCTATTTCGCCTGGTTGGAGCCAGGTGATACCGTTTTGGCTATGGACCTTAGTCACGGCGGCCATTTAACGCACGGTGCACCGGTTACGCGTTCAGCCCATTTATACAACTTCGTACGCTACAAAATGAAAGATCCGTCTACCGGTGAAATAGATTATGAGGAGTTAAGACAGTTAGCGCGTAAGCACAAGCCAAAGATTGTATTAGCCGGATTTAGTGCCTACCCCCGTGAGTTAGACTATGGAAAATTTGCGGAAATTGGAAACGAAGTAGGTGCCTTGCTGATGGCCGATATGGCCCATATCGCCGGCTTAATTGTTGGTGGTGTAGCCAATAACCCCTTTGATTATGGATTTCATGTTATCACCACAACTACACACAAAACGCTTCGCGGCCCACGCGGCGGGCTAATCTTGAGCAAAGGTATCGTCAGTTCGCCACTTAAGGCACCGGAGAAGATTCTTGAAAATATTCCTACCCTGATTGACAGGGCTGTCTTCCCGGGTATGCAGGGTGGACCTCACGAGCACATAATTGCTGCCAAAGCTGTGGCCTTCGGTGAGGCTTTGAAACCAGAATTTAAAAAGTATGCTAAACAAATTGTTATCAACGCCGCCGCCTTGGCTGACTCCCTAACCAAACTAGGTTTTTCTTTAGTTACCGGCGGTACCAGCAATCATCTTATATTGGCAGATATTTACAATAGCTTTGGACTTGATGGCAAAATTGTGGAAGAGGCACTTGATAAGATCGGTTTAACGCTTAATAAAAATTCAGTGCCGGATGATGCATTGCCACCGTTTCGGCCAAGCGGAATACGCTTGGGGACACCGGCAATTACTACCAGAGGGCTTAAAGTGAGCGATATGCAAACAATTGCGGACTGGATGAAACTTGCGATTGTTAACAGAGACAAACCGTCGAAACTTAACAAGTTAAGTAATGAAGTAGTGTCTTTTGCCAAGGGATTTCCACTGCCCAGTGACATATAAATATTTTAAGTAAGCTGTTCTGGTTCCTGGACTAGTTCTATACCGAATTTTGCGTTCACGGCGTCTACGATTTTTTGTTTGAACTTTATTAAGTCGGCAACCGATTTGGCTTTATAGTTAACAAAAACCAGTGGTTGTTTAGGCCAAGTTGCCATCCCGGTGTCGTCGTCATAATAATTCTTGAAGCCGGATTGTTCGATTAGCCAGGCAGCTGATAGTTTAGCGCCACCGGTTTCCAGCGGCCAGCAAGGTAATTGTTCAAAACTAGATCGTAAATCAATAAGTTTATCCTCGGCGACTACAGGGTTCGCGAAAAAAGAGCCAGCATTATGGACCTTAGCCGGATCCGGCAATTTATTAGAGCGAATATCGATGACGGCGGCCCGCATAGCTGCTGGTGTATATTCGGTTATATCATGTGTTTCAAAATATCTCTGGACAGAACTGTAAAATGGTGGTTCCGGCTGACCCTTAGTCAAATGAAGAAAGATTGAAGTAATAAAAAACCTGCCGTGATCCTGGTTTTTGAAACGGCTTTGGCGATATCGAAAATCGCATTCTTCATTTGCTAAAACAACGAATTCGTTAGTCTGTGTGTCATACGCCTCTAGACTTACCAGAGTTTCCGATATTTCCTGGCCATAAGCGCCGACATTTTGTACTGGCGTAGCTCCGGTACTGCCTGGAATAAGGCTGAGAGCTTCAATACCGGTAAGACCACTGACCACCGTGCGTTCTACCACCGAATCCCATATCTCGCCGCTGCCAACCGTTAGATAGTAATTTAATTCATCTTCCGGACGTAAATCGAAACCCAATATCCGGTTTACCATAACCAGGCCTTTGTAACCTTGATCACTCCAGATAATATTACTGCCGCCGCCAATCATCAGAGCCGGTAGATTTTTAGATTTTGCCCAATTCCAGGCTTCTAAAACTTCTTGACGACTGTTTATTGTAACTAGGTATGCAGCCGGGCCACCTAGACCCATAGTAGAATAGTCAGCCAAGCTGACATTCTGCAATAAATTCATATTTTTATTATATAGGTTCTTGCACTTAAGCGGCCTGCGGGATTATTATGGGAGGGCATGAGTGAATCAGAGACTCCTTATATAACTCTTGGCAGCCATCTGAGGTATATTCGGGAACAATCCAGACAGAGTCTGTCTGAGGTTTCTGGAGCAGTGGAAATAGATGAGAAGCGACTAGAGCATATAGAAGCCGGCCGAGAACGTCCTAGCGAGGATATATTACTTCTCTTGATTAGTCACTTTGGGGTTCAGGATCGTGAAGCCGTCCAAATTTGGGAATTGGCAAAATATGATAGTGATATGCCGGACAGCATTTCCGACCGTCAAAATGGTGATTCAGCTGATGGCCCAGTGGTTATTCTGATGATGTCCGATGTTCGTACAGTCTATAGTGACGGTGTTCATGTCGCTATTAATCCGGCAGGCGTGACACTTAATTTTACACAGACTGTTAATCGATCTCAGCATGTTCCGGTTGCCAGAGTTGGAATGAGCCATCATCAAGCCGAACAGGTAATTCGCACTCTACAGGGTGCCATGCTTAGAGCTAAATATCTCAGCGAAACAAAGCTTTTGCCGCCTAGTGTGTAAGAAATCTTACAGATCTTTTAGCCATAACCATTTATTCTGACAAATGTCAACATCACCATATCTTGGCAAACAAGTCAAACAAGGAATAAACATGACAATCGAAAAAATGCTAAGCAATCTTCATGCTATGGCTCAAAATAATTTAGTCAACAAGCCACAACAAAAAACTAAAAAGTAGCTTGCTCTTAGGCAACTTAAAACAAGCGGACGCGTAACGTAAGAAAACGTAGCAATACAATAAAACCCTGTGCCAACAACCAGGCAACAACTATAAACAGGGCGTAATGATAAAATTGAGTAGCAAAGGTGCCACCTTTGTCTAAATTATTATTTAAACTATGAATGATTTTGGGTATGCCAATAAGCGTATATAAGGTCAGCATTATCAAAATTGCGATTCTAAACCCAAGCTTTGTAATAAATAATATTAGATGACTGTTGCGATTAGCGTAAGACGGCCACAAGTAGCGGCGTTCTTCTATATCCTCTTCGAGATCTATAAACATGCCTCCCAGCCCGTGTAATAGGGAGTAAATTACGATACCTGTCAAAACCCAAAATAGAATTAATAAACTGTTATCGGCATACCCGTGAAAGTGATGCGTAAGCAGATTTACTGTCGAATGGCCAACATCTGATTCAATATTATGTATGGCCTGTGGAATATATAAATTGTACAAACTTTTACTTAGACTAGGCAGTCGGCCAATTATCAAAGTCAAAAATGCAAAACCTAAAGCTGCCAATCCGCCACCCATTGAAGGTTGCAATAATTGCACCAGTAAACTGTGCTGAAATCGACGGCCGGAATTCATTTTTTATTTTATTTGGGTAAAAACATTTTAATTTTTGTTACTGCTGTACTTTATTATCATACCATCTGAATGGTAATGTTTATCAATTTACAGTATTGGAACTTGCTATATATCTGTAAACGCCTATGCTTAAGTGAGCATCTAAACAGTAGACATGTCGAAACTTATTGAACTGCACAATATAACAAAAACTTATCATCTGGGTGGTGAAACTCTAAATGCACTGGATAATGTCAGTTTTAGTGTTCAGTCTGGTGAATTTATAGCAATAACCGGACCCTCAGGCTCTGGCAAATCTACACTCGCAAATATTATAGGTGGTCTGGATAGTCCAACCGGTGGCAGCGTACACGTCGATAATAACGATCTTTCTCATTTTAATGACCGTCGTTTGTCTGAATATCGTAATCATCACGTCGGTTTTGTCTTTCAATCGTTTAATTTACAAGGTACCCAGACCGCCTTAGAAAATGTAGCATTGCCCTTGGTGTTTGCACGGGTAAAAGCTGGTGAAAGAAAAGCCCGTGCTAAAGAATGTCTGGAAGCAGTGGGACTTGGTGACCGGCTAAAACATCGCCCCTATCAGCTATCAGGAGGTCAACGTCAAAGAGTAGCAATAGCTAGGGCGTTAGCGGTTAAGCCGAGCATTATTATTGCCGATGAACCGACCGGAAACTTGGATAGCGCCAGGGGTGAAGAAATTATGAAACTCCTACACGACCTAAACAAGCAAGGTATCACACTGTTAATAATCACCCACGATATGACAATTGCCCGCCAGGCCGGACGGATTATTCAAATTCATGATGGCAAATTACGCGAACAGAGAGGTTAATCATGAGATTTGTTGATTACATAACCATGGCCCTACGAAATATTGCCCGCCAGAAATTGCGAAGTGCACTAACCATTTTTGCGGTGGTTATTGGCGCCACCAGCGTAACAATAATGCTGGCGCTGGTATTCGGAGCTAAGAGTTTCTTTATTCGTCAGTTGGACTCTACTGGGGTCTTTCAACAAGTTGCTGTTTCAGCCCATAGTGACATCAGTGATTTTAATAGTGCCCAGAATAACGGCGGAGCTAACTGTTCGGCATGTATAACTTTGTCTGATACTTTGGCTAACAAAATTAAAATTTTGCCTCACGTGTTAGGCGTAGCTCGAATGCAAAGAGTTGGACAGTTTCAGGCAATTAGCTTAGATAATAAAAAGCTGACTTTAAACAATCTGGCTGCCTATGATGCCAACGGTATTATTATCAGCAGTGTCGTAGCCGGCCGAGATTTAACTCAATCAGATAAAACCGAAGTAGTTACTATAACCTCCGATTATGCCGCTAAGTTTGGTTACAAAGGTAAATATAATCAGATAATAGGAAAATCCATACAATTAATTAGTCAGCCGGGATATCGTGGAGTGGGAGCCAAGATTGAAATGCCAGTCCAATGTAATGGACCGTGTGATAATAATCAGCCTATGCAAGAGCCGCCTACTATGTTGTCAGCCAAAATCGTGGGCGTTGTAGACGGTAGTCAAAGCGGCGCAACGGTTAGAGTACCGATGAGTTGGGCGCATGATATGAACTCCAACCAATCATATCAATTTACTAAAGCTGATCAGGAAGCTCAACAGGCTTATTGTCGATTACATGTTACTAACCGAAACGGCTGTAATGCGCCTCAGCATATGACTTTGGTGATTACCAATTACATCGATCAAAACGGTTATGATTCATTGACGGTAAAAGCTGACAAGTCGACCAATGCAAAACTTGTCACTAAGGAAATTAAGCAACTAGGTGTAGGTGCCGCAGATGCCGAAACTTCCATTAATAGTCAATTACAAATTTTCAATGTACTTGGTGTTATCCTGGGCGGTATTGGCGGAATCGCACTAGTAGTTGCAGCCATTGGAGTCATCAATACCATGATGATGGCAACCCTGGAACGAACCAGAGAAATCGGAGTTATGAGGGCCGTTGGAGCCAGGCGCGGTACGGTCAGCCGATTGTTTACCATTGAAGCTTCCGGATTGGGATTCTGGGGAGGTGTAATTGGCGTAGCCGTTGGCTTCGGTCTAACTAGTTTAGCCAATGTATTCATTAATAAACAATTGGCTTCCGGCGGTTTACACGCACGCAACATTATTACATTGCCGTGGTGGCTTATTATTACGGTTATAGCTATTACCACATTTATCGGGATGATTGCCGGTCTTTATCCGGCCAGAAGAGCAGCTCGACTTGACCCAGTCGAAGCACTTCATTATGAATAATTATTTAACCAAAATTGGTCGTCGACCGACACTGTAATAATTAAATCCGGCGCTTTTCATAATTTCCGCTTTAAATATATTACGACCGTCAAAAACTGTTGGTTGCTTAAGTTGTTTAGCGATAGCTTTAACATCAGTTTTTACAAACTCAGGCCACTCGGTTGCAATTATCAACGCCTCAGCACCATCTAAAACTTTAAATTTATCGTCTAAAATTTCAACTTTTTGAAGTTTCCGATATCGCGCCTTGGCATTTTCCCCGGCTTCAGGATCGTAAGCCTTTATTTTTGATCCAGCGGCAATTAGTTTATCAATAATAACCAAGGCCGGGGCTTCACGAATATCATCGGTATTTGGCTTAAATGCCAGACCCCAAACTGCAAAAGTTTTACCTTTTACATTATCATCAAAATGATCTGTTATTTTATCGACAAAAATATTTTGTTGCTGATCATTAATGGCCATGGCTGCCGACAAAAGCTTGAAATCGTAATTATAATCCAACGCCATTTGATTTAGAGCTCGCACATCCTTAGGGAAACAACTACCTCCACAGCCAATACCAGGGTTCAGAAATTTATTTCCTATCCGGCTGTCGGCGCCAATTGCCAATCGCAGCATATCAACATCGGCGTTCATTAATTCACATAGCTGTGCCATTTCATTCATATAGTTAATTTTTGTTACCAGGAAAGTGTTGGCGGCATACTTAACAAGTTCAGCAGTTCGTGGATCGGTTACTAACAAGGGCCGCTCCTCATTTGTAAACGGTTTATATAGCTTGCGCAGGACAGTTTCAGCTCGCTTCGAATTGACACCTACAACAACTCGTTCTGGTCTGTTAAAATCTTCAATGGCATGCCCTTCCCGTAAAAATTCAGGATTCGACGCTACATCAAAATTATTAGCGGCTTTTTTTGCAATGCGATCTTGAACTTTTTCGGCGGTTCCAACTGGAACTGTACTTTTATCAATAATCACGCAATATTTATTAGGCAAAACGGTGCTTAATTGATCGGCTACATTCAAAATCACTGTCAAATCCGCTGAGCCATCTTCCTGCGGTGGTGTCGGTAGCGCTAGGAAAATAACATCAGCGGCAGCCACACCTTCGGATAGATCTGAGGTAAAACTAATTCTATTTTGCTGCTGGGTACGCTGTAGAATTTCTTTCAGACCGGGCTCGAAGATCGGAACCTTGCCATTTTTCAAATCATCAATTTTTTGCCGGTTATTGTCAATACAAACAACTTGATTACCGGCATACGCCAGGCAACAACCTGTAACCAGGCCGACGTAGCCAGTCCCTATAACTGTGACATTCATAAGGTTATATTATACCTCGCCGGCTGCTCTGAGCGACTGAGCCTTGACACTTAACTCGTTAATCTTATTTATCTCTCAGTAAAATGATAATTTAATTCAGAGGCCAATATTTTTATTTGCTGAAGCTCTTCAGGGTTACATTGCAAAAAGTCCGGATGCTCTTTTAATACGTGTGAACCCTCATTTGCTACTACTTCACCCGTTTTAGGATAAAAACTTATTGCCACACCGTCTTCATCTTTGGCAATTGAAACACATACATACTCTTCATCATCCCTGGGATTTAAATTGTCATATTTATTAGCTCTGAATATTCTAAATTCAACTGCATCAGGACTGCCATCTGCCTTTCTGTCTAGTGCACCAAATAAGTGGAGGTCTTCACTTTCATATTCAAATATATTTCGATCACCTAATGGAATTTCGCGGGCAAAAGTGTTAAGCAGTTCGTCTCGTTCTTCGTCGCTAACAATTGATTCCTGGTCCGAAATTACTTCATAGTCTCTAGCAATTTCGTCATCGTCAAGATAAAGTTTAGTCCCTTTATTAGACCCAACATCATGAATTGTTAAACCTTCCTGATTTACACTTATTTCAGCATGTTGACGTGATACAGCTGGACTCAGCTCTAACTCCGGTGTAGTATCCTGCCCAACTGTTATTCTTCCTCTACTTGAATTTATAATTATCGTTCCTGTCAGTGAACCGATTTTTTCAGTGATAGGCATATCGTACGGATTGGCCAGTTGTTGTAATATTTCTTCTTCATCTGTTTGTATTCCACGTTCACGCAGTTGCCGCTCTACGGCACCTAAACTTACTAGTTCATACGTTGGGTTACCTTGAACCTCAGGTGTAATTACCGGAACGATTGCCAGAAAATCACCTCCCACATCTAGCAAAGCAGTTCTGCTTAAATAAGGTACGGTATATGTTTTTCCATCCGACAGATCTATCGGGTGAACAAACGTTGGTCCATCAAATTCTGGAAATGCTTCTCCGGGCATGTCTGTGATGATACCAGATAAAATTGCAAAAGTCAAGGCTTTGCTTGGGGTGGTTAATGAAATTTGATTAATTGTTATAATTTTTAAGCTGTGTGATAATTCGCAAAAACAAGATTGAAGTTTGTGCCCGTGGAGTACAATTGTATAAGAGGTCTTAATAATGGCAGACCCAGTCCGCTTAAGTGGCGATTCCGGTTTCAGGCGATTGTTTGATAAAGCCCCTGATGCCATTATTATTTATAACCCAGATAACACTTTCGATTATGTAAATCCGGCAGCAGCACGGCTACTTGGTTATACGCGTAAAGGAGTTATGGCCAAAAAGGTCCATGAGTTCTTATTACCGGCCGAAAAAGATCGACTGGAAACAGTTAAAGAAAATCGAAAACACGGCGATAAAAGCTTGGTTGAATGGCGAGCTCTAAGAAGCGATAACATTATAATAAATCTCGAAGCTAAATCAGTTTTTTTGGATGAGCGACAGCAATGGTTATCTTTTCTGCGAGATATTACTGAGCGTAAACAGATGCAGACAAAGTTGCAAAAGTCGCAGGTCAAAGAACAAGTGCTCAAAACTAAAACTAGAATTTTGGAAAAACAGCGACAAGATCTAATTACACTTAACAAAGCAAAAAACGAATTTATAATGCTGGCTTCACACCGTCTTAGAACTCCAGCTACTTCTGTTAAACAATATGTTGCAATGTTAATGGATGGTTATTTTGGAGAAGTTACACCCAAGCAGAAGGAAATTTTGAAGACTGCCTATGAGGCTAATGAACGACAAATGCAGGTTGTTAACAGTTTGCTTCTGACAGCGGAGTTCGATTCAGGTCAGGCTAAAGTACTCAGATACCGACAGGATATTGTTAAGCCCATTAAGGAATTGGTAGCCGAGATAAAGCCAACATTGGCGGAAAAGAATCAATCCATAAAATTGAAATTACCGAAGAATAATCTGATTAATTGCGACATTTATCTCTTAAAAACAGCATTAAGTCACTTAATTAATAATGCCAGTCAATATTCGCAAAAAGGTAAGCTAATCACTCTAGAATTAGTTAAGAAAAAAGACCGCGTGTTAATTACGGTCGCAGATCAAGGAGTAGGCATCAGACAAAGAGATCACAAATTATTATTTCAGAAATTTACTCGTATCCCTAATCGCCTAACTGATACAGTTGACGGCAACGGTCTGGGTCTTTATTTAGTAAAGCAAATCGTTGAATCGCATGGCGGTGACATCTCAATAGATTCGCATTTAAATAAAGGGACTACATTCTCACTAAGCATTCCAATTAAAGCTATTAAATAGATTACAGATAAACGCATTAGCCGCTACTATTATTAATGTATGATAATAAGTGAAGTAAAGGAGTGTTTATGTTTAGTGCCAAGGTCGTATTCAGCGGGTTTTCGGTAGATGATTTATCAAAAGCTAAAAAATTCTATTCTGAGACGCTGGGTCTAACTAACACCAGTGATGAAATGGGGCTAAATTTTAAACTACCGGGTGGTGGTGAAATATTTATTTATAACAAACCGGATCACCAGCCGGCTTCATTTACAATATTAAACTTTGTCGTAGATAATATAGATAAGGCAGTTGATGAGCTAATTGGTATAGGTGTAACATTTGAAAAATATGACAATATGCCGTTCAAACAAGACAAGAAGGGTATTGCTCGCGGATTATCAATTGATCAAGGACCAGACATTGCCTGGTTCAAAGATCCGGCCGGTAATATATTAGCAGTACTTCAAGTCAATTAATTAACTTAATTTAATTAAGCTTTGTAGATTTTCTGTTTTTCCAGTATTTTTTCCATTCAGCATATTCGCTGATTGTTTCCATTTTTTTAACCTTATCTATCAGGAAAACACCGTCTAAATGATCAATTTCATGCTGGAAAACTCTAGCGTGGAAGTCATTTTTAAGAATGAATCTTACCAATTCAGCTTTACGATTCAATCCCACAATTTCACAACTGACCGATCGTGGCACCATTGCCCGAAAATTGCATGATAAATCGCCTTCCCAATCTTCTTTAACCTGTTTTGATTTTTTCACGATCTTAGGATTGATGATAATAGTTAGCGGGAAAGGCTTTTTGTCAGGATATCTCGGATTTTTTGGATCAACATATATAACGATAACCCTTTTATTTACGTCTACTTGAGGTGCCGCAATTCCAGCTCCAGCATTTTTTTCGCAAATCTCTGCCAAATTATCTAAAAAAGATTGAAATTTATTTGTTTTTAATTCGCTATTGGAAACTGTTTTAGATTTATTTCTAAGAGCCGGATGACCTAACCGAACTATTTTGAGATGCGCCATGAGCTAATTATACAAAAACACTTATTAAGATCTGACGTCGACTAATTCGTCACTGTGCCTGGTATGTCTGCGCAGACGTTTAGATGCTACATATCCAGCTACCCCGAATACTACAGCACCAAGTACTATAGAACCTATCTCACCTGATGCATAGGTTACTGGTCCAGCCTGATGCGGCTCATGACTTCTTATAGCTTCTATTTTTACTTTATTTTTTTCTAATTGCCGATTGCCAACTTGTATGACACCTTCACTTTCAAGCAATCTGATTGCAGAATTCTGATGTTGCAAATGGCTAATATTAGCTTGGTCCGTGTTATATACACCAGTATTGTGAGTGTAGTTAGATAATTCCTGAAAGCCTACTAAAGTGACAACAGCGCCTACACCACCACTGACAGATATTGTTTCGTCCGAATTCAACCTTTTCATTAGATGTATTTTACATAATTATACTTATATTTCAATATATGGTACGCCCGGCAGGATTTGAACCTGCGACCCCTTGGTTCGAAGCCAAGTACTCTAATCCGCTGAGCTACGGGCGCATACTAACGTATACTGATCTTACCAGAGATGTTAAGGAGACGGTAGTGACGATCAGAAATCTCAAAGAAGCTGAAGCCGCGCTGTTACCTTACGTACCATTAGTTAAGCAATTTACGGGTCAAAATATTACATTAAAGCGAATACGGCCCCTGATGAAATTGTTGGGCAATCCGCAGGATCAACTCAAGATTATTCATATTGCCGGTACCAGTGGTAAAACTTCAACTGCTTATTATATGTCGGCTCTTATATTTGCTTCTGGACAAAGAGTTGGGTTAACAATATCGCCTCACGTGGACAAAATAACAGAAAGAATTCAAGTTAATGGAAGGCCAATTTCTGACGAGGAATTTTGCGAGCAACTGAGTAAGTTTTTAGAAATTGTACAGCGCTCAAACTTACAGCCTACTTACTTTGAATTAGTTTACGCTTTTGCAATCTGGGTACTTAACAAGCATAAAGTTGATTATGCGGTAGTTGAAACCGGTCTTGGTGGTCTGCATGATGCAACTAATGTGGCTGAAAGATCAGATAAAATTTGCATATTAACAGATATAGGATTCGATCATACAGAAATTTTAGGTAAAACCTTAGCGGAGATAGCTACACAAAAAGTCGGAATTGTACATGAAGAAAACCAAGTATTTATATACCGACAAGCTGTTGAAGTCATGAAAGTCGTTGAGCATTGGCTATCCGAACACCAAGCAACTTTGCATATTGTGAAAGAAAACTCTAATCCCGAAAATGCAAATTCCAAAATGCCGGCATATCAGTTGCGTAACTGGAATTTAGCATTTAACACTTATCAATATTTGGTAGATAGAGATAAATTGCAACACTTAACACGTCAAGCATTAGCAAAAACTCAGTCCATAACTATACCTGGGCGAATGGAAATCAAACAATTAGAGAATAAAACGCTATTAATGGACGGAGCACACAATTTTCAGAAAATGTCAGCTTTTATTGTTAGTTTTAATAAATTATATCCCAATAGTATACCGACAATATTATTAGCTTTAAAAAAGGATAAGGATTTACGCAAATTATTGCCACTAATAATTTCGTTTGCCGATAAGATTATTGTGACCAAGTTTAAAACTACACAGGATTTACCAGTCGAATCTATGGATCCGAAGATTCTAGCAAATGCACTGCATAAGGCAGGTGCTAAAAATGTCGTAAATATTCCCGAACACGACATAGCCTTAGAAGTTTTATTAAAATCTCCTACATCAGTCGTCGTAATTACTGGATCATTTTATTTATTGAGCCAGATTAGAAGCAATAAAATATTTAAAAATGATAAACTGTAGGCGATGGATCGACGCAACCTAAGGCTTGTTTTGGTAATTAGTATCTTGGCATCTTTTGTGGCATTCCTAGATAGCTCGGTTGTCAATGTCGCTTTACCAAAGATTGTTGAGGATATGGGCGGGGGGCTTGCCATCCAGCAATGGATTGCTGACGCATATCTGTTGACGCTGGGATCTTTGATATTACTAGCCGGTTCTTTATCGGATATTTTTGGTCGAAAGCGGATATTATCAGTTGGGCTTATAGGTTTTGGTATCGCTTCTATACTTTGCGCCATCGCGCCAACGGATACCTTTCTGATAATTGCCAGGGGTTTGCAGGGAATTTTTGGGGCCTTGTTAGTCCCGAGCTCACTAGCAATAATTATTTCTCATTTCAAGGGAGCTGAACAAGCTAAAGCGATTGGTACCTGGACGGCTTGGACCGGAATAGCTTTTATAATTGGACCGTTATTTGGCGGATACCTGGTGGATACCTTCACTTGGCGGTGGATATTCGCAATAAATGTCGTACCGATAGCCATCTGTCTGTGGTTAATTTACCTACTTCGAACAAATGAAATACAAACCAAACGTGAGTTAGATGGCTGGGGTGCTTTGCTTGGAAGTCTGGGATTATTTGGTACCGTTTATGCGTTGATCGAGCAGCCCAACTATGGCTGGTCTGATACCAAAATCTGGCTGCCGCTAGTGCTGGGATTATTGCTTTTGGTTACTTTTATATTTTATGAGCGACGGACACCGAATGCCATGTTGCCATTATCGCTGTTTAAAATTAGAAATTTTACCGCCGGCAACATTGCCACACTGGCGATATACGGGGCTCTATCTATCGCCACATTTATAATTGTAATATTTTTACAGGAAGTTGGCGGTTTCTCAGCCTTTCATGCCGGCTTATCGCTGTTGCCGGTTACCATTATTATGTTTATTTTATCGCCGAGATTTGGGAAATTAGCAGGTACTTACGGACCACGCTGGTTTATGACTTCGGGTCCGATATTGTCTGGATTTGGTTTTATGCTGATGCTTAGCATAGCGGCACCGGTAAACTTCTTCACACAATTATTGCCCGGCATTTTGGTTTTTTCGGTTGGTTTATCTATGACTGTCGCTCCCCTTACTTCGGCTGTGTTGGGAGATATTGAAAGAAGTAATTCGGGTATTGCCTCAGCTGTAAATAATGCAATAGCCAGGATTTCAGGCTTGATTGCTATAGCTGTTATTGGTGTTATTATCGGGCAAAACATTACGGTTGATAGCTTTCGTCGAACGCTGGCATTTACAGCAGCTTTACTTATCATTGGCGGAATCGCCTCAGCTATTGGCGTGAGAAATCACCAAACCAAACTTCAACCCCAAGCAGATGCCGGTACTTAAGGGTGATTGGCTTGCCACTCGGCATGAGCTTTAGGTAAATCTTCACCGACCGAGTACAAAAAGATTACTGTCGTACCTTTACCAAGAAACGCGAACTGCTTACTTATAGTTGTACGCAAATTATCTTCACCGCCAGCCTGCCTCAATTCATTTAAATAATTGGCAAATGAACCGTACTTGTTATTGATTGCCTGCACTTCTTTGGCATTCGCAACAATGGCTCGGATTTTTGGCAAGTTTCGAATAACATCTGGGTTCATCATTAATTCTTCTATTTCTAGTTCTTGATATTTAGCTATTTTACCAATATTAAAATTATCAAATGCTTTCTTTATACCCGGCCATTTCTTCTCAAGTACACTCCAGTTCAGCCCGGCCAAAAAAATAGTCCGGCTCATATGCTCAAAATACTCGTTATCATTTTTCGGCTTTTCAACCTTATGATGTTGCCAATTCGATGGCTTGGGCATGAATTATCCTTAACGCATTAAACAAATTGATTTTTACTTAGCAAATTTGGGAGATTTGCTGCGAGCACCGTGAGAGCCACCAAGAATGATACTAATGCCAATGAAGTAGCCGAAGTTATACCAATTACCGTCATTTGGCGCCTGATAAATCGTAATACTGTGCGCAAATAAGCTCCAGAAGAATGTTGGTACTATAAATATTCCATGAATCAAACCCCACCAGAAGTTAGTGTAAACAGTCGGGTAGGTATGAGGGATAACAGTGTTGGCATACCAAATAAATGCGCCAATAAATAATGTCAGTAGTAACAATCCGAGCAAAATACCGCCAACCAGCAACCCAGTCTTTACTGCTTTCATATTCATATTGTAACAGTTAATAAATTAAATGCCGCTAGTGCTTCTTTACCCAGCCTTTGTCTTTGAATACAGCCCAAATAGCCATGGAGTGACCATGCCCCAAACCAAAATCTTTAGCAAGGAAATTAATTAGATCAGTAGCGGACATATCCGGACTATAAACACCAGCTTTAATGGCAGCGGCCTTAAGTTCCTCAGGGGATTTACCTGTTTTGGCTTTAATATTATCGATGTAAGCTTTAAACGACATAAATTCTTATTGTAATTGGTGGTTGAGAATAATACAAAAGCCTAAATAAGAAATATATTATTGTTTTGCATTAAAGGGTAAAGTAAACAGTAGGTTTAATTGAGGGCCAGTAAGCTAGTATCTTTATGAAGATAATTGAAACCAAAAAACTGACTAAATATTACGGCAAAGCCCGAGCTATTAACGATATTAATTTGTCAGTTGAGGAAGGTGAAATATTTGGTTTTATCGGACCGAATGGGGCCGGGAAATCAACCACCATTAGAACTTTGTTGGGACTGATTTATCCGACCAGCGGCAGTGCCACTATATTTGGTAAAGACATAATTAAATTCGGTACGGAAATCAGACAAGAAGTTGGTTATCTGCCCTCGGAAGTTTTTTACTACGACGACATGTGGGTGTTAGAACTGCTAAAATATTCGGCGAGTTTCTATAATAAAGATCAAGCTAAAATTGAGGCCCGGATACACGAACTAGCCAAGCTGCTGAATTTGGATCTGCATAAAAAAATTGATGACTTATCGTATGGCAATAAGAAAAAAGTCGGCATTATACAAGGTCTGGCACATGATCCTAAATTAATTATTTTGGATGAACCAACAGGTGGACTTGACCCGTTAATTCAGCAAAACTTCTTCAATTTTCTTAAAGATGAGAATGATAAAGGTACCACCATATTTTTGTCTTCTCATGTGCTCAGTGAAGTACAGCGGTTGTGCGACCGTGTGGCCATTATTAAAGAAGGTGAAATTATTAGAACGGATAAGATTAGCACTCTGATGGAAAATAGCACTAAACGATTTACGCTTGATTTGGCTGGTAAGCCGGACCACAAAGATTTCAAGATACCCGGAGTCAATGATTTGAAAATAACCGGCAAAAACGTTAGTTTTCTTTTCCAGGGGCATATCAATGATATTACCCAAGTTATAGCGAAACTTAACTTGTTAAATATGATGGTAGAAGAGCCAGATCTAGAAGAAATCTTTCTGCATTATTATCAATATTAAAGATTATGAATATCTACTGGCGCGAGCTGAAAACTTACAAGAAATCGACTCTTATCTGGACCTTTTCGTTGACTGCTTTGGCGATATTTTACCTAACTATGTTTCCGTCTTTTACTAAAGATGCGGCCGCCAGTCGGCAAGCCTTATCAAGCTTACCTGTATCAATCAGGAATGCTTTTGATTTATCGCTAGACAGCTTTTTTACAATTCTTGGATTTTACTCATATGTTTTATCATTCGTATTATTAGCGGGAGCAGTTCAAGCTATGAATCTGGGGACCGGACTAATCTCTAAAGAAAATGCTTATAAAACTGCTGACTTTTTGCTTTCCAAGCCCATTTCCCGAGTTTCAATAGTGACAAATAAAATACTAGCTGCGCTTAGCGTCTTATTTATTACCAATGTGGTTTTTATAAGTTTTTCTTTTGTTTACGCACAATTAATTTCCAAAGCCAACTTTAGTTCCAAAAAATTTTTAATGCTGGCATTAATATTATTTTTTATACAAATAATTTTTTTGTCGATTGGAATATTTTTTTCAGTGGCCTTACCAAAGGTTAAATCAGTTTTATCAATATCCTTACCGGTTGTTTTCGGGTTTTATATAATAGGAACGCTGGGTGCAATTATTGGCAACGACAATGTAAGGTACATAAGTCCCTTCAAATTTTTCAGTACAGATTATATTATTAGGCATGGCCAGTATGAGTCACTTTATATTATTATCGAATTTGCAATCATTATTATGGCAATAAGTTGCAGCTATCTTATTTATATCAAAAAAGATGTTCGCAGCGCATCTTAGGACAATATGAATGTATATCTCCGCGAACTCAAAGCCCACCGCAAAGGATTATTCTTCTGGAGCTTGGCAATGGTCTTCCTTGTGGCTTCGGGAATAGCAAAATTTAATGCTTATCAGACTAACGGTCAGTCGATTGCCACGATTGTTAACCAATTTCCGCACAGCGTACAGATTATTTTTGGTATTTCGGGATTTGACCTGACTAAGGTGTCTGGATATTACGGAGTGCTTTTCCTGTACATTGCAATAACTGGGGCATTGCATGCTGTACTTCTGGGTTCGGAAATTATTGCCAAAGAAGAGAGAGACCGGACTAGCGAATTCCTATTTGTACGTCCTATTAGTCGGTCCAGAGTAATATCCGCAAAGTTATTGGCCGGCTTAACTGATTTAGTAATATTGAATTTAGCGACCTTTTTGTCATCACTTTATTTCGTAAATTACTTCTCTAAGGGGCAATCAATAACCGGATTCATATCGTGGCTATTGCTTGGATTGTTTCTGCTTCAACTTATTTTCTTCAGCATCGGCGCGGAAATGGCCGGAGTCATCAGAAAACCCCGGCTGGCATCATCGGCCGCGGCTTCAATATTGATGTTTACGCTGATATTAATGTTTGTTATTAACTTCAACGAATCGCTCGAAAAGCTAAAGTTTCTGACTCCATTTAAATATTTTGACGCCCAAGACATCCTTTCTGTAAATAATATAGAACCTGTTTATATTGTTTTGTCGGCTATAATTGTCAGTTTATTTATTTTTGGCACTTATTACTACTACTCTAGACGCGATCTCAAGGTATAAAATTTCGTTATAGCGCTACTAATACTATTTGGATTAATTAATATGCTTATGATAAAATGCGGCTAGTTAAAGAAACAAAGTGTGATGCAAATCCCAAAAATAAAATCGTTATCTGTTGCAAAATTGCAAAATAAATCTGGCCTGATATTATTTTTGGTTATTTTTGTTGGTTTTGGCAGTTACGCAGTATTCAAAAGCTTTGCTCTTGGTTGCACAATAACTGCTCCAGCATCATCGGCAGATAGAAAAGTATCAATGACTATGAGTGGGTGTAGTGGATCCAGATATTTTAGAGTATCTGAATCTTCAGATTATGGCACGAGTCAGGGAGTCAAAGTTAATATTAATAACGTCGCCCCAGATAATTCATATGCTGATGTATCAGTAACTTACCCAAATGGTACTCCGGCAACCGGAAGTACACCCTTTGCAATACCCACACAACCAAAAAGCGTAAAAGTCTTAGCGGTACTTTTCACCTTTGATGACGCTAATGGTCAAACCGCCGGACTAGGTGCCTACCAAACACCATCGTGGGTTCAAAAAATGATGTTTGGTGGTGGTAGCTTCGATGGCGTATTTAATGGAACAAATACAGTTAAGGATTTTATTTACAATAGTAGCAATGGATCGGTCAATCTTACCGGTAATGCTTACCCCCAAATCGTACATTTGCCACTTGAACAATACAGACAGTTTCTAGGTAGTAACGGTGATGTTATTGATGACTTCGGAAAAGGCATACTTAAGTATATTCAATCAACGAACCCAAGTTACTTAAGTGCCGGTAACTATGACATGGTTGTAGGCTTATCAGGTGAAGAATATTCAGTTCAAAGGGACTTATACCCATCAAGCACCACAAATGATTATGGTAATTTGCATCAACTTTTTGAATATGCCATTCCAAATGATACATCTAAGTCAATAATTTCTCATCCAATGCAGGAGACAAGGACATCTACTGACGCCTCTACAGTTATTACACGATATAATATTAACTCTGTTTCGGGTGTATGGCTGGCTTCAGATCCAAATATGACTGGTACAAACTACTACACTGGTGGATCAATTGCGTCGACTTCAGATACACATTTTTCATATATTAAACTTGGGACACCTCTGCCTAATCCAAATACGCAGGTTATAGTTAAATACACAGGTAGTGTTGGAAATCAAACAAGTACATCATCTCCGGACTCTGTAACAACTTACGCTTGGTATAGCCACTTCTCACATGAATTACAACATAGAATATCAGGTAATCCTGGTTATTCATTTACCCAAAGATTACACATTGGTGATTTGTATTTTTCACCCGATGACGGTGGTTATTATGATGTAATGTCAGGTGGTACCATGAGTGTTTTCAATGACCCAACACTAGGAGGTGCCAGTTATGATAACCCAACGCTGCTAAGTGCCTATCATAGAAATATTCTTGGTTTCGCCACTCCTTATACTCTGCAGTACGGTCAAAATGAAACGTCGATTAGAGTTTACCGTTTAGAAAACGGTGACCCTGCCAATAATAGTCGAAATACTATGGTTAAAATACCTTTAATACCACCTGGTGATGCCGCATTTGAAACTAGAGATTGGGCAGCCGCGTCTGGAATATCAAATACTTCAACTTCAGATCAACATACTGGTGTTGAATACTTACTACTCGAATGGCGGCAAAAAGGTGCTATAGAAAATAGTGCCTATAACTTTGATAGAAGTGTACCAACTCAAGGTTTAGCGATCTATCACGTATTAGAGTCAGAGCCGTATGCGGCTACTGCTGGTGGCCAAGATATTGTCAGATTAATCGATGCCACTCCGGATACCTCAAGCTTTAATGATAATATTTCTGATACATCAACATCACCAGCGTTATTCGGTCCACAATCAGGAGTAATGAGTTATACAACTCAAGCCTATTGGCAGGAAAAAACACCTAATAATGACGCACATTCATTTAAATATTTGCTAAGTCCTGGGATTGGAAATAAGACTTTATTTGCGCAATTTGCAGATTTTAACGGTAACATTACCGGAACCCAACAATTTAGTATTAATTTAACTGCAAGCCAACAGGGATCGCAGCGACTACCAACAATGAGTGTTAACCTTGCAAATGGTGAAGTTATTCCTAGCTCTAAAAGTGTTGTTGCAACATGGAATGCTCCAAATGGCGCAAAAAATATACGATTTTATGTTGATGGAAAATTAAAGCAAGATACTAATGAAGCTAATTTAAATATTAACCCCGGTAATTCTAAAAGTTATTTCATTAACAATGCAGATTTTACTAATGGCAGCCATCAATTATTAGTAGTATTTTATGATAGTGGTTTCAATAAATTAACACAAACTGTAAACTTCTCGACTTCAGGTGGTGGTGATACAACGCCGCCGATTGTAAGTTTTAATCAACCATCAAATGGTTCTACGGTATGGGGTACCATTCATATTAGCGCTAACGGCACCGATAACGATACCACCTCTAGAAGCGAACTTTATATTGATGGGACATTAACATACACTACTATCAACAATAGTAATTTTGGTGGATATGATTATATTATGCATACAGCACAATATAGCAATGGTACTCATACAATTTTAGCAAAAGTGTATGATCCCGCTGGTAATGTAGGATCAGCTAGTGGATCTTTCATTATTAATAATACTTCCTCTTCCTCTGACACCACCCCTCCAACTGTATCAATAACTTCACCAACAAATAATGCAACCGTCTCTGGACAAGTACCAATTACAGCTAATGCTTCAGATAATGTTGGAGTATCACAAGTTACCTTCCAAGTAGACGGAACAACTAAATCAACTGTAACTGCTAGTCCATATTCTTACACCTGGGATAGCACTGTAGTAGCAAACGGTACTCATACAATAAATGTAATTGCCACCGATGCAGCCGGGAATAATAGCAACAGTTCTATTACAGTCAATGTTAATAATGGAGATAAAACACCGCCAGTAGTTTCAATTACCAATCCCACAAATAACGCAACCGTGTCAGGATCAACATCCATTTCAGCCAATGCATCAGATAATGTCGGAGTAACGGGTGTGACTTTCCAAATAGATGGAGCGACTAAAGTTGTAGATAATGCTAGTCCATATAGCTATAGCTGGGATACTACTACTATTACAAATGGAGCTCATACAATTACAGCAATAGCATCTGACGCTGCCGGTAATACTTCAACCAACACTATTAATATCAATGTAAGTAATGCAGACACCATTCCACCAACAGTATCGTTAACTTCACCTGCAAATAATGCAACTGTGTCTGGTGGTGTATCAATAGCTGCCAATGCATCAGATAATATTGGAGTAGCACAAGTTGCCTTCCAAGTAGACGGATTAACTAAAGCAGCAGATACTGCCAGTCCATATACTTATACGTGGGATTCATCTTTAGTAACCAACGGATCGCATACCATTACTGCAGTAGCCACAGACGCTGCAGGCAATACCGCTTCTAACTCTGTAGTTGTTAACGTCAGCAACGGCGATACATCACCACCAACCCAACCAGCTAACTTAACCTCAACTGCTAATGCCTATAATAAAGTAACTCTTAACTGGACTGCCTCTACAGATAATGTAGGCGTGGCCGGTTACTACATTGTTAGAAACGGTACAACCATAGCACAAACTACGGGATCAGCTGCAACTTATGTAGACAGCACAGTTAATGCTCAAACTAGTTATAACTACCAAGTTATGGCTTATGATACGGCCGGAAATACATCTACTCTTTCTTTAGCCTCAAATGTAACTACACCACCAGCTCCTGAATCAAGCCCACCAACTCAACCAACCAATCTAGTAGCCACTGCTGCCAGTACCAGTCAAATAAACCTAACCTGGAATGCATCATCAGACAATATAGGAGTAACCGGTTATGACGTATACAGAAACGGCACAAAGATAGCTACTAGCTCAACCAATAGCTTTGGTGACTTAGGCTTAGCACCGGCAACTTCATATTCATACTACGTTATAGCTAGGGACGCAGCCGGTAACAGCTCACTAGCTAGCAACACAGCTTCAGCCACCACTAACTCTGCTGTAACAACAGGAAGTATAAGCGGCTCAGTCTATGCAAGTAACGGCAATGGTACTCTTGCTGGAGTTACCATATCACTTACTTTCTCAGGTGCTACTCATACTTATACATCAAGCTCAAATGGCAGTTATTCAATACCTAATGTACCGGCGGGTAATTATGCGGTTACATATTCAAAAATTGGATACACAACTAAGACAGTTACGGTTACTGTAATTAGTAACAATAGCTCTGGCATTAATATAACTTTAGCCAAAAGTAAAGGTAATGGAAGATGATTTATGAAGAAAGTAAAAAAGGCCAGGAAAACTCCTATGGATGAATTAGAAAACAAAGTTATTTCCTCTCAACCTGAATCCAACCCGGCTGTAATTAGCCCAGCCAACAATTTATCCAAACCTTCTAATAAAAAAAGCTGGTTTGGTATAGCAATACTGTTAATAGCAGTAATAGGAACATTATGGTTAGTCAGCAACAATCATAAAAAAACTACACCAAGTACTACATTAGCTAAATCAACTACAGCCATCATTAATATAACTTCAACCGGTTTTATCCCCTCAGATATTAATGTTCCTACCAATACTCTAGTTACCTGGACCAATAAAGACATTAAACCTCATGAAGTATCAGCCGACCCATATCCCAAAGATGACTCTATCCCTAATTTTAATAACAATGTAGTTTTACAACCAAATGAAACTTATTCATTTAAATTTGAAAATAAAGGACTATATAAATACCACGACCAACTAAATCCATTTAAGTTTAATGGGATAGTGAGAGTTAAGTAGTAAGCTTAAAAATACAAATGCGTGATGAAAATCCCAAAAATAAAAACGTTATCTATTAAAAAAATACAAAATAAGTCTGGATTGATTTTATTTTTAGTTATTTTTGTTAGTTTGGGTAGCTATGCAATTTTTAGAAGCTTTGCGCTTGGGTGCACCATAACTGCTCCGGCGTCTTCAGCAGATAGAAATGTGTCACTGACAATGAGTGGTTGCAGTGGATCCAGATATTTTAGAGTATCCGAGTCATCAGATTACGGTACGAGCCAGGGAGTTAACGTAAAGATAAATAATGTGGCCCCAGATAATTCATACGCTGATGTTTCTGTAAGTTATCCAAACGGCACTCCGGCAACTGGCAGTACGCCATTTACTTTACCGGCACAACCTAAAAACGTAAAAGTCTTAGCGGTACTTTATACCTTTGATGACGCCAATGGTCAAACTGCCGGACTGGGTGCCTATCAAACACCATCGTGGGTGCAAAAATTTATGTTTGGCGGCGGTAGCTTTGATGGGTTATTTAATGGCACTAACTCTGTTAAGGATTATATTTATAACAGTAGTAATGGTCAGGTAAACTTAACTGGTAATGCCTACCCACAAATAGTTCACTTACCTTTAGAGCAATATCGTCAATTTCTGGGCAGTAACGGGGATGTTTATGATGACTTCGGCAAAGGCATACTTAAGTACATTCAATCAACAAATCCCAATTATTTAAGTGCCGGTAACTATGATATGGTTGTAGGTCTGTCGGCTGAAGCATATTCAGTACAAAGAGACCTATATCCATCAAGTACCACTAATGATTATGGTAATTTACATCAATTGTTTGAGTATGCACTTCCACCAGATATATCTAAGTCATTAATTACTCATCCGATTCAAGAAACAAGAACCTCAACTGACGCCTCCACAGTTATCACTCGCTATAACGTAGCATCAACCCCAAATGCAGTTCAAGGAGTATGGCTGGCAACTGACCCGAATATGACTGGTACAAATTACTTTACCGGTGGATCAAGAGTAGGGACTTCAGATACCCTATTTAGTTATGCTAAACTCGGTACACCTTTGCCTAGTCCAAACACACAGGTAATAGTTAAATATAATGCAGAATTAGCAACTACTGTTGCTTCATCATCTCCCGACACCGTAAGTACGTATGGTTGGTATGGTCATTTTTCTCATGAATTGCAGCATAGAATATCGCATAATCCAGGTTATTCTTTTAGTCCAAAACTTGGTCTGGGTGACATGTATTTTGCTCCAGATTCTGCCGTTGATTACGATCTAATGTCTAATGGAGATATGAAGGTTTTCAACGACCCAACACTTGGAGGTGCCAGTTATGATAACCCTACTTTACTAAGCGCCTACCATCGGAATATTTTAGGTTTTGCTTCTCCTTATAAACTGCAATATGGTCAAAATGAATCGTCGATTAGAGTTTATCGAATAGAAAGTGGTGATCCCGCCAACAACAGTCGAAATACTATGGTTAAGATTCCTTTAATACCTCCTGGCGATGCTGCTTTTGAATCTAGAGATACTTCAGGCACAGGGGGAGTTGATACGACTTCATCATCATCCCAATATGCTGGAAATGAATACCTATTACTTGAATGGCGACAAAAAGGTGCAATAGAAAATGGTGCTTATAACTTTGATAGAAGTGTACCAACTCAAGGTTTAGCCATTTATCATGTAATAGAAGCTGCACCCTTTGGTGTTACTGCAGATGCCGATGATATTGTCAGATTAATCGATGCCACTCCGGATACCTCAAGCTTCAATGATAATATTTCAGATACGTCTACATCGCCAGCGTTATTTGGCCCACAATCAGGAGTAATGAGTTATACAACTCAAGCCTATTGGCAGGAAAAAACACCTAATAATGACGCACATTCATTTAAATATTTGCTAAGTCCTGGGATTGGTAATAAGACCCTGTACGCCCAATTTGCAGATTTTAACGGCAACATTACCGGAACCCAACAATTTAGTATTAATTTAACTGCCAGCCAGCAAGGCTCTCAAAGACTACCAACCATGAGCTTAGATCTTACTAATGGCGCAGTAATAAGTAGTTTTCGAAACGTAACTGCAACATTTAATGCTCCAAATGGTGCTAAAGATATGCGTTTTTATGTTGACGGGACATTAAAGCAAGACACAAATGAAGCAAACTTTAAGCTAAATCCTGGTAACTCTAAAAGTTATTTTATAAGTCCAGCAGATTTTAGTAACGGCAGCCATCAATTAGTGGTTGTTTTTTATGACGGTGGGTTAAATAAAGTTACACAAACTGTGAACTTCTCTACTTCGGGCGGTGGTGATACAACCCCGCCGTTTGTTAATATATCTCAACCATCAGATGGTTCTACAGTATGGGGTACCATTCTTGTTTTAAATAGTGGTTCCGACCTTGCCGGTGATATAAATAAGTGCGAACTGTATATCGACGGTAATTTAATATTTTCTTCAAATAACAATGATTGTGCTTACAATTGGCATACAACACAATATAGTAATGGCTCCCATACAATAATAGTCAAAGATTATGATGCAGTAGGAAATATAGGTACGGATAGCTCTACTTTTACAGTCAATAATACTACCTCTTCCTCTGACACCACTCCACCTACTGTATCAATAACAACTCCAACAAATAACGCAACAGTCTCTGGACAAGTACCAATAGCTGCTAATGCTTCAGATAATGTTGGAGTATCACAAGTTACCTTCCAAGTAGACGGAACAACTAAAGTAGTAGATAATTCTACTCCCTATTCTTACACCTGGGATAGCACTGTATTAGCAAATGGTACTCATACTATTAATGTAATTGCTACCGATGCGGCCGGAAATAATAGTAATAGTACTATCACAGTCAATGTCAACAACGGAGATAGAACCGCGCCAACAGTATCAATTACTTCTCCAGCTAATAATTCAAATGTAACTGGACAAGTACCGATTAATGCCAGTGCGTCAGATAATGTAAGTGTAACAAGTGTAGTATTTCAGGTTGATGGCAATACTAAATCAACAACTACTACTAGCCCATATTCTTATACCTGGGACACTAATAAATTTGTCAGTGGTACTCATACTATTACGGCTATAGCTAGTGATGCTGCCGGTAATACTTCAACCAGCACGATTAGCTTAAACTCAACTAATGGAGACACCACTCCGCCTACCTCAACAATAACCTCACCAACAAATAATGCAACTGTTTCTGGTAATGTCACGCTAGCCGCTACATCTACAGATAATGTGGGCGTTTTGTATGGTGTCTTTGAAGTTGATAGCCAAGCATTAATATTTCAACAAACACCTCCATATACTTACACTTGGAATAGTAGAAATGTAACTGACGGTATACATACAATTAGTTTCTTAGCTGATGATATTGCTGGAAACTACTCTATCGTTAGTATTAACATTAATGTAAATAATAACGGCGACACAACTCCGCCAACCCAACCAACTAGCTTAACTTCAACTGCTAATGCCTATAACAAAGTAACACTAAACTGGACTGCCTCAACAGATAACGTAGGTGTAGTTGGTTACTACATTGTTAGAAACGGAACAACCATTGCTCAAACTACGGGTACTGCCATAACTTATGTAGATAACACAGTTAATGCTCAAACCAGTTATAGCTACCAAGTCATGGCTTATGATGCCGCCGGTAATACGTCACCATTATCTTTAGCCTCAAATGTAACTACCCCACCAGCAGTTGAATCAACTCCACCAACTCAACCGACTAATCTAGTAGCCACTGCAGCCAGCTCCAGTCAAATTAACCTAACCTGGAACCCATCATCAGACAATATTGGAGTAACCGGTTATGACGTATATAGAAACGGGACAAAGATAGCTACTAGCTCAACTAATAGCTTTGGTGATGTAGGACTATCTCCATCAACATCATATTCATACTTCGTTATAGCTAGAGATGCAGCCGGCAATAGCTCACTAGCCAGCAACACTGCTTCAGCCATTACTTACCCTGTTATTTCATTGGGGAGTATAAGCGGCGTTATCCATGCTAGTAATGGCGGAGGTACTCTTGCTGGAGTTACAATTACAATTAATTTCTCAGGTGCTGTTCATACTTATACATCAAGTTCAAACGGTACATATTCAATACCTAATGTGCCAGCTGGAACTTACCCGGTTACATATACAAGATATGGCTACGCTAACCAAACAAATACAGTTGTAGTTAGTAGTAATAATAATACAACTCAAAATGTTATCTTAAAAAAGGGAAATAAATAATTTAAATGATTTATGAAGAAAGTAAAAAAGGCTAGAAAACCCGCTATGGATGAATTAGAAAACAAAGTTATTTCCTCTCAACCTGAATCCAACCCGGCTGTAATTAGCCCAGCCAACAATTTATCCAATTCTACTAGTAAAAAACCCTGGTTAGTTATAGCAATACTGTTAATAGCAGTAATAGGAACATTATGGTTAGTCAGCAACAATCATAAAAAAACTACACCAAGTACTACATTAGCTAAATCAACTACAGCCATCATTAATATAACTTCAACCGGT
>DATIIY010000004.1:0-71254 GCA_035479135.1 Saccharimonadales bacterium (SeqCode)
ATCAGTAGTATCACTGGCGCGAATTACCGCAATTACTTCGTCAATGTGATCAAGCGCGGTTTTGAGGCCTTCCAGGATATGAGCCCGTTCTTTGGCTTTACGAAGTTCAAATTCGGTGCGGCGTCGGATAACATTAATTCGATGTTTGATATGTTCATTCAGAATATCCTGTAGCCCCAATACCCGTGGTTGAATGCCATCTATGAGGGCCATCATATTGAAATGAAAACTGCCTTGTAGCGGGGTTAATTTATATAGTTGATTAAGGAGTTTCTTAGGATAAGCGTCTTTCTTAAGATCAATCACAATACGTACGGCACCCCTGGCTGTTTCGTCTCTCAAATCACTAATACCGGTTAATTTTTTCTCATGTACCAGATCGGCAATCTTCAGCACTAAATTTTCTTTGTTAAGGGCATATGGTATTTCAGTAATAATTATTTGATGGCGGCCCTTGTTGCCTTCTACAACTTCAGCTACACCGCGCATAGCTACACCACCACGCCCGGTCGCATAAGCAGCTTTAATAGACTCTTTGCCATAAATTACACCACCCGTCGGGAAGTCCGGGCCTTTAATATTTTGTAATAATTCGTCGAGAGTGATTTCAGGATTGTCGATAATTGCAACCTCTGCATCAACCAGTTCACTTAGGTTGTGAGGTGGTATATTAGTCGCCATTCCAACTGCAATTCCCAGTTGTCCGTTTAACAACAGGTTTGGCAATTTAGCAGGGAGAACCGTTGGTTCCTGAGTGGTGTTATCGTAGTTGTCGCGGTAGTCTACAGTCTCCTTATCTATGTCGGCCAGCAGCTCGTCAGCCAGCCTGGCCATTTTGGCTTCCGTATAGCGCATGGCGGCTGGCGGATCGCCATCCATTGAGCCAAAATTGCCTTGCCCATTGACCAACATGTATCGCATCGCCCATGGCTGGGCCATGCGTACCATGGCGTCATATATTGAAGCGTCACCATGCGGGTGATATTTACCCATGACTTCACCAACCACGTTGGCGCTCTTGCGATGCCGGGCTGAAGATCGAAGCCCAGTGTCATTCATGCTGTATAAAATGCGCCTATGAACAGGTTTAAGACCGTCTCTGACGTCAGGAAGCGCTCTATCGATGATAACACTCATGGAATATCGCAAATAACTATCTTCCATGACGTTTTCAACCGTTCGACGTTCAACTAAACGTGAATGACCGGTATCTTCTAAGTCATGCGCATGTTCTTGTCCGCGACGCTTTTCATCCATAGATAACTCTTCTGGCACATTATTGTTCGGTTTTTGATCTTCTTCTGGCTCAGGGTTATCGTTTTTCGTTAATTCGTCATCATCCATTTTATCAATACCTTAGATGTCCAAATCTTTCACAAATTTTGCATTAGCCTGGATGAAACTCTTGCGCAGCTCTACCTCTGTCCCCATAAGTTTATTAAAGATGGCATCGGCCTTTTCGGCGTCATCGACATTAACTTGCACCAACACTCGCTTTTCAGGATTCATGGTAGTTTCGAACAACTGATCGGCATCCATTTCTCCAAGCCCTTTGTAACGTTTCTGTTCCACGAAACCGGCTTGCTTAAGTCGGTCGTCTTCGGATTCGACTTTGGAACCGTCTTTTTTACGCTTAGCTATGACTTCGTCCAAAACGCTTTCCAAATCAGATTCATCATAAACAAAAACCGAACCTTTGCGTCCGTTTTTCACCAGTTCAAACAGAGGTGGTTTTGCCAAATAGAGATGTCCGCCGTCGATCACTGGCTTCATATAACGGAAGAAGAATGTCATTAGCAGTGTCGAGATATGGCTTCCATCGACATCGGCGTCGGTCATAATAATAATCCGACCGTAACGCAGACCATTGACGTCGAATGATTCTTCAATACCGACACCTAAAGCTTTAATAAGACTAACTATCTCGTTATTAGCCAGCATTTTGTCCAGTCGAGCCCGTTCGACATTAAGCACCTTACCGCGCAGCGGCAAAATAGCCTGGCTTTTACTATCCCGTCCGGATTTGGCCGAGCCACCGGCCGAATCACCCTCTACCAGATAGATTTCGGATGACTCGGGGTCTTTATTTGAACAATCGGCCAACTTACCGGGCATACTGGCACCGTCAAGAATACCTTTGCGCAGGATGTTGTCACGGGCCGCACGAGCGGCTTTGCGGGCCCGGGCAGCCAATAACCCCTTATTTACAATTTTGCGGGCTACACCAGGGTGTTCTTCCAGATAATAATTGAGATACTCGCCCAGAACTTGCTCTACTACACCTCTAACCTCCGGATTACCCAGTTTATTCTTGGTCTGGCCCTCAAACTGAGGGTCCGGTAATTTTACTAGAATAATGGCCGTCAGACCTTCACGGGTGTCTTCACCTGATAAATTTTCTTCTTTCTCCTTAAGCAGACCGTTCTTGCGGGCATAATCGTTAATAACTCGTGTCAGTGCTGCCCGGAAACCGGTCAAGTGAGTACCGCCATCAATATTTAATACATTGTTGGCAAATGATTTAATAACTTCAGTGTAGGCATCGGTATATTGCATAGATATTTCGACCTGCACTTCATTAAGCGTCTTATCAACGTAGAAAATATCGTCATCAACAACTTCTTTGCCGATGTTCAAATGTTTAACATAACTCTGGATGCCACCTTCGAAGTAAAATCCATAACGTTGACCTGTGGTTTCGTCTACCAAATTAGTGTGTATTCCCTTAGTCAGATAAGCGGCGTGACGTAAGCGGTCCAAGATCGTATCATAATTAAACTTGACTGCCTCGAAGATGGTGTCATCGGGGTAAAATGTTATTTCAGTGCCGGTTTTATCAGTTTTGCCATCGGCTTTAAGATCGGCCACCGGCGCACCTTTGGCATATTCCTGACTCCAGGCTTTACCGTCACGATAAACTTTGACTATTAACTTTTTAGACAAAGCATTAACCACACTACTACCGACGCCATGCAATCCACCTGATACCTTATAGCCGCCGTCGCCGAACTTACCGCCGGCGTGTAGGACCGTCAATACCGTTTCAACCGTACTTTTGCCGGTCTTAGGATGAATATCGGTTGGAATACCTCGACCGTTATCAGTAACTGTTACGCCACCATCTTCCATTAATTTAACAGATACAGAATCAGCATGACCGGCTAGGGCTTCGTCAATACCATTATCAACTAATTCCCAAATAAGATGATGCAAACCATCAATCCCGGTCCCACCAATGTACATACCCGGTCGCTTGCGAACCGGTTCCAAGCCTTCTAAAACAGTAATTTGCTCTGATGAATAATCGTTTTTCTTATTTTTTGCATCAGCCACTATCAGTTCACCCCGCTAAATCTCTCGACGGATTATTATTTTATTCCCACTGCTTCCATTATAACCGATTTCACCCTCGTAAACAACTTGCCATAAGAGTAAATATAATCATTTAAATAACTTGGTAAACCTTAAGGACTATGATTAAATAACAACAGGTAAATCAAAACCATAAAACAATAAAAATGTTTGAAAAATTGCTGTCAATAATGCCCTACAATCCGGGCCTCGCACATCAGATGAGTTTTTATGGCCATAGGATGCGTGAAGAGGCTTCAATTAGACGCACCGGCATTATTTTTCTGGTGCTGACGTTTATGGTTCAATTTTTTGCAGTTATCAGTCCCCCACAACCGACAGTAGCCAGTTCCAGTAACGATTTAATTAACGGTGGATTTAGTTCGGCAGCCGATGCTAAAGCCCAATGTGAGCGAAATACTCAAGGTTACCAAGTTATTATGCATTATTACGGAATTAGCTGTGCCGCCTTTGATACGGCCGGCACGCTGACTATTCACTCTGATGCCGAGAACAATCAATATTTCTCACTCGGTCACAATCCTACCGGCAGTGCCGGTGAGACGCCAGTTGCGGTCTGCAATGCCGATCATAGTAGCTGCGCTGGTACGCTTTATTGGCGACATTTATCGATATTTAAAGTACCAAGCTGGAAAGTTTTGAGACTGTCTAATAATCAAGGTAAAACTTTCTATGCTATGTTTGATTGCGGTAATCTGGTATCTGTTGGTATACCCAGTTCGTCACCACTGGTAGCACCGGCTCCGGCGCCCGCTCCAGCTCCAACACCGGCGCCCACACCTTCGCCCGCTCCTGCACCTACACCAACCCCGGCACCTGCTCCAACCCCGACGCCGGTTACACCTTGCCAATATAACTCAACTCTGCCGGCCAGCAGCAGTTTGTGTGTAAAACCTTGCCCATACAATAGCTTATTGGCAGCAGACAGTGCCGACTGTAAACCATGCGACAAAAGTATTAACAGCCAGGATATGCTGGCCTGTGTTCAGGTCCATAAAACAGCCGGCAATACCACAAAGAGTATAGCTAATGCTGACGGAACAACCGCCGATGCTGGTGATGTAATCCTTTACACACTGTTAGCTGAAAATACCGGCAAAGCTAAGGTGAAATATACCTTCCAAGAAAACCTGAATGATGTCTTGGATTATGCCGATGTTGTCGATCCGCACGGTGGGAGTTTGAGTAATGGTTTGATTCAGTGGCCGGAGCAGCAAATCAATGCCGGCGACACCGCATCAGTCCAGATTACTGTAAAAATCAAAGATCCGATTCCCCAAACACCAACTTCGACCAGCGATCCGTCACATTTTGACCTGACTATGACCAATGTTTATGGTAATTCTATAAACATTAAGCTGCCTGGTAGCGTCAGTAAGTCTATAGAAACGGCCACGACAACTTTGCCAAATACCGGTCCGGGAACCAGCCTGTTTATTGCTTCAGCAATTATCATATTGGCCGGTTACTTCTATGGTCGCGCCCGCTTGCTGGCGCGCGAAAGTGATTTAGCAATTAAAGCCGCCTCAGAAAATTAATATTTTATTCGATAAGGAAAACATTATGAGCGAAAAAATAACGCACCACGCAGAACACAATGAAAATCACAATATAAAATCAGAGCAACCTGAAAGGTTAATGCTGCCCACCGCTTTAGAAGCTGAACCACTGCGAACTGGGGAATCTGATCCGGCTGAATCATTGAAACAAGCGCGGGCTAAGATATCCGAAACCACCAAATCAGAAGCCGGCCAACCAAATCCTATTGAAAACCTGGCAGCAGAAGATGAAGCCAGCCAAAACTCTCAGCCGCGCCGAATAAATCGGGAGTTAAAACAGATCACTTTGCAGCGTGAGCTAAAGCAAATTCAGCGTAAATTGCCGCTGCCGGAGCGCGGTTTAAGCCGCATAATACATCAACCGGTAATTAGGGTTATCAGCGATGGTGCCGGCCAAACTGTTAGTCGGCCCTCCGGCTTATTGGGCGGCGGTATTTTGGCTTTTATTGGCACGACGACCTACCTATATATGGCTCGGCATATCGGTTTTGAATACAATTATCTGGTATTTCTAATGCTGCTGATATGTGGTTTTACGATGGGAATTTTAGCCGAATTGGCTGTTCATTTAGCATTTAGCTCCCGCCGGCGACCGGAATAATTAATTAACCAGCCGGGTGATCTTGAGGTGTTTGATGAAAAATGCCCTCACGGTCAATTATTATGGTATCATCCTTGCCTGGTGTTAAATCAAAGGTATGCTCGGTTGGTGCTTTGGGTTTTGCCTTAATGGCTGCGCTTTTAGCATCAGATTTATCACTAGTCAGACTGTTACCCGAATTTTCCGTCTTGTTAGATGCTGATTTTAATTCCTGTTTAAGCTCGTCGGCAATCTCGTGAACTTCGCTTTGTTCAATCTGATCACTGGAGATATTCTGCGATGATTGGCTAGAAGTGCTTGTTGACTGGGTTTTATCAGGTTTTGCTGATCTGGATATAGTATGACCGTTAGGCGAATCGCTGACAATTGCAGAGGTCGGTGAACTCGCTTCCGGTGGTAACATGGCATCAGCCGGATGTTTATTAATCGCCGGTCCGGTAGCCGCTCCATTCGGAGTATTTGTTGGACGCTTATTCAACCAATCATCTAAGAAGGAAGTGCCGCCGGCCGCTGCCGGTGCTGGCGATCTGGAAGCAGCAGCCGACGAGCCACTTAATCCACCACCTAATCGGCCGGCGGCCGGCGGCCCCTGACCGAAGGCCGGTGTCATCATGGAGCCCGCACCCGTTCCGCCACCCAAAGCTTCACCTTTAGTCGCCATACGTTCATTAATTTCCTTTTCGATAATGGCCTTCGGTCGCCCGTATTTGGCTGCCGATAACTGTTTGAGTGCCGCCGATAACCTAGGATTAGGAGTACCTAAAGCTGGTAACGTCGTCATGCTAAAGGGTTGAGTTGGCACGCCACCGATAAGGGTTCTGACAATAGTATTAAAGTTTGGAATTCTGAGTAAATCGTCACCGCTAAACGTCGGCTGGAAATACTGGCTTAATGCCTCAACGTCATTTTGGCCGATGCGAAAACTAACTATTGTACCCATATTACCGAAGACGGCATCGCGAATTTCGGTTGTCAGCTGCGTCGTAAATTGATTGGCTACAATCAGATTAAGATGATACTTCCGGGCCTCAGACATGATTGTCGCAAAACTATCGGTCGAAAAATTTTGAAACTCATCGACATACAAACTGAAATCAACTCTCTGATCTTCCGGAACATCCGAACGGCTCATTGCAGCCGCCTGGAATTTCATCACAAATACCATGCCTAACAGTTTAGAATTTAGCTCTCCGGTCCGGCCTTTACTGAGATTAACCAGTAATATTTTCTTATTATCCATGATGTCGCGCAGGTCAAAAGCACTTTTGGTCTGGCCAATAATGTTACGCATCATTTCGTTGCTCAGGAACGCCCCGAACTTACTGACGAACCAGCTGGTTACCTCACCAAAATCGTTGGAACGCGAACTTGCAGGCATTTCTTTGAGCCAAAATTCACGCACATTCATATCTTTGACATGTTGTAGCTTTTGCTGCACAAATTTTTGATCACGAAATAATTTAGGGATATCTACAAACGTACCACCTTGAGGGTCAGCCATTATTGTTAAAGCGGCATTGCGAAACAGGTGTTCATAGCGCGGACCCATAATTCCTTGATGTTGTGGATCATACAATTTGTAAAGCATATTCAAGGCTTCCTGAATAAGGAAATCTTTCTGATCAACACTATTAAATTCGAATAAATTTAAGCCCATCGGGTGATCCATGTCGGCTGGTGAGAAGTAAATAACATCTTCCGTTCGCTCCTTTGGTACCATCGATAACAGACGCTCAGCTTCATCACCGTGTGGATCGACAAATGCGAACCCATTGCCGCTAAGCATGTCCTGCAAAGCTAAGTTTTCCAGAAAAGTCGATTTACCGGTACCGGTTTGACCAACCACGTACATATGACGTTGTCGATCACCGTTTGCCAGTCTGATCGGCTTGCGTGTACCGCGAAACAAGTTGTAGCCCAGTAACAGACCTTCTTCTGGAATATTGCGAGGTCCGTCGACTTGTTTGGCGGACTGACGGGTTAACTGTGAAGTTGGAATATTATTCTCGTCCGGAAAGTGAAATAAGGTAGCCAGTTCCACTGAATTAAGGACGCTTTTACTATGCTGAGTTGGGAAGAAACGCATGATATATGAGGTAATCAGGCCGTCAATATCCTTGGCCGGCGTGTACTTGAAGCCATTTTTGCCTGGTGCATCATAAAGAGCGAAGCTGGCAACAACGTTATTAAGTACATCTTGAGCCCGTTGACTGACGTTTGACGAGGCTATTACTCTTATTACTACCTCAAATCCGGGGTGACGCGTTTTTTCATCAATCGCATCAAGGGTTGACTGTTCAAGATTGGATAAATCAGGTTTTTTGGGCCCACCATCCCTGTCACCCTCCGGTGGTTTAACCAAAGCTACACCGATATCATGTATTAATCCGCCCAGATTACCCAAATCGAAACCATTTTGGCCTTTGCGCTTCTTGCCGGCCACATTTTGAGCAGTTTTACGCCACCCGGGATTTGCCGGCCTCATCAATATTTGAATGCCCGCACCATCTTCTTTACCAAGACTGGACAGCGCATTTAACAATGATTGCATACTATCACGCTTAAGATCCTGATAGGTAGCAATCGGGTAGGCATAAGGCTCTTTTAATGTCAGTTCACCGCCTAGAGTGCCACTTACTCGACCGACGGGGCTAAAAATATTATGTTCTGAAACTTCTTCCAGTCGAGCCGTTGGATAAGCGCTATTGATGGCCTGTTTAATGACTTCCAGTAAAACAACTGGTACGGCAGCATAGAAGTACACAAAACCTTGGGTACCGACTATTTCAAAAGCGAAATGCCGTTGGCCGAAAAAATTGCGTTTGATCCCTTTTTGATAAGTGCTGGCGATGATGTTATATATGAGCTCAGCTTTACTGATTGTTTCATCTGTTACGTCTCTTACATCTCGGTTGCCAATCTCGGTATCGTCACTTGGTGGCGGCAGATGAATCATCAACGGTACAATCTTCAATCCTCGCTCGTAGTTTTTCTGATCACGAAAAGTACGTCGCGCTTGCAAGAAAACAACGGGGGCAGCCACCAAAATCATAGCCAGGATGATAGCCAAAAAGAATAAAAGCACTGCCATAACTCTAACGACTCACTTTAATAGTCTTGCCGTATCGTTTCTTAATATAATCCGCTTTAAAGATGGTTAACTCTTCACTTTGGCGGTGTGGATCATTTCGGGTGCGCTCGACAATCTGTTTAGCTTTCAAGACCCACTCTTTTTCAATTAAATCATTATCGTCGTCTGCTACCAGTGGAGTATTTTTTATTATTGAAGTTTTTACCGGTTGGGTTGGAGCTGTGGCAGCAATCGGTGGAACCGGTAAAGGAATTGTAGAAGACACCATATTAAGTGAAGGTGGGGTTTGAGATATAGGAGCCGCTTCAACATTTTTAACTGCTCGCTCAGGCCGTTTTTCACTGGCCGAGGTATTGCTTATTGAAGCCTTTGGCGGTGGATTTTCACCGCTAAAAGCCAACTTTAGATCTGTTAGGTCAGCCTCCGGCAGGGGTAACTCCGGCGATGACTTATTATTATCCATAGCTATATTATACAGCTTGCCAAAAGCCTACGATAGGGGGTGATAACTAAATTTATGGATTTATATCAGGCACGCGACCGGGTGCCTTAGCATACAAACTGTATAAATAGCCTAAAATTATTAAAGGTAACATAACCAGAACATCACGAGAATTAAGCTCACCAATCGATTGCAAGGCTATCATAAAGCTAATCAGCACTGTCATATAGTTGACCAATCGGTTTTTTTGCTTAAAAGACAACCCGTATAAACGGGCAATCGTTAAAAATCCCAGCAATAGATACCTTAAACTTAAAATTATAAGTATGAAACCAACGACTAACATAAACGCCGGCGAACTATTTGAATTAATCAAACCAAACACCAGCCCGTCCAAAAAAATCAAGCCTAATACTTTCCATTGGCGTTTGAGCTGTATAAGTTTTAGTATAAACATTTGAAATTTTGGGTTTTCATAATTTAGATGCCGGGGCGACAAATCCGCTCATAAAAATAGACTATTGGAGCGCTTGCCGCCGACCGGCGAAGACTGACCGCTCTATCGGCCTTGAGGGCCAAACAGAGCGTCGAAATTTTGTGTAAGTCCGCCCCCGCGAGGGCTACGTTACTTAGGACTGAAGTCAAATTGTGGAACGTTTTTGTTTTTGTTGACTTACGCTATTTAGACTAGCACGCCAGGCTAAAAAAGTCAATCCGCTGATGCTTATTCGTTCCCAATAATGTGAGTATTTTTGGCATATTATTAGTCTCTTTGTAGACCTATTTTTTGACTCATATAAAAAAGTTATACACAGGTTTATTTAAAATAAGCATAATTGTTGTTGACGTGTTTTTATCTATTCTATAAGATAACACTAGCGCTTGAACAAATTAAGTGCTCAAAAACAAAAAGACCAATAGGGACGACGATTTCTCGCAAGTCGTTGTCCCACCAGAATCAAACCAAAACCTTAAAAATCCCAAAAAGAAAAAGTTAAACAAAACATTAAATTATCGTTAAAACACCTTGTCCCAAACCGGACAAGGTGTTTTACTTTGTGATACAAATTCGTGAGGTGGGATATTTGGAGATCGAGCCTATGAGCTCCACCGTACAAAGTATAATATCGACTGGTTTTAGTGGCACCATGGTAGATATTGAGTGTCATTTATCCAATAACCTGCCAACTATTGTTATTGTCGGCTTTGCGAACAAGGCAGTCGATGAATCGCGGGAGCGTATCAGGGGTGCATTTGCCACTAGCCGTATAATGCTACCTCGTAAACGAATCACAATTAACTTGGCGCCGGCTGATTTACCCAAAGCTGACAGCGGTTTCGATATGGCGATAGCCGTCGCTATATTACTAGCCGATGGTCAGCTGCAGCATATCTTAACTGACCAAGATCAGGTTTTCATTGGTGAACTTGGTTTAGACGGAAATGTTAGACCGGTTCGCGGCATAATCGGCAAGCTGTTAACTGGGCGATCTAAGGGTATCAAAACTTTTTATATTCCATCTGCTAATCTGAGCCAGGCTCAGCTTGTGCCCCTGGTAACTTTGATTCCAATTGATAGTTTGTCAGCTTTAATAAATCATCTGCTTGGTGTAATCGAAATAAAACCGATAATTACTGGACAAGGTAAATACCTTGCTAAAAGTTCCGTCAAATCCGCAATACTGTCTTCGCAAATTAGCGAAGTGGTGGGTCAAGCCGCAGCCAAGCGAGCTCTGGAAATAGCTGCGGCTGGTGGACACAATGTCTTTTTTAGTGGACCGCCGGGTACTGGCAAAAGCATGTTAGCGAAAGCATTGCCTTCCATTTTACCACCACTTAACAGAGAAGAGGTGCTCGAAGTCACTCATTTACACAGTTTGGCAAGTCTCAATTATGAACGAATAGTTGATATGCGACCGTTTAGAGCGCCACATCATAGTGCCAGTTATGTGGCAATTACCGGTGGCGGCTGGCCACTGCGACCGGGCGAAATCAGTTTGGCGCATCGCGGTATTTTATTTATGGACGAATTGCCGGAATTCGGACGCACAACCCTGGAAGCGCTGCGCCAGCCTCTTGAAGATCAATTTATAAGTATCGCCCGGTCGCAAGGTACTACCGAATACCCGGCTAATTTTATCCTGGTGGCCACTGCTAATCCCTGTCCCTGTGGCTACTACGGCAACTCCAGCACAAATCATAATTGTAGTTGTTTACCGCAACAAATTATGCGTTACAGGCGCCGACTATCTGGCCCGATACTGGATAGAATCGATCTGTTTACGAACATTCACGAAGTTCACCACAACAAATTACTATCCACTAATTCGGACAACAATACAGATCTGGAAATGCGAGTCCGTGTCCAAGACGCCCGAAAATGTCAAATAAATCGATTTAAAACCAATTCCAAACTAAATGCTGACATGACCAACAGCGATATCAAGCAACTCGCCCAGTTAGATTCTGATGCCATCAGCCTGCTAAATACTGCGGCTAATCGTTTAAACATTTCGGCCCGGGCCTATATGAGATCTGTTAAAGTTGCCAGAACTATCGCCGACTTGGAACAATCCGAGACAATTAACACTGCTCACATCAGTGAAGCATTAGCTTATCGACGGCCGGTGGAGTCTTGATTAGAACCGCCTCTAATTATTAATTGACCTCTGAAGACCTAGCTGTTAAAATGCTGGTTACATCTAAACCAATATGATTAACGGAGACAAATTATAGCCAAGTACACCCGCCTGAATGATCAAATTCGGGCACCCCAGCTACGAGTTATCGATGAAGATGGCAAGCAGCTAGGTATTCTAACCCGTCAGGAAGCGTTACAAATCGCAAGTGACCGGGAACTCGATTTAGTAGAAATCTCACCCGATGCTAACCCGCCGGTATGCAAAGTTGTCGATTGGGGCAAATACAATTACCAGCGAACCAAACAATTACAACGAAACCGCAAACATTCCAAAACACTGGATATGAAACAAATTCGTTTCGGACTCAAAATCGGGGCCCATGATCTACAAATCAAAATGGATAAAGTCACCAAATTCCTAGAGGCTGGTCACAAAGTCAAAGTCACATTGGTATATAGGGGGCGGGAGCAAGCCCACAAAGAGATCGGCTTCCAGATCGCTCAAAATGTTATTAAAGGATTTGGTGATACAATAATAGTAGATCAACAGCCACAATTGGCTGGTAGACAATTGAATTTCGTACTCAGAAGCAGCGGTAAAAAACCGGCTGCCGTAACTGCGACAACCCCAGAAGGAGTTAATGATGCCAAAACTGAAGACTCATAGTGGTACCAAAGACCGTGTCAAAGTGACCAAGAATGGTAAAGTACGGGCTGGTCACGGTAATATGAATCATTTCCTCGGCAAAAAGAGCGGCAGCCGCAAACGGTCTCTCAGAGGTCTTACTACTCGCCACGGTGCAGTGGCTCGTAATATCAAGAAGAATCTAGGAGTTTAATAATGCGAGTTAAACGAGGCGTAACATCTCACGCCAAACATAAGAAAATTCGTAAAGCCACCAAGGGGTTTACTCATTCCAATCGGGTAAGCATCAAACGCGGTCGCCAGGCGGTTACCAAATCTTTACAATACGCCACGCGCGACCGTAAAACCCGCAAACGAACCTTCCGGCAACTCTGGAATGCCCGAATTAATGCCGGTGCTCGTCTCAACGGCACCACTTATAGCCAGTTAATTGCCAGTCTTAAAGCCAGCAATATTATCCTGGACCGCAAAATTCTAGCAGAACTGGCCGTCAATGAGCCGGATGCTTTCACAGCTGTCGTCAAAGCTGCCAAGAAATAATAAAAATAAGTTCAATAACGACGCTTCGCTCGTGTCTACAAAATATGCCACTGGCATATTTAGGGCCAGATTATCTGTAAGCCGGGTTTTGTCTCTGGTTGCCCAGAGGCTGATCATCTATCTAGGCTCACTGTTGCCAGCGGGCTCAAGCGGTTTTTGTGATGGGTCCTTAGCGGGACACTTCAAGCTTTAGGCTTGTGAGGGTCCATCTCCTTGCAGCAGGCAGGGTTTACCTTTTGATAACGTCACCGTTATCAACTGCGGGCTTTTACCCCGCTCGTTTCACCCTTACCGGTAAACCGGCGGTATCGTTTCTGTGGCACTTTCCCTAGGGTTGCCCCCGGTCGCCGTTAGCGACTGCCATTCCCTTTGCTGCCCGGACTTTCCTCGTGCAAAATTAATTGCGCGCGATCAGCCAATAATCTGGCCATAAGCATTATACCACCTCTGTTAATTTTTGTCCAGTGCTTGAGTGGTTTGTGTTGCGCCCAAGTGATCGTCAAGAGCCCGGTTAACCGCCGCATCGGCTAGTTTATTGAATTCGCGCGGTACATGTGAGAATGAAATTTTTTCAAATTTGGAGGCCAGTTTTTGAATTGCATCATGTAACGGCCACAAATCGCGGTTTCTTACTTTAAAAATTCTATTTAACTGATTTACTACCAGTAAGCTGTCCATATATACCTGGACTTCTTTGACTTGCATTTTAAGGCATTCCTCGAGAGCCAGCTTTAATGAAGTATACTCTGCCTGATTATTAGTGGTGATCCCCAAGTAAACACCCTTATCGACCAACACATTATCTTCCATATCCAGAATCACAAAGCCGCTGGCACTGGGACCGGGATTGCCACGGGAACCACCGTCACCGAAGACTTTTACTTTATCGGGATGAATCATGATATCAGCAGCTTTTTCACCTAACGGCGAGTTGCTGGCAAAAAGTTTATCTATGGCCTCCGCCATTTGAAGATCTTTATCTGTAATATTCTTACCACCTTCGTGTGTAATTAACCAAATTTGGACTACGCTCCATTCGTTTTCCCAACGGGGATGATGTTGCATTTCTTCAGCCAATTCAGCCACTGCGGTCATGAAATCCCAGGCTTGTTTGAAGTTTTCGAAATTAAATTGTTTGTATAGCCCGTGTTTGGTTTCTTGCCACATATGTCTTTAATCTTATATGATTCTGCCGAATTTTTTGCGTAATTTGTCGCGTTCATTGCGACGCCCAATCCAAAAAGCCGCAAATATCAGGGGTAGCATAGCTAGAGCCGGCCACCAAATAACTTGCTTTTCGACCACAGTATTGCCGGCTTTGGTATTACTCTGAATTGCCCCGGTCGCTTGTCCTACTAATTGCAAAAAAGCCGTTCCACCGTTCTTATCAGTCGCTTTGACAATAACCTTGTAAACACCAGCGGCTTTATACGTATGCTTTAAGATAATCGTTCCGGTACTAGTCGCGCTAATTAAATCTTGAGAAGAACCATCACCCCAGTCCACGCTTATAGCGTATGGCCCGGACCCACCGCTTAACTGAATCGGCCATTCCAACAATGTGCCGGGCGGCGAGCCGCGTTCAGCATAGGCGCTGGTTAACGAAACGTGGGTGCCAAACTGATTAAATTGCGCGTCATTGAACGTCACGGTAACTGTATTTGAATCCGGCCCGGCTTGATCCAGCGCATCATAATCACGAGCTATTAGATCATTTCGGCCACTGAATAAATCAACTTTTAACGAATAACTGCCGTTTACACAAGTCGTAGATCCGACAAAAATATTATTATCGAAGATTTTTATTAATAGTCCAGTTGGGCACAAACCACTGACAGTGATCGGTGTAGATGTGAAGATAGCGCCATTTGGAGGAACTGTAATAGTCGCCCCACGGGAAGGCGGAGGGCTGGGAATTGTACCCGTTATTCCTATCGAACCAGATTGATTACCATTGACTGCAGTAGCTAATGGTGTAAATAGCAACCCGCCAATTATCAAACTAAGCCAAATCGCTCCCATGCCCCTTACTAGCCCATGTGTTTTTGAATTTTTCATGAAAACTATTCAATCAATTCTTTAACGGCGTTGGTGCCGGTTGGTAGCTCGCTTGTAACGACGGCGAGCTAATAAAGCCAACACAACCAAGGCAATTAAAATGACTATCACTAGGATTAGAACCCATGTCTGGATGTACCAGAACGTCTTTTTGCCAATCAATATAGATGAACCTTTGCCGTAAGATACATTTGCGACTATGGTATAACGTCCCGGGCTTTTGATATTTTTAATTTGATTCAAATAAATACGCGAACTGTTTGGCAACATTAAGCTGCGTGTTATACCGCCATTTAATTGGTAGGAATAAATTGTTTTGCCTTGGGAATTTTGCAGCGTTACAGTACCGAATGGTTTAGCAAAAGAATTTCCAAAATTGTGCAGTTCAATTCCTACCTGCTTTGGTACTGAAGTAAAGAAAAGACCCTCTTTAGAAGCCTTATTATCTTGATATATGTGGATTTTGTTTATTTGCAGACGTTCACTGACATTACCAGGCACAGTAATAAACACTAACTGTCCCACGGCAGCCGATAGGGCTACGATATTATTGCCGCCAGCAGTAGCACTATTGCCTGGGATAGCCTGATATTCGACAAGCCCGTAATAAGCACCTGGCGAAGCATTGGCGGGTACCTGTACAGGGATGCTAAATGTTGTTTGTTGGCCGGTTGTCATTGGAATGTTACCAAGACCAATCAAAAAATTACGGATACTAACCGGATTATTAGCATCAGGATTAGTGATTAATTTTGGATTTCCTGATACATTATCAGATTCAAAATCTTGCACTGCGGCTTTTGCTACTATTGGACCGCCAGTAATATTTTTAAGTGTAATATCAATTTTGCCAGCTTGACCAGGCTTTAAAGTCAATTCTTGACGCAGAGGCGAAATACTTAAGCCACTGGCTCCTCCACTGCTAGTAGCCGCATTAACTGCTCGGCCGGTCAGTCCAATTACTATAAATAGCAGCAATAAACCAACTATGACTCTGCCGAAAATATGTGGCCTCTCATTAGTGCCAACACTAAATTTCATTAAGGTTAAGTGTATCATTTTATAATATCTAAACCAATCTTAGAACTCAGCTGAAGCTAGGTATGTCAATGTCGTACTATAGACCCCTGCCGGCTGACTGCCGTTCACATTAACAATATAAGAAACAGTCATTCTATTATAATCAGTCGCAGTCGAAGAATCAGATAATTGAGAACCAGGCACGAAACTAAACGAGTTTGGCGTATTAAAATTAGCTGTAGGTATACTAGTGCCGGCGCCACTGGGATCCTGGCCAACTATTGGTTTATTATTTGCTCTTAAATTTATTCCGAACTCACTAACACCAGTCTGGTTGGCTTGATTAAACATTCCCGGTATAACATTATTTCCAGACGTCATAGTCGTACCCAACGAATACACTGCACAACCAGTATTACTATTAGTTGAGGCAGCGAATTGTGAAGTTGCGAATCGAGTTGCCTGGTTACTCAATATTCCCAAGTCCAGGCTATCACCAGCCATATTACTACAATCACCTGCCACGGTCACTCCAACACAAATGTTCAAATAAGGCGGCACGAAAGCTCCAACTTCAAAGTTGGTAGTCGTCGAGAACGCAACTGCCCCATAATCTATTAGAGGCCCTGTACCTTGAGTTGAAGTGTATGTGCTTATCCTGACGTATGAAGTCTCATCACCACCAGACGGATTAATAATATTGTCAAAATTATAGTTACTAGGTACTGCCAATCCAACGGACGGTACCCGACTAATAATCAGTTTAGAAGCGGTGCTATCAATATTGTCTATTACAAAACCAGTGTTACCGGTTTGCTGTGATAATACTGCTCCTGATAATGATAGGCCTGCGGGCGCCGGGTTACATGGGACATCAAATAAAGGTGAATTATTACAGTATTCAAAGACAATCGAGCCCACATCTGTTGTTGAGCCTAATGTAAATTGAAAATCATGCGATGCAACGGCCGAGGGAGTAGCTGTCGATAGAGTAATTGAGCGGTTAGTCATTCTCAGTGCATAAATATGACCAACCCATAAAAATAGTGGAGCCAAACCTATAATAATTATTAATATCAGTTTTGCAACTCGTAAGCATTCACGTGCCCACATAAGAAACCACACTAATACGTAGGGGTGGCCACAAAGTCAGCTTTAGAAGTATATGAACCGGTTGGCGTAATAATGTTTGGGGTGGCGGCGAATTTGAGAATCATGGCTTCTTTGTCTACTACGCTTGGAGAAGTTGCAATAGTGGTAGTTGTACCGGTTTCGTCCCAAGCGTATCCTGCATTTGTAGTTCCACCTACTAAACCGGTATCCGTTGGATAAGTATTTGCACCGGTGCCATCATAGGCAGCATCTCGGCTTAATTTATATGTTCCTCCTGTAAAGCTGCAAGAATATGCAGTTGTAGCTTTACAGTTAATGGCAGCAATCGTCATGCCAAAAGCTTCAGTTCCAGCCGTTACAGTAGATTGACTAGTTCCAATGGCATTAATACACTGGTCGGTATTTATGTTTCCAGCATTACAGGAAGCTCCAGCAACTCTAAGGGTACCTGCGTGATTAGTGCCTGACTGTTGAATAGCATCATAAGAAACTGTAGACCCATTTGTAGCATTGGTACTTAGTTCAGCAATACCGTTATTACCGTCACCAGCCGCCAAGGCAAATGACACAGGTGAAACAGATATATTACTTGAATTTAAGGTACCCAGATTAAGAGAAGTCCCACTAACTAATGCGCATAGAGGTGGCGTTGTAGTATTGGAATCATCAACTGAAGTCGCACCTATGCAAAAAGTCAGTACTTCTTGTATTGCAGCATTTACTGTAAATAGTTGCGTGGTCGAAGAAGCCATAGTCCCAGCATCAACTGTCGTAGTATAGCCGCCGTCACTAAACGTCGTCATCCGAATGAAAAATGTGCAGTTCGGTGCTGCGCTACAGTTAGTAGCATCCTGATTAATGGCTCCAGTATCAATAATAGAATGCGCAACCAATGCTTGACTTGTCGTATCAGAACGGGTAACGCATAAGGTATCAACAGTAGTGCAACCAGTTGTAGACGTATCTTTGCTAAAGTTTGTAGCACCACCCCAAGTACCGCCTTTGCTAATTGTGCCCCCTGAAAGATTAATTCCAGTAGGAGTACCTGAACCACCTGGCGTACACGTCCCTAAAGCAGTTGTACAGGCCTGAAATTTAATACTTTGTATCTGAGTAGTGCTGCCAGGAGTAAAAGTAAAAGTAAAATTAGCTGTAGCGCCAGCTTGAGCCGTAGATATAAGTACAGATCGGTTAGTAATTTGAGCAGCAGTTACAGTCTGGCTAATTATTAGTATGGGTACTACAACAATTAATGCAGCGAGAGCTACAAACATCATCCGCTTAAATTGAGCTAATAAGTCACTAAAATTTAATTCATTATCTGTGGAGTTTGGTTTAGGTAATATAGGATTATGCTTCATGTCTTTATTCCTTTAATACGTCGGTGTCGCCACATAGTCAGCTTTAGCGGTATATGAACCAGTTGGTGTAACAATGTTTGGGGTGGCAGCGAATTTTAGAATCATGGCCTCTTTGTCTACTACGCTTGGAGAAGTTGCAATAGTTTGAGTTGTACCAGTTTCGTCCCAGGCATAACCAGCATTAGTAGTTCCTCCTACTAAACCGGTATCCGTTGGATAGGTATTTGCTCCGGTGCCATCATAGGCAGCATCTCGGATTAATTTATATGTCCCGCCAGTAAAGCTACAAGCATAAGCAGTTGTGGCTTTACAGTTAATGGCGGCTATCGTCATACCGAATGCTTCTGTGCCAGCTGTTACGGTAGTTTGACCCGTGCCAATAGCATTAATACATTGGTCGGTGTTTACATTTCCGGCAGTACAAGTAGCACCAGCAACTCTTAGCGTTCCTAAATGAGTGGTACCAGATTGTTGAATAGCATCATAGGCTACTGTTGACCCATTTGTAGCATTGGTACTAAGTTCAGCGATGCCGTTATTGCCGTCACCTCCCGTCGCAACCACATTTGTAACGGGTGACACAGATACATTAGCATTACTTAACGTACCTAGACTTAGTGAAGTACCACTCACGCTTGCACATAACGGTGGCGTAGTGGTGTTGGAGTCGTCAACTGTACTAGCTCCCACACAAAACGTAAGTTGTTCTTGGATGGTAGCGTTAATTGTCAGTGTTTGGGTAGTCGAGCTGGCTACTGTTCCCAGGTCAACAATACTGCCTCCAGTATAAGTATTGGTGCTAAAGGTTGTTATGCGCACAAAAAATGTACAGTTGTTCGATGAGCAACTGGTACCATTTGGGTTGGTAATAGTAGTAAATTGAACTCCTCGTTGGCTAGCGCCGCTTTCGTTTGCAGCTTGAGTACGTTTGGCGCACAAAATGCTAGCACTCGCAATACAACTATTAGCACCAGTGCCATCAACCGTAAAAGCTGTTGCATTAGTCCATGTACCAGTCAAAGTTCCCCCGCCAGCACTTGAGAAGCTTAAACCGGCTGGTGCGGTACATGTACCAAGCGCTGTCGTACAAGCCTGAAATTCAAGTCCCTGTATTGCAGCAGTAGTTCCTGGGACAAAACTAAAAGTATAATTAGTCGACGCGCTCGGAACTCCCGAGCCTATCAATAGATTCCGACTAGTTATCGTGGCAGCAGAGGCGTGACCACTATTAATATAAGGGTATACTCCAGCAGCTAATAATATAAGAATTATTAGCCCAGACAATACACGCCATAGCACCTCGGCCGTTTTTAGATGAGTTTGCCCCATTCCCTCACTCTTTATTTCCTTACCTACAATGAGTCGTACTCTACAAATATAACATTATGTGCTGTAAATTAACAACTTTATACTTAAGAAGAATGCTGGCGAATGGACTCTGTTATTCTCCTAAATTATTAATATGTTGGCACAGCTACTAAATCCTGTGTCATCGTATAAGTACCGGCATAACTAACAGTGTTTATGTTTACTATATAGGATATGGTATAGTCTGTTTCGCCCCAACCGTTAGCATTTGTCTGAGCCACTGTATCGCCTAAGTTATATTTGAAGAGTCCGCAAGTGTTGTAACCACTTGATGCTTGACCAGTGGCGAAGGTACTGTTAGGTATAGGCACAGGGTTTGCGCCAAAGTTAGCTGGAGCAGGAGTTGCACAGGACGTTAAGTTTTGAACTAAATTGATGCCGAATTGTTCTGTACCAGCACTGGAAGCAGCCGCACTTGTCATTGAATTCAAGAACTTACCTTCTTCATTACCTGGCGATTTATTCATACTTAGTACTACATAGCCACTATCAACATAAGCCCGCACGCTAAAAGTGGCTGTACCGGTTGCGGTACTTGCTGAACTTAAAGTACCAAGATTAATAGTGGCCGGGTTGACGATCATTTGTAAGAAAGGCTCATTTGGTGTCAAAAATCCAGCATTTGCACCATAATTTGCACTGCTAGTTCTACCGCCTGCTGTAGAGCCCAGGCTCTGTTTAGCTTTATAATTTGGCGACGTAGCATTCAAAAGTCCGCCGGGTCCGAACTGAGTTTCATTAACCTTATAATTTGTAGAGCTAGATTGTGCCGCATATGCATTTGATGCGGTCAAAAATAAAAATAGAAAAACCCCCACTATTATACCCAAGCGTAAGAGTTTCATTCTTATAATAGTATCACTCATCACAGGGCCTGAAAGGTTTGCATAATTCTTACAAAAGGTGCCGGATTCGGATCAATAGTCAAGTTGCGATATATAATTATATAATTAGCAACAAGGTTACTAGTACGTTTAAGCGCCAGGCTATAATTGCCTCCAACTTGACCCACTTCAGCACTATACTGAGGTGAATCAGGTACGCAAAGCATAGTTGTGCCACTGATTGAAATAAGTCGTATTCGTTTTAAATCAGTGGGCGCATACTGGCTGCCGCAACTTACCGAAATATTACTGGTTGTAAATGTATTATTGTCTTTAATCTGAACTGGCAGGACATGAGTTGTCGCCAGATCATCTTGTATGGGGGTCTGGTTCAAATAAACCGTAACAGCGTGAGCTGGTAAGCCTTGTTCGTATAAAAAATATGTCGTTTTTGTCGCAGTATTACCGCTGGGAGCTAATACCCATTTAGAGCTATCTGTAAACTGAAAATAGTTAGAGCGAAAAAGTTGAGGTCCTGCAATATGCGATACAATCGTTACACCCGGCGATTGTTTAGTATGTATATGTTTTATACGATATAGGTCATAACTGATTAATGTGGTTACGATAATAACACTGGTGAAAACAGTTACCGCTAGTAAGGATTTTCGGTGATAGCGACGTTTGTGAACTTCATGCACAGGTTGACTGATCTCATACAATGAGTTTTTACGACGCCAATTTTTGATTAGCTTAATAATGATTTTTTGCCTTTGTTATAATTTTTTATTCTCACACCATTACATATATATTATAACATTTTGTTTAGTTCAGTTATTCTCAAATGACCGATAAACCTCCAGAAACTGCAGTTCGTTTATTAAGATGTAGTATTATAGAAATTAGATTTATATAAACAAAGATTTGAGATGGAAGATAAGAAAACAACTGACGATACGGTTGACGAAGATAAGAAAACAGCTGGTGAGCAAAGTCTGGAAACTCTGGAGAGTCCCGAAAATTCTCTCGAAAGTGCTGAACCCGATAAAAATCAGTCCGGTAAAAATGATTCTGAAATTTCGGATGGTAAACCTGCTCCGTTACCAAAGAAACCGCAGCGTTTCGGACGTCTGAGACAAAAGCTTAATCTATCTCTGTTTTTATTTAGTGCGGTTATCGTTGTGGCTGGTGTCATTGTTCTGATCGCTTTTTTACAAGCCCAGCAGTCAACCTCCACTAACAAGTACAAATCACAAGGTTTAAGCCAGAATGCTCTGAATCAACTTAGCAACACCGATGTGACGGTCGGCAGCAATCAATCAATATTAAATGTACAATCCAGCGCGGTCTTCGCCGGCCAAGTGCTATTTCGACAAAATTTGGAAGTTGCTGGTAACCTGCAAGTCGGCGGTACTTTGGCTCTGAATAATTTAACCGTAGCCGGTGCCAGTCAGTTCGGTCAAACTACAATTAATAAAAACTTAGCCGTAGCCGGCGACTCAGCTATTCAAGGCTCTGAGACTATCAGTAAAAGTCTGCAAGTGAATGGTAAAGGTACATTTAGCCAAGCACTTTCTGCGCCACAAATCACTACAGGCAGCTTGCAGTTAATTGGTGATCTGGTGTTAAGTCATCATATTGTCGCCGGCGGCAGCATTCCCAGCCACAGTAACGGTGGCGCATTGGGCGGCGGCGGAACCGCTTCTTTAAGTGGCTCAGATACTGCCGGATCGATTACGATTAATACCGGTGGCGGCCCGGCCGCAGGCTGTTTCATAACGATCAATTTCTCTGCTAAATTCGCCTCCGTACCACACGTCCTGGTGACGCCGGTCGGTTCCGCCGCCGGCGGCCTTAGCTATTATGTAAATCGTTCAACTACCAGTTTCAGCATTTGCGATGCCACAGCACCACCGGCTGGCAGTTCATTCGGTTTTGATTATTTCATAGTTGATTAAATCTAATCAAAAATTAAATTCGCAAAATCAGATACACCGCAAACACGCCAACAGCGAAAATTATTAGCCCCACACTTACAGTTTCAATCAAGCCTCGGGCAATAGCGAACCGGGCCAGCGGATTTCGTCCGATGGCTAGAACACTGTTGCGTACGCCGCTGTAAATTATTGTGAAAGTCGTTAATACTGCCGCAACAAATACCGCCAGGCTTAAATATAAGCGGGGGGAGCTAACGGGTTTATTAGCTAGTGAATTGGCAACTCCTCCGATGAACTGCGGAATATTTTTAGCATTCTTAACATTCAAAGGATTAGGAGCCAGTTTTACATTAACCGGTACTAAACCAATAGAGATATTAGAACTTTTGGATTGGCCACTTTTTAAAGCCTGTGTTCCAATCACATTAGAATTGCCGTTAAAGCCGGCTGAAGCTCGACCAACAATTTGGGTTTGATCGATGGCAGCCCTCATGGCTATTCCATCAATCGATGATATCGTCAGGTAATCACCGCTTTTGATAGCTCCGTTCTGATTAGAAACCATCATGCTATATAAACCGGACGTTGCCACCACAACCTGTTGTTGTTGAGCCGGTTTTGGCGTAATAGAAATCGGAGCTCCACCGTTCGGCAGCACTACACCCAGCAAATTACCGGCATCATGAGTACTAACCGGTATCACACTGCTCTGATCTTTGGGATTTAGTTCCACAAGCATGCCACTTAATACTGAAGCGTCGGCATTATAACTTCTCGGCAATGCCGCATTAATATTAGCACTATCGGCCATTGCCAGTACTGGAGCTAGCAGACTTCCACAAAAAGACACTAATCCCACAACTAAATAGAAGAAGCTCCGCCTAATTATTTTAATAATTTTTTGGTTTGACATACTGACTATGATTATAACAAGTACACAAATAAATTCTGCTTATGTTTGACTAATGTAACGTTTTCATGTATAATACTAATTATGAAAAGCCATGAACAAATACGAAATGCGCGAAGAAGTGTAGGCACTGCACTAGCTATCGGTACAACATTAATAGCTCCAAACGTAGCACGTGCTGCAAAAACTGAAAATAATAGAAATGCTGCCCCTGCCGTAGCCAGTACTGCTAATGAACGAACCAAAGTGCCAGTCGCAACAATTAAAGACGCTATAAAAGGACTAAATAGTGTCCAAGCTGGCGACAGATTTCCAGTACTAGAAGGCAAAACTACCAATATGATAGTAAGAGAAGGTGCGACTGTATACAGATTAAGACATGGTGAAGTAGCACGTGGAAAAATAGGGTCTGATACTGAAGTTATTCATGCCCGATACGATAAGGCAGAGGGTTGGCAGTTAGCCAGCTTCAATAATGGAATAGAATCAATTAGTATGCCATTAAATGGTAATAATGAGAGATATGTGACAGAGATTTATTACGACGACCGGGGCAAGAGACACGTACGACCATTACAAACTAGAGATATTGTTTCTCGTACGGTAGAAGTAAGTACGGTCCAGTACGGCTTTGCTTTTGCCGGCCCTAAGGATTTTGGCTCGCAGGACCATTTAAGTCATTTAATTAGTACTGAGGTAACTGGTAAACCCCTGGTTTCACTTGCTGTAGGTGTAAGTGGCGACCTTACTCAGCCTCCCATGTATTGACTTTCACAATTACACTTGATAAATTAAGCTTAAGCATTAGTTTTATAAAGCTTAAAAAAATAAAAATTAGTCGGTATGAAAAAAATAAATATATCTAGATATGACATAGAAGATGCCATTTTCGTATTTTTGTTCGTGCTTGTAATTGTAGGGATCACTGTTGTTGGACATAAACAATCAAATACGAAACCGACTCAAGCACCTAGTAATAATCAAATAAATTTTGCTAACAATGCGCAAGCGAAAGCCGATTAAAATGGCTGAGATTGAAACAACGAGGCAAGGATTTCTCGGAAGATCTCGAAAGTTTGTAAAATTTGGATCCTTTGTACTGATATTTTGTTTGATTGGTATTGGGGGGATACTGTTTTCACAGGCCGCAGCTACACCTAGTGTTAGGTTTGTTTTATTTTGTTCAACTGATCAATGTAACGGTAACATTAATACTATTAAAAATCGAGCGATGGCAGATCGTAGCTGGTATAAGGCTCAGCTGGGTAGCGGCAGAACATTTCGAATGTTGCAACCTAAGATAGTTAAAGGAACTCATTCAGCTTATTTTTATATCTCTACGTTCAGAAGTTCTTGTAGTGGTTACGCTGGTCAAGATCTTCATTCGTGTAATACGTTGAATAATATTCACTATTATGAATCGCAGCAAACATATCTAAATGAACCAAATGTAAAAACAGTTGCGATACTTGGTTTTAAAATTGGAGGTCACTGTGGTGTCAGCGATACGCCAGGTTGGCTAGCAACTGTTGCTCCATTTGATGGTTGTAGTAGTAATCAAAGCGCTGTATATGCTCATGAGTTAGGGCATACATTTGGGTTGGGTCATGTACCTGATGGATCGTTAATGGACTCGGTTTGGGCTTGTAGTGGTAGATCGCTCGGCTCGTGCAACTTAAATTCATCGCAAAGATCATATTTACTTAACTATAGAAGCAATTGGTTCCCTAGTATATTGAATGCTGCCGGCGCTACTTACGATCCTGACTATGTACCCTACACGGAATACTCATATTTATTAGAAGTACCGGATCCAATTACAACTCCTCCACCACCGCCTCCAGCCCCTGCCCCGCCACCCCCAACTAATATCGGTGCGACTTTGGGTACCAATCAACGCTTATACCCGAATCAAGAACTATACAATAATGGTTATGCCCTGGTTTATCAGACAGATGGCAATCTGGTAGATTATGGACCAGGTGCAAGAGTGATATGGAGTTCTGGAACTTACGGTCGAAGTCTTGGTAATCTAAGTATGCAGGGTGATGGAAACTTAGTTCTGTATAACGATTACGGTGGAGCCATGTGGTTTTCAGGAACCAACGGTCAAGGCGATAATAACTATCTAGTATTAGGTGCTGATGGAAATATGATAATTGAAACAAATCACAATATTCCAATTTGGGGTCTATATAACGGTTTGAAGATCCCTGAATACCCGCCTAATACTTGGGGTGCTCAACCATCAAATGTTCTTTATGCCCATCAAATACTCCAACCGAATCAATCACTCACAACCAGCGGCTATCGACTTACTTACCAAGGCGATGGCCATCTAGTAGAATATAACTCTGCGAACCAGCCGATTTGGTGTACCCCTACCTACGGACAAAGTGTTAACAATCTTAAAATGCAAGACGATGGTAATTTGGTCATGTATGGTGCTTACGGAAATGCGGAATGGTCTACCGGTACTGGTGGCACTGGCGGTTCTAACTACTTAATTATCCAACCGGATAGTAATATTGTTGTCTATACCAACGCAGGAGTCCCAGTTTGGAATAGCTGGGCACATCCCGGGTGTCAATAAGTCAGCTCATATACATATTTGCTAATTAGTGGTCGGGGTGACAGGACTTGAACCTGCGACCTCACGGCCCCCAGCCGTACGCGCTACCAACTGCGCCACACCCCGATATTTTCTGGCATTAAACAGCCGGGCATCGGGGTGATCACCTGAGGGATCCCAGGTGGGTGCCCTCACGCGTTAGCCACGGCTAACGCAAATCTTGAGCTCCCTAATGATTAATATCAGATAATCATTATCCCGAAACTGGCCTAGCACGGCCTGCCCGACTACAGAATATTATACGCTAAGGTAGTAGGTTGAGTATGCCACTGTTTAGATTCACTAACAGGGGCGTTAGTATACCACTAAGCACCAGAACAAATACTACAATCAGCCCCCAAGGCTCAATTTGACGCATTAAATCCTGCAAAGCTTCAGGTGCGAAGGCATAAAGTACCCGCGAACCGTCCAGCGGCGGTATCGGCAATATATTAAAGACAAACAGGGCGACATTGATGATAATAAATATGCTAAAAAAGTTTGCCAGCTCGGCGCTACTGCCAGAAGAGTTTAAAAGTAGTGCACCAACAACTGCTAAAACCAGGTTTGTCAGTGGACCGGCGGCGGCTACCAAGGCTGCACCAAATTCATCGAATTTTACGCGATCAGGATTAAAAGGTACTGGCTTGGCCGCCAGAATCGGTACTTTGAATATTAACAGAGTAATCACCGGTAAAATCAGTGTACTGAACGGGTCAATGTGTTTCAGCGGATTCAAGCTTAGGCGACCCATATCCTGAGCCGTGGTATCACCTAGCCAATGAGCTGTAAAAGCATGCATAGCCTCGTGAATAGATAGTGAAATTAGGATTGCCAGAACTACATCAATTATATTTGTTGCAGAAAGTTCGCTCAACATTTAGTTACTAGTATATATGAGGATTAAAGCTTATTGTTTGAGATCTTTGAGCAGTTGACGATGCCCGGCGACGTCATGCACTCTTAGATACATGGCCCCGGCTTCAATAGCTATCCGTCCGGCGGCTAGATTTGGCTTAAGTTCCATCCGTTTATCACCTAGGAAGCGTTTGCGCGAGTAACCGATCATTACCCGATAGCCGGGTACGTGTCTGGCAAATTTAAGAAGCTGCCAATTAAGTTCATGAGTTTTGCCATAACCAATTCCGGGATCCAGAATTATATTCTTCCTTTTTAAACCTTTGTCTTCTAATTTACCGGCTTTGCTTAATAGTTCATCTATAACCTGCTGGATATTATCTATCTGTTTGCCTGAGTGAATAGCCTGGATGTCAGTGTTTGCAGGACCTGGCAAATGCCCGATTACACAACGGGCTTGACGCTCTACTATAACGTCAACCATCGCCGGATTACCATTTCCCGTAACGTCATTAATAATAAAATCTCTGATTGAAAGGGCTAGTTTAGCGGTTTCCGGATGATAGGTGTCGAGCGATAATTTTCCCGGATATAAAGTGCTAAACCACTTAATAACATCCTTGAGGCGCAGCCATTCGACTTCATAGCTGATTGGAGTAGCACCCGGCCGTGTGCTTTCAGCACCGATATCAACCAGACTAGCTCCGTCAGCGAATAATTGCTCGGCGTGTTTGACAGCTCGCTCCGGATCAAGATATAGGTCTCCGTCACTAAAGCTATCCGGCGTAATATTCAAAATACCAACTAATTGAACCATTTTTACATGATAACAAATCCGGAACGCTCTATAATCTGATAAGTTGACTTATTAGATTAAAACCTTTACAATAACACCTTAAATTTAAGCCTCAAGTTAAGAAAGTTTCAGTCATGCAAAAATGTGATCTCACCGGCAAAGGTAAGCAATACGGCAACAATGTTAGCTTCTCTCAGCGTCACACCAAAAAGGTGTGGAAACCAAATTTACAGATGAAAACAATTGTTGTTGATGGCCGTAAAGTTCAAATGAAACTTTCTACCCAAGCAATTCGGACCCTCAAGAAAAAGGGTTTACTTAACCCCAACCAACCTGCCGAAGTTAAAAACTAGCTTTTTTCGAGAATTATAAGTTGTGTCACATCGCTAAGCTCGCTGGGCTTAAGTCGTAACTTAGAAACCTTCTCTTTAGGTTCCATGGACATTTCTTTTAGGGCGTGGGCCAATTCTTGCTGCGGAACCGGAAATTTCAATGACTTGTCTGCAAAATGAGTAGGTACAACCAGTTTTGGATCAATATCCTTTATGAGTTTCAAGGCACCAACCGGATCGACCGTAAAGCCGTTTCCACCAACTGGAACTATCAATAAATCTACTACGCTGATCGTTTCTAATTGGTCATCATTTAACGATGGGTAAATATGACCGGTTATGAGGACACTCATTTCACCGGCCACCAGTTTAAACATGGTAGCCCCATGCTTGCCGTTTTCGTCCACGTGCAATCTTGTATTAATACCAATTATGGAAATATCACCGACTTCGTATTCGCCCGGGCCATCAAAAACTCTTTTGGCTTTGCTATTTGCGCTATTTGGACCACTAAACAAAGCCACATCTGACTCCCTGGTGATGCTTTTACCGCCCAATTCGGCCAGATTGTCATCGATAATAATTCTAGTTCCCTTATGTACAACACTCAAGCAGTTGGCTCCATAAAACTGGAGTTCCATTAAGCCTTTTCCTTGGCCGCTGTGGCTTCTTTAGAAGGTGGTAATACATCTGTTAATAAGCCGTGTTCATCTACTAAAATCTGTTTTTTGGACTTATGAATTGCCGTTGCGAATCGATCGCGGATTTGTTGCCTATACTGGAAATCAGGCAGGCTCATAGTGGTATAACGGATGGCTTTATTCTCTTTGGCTTCCATTTCATCGACGTATTTTTGCAGCGCATTTGGATTAACTTCACCAACAATTAATATGTCTACACCAGTACTATCATCTCGCGTAAATTGACCAGTCAGAATTGCCAAATCTACATGCCCAATGCTGCGTAAATCGGAACTCCCTTCTGTTGGCGTTACAGCTGTGGTTGGAGCATTATTTGCTGCCTTTTTAGCGGATTTCTTCAGGCCTTTGCCGAAGATTTCGTGCAACGGCTGATAATATTCATAGCGCTGATTGACCTCGTAATAAAGTTTGTTGTTGGTATTGTCGGACGTGATAATGCCAATACTTAATAAATTACTTAGTTCGCGGCGTACAGAATTTATTTGCTCTTCGATCTTGCGAGTAATTTCACGAACAAAAAAAGGCCGGTTCGGATTGCTATAAAAAAGTTGTAATAACTTAACTCGAGTTTTTGACCCAAAGAGTTGCTCAATCATTAATTTAGTGTAACAAATATCTATGCAGTTGTTAAGCCGGAGTATTTAAAAACGTTGTCGTAGTTTCTACGATTTTATAGAAATTTACAGGGGTAGCCTGCCAACGAATACTTTTATCACGTTTGAACCATGTCCGTTGTCTCTTAGCTAAATCAAGACTGGCTTTAATAATTTTTTCACGGGTTTGGTCTAGGCTCTGAGTACCTTTAAAGTACCCCCGCCACTGCGCATATCCTACACCTTTTAGGCCCTCACAATCCCAGCCGTATAGTTGGCTGAGTCCGAGTACCTCAATTTCCAGTCCGTCAGAAAACATGTTATCAACGCGTTTCATTATTCGATTTTTCAGTTGATCTCGATCTATTTTTAGTCCCAGAATCAATGTTTTCGGCCGTAACATTTGGCGGCTGGGTATTGCGCCGTTGGTTTCAATTAATCTAATCAAACGTCGCTTATTTCGTACGTCAATGTCGCCAATTATTAATCCAAGCTCATCAATTTTATGCATCAGCTGCTCCAAGGTCATGGAGCTTAATTCTTCTCTGGCCTGGCGATTTCCTGGAGCCAGAAATCCAAAATCATAAATCACGCTATCAATATAAAGTCCGGTTCCACCCACCATAATCGGCAATTTGCCCCTAGAATGAATGTCATTAATTGCCTCTTGGGCTAAGCGTTTATAGACCGCGGCCGTAAAATCCTGGCAGGGCTCAACTACATTTAACAGATGGTGAGTTATTCTGAATTGCTCTTCAGACGACGGTTTGGCAGTTCCAATATCCAATTTATTGCGCACCGTCCAGCTATCTGCACAAATTATCTCGCCATTAAACTTTTCAGCCAGCCGCAAGGCCAAATCCGACTTGCCAGTTGCCGTTTCACCAACTATAACGATTAGTGGATTTAATGGTTTGGTGGTCGCCATAGCAATTTTTTTACGTCCACCTGATTATCATCGCTTACTTCAATTCCTTCTATCTCTAACGCCCGTTTATGCCCTTGTCGACCTCCCGGATAACCTGAGGCCAGACCGCCACTCTTATTTACCACACGCTGCCACGGCAAATCAGGATCTCCGAAATGGGCAATCCCACCGACAATTCTTGCCGCCCGGGCATTGCCGCACAGTGCGGCAATTTGTCCATAAGTCATAACCCGGCCTTTGGGAATCTGCTCCACTATAGCTTCTACGCGCAGTCGAAAAGCTTTGTCCAACTCCGACATTTCTAACCGTGCATTGAGGTTTTGTGAACTCTGGTCTTAGCCTCGTTAGATACCGTTTTCAAAAACTGCTCGATACCGACCGGTTTGTCTTCTTCATGTACCGCCATATCTTTGCGGATTCTTGGAATTACCTCGTGGCTGGCAATTTCCTTTTCACCAATCACAATTACATAAGGTATTTTCATCAATTCAGCGGCCCGGATTTTTTTGCCAACGGATTCATTAGTATTATCGGCCCGTACCCGAAGTCCCAATTTTTTCGCTTGCTCCAACATTTTTTCCGCAAAATCCAAGGTTTTTGATTCTTGATTAACACTAAGCAATCTTATCTGTTCTGGAGCCACCCATACTGGGAAACGGCCAGCACTATGTTCTATATAAACAGATAGAAACCGTTCGATCGATCCCATCAATGCACAGTGAATCATCACCGGTCGGCTCTTACTTCCATCTTCGGCAACGTACTCAAGTCCAAATCGTTCCGGTTGCACAAAATCAAGTTGTACCGTGGCTAACTGATGCTCACGGCCAATGGCATCAGTCGCCATGAAATCTATTTTCGGCCCGTAAAAGGCCGCCTCACCTGTTTCTTCATTGAACTCCAGCTTATTTGTCTCAACAGCGTTTTTAAGCTGCTTCTGGGCACTCTCCCACAGCTTTTTATCGCCCAGATATCCGTCACTATCATCGCGATAACTTAACCGAACCCGTAAACCCATATTTATTACACTGTAAAATTCGTTAGCGGCAGCTAGCAGATTATTAATCTCAGCTTCAATTTGGTCTTCACGGGCGAAAACATGACTGTCATCCATACTTATTGATCGAACTCGATTCAGGCCACCCAATTCGCCGGTTTTTTCATCCCGGTAAACAGTAGTTGATTCCAGATAACGGATTGGCAAATCCCGGTAGCTGCGTGGCTCAGCGGCATAAATCCGGGTATGATGCGGACAATTCATCGGTTTCAATACCAATTGGTCATGCGTTTCCTGGCTTTTGACCAAGAACAGCTCGTCACCGAATTTGCTCCAATGGCCGCTGGTCTCGTACAACTCTTTCTTAGTTATATGAGGCGTCCAGACTTTCTTGAAACCATATCGCTCCCGTAAATCATTGGAAAACCGTGTAAACTCCTCGCGCAATATAGTCCCCCGCGGTGTGAACATTGGCAAACCGGAGCCTACCATATCTGAAAATACGAATAAACCCAATTCCTTACCCAGCCGACGATGATCACGCTGTTTAGCCTCCTCCAACTTAACCAAATACTGTCGAAGTTCTTTATCAGATTCAAAACCCACACCATAGACGCGCTGCATTTGAGCTTTCGCAGCATCACCTCGCCAATAAGCCCCGGCCACCCTGATGAGTTTAAAAGCACCGACTTTGCCAGTCGATTCGACATGGGGCCCGCGGCATAGATCCGTAAAATCTCCATTTCTATACAAACTAACCGACTCCACTTTGGAGTCACCTTGGCTGATCGTACCAAGCTCCTCTCGGTTCAAATCTTTGGCCACTGTAGTACCGGACCGTTTCAGATCGTTTAACAGCTCTTCTTTGTAAATTTGCTTATTATCTTGTGCCCACGCAATTGCCTCATCAATCGGCTTCTCAATCCGCTCGAATGGCTGGTCAGCCGCAATAATTTTGTGCATTTCGGCTTCCAACTTCTCAAAATCGTCTTCAGAAATGGTGGTCTTATCCAGATTAACGTCATAATAAAAGCCGTCTTCGGTCGCCGGCCCGACTCCAAACTTAGACTGAGGCCAAAACTTCTGTATGGCTGTAGCCATTATATGAGCCAACGAGTGCCTCATCGTCTCTAAATTGTCTCTGTTATCCGACATTTGCCGTCTTTTCTGCACTTAAAAATAAAAAACCGCTGGGATCCAATACTCTCACTCTGCATTTACCCCAAAAGCTAAGTATAGCAATAACAGTGGTAAAACAAAAAAGGTCGGGTGTTCTCGCAGGACACTCGACCTAATTATTGCCAGTTTTGGCGGGATAAACAATCTCGACAAAACTCAGCCTCGAGATCTATGTTAGCAAGGTTAGTATTATAAGGCTAGCCCATTAATGCTGTAATAAGTACATTTTTAACTGGGGATAAGTATTTGCAAAATAACACCACGGCTGACGTTAGATCATAATATAAGTTTAATAAACTAATAACTAATAGTTCATTGTTTAGTCCTAAAGTTTGCTTTTCAATCTTATAATTGCTACTATTACCCCTGTCTTTTCAGAGATTTATGGGCTCTTAGCTCAGTTGGCTAGAGCGCTTCCTTGACGTGGAAGAGGTCGGGGGTTCAAATCCCTCAGGGCCCACCAATTATCAAAAGCCAATCGATCAATCCAGTTGTCTGTTAAGCACTAGCTTTTTATAGTTATATATTGACTGGTATGTTTTTGTTTGTTAAACTGATCCAGTTAAACGGGAGTGTCTGACTATTCGTAAAGCCAGCGCTTTAGACGCATTTGTGCTCTTTTACGAAGAATTAGTTTCTTCGAAGAAATCACTAAATCAGAGGGTACGCCGGCAACGGGTCAGTGCCACATCCAAATAACATATACTATAGGTATAAGTTTTCCCAGATGGCAGATATGCCCGTCTAGGTTTTTATTTATCCACGAAAAACGTGTGAGTTATCCACTAGCGATTTTAATTGCCTTATGTCAATATATTGTCATGGTTTGTGTATATTGTGGCAATAAAACTAAGGTTTTTAATTCACGTCTTCAAAAGCGTAACAATCAGGTTTGGCGACGACGCCAATGCAGCTCCTGTCATGCAGTTTTTACTACGGAAGAAACAATTGACTACGGCGGTAGTTGGACTGTTAAGAGCAAATCTGGCGTTATAACGCCCTTCTCGCGCGAAAAGCTGGTTATGAGCCTGTTCCGAAGCTGTCAGCACCGTAAAGGGGCTCTCAGCGACGCTAGCGCACTGACGGATACGATTATTAATAAGCTGCACCTACAGAGGCTTTCAGGCAGCATCGATACGGATTTTATTAGTCATACTGCTCAGGTAGCACTGAATCGATTCGACAAAGCTGCCAGCGTACATTATCAAGCTTGGCACAGGAGTTAGCGACGACGGCGTGGTCGCCAGAAACGGAGTCCCTTGCGCAGGCGACCTGGGTCAGGATCAGTTGAAAGTCTGTGGCCTTCTTCGGATACCACGGCGTGTTCGGTAACATCGAAGCGACTTAAATACTTTTTAAAAATTAATCGGGTCTGTGAGTTGAAGGCGGCGGTTGAGTTAAAACCGATACCGCTAACCGGCACCAACACCCATTGCAGCAACATAAACACTGAGCGATGTCGTTTGTACCGAGCTGGCCTCGGCGGCAAAGTTAGCAAACATATATAAGCCAGTACTACTAAACCGACTAATCCTAATCGCTGAATATTGCTAACAATCAGGGGTAATTCGTTGGCTGGCAAACTTTGAGGATGCAATAAAGGCGGGATAAAAGCCGCCCCCAACACCAAAAGTGGCCCGGTAGCCCAGGTGACGTGGCTTTCCAGAGCCCGCAATAATTTGGTGATAGCATCAGCTTTGGGAACTTTGTTTTTATGCCAAAAACCCTTGTCAGCGATGTAGGCAATGTCCGAAGCTCCGTAAGTCCACCTGCGAAGTTGATAAAACTGAGCTTTAAATGTTTTGATATATCCGTCGGCCAGGACTGCATCCTGATATACTGGAATACTCAGCGGATACACCCGATAATCGCCATCAAATCTGAAATAAGATCGCCAGAACTGATGTCCGTCTTCGACTATAGTCCTAGTGCTCCAGAAGTCCGTTTTTATCAGCGAACTTAACGGTTGAGCATGGGCCGAAAAGTTGCGAATCATATGCAAACGTTGAGTGCCGACGATGTAATATAGGTTGCTTCCGGTGGCAATCACTCTCATCAGAGACGGTGCGTCCCATATATTATTGGTAAACATGGCCAGCGGCTGATAAGACGCTCTAAGTGGGTTCGGTACGACACAATATAAGTAGCTTAGAGCTGCGAAGTAGCGTTTGTCGGGTCGATTGTCTGCATCAAGAGTGGTAACGATAACTCGATCGGGGTCGAGCTTTTCATTTTCTATATAACGTTTTAACTCACGCCCGGCATAGGAAATATTGCTGCCTTTACCGATAACTTCATCTGGAACATCTGCCGGATGTTTGACAGCAGCGGAGTAATAAAATTTATTGCCATAAAGTTTTATTAATTCCTTAACTCTCTCCTCCGCTGGCTGACCAGCCCGCTCTTCATAAGCTATAATTAAAATTAATTTTCGAGAGTCAAAATTGCCGTCAATTACTGCTTGAATAGTTGGCTCTAGCACTTCGCGGCTTTCATTAACTGTTGCGATAATTACAGCGTGCCACAAATCGCTAGGTTTGATTTGAAGCTGGCGAGTATGTAATAATTTAAGATTTTTGAGGTGCCATTTTGGCCGTTCAAGCTTGATATCCAGGACTTTGCCGGCATCAATATCCGCCGCTAAACCATTCCAATCAAGCTTCATATGCTGGCGCATCACTCTATAACCATCAATCGCCCGGATAGCATACGCCATTGACCGCACAAAAAATATTAACAGATACAAAAGAACAAAAAACACTGCCGCCGAGACATTTATAAAACTTAGAACCAGAGGCAATAATAATAGCGACCAACTTATTGTACCCGGCAAAATTTCAAAAAAACGGTAGTGCCCATGGCGATCACGTTCAAAAGGAATTTCTATATCCGTCATCGTCGCTTAACGCAGTACTAGTAAAGCGTTACTAACAATAACCATTAAAGTCAGCAGCAGAATCCCAAACGCTAAAATTACGACTGAAAGTTGACGATGTATATTATAAGCCCGGTAACTAAGCACACTGTGTGCTAATAGCACCACTCCGGCAAAGATTACAAAACTTATTAATCCGCTAACGCTGCCATTGGTAAATTTATTGGCCGCTGCCGGATTGGAACAGTCGCGGCATTGCACAATGTAACTGCTACTGTGACTGCTACTCAAGCTAAGCAGCACAAAAATACTGCCACCAATAGCCAAAAAAGCATTGATACTGAGCAATAGCATAACTATATGATCATGAAAATACTTCTTGGAAACCGCCATATGATTAGTATTTATTGTAGCATCTTAATAGTGATCAAAATGGTGCGGGTAGAGAGAATCGAACTCTCGTCTTAGCCTTGGGAAGGCTACATATTAGCCACTATACGATACCCGCGAAGTGCCAGTGGCACTTCGTGTAGACACGAGCGAAGCGTCACTAGTGAAACTATGGAGCCACCTAAGAGAGTCGAACTCTTGACCTCCGCTTTACGAAAGCGGCGCTCTAGCCAACTGAGCTAAGGTGGCACAAAAGTACCAATTACCGAAGTATTATATCAGTTGCCAAAAAGCTAAATTTAATAAATTACAATCTTTACCTTAATTTCCATGAGAATTTCAACGGATAATGATCGGTAAAGAATTCACTGCTGACCTTAACTCTTGCCAGACTCAAATGGCCGGCCATATTATAAGCACAGAAATCGCCGTTATAACCACTGAATTCGCCCTCTTTGGCTGGTGTAACCATCCGTGAATCAACAAAATCTGAAGTTATCGAAGCTGCACCGCCATTGAAATCACCGCATACAACCATCGGCTCATCGCTCTTCCAATTACCTTTTACAAAATCCATTGCATCATCTAGTTGTCTGGTGTGTACAGAATTGTTGCCTGAAATGTGTACGTTTATAGTTCTAATATCTATTAATTTGCCGCTATTTCGGACTTTGGTTGTTTCAGCTTCTACCACTCTTTGTTCTTGCCAACCAGCCTTGGTTGAATCAAGATTTGGGTTTAAATTTACGACGTCTGATGGCAATCCTGCGACTGTGCGTACAGCAGTGTCGGTCAATGATGTTCCAGCAATCGACCGTGTTTCAATATTTTTGGGATCTTGGCGTGACATTTGTACGTCGCCATAACCACCTTGGGTCCAATGCTGCTTCTGATCAGCTAAAGCATAAACAATATGCCAAGCTGGAAAATCTTTATGTAAAATTTTAGCATCAGCGGTACTTACTTCTTGCAACATTACTACGTCAGCATTTTTTACTAGCACATGGAGTTGGTCAATTCTTTCATCAGTTTGCCCCTCCATATTCCAACTTATAATTCGCTCAACATTATCCACTGGCGCTTTTTCGGCAACTGTTGGTTGAAAATGCTGATACTCACCGGATTTATTTAGAAGTTTCCAAGCTGCAAATCCGGATGCACCAATTACCACCGCACCAACAAAAGAAGTTACTACATTAGGTAATCTGCGTCGGTGTGATTCTGTAAAACCTAGTTGCGATGAATGCTCTTCAGTTGAGATTGATAAATTGTGCTCTAAGCCAGTATTAACAGCTATCTTGGCAAATGCAGAAGTATCTTGCGGTCTCTCCATTTATATAGCTTCTTTCAAAATACTAAGAAGTGCAAACATTAAAAGTCGCTAAAAGTACTACCAATTACGAAGTCGCAATTTCTTAATAGGGTTACTATTACCATTTGTCGGCTTAGTTCGAGTATGTGTGGAAAGATTGGCTGGCCTGGATGCCGAAGTGGAATCTAATTTTTTCATTGGTAAAATACGTCTCAGTGGCGAATGTGGGCCAACATATCGCAGAAATGTAAAGTGTTTACTTGGTGAATACGTGTCTTTACTAGGCCCTACTTGCTTTGGCTGAGGATAGCGCCAAGTATGCGCTCCAAAAGTATAAATTGTATTGCCTTTAACACCAGTAACAATTTCTACGTGATTTTTATTTGGTTGTTCTATATCGCCCTTGGCAAGTTGTTTAAATGATATCCGCTTCCACATGCTTGGAGTCTCGCGCTCCGTCTTTGTATTTTGATTATCGTCTACCTCACCGCCCGATGCAGTGTATTCAGATAAAGTAACTAAGCCTGTGCAGTCTAATATATCTGCGGTATCAGGCTTGCCAAAGCGCATCTCCCAGGCTTTGGCACCGTAATGACCGGCATCCATTGTTTCGGAGTAACTAACAGGGTCATAACGTTTGGCAGCGTCGGCAATGGCGGGATTAACTGCAGTGTGGTTTACTCGGTGTTTAGACGTGCCCCACCATCTATGAAACGAATTTTTGTGTGGTTTTTTATGTTTTGTTTCGTAGTGCGTTTTGGCAATTCGGGCATTGGCTTCGCGCTGTGGTAAGTTTCCACCGTCTTTGGCAGCTTCAAAATCCTTTTCAAAAGTTGCAGCCGCAGTGGAAGGATTCTTGGCCTGTCTAAGTTTTCGGTTTATATTTATTTTTCCAGTCGGGCTTCTGTGACGTGATTCGGCTGATATTAACCTTAACTGTGTCTGTAAAGTGTATACAGGACCTTTTATGCCGTATCTCCTGGTTTCGCTTAATATTTTTCGTCCCGGAGTCCATTGAGCAATTCCATAGCCACCATCACCAGCATCATTAGGGTTATGGCTATAGCCTCCGTCTTGAATTCTAGATGGCGATATACTAGATTCCTGTTCTAAGTTCCCCACTCTTCCAGCCGCCTGAGCTACACTATCACCATCGCAGATAATAAAATAATTCATGGCTTTTTCTTCATTATTTGATCCGGGAATATGGCCGGTGCTCGAACAGTATTTTGCGTTGTGTTGATGTTTGTAATGCTTCATAGAAATCGAACCACGTAAGCCTCTACCTGGTGCTCCCGCAGCCGAGGTATCGCCAGAAATGCCAGTCAACGAAACTGGCTTGTTAGTTTTCCTATAGGGTACTGTAACCTTAATAGTCGCGTGACCTGTTAGCCCCGACACAGAATCCTGATCACCAGAATGGCCTTTTATTCCAACATGTAACTCTGGCACTATAATTTGACCAGTTATGCCACGTAAGCTTGGATTTACTTTTGGTTTTGAGCTTGACGTAGAAGATTGTTTAAGTTTTGGCGAACGAGTAGTCGCGTTTGGCGAGTAGTAATTAGTAATTAGTTTATCGCCAGCTCTGACTTGATCTGGGTGATTTTTATAGTCTGGATTTAATAACTCGACCTCGCCAATAGTAAGATTATTTTTGTTGGCCTCCGTACTCAAATTGCTGCCAGCGGGAACAGTGTCTGTTTCTACATGCAGATGATAATTCAAAACGGTTTTCGGAAGTTTAATTGTGCGGCCATGCATCAAAGGATTAACGTTATCATTGACGCCGTCTATTGCGTGTTTAATCGTAGCAACTCGGGCACCTGTTTCCAATGAAATTACTTCGGCAAGACCATCTTCAGTCGTATCCTTAGGAACCGGCACCGTTACGGCAGTTTCAACACCGCCAGACCGAGGAGTCGTACTTGCATTAGCCATTCCAGGTACCACATTAGAAACAATTATTGCTCCAGATACCGCTGTTGCAACTGCTTTTTCTGGTACTAATGAAGCAGCTGTATCCACTAATGCGCGCGTAGGGTCTGTTAAATCGTGCAATGCTAGTAGATCAGCTTCTACACTTGGTCTAGCCGATCTTTCCACCGTAGCATGCAGATCAAGCATTGCTTGTTCAGTTGATCTTTTAGACATGTTGGCTCACGTCTGTCGGTTTAAGTTGATGATTAGCCATAAAGTCCCGAACTTCAGATGTGTTCTCGGCTTCTCTAACACCATCAGGGTCAGACATTATTTGCTGAAATGCCATGGTCATGGCTTCCGAATCGTTACTAAATCCGCTTAGGGCAGATAGAAAATGAGGGTCATCTACTAGTTTAGGACTCTTCTCAGAAATTAAATTTTTAACTTTAGCTTCCAATTGATCTCTACTTAGCTCAACTTCAGTCTGCGGCAAAGCGCCAGCGGCAGCAATGATTTCTCTTGTGCAAATAAATGAAATTCTGGCTTCGCTTTTTTGACGTTCATCAGCAATTAAGCCCTCTTTTTCAATAACCATCTTCGATAGCTTTAGTCCGGCTTTGAGCTTGCGTCCAGCCAGTTTATTCGCATTCTCCCATCCATTTAATGCTAGTATCAGTACTCGATCACCAATTTGCTGAGCTTTTTTGGATGAAAATTCAGCTACAGCATCTATAGCAGGCTTCAAAGCAATGCCAATTTCCATCACATTATCGCCAATGCGTTCAAAAACCTCTTTGGTTTCCTGTTTGATAACTTCTGCTCTTACTGCTCGACGATGACGTCTAGCTGGCCTATCTTGTTCGCGTATATGCTTTGCATGAAGAATACCTAAAAGCTCTTCTCTTAGTTCATTGCTTACGTTGGGATCACCTAATAATGCAGTTACCTTTGGATTGTTGACGAACTCTGAATCTTGCAAAAACTTATCTGACTCATGGCTCGGCAAATTTAATTGCTCAAAAACCCCAGGCGACGTCCAGTCTGCGCCACTTGGTTCACCGCTTGCCAACATTAAAGTATCCGAATCACCTAAACCAATCTCTGAATATCGTCTACCAGCTGCGGTCTGTGGTGCAATACAGCTTGAAAATTCAGTTGTAGAATTACTATTAGTGCCTTCGTATTCTTGCATCTTGACCGCCTATTACTGCTCCAATTTACCGACTGGAGTTATTCCGCCAACTAATACTTTCGCACTTTGTTCAGCCAGATAAGTTTCCTGTCGTACGGCTTCTGGTACAGAAGAACAGGTCAATGTGTTACTTTGAAAATGAATTTCTTTATTTCCGCCGAGTCTATTTTTTAAATCAGCCTCAATGGCTGGCACTTTTGTAGGCACGCCAGGGGTTAAATTAACGTTTTCCGGCTTTTCACCGCCAGTGTAAGTTACATTTACGTCAAATTTTCCCATTCCGGGTTTTCGGTGACGCAAAAACTTACCAACCGTGTCGGCAATACCCGCCGCCACATAGCGCTGCATTTCGCTACCGCAGAGTGCTTGCGTGACTCGATCAGATTCATAGCTAACTTCATCATACATATGTGTGTCAGGATCACTGCTTCTGAAGAAATTTGCGAATTTAGCCCCAATTTGATCATGAGCTTCGCGGGTACAATAATCTTTTTTACCTTGCTCTGGATCGCTAGGATGACCAAGTGAAGTACGCAATAGCGAAGGATTTACAGTTACTAAAACTGTCTCTTTATCAGTCCCAGGAATTTCTCTAGTCGTCCAACTGTATGCAGAATCGGGCATGTCAATTGATTCATTTTCGGTATGATCAACACATACAGTTCTATGAGTGGTCTCACCAGTGGTATGGTTATACAAGAAGCTATACGCATTTCCAATATCTATTAATGGAGTGTGCGCTTCCATCTGGTAGTTGGTGTCTACTGTAGCGCTACTCCTCACTTGACCCTCAAGTACTGACATATGATCAGGTGGTTGTATTGACTGTAATTGGCTTCTAAACTCAGCGCGGCCCTCATCGTGCCCGTTAATCGATATGGAAGGCCAAGGAATGTGAATCAGATTAAATTTTGAAAAAATCTCATTTGCACCTACTGCAGCTAACGCCAAAATTGATAAACTAGCTGCAACTTTACCACGTGTAATTCGGAAACCACTAGATGAACGGCCTTGGTTGCCGCTTTCAATAACAAGACGACTAACAGGCACTGTTGGCTGTTCCATACCTTCGTCAAACGGTTTTTTAGGTTCTATCTCACCCATGGTTACCTCCCTTTAATTAGTACATTTAAACCTTTTGATGTCTCTATTTACCTGTTAAGAGACAATTGTTTTTTCGTCTATTTGGTGGCTCTAATGCCACTTTTACTTAAATTTTGTAGGTGTACTAATTATCGGCACATGCCTGGTTGTTATTGCATAATGAGATAGTACAAAACCCTTGTTATACCTTCTTGTTATGCAACAAGAACTATAATTAGTCTAGTTATATTACACGATTTTTCTAAATTGTCAATACTTTTTAGCAACAATTAAGGTGCTACTGTACCGCCACTAATTGGCTTTACCGGTGCTTGTGCGCCGCCCGGATCAGTTGTGACAGTAGATGGTCCATCGCCTGGAGCATATTCACCTGGGCCAACCGGAACTGAATCGCTGCCATCGTACGGTTTATCGCCTGTTTCAATTGGAACTTGACTTCCACCATTTGATTGTACGACGTCTGGAGTCGGGTTTGGAGGCACGCCACCGGTGCTACCTGGAACTAGACCTATGTCGGTATTAGCACCCGTATTAACTTTTGAATAATCTGTATTGTCCGGGATAGATGCATCAGAAGTTGAATTCTGGCCAACTTCACTTGTCTGACTAGATGCGCCACCCGTAATTTCCGTAGAAACAGTTGGGGTGCTGGTTACAGCCAATGTTTCTGCGGGAGTTCCACCGGTTTTGTCTGCAGTGACTTTTAAAGTGGCTTGAGGGCCGCTTTGGTCACGTTCGCCACCAGATGAGTTCAAAGCACCTGCGGTAGCAGGAATTAAAGCAGCAGCTACGGCTACCACGCCACCAGCTTTCATAACCTTACTTTTAAGCGTTGGTGTTGGATCTTTTGATTGAGTTTCTAACATAATATTGGGCTTTCTGTGTAGTGTTTATTAAATTATTTATTTTTGAATTGTATATACAACATATCACAAGATTCGAATTTTGTCAACTTATTTTGCTTATTTTAACTGTTTATAGAACTAATTTCTATCTACCACCTACTCCAAACAGGTACTCCTGAAGAAGTATAAACTACTATATTACTGTCAGGTTGAATAACTAGGTAGTTAGAACCACCGGTCCCATTTGTACCGGTTGACCAAAGAATACCTCCATAGTCGTTATATAGAACTAAATTACCATCATCTTGCATTTTCAAATTACCGGTACTTCTACCATTAGTTTTAGTGCTCCAAACTGCTACACCTGACGAATTATATTCAACTAAATTACCGTCTGATTGATAAGTAAGCCGATAGCCATTGCTTGTGAGTGATTGATTTGGATAGAGTAGTTGATGCGCATAAAGAATATTTGATGGTTGAGGATGCCAATAATTGGGTGCATATTCAGGAATATAGCCACCTTGGTATAGTCCCCATACTGGTATACTTTGATTTGATTCTACAACCATGTTGCCATCTCCACCTAGTACTAAGAAATTATGATCTCCTTTGCCATTTGTACCTGTAGACCACATTGCACCCCCATAGTCGTTGTACAGTACTAAATTACCGTCACTTTGCATACTTAGATTTCCAAGACTGCGACCATTAGTTCCAGTTGCCCAAATAACTCCACCTGTTGGATTATAAAGCACCAAATTACCATCTAATTGATATTTTAAATTGTATCCATTATTGACTAATTCCTGATTTGGATACATACGTTGATTAACGTAAAGATATGCACCTAGGTTTGTTGGTGGAGGTGTAGGTGGTGTTGGATATAATCTACCAGTGTCTTTGCTCCAAACCCACTGATTATATGAATTATATATCACCAAATTTCCACTAGGTTGAACTCCAAAATAATTATTAGAACCAGTACCCTGGGTATTGCTACTCCAGATTTTTTGGTTTAAATAGTTGTAGAAGACTAAATTACCATCTCCTTGCATAGTCAATCGACTTGGTTTGGAATCTCGCCAAGAGCATGGAAATGTTACTGAATTACATTTTGCAACATTAGTATAGTTGTTATATTCAACCAAATTACCATCAAGTTGAAGACTTAATCTGTATAATATGTTATTAGAAAACATACTTTCGTTTGGATATAATGATTGATTAGCTCGTAAAACAGGTCCTAACGTAATTGGAGTTGGATTAATTTTGCCCGTATTTACACTCCAGACAGTTTGATTTAGGGAAGTATTAACTACTAAATTACCATCTGGTTGCATTGTTAAATAATCGCCACTACCTGAATTGGTGGTTTTTGAAGACCAAAGTGCAGTCCCAGAGCTATCATAATAGACCAAATTACCATCGGTCTGCATCTTAATGTTGCCTGGATTTGCTGCAGTCGCACCAGACCAGACTATATCTGGACCTTTAAAAACTTGCCAAGTGCCGTATCTGCTAAGTTTAAACATATAGACACCGTCAGAAGACACTAGACAATTACCAGGGTTTATTATTTGACCTGCGTATAATGTCGTACCTAAACAGGGCTGAGTCTGGCTAAAGTCATTTCCCGCACTTGCCGTTGTAGCATTCGTATTCGGGTTATAACATGAATTGCCGTTCGGAGTGAAACCCGACGAACTATTCCAAACAATACAAGCATTATGATTATATAGATCGAGAACCCCTCTATTATCCAAATAAAGGTAATCTGGCAGATTACTTCCAGTGTTATTCCATCTACCATTTGAACCTAATGAAAAAGATGTAAATTTTATAGTTTGACCATTTGATTGCGCCGGAATCCATTGAGTTAAGTTTCCATCACTTTGAATCACAATAGTCCCGATAGAAAAAATGTTCGTTGTTATCCCACCAGTTGTTGTATTGACAATACTCGGAACTCGTTGTCTATTTGTATTAGTGACATATTTTAGTTGATATATGCCATTTGGTGATTGTAAATATTGACCATCATGCATATCAACTCCAGATTGTAATAGCGGACCCAAGTTAGTAGATGGCGGTGGACTAATTGGAGGACCACTGTAGCCATAACCCGGTATGGTGGTGTCCGGACAAGTACCTGCGCAGGCCATAAACTCCTGGGTAATGTATAGTATGCCATTGGCATCACGGTAACTGCCAACACCGACATTGTTCACACTCGAATCTGTCATATTAGCATAATGCCCTGGACTACCCTTAAATCCATCGAAAATATATTGAGAACAGCCACCTGGTAAACCATCGCAGCCGCTCGCCCAAGCAACGTTTTCCGCTAAAACATATTGACCCGACCCAAAATTGCAGTATTTCGTAGTTATCAAAGCCCCAGTGGCGGGCATAGTCGCAGTTGCTCCATCGCTATGTTTAAAATCTACTGGGATGCCATTACTATTTAACCCATCAGCTGCCATTTGCTTTGACCATTCCTCGGCGGCCTGGTTTAGGCAATCAGTATCCACCAAAGTTTTGAGACCCAGTGAAGACCGCAAGGCATTAATATCGTTCAACTGAACCGCCTCATCACTGTTAGGTGGCGTGAGGGCAAAACCTGTAAAGAGTAGAATGCTGCCAATAAAACCTATAACCAATATGAAATAAAGAAAATGTAAGCGTTGAAGTCTGCCAGAGAATGGTTTAGATGTACTGGATATAACGCTTACGTCAGACGCAACCTGTATTTTACGAAACGGTAATCGCATTTTTTTATTATTTTTATGTTTTAGAACCTAGATAAAATATAAAGTATTTATAAAATATGTGCAAGCGTTATAACACCTTGACATATATCATATATTATGCTAATGTTTTACTATGTCAAAAAATAAACTTTCAAAGCGCCAATTAGCCTCGATACCTGCTGCAATCGCGGTAGCCGGTTCAAACCCAGGAGCTGCCCTGGCCGAAACAGCGCCCGATGGCTCCAGCCATCGCTCTGTTAGACCTCAAGAGCAGCAATTAGGACATAAAATTATTGGTTTAGCTAAAGATGTTGAAAGTATCGGCAAGAATAAAATTACCTTTAAGAGAAATAAATACGGCAATCTGGTGGGTAAGCTAGTTGTTACTCAAGAGATACAGCCAACAGTTCAAAATAATAATACTACCGGGCTATATAAGTTTACTGTCAATGCACCGGCAAAGAACCACCATTTAGATCTAAATAATACCAGCTCAGTACACATTGAGGGCCAAGCGCATTACAATAATTCTGACAGTAGTGGCGGCTACAGCGTAGATTATACATATGTACATCAACCAGATGGTTGGCAACTCGGTGAGGACGTATCCGCATCCGGTTTGTCAAATTCTGACGGCCACGGACTTGGGTGGTCTAGAGAAATTCATATTCCTATTAGTCGGTTAAATCCGCGAACAGCCTCTCATTTATTGACAGACGGAAAAGCAGTAGTTACTGCCGCCGCTGAAGGCAACTCGATTAACGAAACCAATTTACAATAATTTAATTCAGATCAAGCCAGATTTAAGTTCATGCCGTATAATTAAAAACATTAAACGAGGGGTGACAAATGGCAGACCAGGATAGACCAGCTGAAAATCAACAACCAACGGATCAAAAGCCGGTTGAAACTAAGAAATCCAAAGGTTACGGCAAGCGTCCTGTATGGCAATGGGTGGTTATTTATTTGATCGTTGCTGTAATTGCATACGGTATAATCTATTTGGTATTTATCAAGGGTAACGGCAGTACTTCTAGCGGTTACTAACCTTTTAGTTTGCTTTGCTGGCAACTTTAGCTTTTTTGGTTTCGCGGGTTAGTTGAGCAATGTCGATGGCGCTGCCGGCCAGCGCAGCTAGAATTTCGGCGAAAGCCAGATCTGTCAAAGTATATTCGTTGGCAGATTCGGCCCATACAAAAGTTATAGTGCCTAATGCTCTACCTCTTGATTTTATTGGCACAATCATCAATGAGTGGAACTTCATGGCTCGCATCATCTCCAAATGTTCATCATTTATAGCATTGGCCACCAGCATGTCATCCGTTATTTTATTCCACATATTTGGTTCGCCAGTCCGAAAAACATAAGGTGTGCCACTGTCGGAATGTTTATCTCGAGGGTATTTCCTGCCTAATTCCAACGCAAGTTGCACTTTACCCGGATCAATGTGGGCAGTTGCTACCCTTTTTAACGTACCGCTATTATCAGCAATATCAATTGCACACCAATCTGAAATCTCCGGCACTAAGCTATGAGCAACATTTATTAGCGTCGAATTATATTCTGAAGATTTATTAAATTCTTGTACTGCCCGACTTAAAAAACTCAGGTAAGTTATGTCATCATCGCCGAGTGGCTTATGCAGCGAGTTTTTGACTTTTGACATATATGATACTGTAACCTATTTTGACTGTTGTACACAACTAGCAACCCCTGTAAACCTAACCCTGATTATGATTAAATGTAAAAAACTTTAATCCATAATCCCTCTTGCAATAACTAGTAACTTACCGTAATAAAATCGCCTCCGTTAACTAATGATTGTGCAGTTACTTTTGGGTCCACAATGTAAGTATCTGCTTCGTGGCCAACTATAATATGACCATTATTAACAGCTTGGATAGCCAACCGAGCTCCGGCTGCAATTACCGCATCTCGTCCGGTAATTCTATCGTTTGACAGTGTTGCCTCAATTGGTAAAGCACCAACCATAAAATCTATCTGTGCTTTACCAGCAATTAGTTTAATATCTTCAATCGCCCCATTTAGATCATCTTGACTCAAATCGAAAACTTCGGGTTTTTCTATATTAATATGTGTCTGTGAAGCTCTCATTTTGACCACAATATCATTTATAAAATCCGGGTCTTTCTCAAGATTTTTAGAGTTATCCTTCATAATTTATATTAGATTATACCTAAAAACAGTAGTAATCAATCGAATATTTCACTGTAATTACTCGCATAGTCTAAATGCAATTTTTTTATTTTTTTAATTGTACGACTTGCCCATTTCTTCACCAGGACGTTAATTTGTATTAATCAATTATGGCTTACGTCTAATAAGAAATTGTCGATAGCTAATGGCACCAGCAATGCTAGCTACCGCAAACAGCTCAACTATATTACCTGGACCGGTATTTACTAAAGGGGTTGTGGTGTTGGTAGGATTGTTTTGATTACTAGATGACGAATTAGAATTATTGGTACTTGAAGAATTTGAAGTACTGCTTTTAGAAGCATTACCCGAACTTGAATTTGGACTACTTGGAGATCCTGATGAACTATTGCCAGAATTGGCTTGCTGTTGATGATGTGAAAATGTTGCAGAATTGGGTGGAGCCGGTGCGCTAGTTTTTGATTCAGTTATGATCAAGCCAACCATTACTCCAACAATTATAAAATATATTAAATACAAAATTGACTTGCCGGCTAAAGACATTGCTAACCTCCAAATACGCCTTTACAATGTATACTTTTTAATGCCTTATAGCAACCTTAAGCATGTTAAAATACGCATGAATTATAACCATTGTCTAAGGCATCGAATTGACCTTTATTAACTGTCTGAACAAAATAATTACGGAATATATTAGAATCTACGGCGTTGTGGATCATCGTAATATACGACTTGAACAATAATCGTGTTGGTTTTTGATCAGCTGCCATATTATTGATTCCGCAATGTTTGTGGGGTTGGCTCCAAACCAGAGAATACCAGTCTATACTCGCCAGTTCTTTCACCTTTTTCAGTCTGTATTTCTACTGAACATTTATTGCCACAATCATTACAAATTTGATCTAAATACACCCTCCGCGACCATAATACGAAATCTAATCCCGCCGAACCTATATCGCCTACTGCTGCGTTTTTTAGCTGCGTTCTTACGGTTTCACACTCTTCCAAAGCCAATCCACCTATGCATTGTGACTCAGGTTTTATTGGTACTAATCTTTCAGTCATAGTTTGTTTATAGCAACTTAAACTGTAAATGTATATTGCTTATGATTGTGCTAGATGAATTTAAGAAAGGGGGACCTCCAGACCCCCTTCCCTTTACCTTAATAGCGTCTTTCCTATATTTAGTTGTTGCGGATGTTAACGTCAGTGCTCGTGCTGTTGTAATTGGTAGCGTCTCCGGTAGATGCATTCCCACCGAATGTGTTACCGCTGACTGTGGCATTACCGCTTCGAGCGTACTGATTGTTAGTGTTGTTAACATTTACATTATTGTTATTGGTCTCCTGGAAGCTTCTTACAGATGAGCTAACTATGGCATTGTAAGAGTGAGGACCGGTATTCCTAATGGAATTGTCGCCTGTGCCGCTATTACCATAGTTACCGCCATACCCGCCATAACTATTGCTACCGGAACCGTAACCACCGTTATTATTGGAATGGTTGCAATTACCTTGGTTATTGCCATAGTTATTACCGTCGCTGCTGCCACCGTATCCACTGTTGTCATTGCTTGGGTGGTAAGTGGCGTTGCTAACACTTACATCAGTGTTGGTTCGGTTGTAATTGCTGGCATTGCCGGTAGAAGCACTTCCACCGTAGGTGTTACCACCTCCGCCACTATAACCATACCCTCCATTGTTGCCATCACCATAACTATTACTATGACCACCGCCATAATTGTTACTATACCTGCTGTAGTAACGATTGTGCTTTAGCTGGTGGTGTTTGTGGTGTCGATGGTTATTATTGTCACCCACAAAAGCTGATCCGGTAATTGCAGTTTGATGATTATTGTTGTTAACTCGAACGTTGTTGTTATTCAGCAACCTAACGTGTGAACTATTGCTTGCTAAAATCAAATTTACTGAGTGAGGACCGGTATTGGAAATGCTGTCGGCTGAAGCAATGCCACCTAAGCTAAAAACTCCGGCCGTAATGATGCTGGATCCAATAACCCCCCAACGCTTAATTTCTTTAATCATGTACCCTCCCTTGGCTATTGCCAACTACATTAATAATTAATTAACCAATCACATTTTTTATTTCCAGGTTATCCAATATAATCTGGTCTAAAGTTCAATAACAATGAATTATTTCACAAGCTGAAGCGGAATATTTACTTAATTTTACTGATTTGCTCAAGTTAATTGTTCGTTTCTCTTGACAGCTTCTTATAGATGCTAGAAATAGTATCAGTTGATATTTAAATAAACTGCTTAAATTATTCTTTTAAATTTGTTTTATCTTCAATTATGTAACCGACATCCTCACCACTTAGATATTTATAAACTATTGCCTCAGCAAGTAGTTGACGGGCAATCTTTAATTTCTCCTCCGCGAATTCGTCCGGCACAGAAGGTCCACTATCAGGAGTATATGGGTCAGCGTCTTTTACCATCTAGTAAATTATTTAAGCATTAGTAATTTTAACCATACTTTAGCAATTTAATGCTATTTTGTCAATTGTTCGTTAGCAATGTAAACTAGTCTTAAATGACACATGACAGATTGCATGCCTTAACAGATGGTATTTTCGCAATTGTAATGACTCTTCTGGTATTAGAAATAAAACTTCCGGAGCTACATTTCCAATCAAATTATGCTTTGTGGCACGCTCTGGAAGCGCAGTCAGCAGCTTTTGCCAGCTATTTTATTAGCTTTGCGGTCTTGTTTTTGTACTGGCGAGCCCATAACTTCTTGATTACAGTTATGGCCAAAAATATCACCATAAACTTACTGAGTATCAATGCAGTATTTCTATTGCTAGTCGGCTTAATTCCCTTTAATACGCATTTGGCCGGCGTATATGACAAAATCCCCTTAGCCGTTAGTCTATATGCGGTAAACATTATCGCTATAGGCCTAACTTTGTGGGTAATGCGCCTCTATATTGAGCGTTCCGACATGGTAAAAAACCTTGAACGTAGTGATAAACAGCGGCGAGCTGCGATGATTAGAACTTTCATGCCGGTAGTTTTCGGGTTTATCGCAATCCCGCTTAGCTTTATCAGTACCGAAGAAGCCTATATAGTACTAATCATTGGCGTAGGCTTTAACTTCTTAAATAACGCCGGCGATATAGCTGACAAATATCTAATAATGCCAATTTCAAATTTTTTCAAATCTCGGCATTAACTTGATACCTAAGTTTTTGTTTAATTGTTGCTCTGGAATAAGGATCAATCATATTTGCAGTTATTCTACCAGGGTAAACAAAATACCCTGTTCTATCTGTTGATTCAGCTAACTCCGATCCACGATAAAGTTTGTTAAGTGCAAAGACTATTGCTTGCCGTTGACTATGGCCATTTCCAATCGATGCAACTATTTTTTCAGCATCAGATACTGCCAATTGGTAATCCTCGGTGAAATGAGGTTCATCAGAATCATCAACTACAATCAGTTCTTTACCAATTACTAAAGCTATACGCCCTAAATCAGCTGATTGCCAATATTGGTACGTACTCCTAACTTCAGCTGGAACCGATTGAAAAATTGCTAAATTTGATTCAGGTCCTTTTTGAAAATCTGTAGTCTCTACACTGCTCATGGCCATAGTATTAACTTAACATAAATTCTCAATTCAAGCACAAGGGTGAAATGCTAGATCAATAGTAAAATGATCGTTGGAACTATAAGTATGCCGATAAGAGTCAAACCAGCCAATAGGGTGATACGCTGGATAGTGTTTTCAACTTGCTTCATTGAACGAGCCACCAAAACATAACCTGAGTGTGAACCGCTATGAAAAGTGACTATCACCGTAGCATCTCTAAGGGTATTGTCGTTATGTTGCCAGGTAAACCAGTTGTGTCCGCGTTTCTGTGAGTCTGTGAATGAACTTGCCGGTGGTAAAGGTACAATATTGCCTATTTTGCCCGACGAAGCAATTACGTGAATCTTATTATCGACAATTGTGACAAATGGAGATAAGCTTTGTGATTCGTCAATCGTGGTCGGCAAAACAGAGGTAGGATCAGCTCCTGAAGCTAGTTTAATTGACGTATCTTCAGCAATTTGCCACTGAGGGTCGTTTAAACTCAGCCTCAGAGATTGTTGAATGGCAACATATGAAAAAAGCAGCAGTCCGCAACCAATCATAACCGCCAGTAGCCATAGACATACGGTTTGACGATTAAAGCTATGTCTCGCAATCATTTCTAAATTATACAATTATCAGTTATTGGGTAACTGAGAAGGAGGCACCGTCACCACCTATAACTGAGGGAATGGCAATTTGTTTACCGCTGTTATTAACCATAGCCACTGGTTGAGCGGTACTGGCAGCAATTGTACGGACCACGCCATTCGCAATGGTAGACCCACCTGTAAAGAATGCAGCATGGAAATTGGCAAAAGGTATTTGATGGCCATTCGAGAAGCTGGGATCCTCTTCTATCCATTCCGCTGATGATAAAGATGAAGCATATGCCACTGTCAGTGAGGCCGACTGGCCATTTGAATTATCAGTAATAGTGATATTCCATTGGCCGGGACTGGTTTGAGTAATTGAAGCTGACATGCTATCACCCTGACTAACGGTTACACCCGGCACGGGCTGAGAAACGGCCGGTAAAATTTCATAAAAAGCCGAGGCCGAAACCTGGCCATTTGCACTAACGATATTCATTGTTCCGACTTGAATAAGATCACCGGATGTTACGCCACCGATTCCAATCCAGGTGGAGTCAGCTGATATGGTTGAGCCGTTGCCGGTTACAGTTGTAGCAGTCCAAGAACCAGAAACTTTAGTAAAGCTGGCATTGGTCGCCAAATAACCTGACCAGTTAGTTGATAAATAGCCAGTGGTAGTGGGCGGATTGGAAGGGTTGCTGACTGGCGGAGTAGGATTGGTTGGCGTAAGCCCATTAACGCTGCTATTTGGGGCAGGAGTAACTACTGGTTCTACTTTAGGTGTACCGGCTTGCGGAACAGTTTTGGCTTTTGGAGCAGTAGGAACTGGTGCAGGTGCGGAAACAGGAACCGGAGGCGATGCTGATGCAGGTTGTGTGACCTTGGGCGACGCAGATTTGTGAATTATGCTTTTGGAACTGGCAATGTTTTGAGTTTGAATTGTAGTTTGTGACTTTTTAAGCGGTAAATTAACCGCTAAGCCGAAAACAATTACGAATACGATAACCGGAGCTTTAAACGTAATTGCTTGCCAGTTTACAAGCTTATTACTCAGCCGGTTATCGATCGATTTGATCTGTTTTATAAACTTTTTTGATACTAACATTTTTGTTTTTAAACGATACTAAAATACTATCATAAAAGTTCCTCTTAGTCAACTATCTGTCTTACCTTATTTTTATTCCCTAAAGCGGGATTTAAGTGCATCTTCGACCACTTACAATATCAGGTGTTATGAAGAGAAGTAGGGTTAAGTTTAGTGGCTGTTTTTGGCGGTTCTACATTTTTTTCAACCACCATATAATATGGTTGTACCAGAATAACTCTTTCTAATAAAGCTACTTGATGGCCGGGAATGATCACAAATCTATTATTTTGCTTATGAATATCTTCGTAATCTCGCATATTTATTATCACCCGCTCAGAGCATTTTTCGTCAGCACACTCACACAAGAACTTTATTGGCTCATCGTCCGATTTTGGTTGAATCAGATATTCAGGTTGATGATCATCTCTAGCAAACTTGTTGGTTTCTTCAATTAAATCGTAAACTTGCTGGTTAAGTTGCCTGAAAATAACCTCATTTTCTGCTAAACGTCTCTCCGAAGTAGTTTCTTTCATTTGATAATTCTCTACTACAAACCGATATTCAACAGTAATATATGTTACTTTGGACTTTCCGTATTCTCGGCGGCTTGCTTTTTCTTAGGAATCAATCAACGCCAGCAACAAAGTTTACAAAATTTTGACGGTCCTGTGGCCTGGATAAGTTCTCAATTATAAATGGACTAACTTCAAGGCCTACGGCTGTAAAAATAACGCCACCGATTGCAGCCATTGGCCGGGACTTACCATGTTCTCTAAGCTTCCGACTGACAGCCAGTCCACCTAAAACAGACATAGAGAATAGTGTCAGGCCACCAGCAACTTCCAAACTACTCATATTATCTTCATATCCCATAAGCAATCATTAAATCGTGTTAGCCACATCTAAGCAAGCATAAGCTTTTAATACCTTATGCTAATCTGTAATTATGTTAATGAAGCGAGTCGAAACTTTCACAGACCGCTTTCCCTTGATAGGGCCATTGGTTTGGATTTTAAGCGTTCAATACTTTCTAGTTCAGATATTGGTAGGAACTAAATTCATGCCAACTTATAGTCTACGGTTCAACACAATAAGCGATTTGGGCAATACTGCTTGTGGAGTTTATTCTGGCAGGTCGGTTTGTTCACCTTGGCATAATTTAATGAATTTTTCATTAATTTGCTTAGGTATCACGATGGCCTTAGGAGCGTTGTTTATTTACCAGGAATTTAAAGAAAAATTTGCCAGCTTTATAGGTTTTAGTTTTATGGCAATGGCTGGTTTTGGCACATTAATGGTTGGCTTATTTCCTGAGAATAGCATCAGTTGGCTGCATGTTTTGGGCGCTAGCCTGCCCTTTTTGCTAGGAAACATAGCACTAATTATTCTCGGCTTAGCACTTGCTATACCGAAGTTATTGCGCAATTATACGCTCATATCAGGCTTAATTGCACTTATTTTCCTAATACTTTTTTACACTGAAAACTATTTTGGATTGGGAATCGGCGGCATTGAAAGATTTGTAGCTTACCCACAAACTATTTGGCTAATTGTGTTCGGTATTTACATGTCCAAAAACCACTTCACAAAGTAAAAACAAAATCTATCGCGTTTCACCCGGTGGAAGCTTTGAGCTACTTTGAAAATTTGGAACCCGCGTTTTTATCTCTATTATTTGTTCATCTGATAGATCATTTGCCGGTCGCCCATCCTTCACAAATAAGCAAACGCTATCGATTATTCCTTCACAAGAACGTCTTCCCAAGAGCTCTATTTTTGGATAACAGCAACCTTGTTTAACGTCCCAGAATTGACAATCTCGGCCCAGGTTTTCTTCTTTAGGCCATACCCGTTCACCAATCATGGCTATATTATCTAATTTTTACTAATTATTTTCAAAATTAATTATTTTGTTTGGGCTGATCTTTTAATTTTTCAATCTGACGACTGATTTCGCTGCTCCAAGAATTACCATCAGTTCTCGGCACTAACTCGTTTAATATTTTAATTACAAATGAGGCATCTTCCACTAATTGGTTTGCACGAGCCATTTTGTGAACATTTTCAGGTCCATCATTATCACTCAAGCTAACTTCTGCACTCAGTTGTTCAGATCTTGCTGAGTTGCTGGAAGTGTTACTTATCAATCGCTTCAAACCGGCTTCAGAAAATTCGTGGGGTGGTAGCCGGTCTTCTTTCGTTTCGGTTTCTTGATTGATTCGTTCAAGAGCTTCTCCAACAAAACCCGGACTTAAATTTACTTTGTGAATAAAGTTTGCGCCTGCTCTTTCGACTTTTTCTCTTAAATCAGGATCTGCGCTTACCACAAATCCGGGAATGCTTTTAGCTCTAGCGGCAGCGATAATAGCTCTCCAGCCACCATATAATCCATCTGTAAAAACCGCTGATACGGAGCCAACTTCAGCTCTTTCTTCTATGGCTTGTATGGCGTATTCAACGTCATCGCAAAGTTCAAATCTTTTAATTTCTGCGAATTCAGCTGCAGTTTCGTATACTCCACGGAAGTCAATATTATTATCAACGAAAAGCACCACATCTTCACCAGATTCAATAGTCATAAAAATATTATATTATAATAATGCTCGTTGTCAATCTGAGTCGAAGAGTTAGCTACATGAGAGTTAATTGCTGATCTATATAGCTGGTCGAGGGCGTTCAGCGTTGGCAATCACATTTTTTGCAAAATTTATTGTGGTATTGACTAGCTCTGGATTCACATTTTTAAGAGTTGAATTAGAAAGCCCCGTGGTGCCAACTACCTCTTTAATAGCGCTGCCATAAGTAGCAACGGTGACAGATCCATCATCATGATTTAAGCTAAAACCAGCAGTTTCCGGTTTTTTTGTGCCCTTTTCTATAACTACAACTTGATCTATTCCACCGGCTGTAAGTTTTGGTTTTCCGTTGTGGCCCGTTCTGGCATAAACGATAAATTCCGAAGTTCTACCGCCACCTTCACTTATTTTAGAATCTATAATAGTCTCGCTACCACCATAACGTCGATACTTGCGGGTATGACTGCTCCACCGTGGATTTGTTTCAGAGTCTAATGCTATCCGACTAGCCATTTTGACTACGCTGGCACGGGTAGTTTGGCTTAAATTGTGCTGCTCACTTGCTGTTGGTGTTCGCGGAACTGTGGTGTGTGCCTCAACGGGCATAGCATCTCCAGCAGCAAGCGCTGCACTGGCCGCTGTAATTGCAATTAATTTATTTGGATTAATTTTTTTCATATACCATAATATAGCATGTTTATAAGCATAAGTCAATTGTAGAATTATCATATCTCAGATTTGGACTCTTTAATGCTTTGTTTTATTTTGCGATAATCGCGAAATCTTCCTACAGCCTTCGCTGTAAAATAATATGAAGCTACAGCTACAGCTTTACTGGAAGCTCTACCAAGATTAATAGCCTTAGTACTAGGTTTGTTTGCTAAATGTAAATCAATTATCTCTGCTCCAACAGCTAATGTACCGAGTGCAACTACAGCGGCTCCATAACATAATTCTTGATTCTTAATTTCAAAAGTATCTGCTCTATCACGTATATCATTAAAAGAATCATGTAAATCATTAAAAGAATTGACTAAGTCTGGATGAGCAGATTTAAATTCAAATACTCGATCATCAACTTTTTCTCTTAATCTGCCTATTAATCCGTCTCTTTGCATACAACAAGGTTAATACAATAATTAATGTTTGCAAGGATAAGCATCCTGGCGGACGTTTTTGGAGAAGGTCTGAGAATTATTGCTTAATCAATATCTGAAGGACCAAAACCATCCTGAGGTGGACAAGGTACGGGATTTTGAGTTTGTAAATTTGCCATAAGTCCACCTCTAGCATTTCCATTAATACCCACTTCCCAAGAAGCGGTCACCTTATGCATAGTACTTCTACCTAGATTGGTTAATGTAATCGTATAATTTACGATCTGTCCCCGTCCATTATTAGTGTTAGGTATTTCTGGCCAGTGATTTAAACCATTAACGTCTCCTAAACCAATTTCACCCTTCTCTGCAACCGGATCCTCAACACATAGTTGATATAAATATTGATTCCCGGATTTTATGGCCGGCGGCGAATTCCATCTATCACCAACGTCGTTAGCTAGCGTTACTGAAAGGGTATTCGAGGGTGCGTAAACTTTATAAATGATAGTTTTGGGATAAGCGCCTGATGGTCCATTATCGTCATAATCTGCAACCAAACAGAGTTTATTACTTGTGGAACTAGATATGTCTCCAGAACCAGAATAAACGATTTGGTTCTCATCATTCCAAGCACAGCCGGTGGTGTTTCTAGGATAATGACCAGATGGCTCATCTGTATCCATGGAGTCATTTATATTGCTAAACGACGGGTTCCAAGAAAATCCATAATAATTATTACCTGCGGCTAAGCTCTGAATGATAGCATAAGTGCCAATACCACCGAAGATAATAATAAAAATAATCATCTGTAATCTTGAACGATTTTGGATACGTCCCAGTAATTTTTTGCTTAATTTAGATGATTTGGAGCGATTATTGGTTTTACGTTTTGGCATATTATTCTTTAATAATATTAATATATCAAAACATTAGCGTTATGACTATATTATAATATTAGATCTCTTGATATTATTTTAAAGATTCTGTCTCCCAAATATTTTCCTGAGGCGTTACACCCACTTCAGCCAATAGAGCTGTTTTACCCATTTTCATAGTATTATGGCCAATCGGTGGCGGTAGAAAATTAACAGCAACGGAGTCTCTAACAACAAACATTAATACTAAATGTGAATAAACCTGAGGGATTGAATTTTCATGACCAGAATTAATCATTTTTTTAAGATCTATTATTGTCGCATCAATTGCTCTATGTGTCCTATCTAAGATAGGCTCATATTTTTCACTCTTTGTTGCTATTGGCTGAGCTTCTGGAATCAGAAAGGTGGATATATCATAATTTCTTTGTAAGGCTTCATTTATTAAATGCGTACCTCTTTCAACTGACTCATCAGATTCCATAGTATCCGGAATTAGTGCTCTGATTACCACCGGCTTGTGCTCGGCTATAGTGCCCTCGTCAAAGAGGACCCTGCTCATTCTGTCACCTGCTTGATCGGGAGTTATTGTACTAGGTTGCTCATCAAGATTACCACCAACCAGTACTAGATTTCCTGCAAAAGGTTGCAATCTTTGTTGCTGGGCTCGCTGCCTTTCTTGCCTCACATGTCTTTCAACTACCCAGTTAACCCCCGGTACATGGCTAGCTCCAGCCAGCTGTGCCGCTTTTACTCCAAGATTTTCAACTGGTTTTAACACATCTAATCCTGACAATTTAGCCCCCTTAAAGCTCTCATTTGATCAAGCTCCGTCTTGTCGCAACTCAAGTATCTGTAGAAGGAAAAGTATAACGATTACTTATATTAGTCACTATTAGAAATTTTACGAAGTATTTGCTTATTGACAGATAGCATTTTCCAAACTAATATTCATATAAGTAATAATAAACAAAAATGATTGCTGTAAAACGTATTACTGAAGGCTGGAAAAAATATAACTTATTGCTGATATTTGTAATTTGCTTCTCTGTTTTTGGGGTATTTTTTCTATTAAAAAGTCATGCTGCAGCTAATATTGTGTGGCCTTTTAGTACTAAAAGCGAAGGTCAATATCATCGTATTGATCAAGGTTGGGATATACAAGCCGGAGCTGGTGCTCATATTTATGCCATTTCCTCTGGGACATTACATGTTTATCAACCAGACCCAGGTGGTTTTGGTAATGATTACCCGGTAGAGCAGTTAGATCAGTCCATTGGCGGTCCGACAAATTGGGTTTATTACGGACACGTTCACATTTTACCTGGACTTAAGGGACAACATGTTAGTGCCGGACAGCTTATAGCAACTGCTAATAATTATTCTGGACAAAATGGTTCTGTTGCCCCGCCCGGATGGCTAGAAATTGGTTTTGCACAACCCGGCACAGATGCTCCAGCTGATAGAGGATCTGAGTCTGTCGCTACCGCAGCCGGTACAACAATGCATAATATATTAATTCAATCCAGCGTACAGCCTGTTGGTTCTGTGCCTCCACCTCCACCACCCCCATCACTTGCTGGTGGAGCTTTCTATTATCCGGCTTGCGCCTCAACATCAAACTTAGGTTCGGTACTATATCAAAATACAAACTTAACAGCCGGTCGTTATATTCAGTCGCCAAATGCTCAATATAGATTGTGTAATGACAATGGTTTCGTTTCCGAATGGCATTTATTGAACGGTTCGTATTATGACTTCAAATGGAGTGCTTGGGCTTCAACTGGCGTAACAATTGTTCCATCAAACTATTTAACAATCTTAACAGATGGCAATTTAGCATATAAATATGGAGTGAATAATGCTTATGCAAGCCCAATTTCACAAACAAATGGCTGGTGGGATAACAAAGCGCTACCAGACACTTTAACTATTGCTAATAATGGAAATTTAATACTTAGAAACGCAAAAGGTCAAGCTGTATGGAGTTCGTATAAAGGCCGCACCAATCAAAAAGCCCATACAGCCAGTGATGGCGAAACATTTAACCAGTGTCAAGGCTCTACATTAGACGGCAGTTCTAATCAATATTTGACTAATGATACTTGTCTCATATCCCCAGATGGTACTTATATGCTGTCTTTCACAGGTGACGGCCATCTTCAGGAAGTTGATGGATTTAATAATCTGGTCTGGAACCCAAACATTGCTGCTCCGGGAGGGAGCTTCAAAATACAGCAAGACGGTAACTTAGTCTTGTACAGTTCAACCGGTGGGGTAATATGGTCATCTCACACAGAAAATTCCGGTAGCTCCGATACGTTAACTTTGCAAGATGATGGCAACTTGGTTGTTAATACATCGGTCGGTCAGACGGTCTGGAGCTGGGAAACTGGTAAAATATATCCTACACCCATTAATATAGGAACAACCCTAGGTACAAACCAGTCTCTATATCCAAATGAAGAAATAGTAGCTTCTAATGGCTACCGCTTAAGACTTCAGTTAGATGGCAACCTAGTGATTTACAATCCGTACGGCAGTGCTCTATGTTATGCCGTTATGCCCTGTACTTTTCAGAACTCCAAGCCGTCAAGGCTAACTATGCAGCCTGACGGCAACCTGGTGCTCTATAACTATGCCAATAGTGTCATCTGGCAAAGTCACACCTACGGCATGGGCACAACTAACAACCTCGTCATGCAGCCTGATGGCAACCTAGTCATCTACAGCCCTGACCACGGCAATATCCCTATATGGGCAACTAGTAGAGGCGGATTGATCAATTACTCAACTTTGTTTATTAATCAATCACTTTATCCTAATCAGTCCTTATATAGCAGTGACTGGAGCCATCAGTTAATTCTTCAACCTGATGGTAACTTAGTCTTGTATAACAATTCCGGTGGTGGACATCAGTATATATGGCAAAGTAATACCTACGGCCGGTCAGCTGGACATTTGATCATGCAGCCGGACGGTAACCTAGTACTGTATGATGCTTCCGGAGCTTATGATTGGCAATCCAATACTTATGGCAGCGGTAGCAACAACTACCTGGTAGTACAACCAGATGGCAATATGGTGGTATATAAAGGTGCGGGTGGCTGGGCCTGGCAAAGCTATACTTACGGACGATAGTTCACTGACAAAATAACGTCATAGCTACCTAGAATAATCGTTGCGGCATCGAACCAGAGTTTGGAACAATGAAATTTAATAAATAATTAATAAAGTGTAAATTATTTACTACCCAACGCTAAATTTCGAACTATTTTCGTTGTTTCTTCTTTCGCTTTTTGCCTGTTACAGGGTCAGTTTCCAAATCATCGTTTTTGTGGTCATGTTTGTCAAACGAATTACTATTGTGATTATGCCCGTCGTCTTTAAAGCTGTCCATAAAACCGGAAAGCATGTCACTACCTTGCATTAATTGGTTTAAGGCATGGTCATGGTTACAATACATCTCCATTTGGGCAGCCATTGATCTCAAGTCTACAAATTCTCGGTAAAGCTCACTGGTGCCCTCGCTGACTATAAACTCCATGCGCTGTACCTTTTCATCTAAAGCAAGCTCGGTGTCACTTGCCACGCCGTGCATAGCGTCTCGGAAAGCGGCATCTATATCAAACTCATTCTCCATGCCATAAGTGATCGTATCAAAATCGGGTGCCTGTTCTAAACTATTCATGCTATTAACCTCCTAACATTATCAATTCCTTGCGGATTGCTTGTTCTTAATGCTTCATAACCCAAACCTTGGATGACTACCAACGCGTTATCACGGGCTGCCGTTTCGGGCCTACCGGTTTGCTCATCACGCATGCCTTGGTGCCACACTAGGATTGCTTGTCCAGTCTCTATTTGCTGTGGGGTAATCGTAATAGTTGCCTGTGGTATGTCTTGGCCAAATAGACGCTTAGCTACCTCAGTTGTAACTGAATTGCCAGATTGTTTCCGCCAATTATGATTGATGTGTTCGCCAGATTGCCAGGCAGTTTGCACTCGGTGGTCACTGCCGGCCGCTAACAACGTAGCAAAATGTTCGGCCTCAACACCATCATCGGCTTTACGACCATGTTCACCTATACCTTTTGTTTCAGATTGACCGGCTGCCGATAAGATCATGGATGAGCCATACCTTATTTGCTGACGGTAGGGTTGCCGCAAAACGTGTAGTCTAATATCTTGAGTTTTTAAGCCGTCTTCACTGACAACCGCCGGGTAGAAAAAGGACGTGCCACTATCTACCAGCGAAGACGGTACTAGCACTAAATAACCAGGTAAAACTGTAGCAGCTTGCTGAAAATCGCCCCCATTGTATATCTTATCTCTTGTCTGAAATTGCCCAAGCACTAAATAGAAGCCGTCATGCTCCTTTATTTTGGTGGAGGTCAGTAATTCTTCAGCTTGTTCCTGTACTGTTGCCACACGCTCGGCAATCTGTCGACCGGCAAAATCACCATCGATATTTGCACCTCTTTCGGTATCTAAAAATGCATTAGTAATAGCAATAGCATCCTCCGCTCGAGTTTGAGTAATTTCGCCCATACAGAAATTATAGTTCGGTCACAGTCCATATTGCAATTTTGTTGCAATTTGTAGTAAAGTTGCAATATGTCAGCAGAGTATACCAATCAATTTAAAAAAATACTAGTGTCACACAAATATCATGTTACTAAGGCTCGTGAGGTGACTTTTAATCTGCTTGTTAGCCCAGAACCGCAATCTATACGCCAGATTATTGCTAAAGCTAAGGGCCAAGTGGACCGGGTAAGCGTTTACCGCAACATCGAATTGTTTGAAAAACTGGGCATAGTACACCGAATTAATGTGGGCTGGAAATATAAGCTGGAACTTAGCGACCAATTTATAGCACATCACCACCATTTAAGCTGTTTGAACTGCGGCAAGATAATCGACATTGAGGATGAAAAACATTTTGACGACTTTATTAAAGAAATCACTCACCAACTTGGATTTGAAGCACGTCGCCACCAATTTGAAGTAGACGGTTATTGCAAAGAGTGCTTGTCAAAAAAGCTTACAACCCCTGTACCTCTATAGATTACCGCGCAATACAACCTTAACTCCTAACTTTTCGGCTATTAGATTAAAAATAGAACTTGTAATGCGTAAATCTCTGGAACTACCACTCAAAAAAGAACTAACGGTTAAATGATGCATTTCCTGCCGGTTATCATTGTTGCAAAGCAGGTACAGGTATTTAATGGCTTGGATCATATAGCCTAGGTCATTGTTATCGAAGAATTTGATTAAGGTTCTTTCAGGATCGTCGTAACCTAGCTTTTGCAATAAGTTAAATAATTTCTGAGTAACTTCTTTAGTTAGTATAGAATCAACCGGCTGCCCTTCAGTACTGCCTGCAGACAACTCTTTTTCTATTTCAATCACTAGATTTCGTATGACTGGAGCTTCTTCTTCCGAAGCTTCCGAAAGGTAAACCGCCAGTTGCACTAGTGTATCTACGAGTGGTGCTTCTGCTGCCGTCATATCGCTTAAAGATTCCAGGTTGGGTTTGACTTCGAGAGTCGGCTGACGAGCTAGGAATTCTTCAAAAGAAACTTTCTCTTCAGGCTTAGTACCTCGATTCAGAGTAACAATACTTTCTTCTACGGGCACTTCATTCTCTTCGTCTGTGCGCAGTGATAGAAGTTCGGCTTTTGCGTAAATTACTGCGATAAAAATATCATAGTTATTGTCTGTAATTTCTTCGGCTGGGATTATATTAATTTCTTGGTCTAATTCAGTGCCTTGGCTTTGATAATTCAAACTAACTTCTGCAAACGCTGGAACTTTCGATTGTTGTGTGGTTTCGTAATGTAGTTGTGAGGTTTGTGTATATGGAACATACAAAGTTTTTTCCAAAGCTTCGTGTGTTTGAAGAATTTTGTTTCCTGTCTCTATTACAGGAGACGCTGAATCATCTTCTAGTACTGTTTGTACACGCTGTAACTCTTGTAATTTTACTGGCAAGTTGGGTTTTTCTTGAGGTGGTGAAGCCGAAACTATTACCTTTTCAACCGATGAAGTTACGTGTTTCTGTTTTATCATTGTAAACTTAGTTTCTAGTGCCTTAATAGATACGGTTTTAGCGAAAGTTTTTTTAGCTTTACCGCTGGGAATCTCATCAGTTGAAACAAGCTGGTCACTCTCTAATTCGGAGATATTAGCCGATAATATCTTTTTAATCTGCTGCTCTTGGTATTCGACCATTGATATCTCAGTAAATCTATCTATTCGTACTTCTGACTGTTTGTCGATTACTTCCGGTCGCTGGTTTTTAACTGTAATTGGTCCGCTTTTTGTAATCAGTTCAGTGGGCTGCTGATCAAACGCTTTGACAAAGGCGTTATTTTTTTTCCGCTCCTGCCGTTTGCGCATGTAAGAGATCAGGAGCCTCAGGTTCTTTGGGCTGTCTCATAATTGCCCCGGTCTCATCAATCACCAGTGCACCACCAAAGGCGGTCTGTATTGCTTCGTCCGGAGTAAAAGCTCCTGTTGCTAAAATTTTGTCCGCTGCTTCTATATTTTTTAGTACATCCGGCAGAAACTCATGGCCTCTGTCACTTTGCAAAAATTCACCAAGAGCCATCGCACCTGCAGTCTGTCCCGCAGGAAAAGGACACTTTATCACCAAATTAAGGTAGTTCTCAGGAATTGCTTCGCTCATGTATTAAGCATAACTTTAATCTAAAATATAGCCAAACGTTTACAATTATTGATCAAATTTGAAATCAATTTAAGTGTGGGTCAGTTCTTGTTGGTCCAGAATTTCTTACATGTAACAGAAGCTCTTCATCATTTTTGTTAAAGATCGATTGCCCGAAACTTTCCCCTGCTTTAAGTTTTTTAACATCGCTTAGTACTTTGAATCTGAATTCTCCTTCTGATTCAACAATAATCTTACCTATAAACAAACTAATGTAGTCACCGCTTGCTAAGACGAAGGCTTCGTTTCCAAGCCCATCACCAAAATCGCTAATCCAATATAAGGCACCGTCCTCAATAACTTGTGCATTTATCCGTTTAGGCTCATCATCGGATATTAAACAATGGTAAATTTCAGCAGTCATGAGTATTACGCATATTTAGTCAAATTAAACTAAATCTACTATCTACTTTACAATTTTACAAGCATAAGTGTCTTGGCGGGGTATGGAGTCAACGTTTAGAACAATATAACCTGTTAAGTAAATTCTACTGGTCAAATTTAAATAGTATTTTCAATATCAGGGGATGACTCAGATCCAGTAATCGCGGCCTCACCTAGCTCTTGTAATAAATCTATTCTAAGTCCTTTACTAACTTCTCGTGGTAAGTCTCTACCTGCTGCACTAGGGTTTGGTTTATGATCTTGTTGGTAAGCTTGTTGGTCTGTAAGAGAATACCTAGTCTTGAATCCCTCGCGTTTAGGAAGTCGTTTTTTACCAATTGCAAATGATGAAACTGTTCTACTGCCAACTATAAGTCTTTCTTCTAGTTCACCGTAGTCGGTCTCGTAACGCTCTATGCTAGATTCACGCTCACTATCAAAATGCATTGTCATATTAAAGTAATTCTATAACAATATTACAAAATTTATAAGAGTTTGTTCTGGCGAGCCGTGGCGGAGCAGGCGTGGAACTATGCTGCTGTACCAAGTGCAAATTGAGCGTCAACAGCTTTAAATATCTCGCCTACAGTTGCAATAGATGCGTCCAACAAATCCAACTCTGCAGAGGGATCAAGTAGACTCGAGCTATAAAGATCATCAAGTTCATAGCCATTTCGAGCCACGGCCAATACATCGGGATTAGCTATAAAGCTACGCGTGTCATCTACTACGGCAACTTTTAGTGTTACAAATTCTGAAACAGCTCGAGCGGAAAGCCAACTGGCAACTTGATGGCCTTGCTCTAAAGTTTCTGATCCTTTAATTACATGCGGGGTGGTGATTGGTTTTGTACCCAGCAGTGATCTAAAAAAACCTGCCTGCTCCTGTCTCAGAGCATAAGCATGGGCAATGGTATTTGTCATCTTGGCTGCTAACAGGGTCTTTTTTGTATTAATTTCATGTTCTATGTTTGTTGCGCTCACTTGTATACCATTAGCACTCAAATAAGCCTCACCACTGCTAATTAATTTAACTCCAGTCATAAAATGATACTATACTACAAAATAAATGAATGTCAAATGGCGGGCTGTAACTTTACAAAAGTGGAACTATTTTAATATGTTAAATTTCAACTTCTAAAGTTGCCGCAATTGTAGCTAACATATCATATAGTGGGTCAAGTATTGGTGCTCTGCCTTTAGGCACAAGGTCATCTTTCAAACCTTGTAACGTTATGCTTACCGCTTTTCTGCCAACCGCTATCATTTTTCTGTCTCGTCGAGCCAGCAGATCTTCTAAAGACATAGTAGATCCCAGTATCATTTCCGGATCATCAAAAATCACGGTTGGAAGATTAAACGGAGCCTCATCTTTAAGCCAAGTTGTAAGTAAACCATCTCCTATAGCATCTGCATCTCCTCCAATAAGCGTTTCGTTCGGAGGTTGACCTACAACATGAATTATATATCTATCCGAGTACCATTGTTGCCAATAGCTTGGCTTACTTTCGTCTCTTGGAATATGAAACGTAGCAGTACTTAATGAATCCTCAATAAGAGGAACAGTAAGGCCTGCCCTAACTGGCCTGCCTTCAACGTGATACAGAACTTCTTGATTGGGACGTAATCCTTCTTGTAGTTCCGTTCTGCCAAACCCTATCCAAACACCAGGCAAAAGTACTTTGCCGTGTATATCATAATTACTTACACTTATAGCCGGAAGTGGCTGATCCGACTCTTGAAGTACTGCATCAAGAGTACGAAGAGCGTTTCTAGATGCGCTAACTTCACTCATAAACACTATTTATACTGCGGCATTTATCCTAGCGCAAGCATAAGCAGCTTGGCGGGACATCGAGTCGGAGTTTAGAACTTAATTAAAGGTGCCTATTCCCTCAAGACAAGTACTAATTTATTAAGTTTAACTTTCTATATAAACTTTTTGGCTTACTAAACCAGACAAGAATAATCATAATTATTGGCGCGATAGTAAAGATAGATTCCCCGATAAATATTGCTCTATCTAAGCTTTGACTAGAAGTGTTGTCGGTTAAAAATGAAACGTTATGATTAATGCTCAAAATAATAACGGCATAGATAAATTGTAAGCCGAACCCGATAACTACCCATCCGACACTAATTACAAGTTTCTTTTGCCATGTCATGGCTTAATCATAGCAAATGATAATGCTTATGCTTGGCGGGCCCGACCGGATTTGAACCGGCGATCTCCTCCGTGACAGGGAGGCGTGATAGGCCTCTTCACTACGAGCCCTCGTGTGTAAAAAGACAGGGGTAATCATAACAATTCAAGATGAGAAAAGCAATGATGGGAGCTTTTATCTTCAGATTTTGATGTAGTAGTGCGTAGGCTGTTTGGCCTGAAGTGGCTTTACATAGGTGTTAATCGGTTTGAGATTGAACTGAATGTGGGCAGCATGCACACTCGCACCGCTAACATCTATAATTTTTAGAATTTCTAGGGTGTAGCCAGCGTTAATAATTGGTGAAATTTGACCGGCTTTGAGCTTGAATAATTCGGCTGTAATGGCTGGCGGAACTTGCCTGTTATTAACGTTTAAAGCTGCTGGATACTGACCGCCGTTGGCATTGGTGGATTGGTCGTTGGATAGACTGGTTGCTAATTTGGCGAAGTCCGCCCCGCCCTGTAGTTGATTAAGAGCAGACTGGGCCTTAGCAGATGTGGCAGTGTCAAGCTTAGTCACTACAGCTTGAGCTAGCAGTTGTTGTTTCAACTCGCGCTTGAAATCGGACTCATCCCAGCCCCAAAATTCGTTTAATACTTCTCTGAGGGCGCGGTCACTGCTGCCGAGACGGTTTTCGCTTCTAACAATAGATATCTGATTATCAACCTGCTTATTGCTAACACTGACATGATTTTGCATAGCCAATTGTTTTACGTAAGCATCCTGGACAACTTCGGCCATGGCCTGTTGTTTGAGCCTTTTTAGCTGAGCTTTTCCGTCCTTGGTCTTGAAATTGGATTGTTGCTGAGTTTGGTAATAATGCATATCTCGCCGCAGTTCGAACAAATAGGCTTCGTAGCTTACCCAATTGTGCCCGGCCTTGGCTACTGGGAATGGAATTACCCGAGTAACACCGTAAATAAAGCCCGAGTTTGACTGAAATTTGTATAAACTTAATCCGCAAAAGACCAGAAATACGATCAAAACCAGCACTAGCAAGCTGACTGAGGTGCGCACCACATGGTGCTTGGAATGTTGAAGCGGATAAATATACTTGCGCGCATCAGAAAGCACGTCTTCACGGTGTTCGCCGACCGTTTCATTAGTAATTTTAGGCACCGTGCTAAGCGCTTCTGACATTTTCTGCTCAGTGGTTTTGGCCCGCTCATCAGCCTGTTCTTTGACACGCTTAAACGGACGCTTTAGCACCCTCGGTAATTTAGGCTTCTTGAGCTTCTTCGGTTTCTTCATGCACTTTGTTGGGAGCCGTAGATTTGACAGCTGGATAACTTGAGGCGTCTACACCTTCATCGCGCAGTATATTCAATATCCGCTTCTGGATTTTAGCCGGATGATGCACCTCATGAATGGTTAAATCTCCAACATAAGTCTGCATCTTTATTGTACCAAACCCCAGCAGCGTTTCCTGTAGTCCAGACACCTCATAGTTGACTGATTGTATCTGGGAAAGCCGAAGATCGGCCACTGCTCTATGGAAAAACCCTTTTTGAGTAATTTGGATGAACCGCTGATCTGTCATGATGAAAACACTGAAATGCCAGCCCACCCAGCTTGGCAGTATTAATATCATGCCTAAAATGATGCTCAAAATTAGGCTAATGCCAAAAAAAGTAATATTTGGTGGTTTATTAGGGTGGAGATACGTTAAAGATAAGGTAAAAACCGGTCCGATTAACCAAGCCAGCATACAGATTATCAGCCCTTTGCGCATGACAATCGGGTGTTTATGGAAAACAAACAGCACGTTTTCATCGTCGAATTGATCAGTAAAATATTTAGTCGGTCCGTTGTAAGCTTGCTGTTCTTCGTTAGCCTCATCTGTTTGTTTTGATTTGACCATAAGAACTATTTTAGCACTAATGCCAAATTTACACCTTAGTAATTGCTATTAACTATTGTGATTCAGTTGGATAATCACCTGGGTAATCCATCGGCGGGCCGTCGACGTACTGTCTTCGTCTGATGAGGTAAGCTATGAAGCCGATAACTAGTAGTACAACAATGATGCTAATCATATCTATGATGATGGCACCCCAGTTAGTAGTCTTCTTGGGGGCAGCGGCAAAAGCGTTAACCTTGGTCATTTTGAAGCTTAAGGTGCGGTTCTTCTCTGTACTTGGTGTTGTTTGCCATTTGGAGTCATTGATATAAGCTACATATTTACTCTTACTTGAAGGTAAGGCCATGTTTACAGTAATCGGTTTCATAAGAGTATTAAGTGAGTTACCATCGACATCGGTGCAGGCCAATAGATATGGCCCTAATAGTGCTGAGGATTTAATCGGGAAGCCTGACTTATCTGTTGAGTCAACTGTGCAGTATGCATCAACATCAAATGTGCCCTTCTGAAAGATAATGCTAACAATGTAATCGCTGCTGCTAATAACTGAGGTGGTGTCGGCCGGAACATTGACATTAGTATCACCAGTTAAGTCACCGGTAGAATCGGTGGCCGGTTGGAGATCATTAGTGGTTGGCGCTGCCTGAGCAGATGAACTTGTAGATGGAGAAGGAGTTACTGTTACGGATTTGGAAGTACTTTTTGACGAACCAGTACTACCTGAACTAGGCGGTGGACTAGGTGGCGGCGTGGGTGTTGGAATAATCGGTGCCGGAGTGTTAGATTGCATAGTAGCCGTGCCTTCAACAGTCGGTATCTGATTGCCAGTACTAACTATTTTATAAGCCGAAGTATTAAGCAGCCCGCTTGATGCGATTAAGGGAGTACCAATCTGGACAAGACTACAGCCACAAACAGAGTAACCTGGCAAACTAAGAGATTTAACTGAATAGTTATTTGATACGCTGGCATTATTACAGGTGATTACTACTGGTGCGTTAGGGCTTACGGTTTTGTGCCCGAAGGGATATGTACAACCGTTATTACTGCCTAAGTCTACATAAGCTCCACTTAAAAAATTGTTATTAGTGTCGACTACATTCATTAATATATAAAATGTGCCTGCTTGTGCATGTGTTGCCACAATATAAACTGTTGCAAATGATGCAAATGTAATCACAAATATAAGAACAGAGAATTTTTGAAATATTTTACCAGGCCGTATATTTTTTAGTTTCATATTAAGAGGCTGAATAAGATTTTTTATTTTATCCTTAAAATATAGTCTAATCGTACAAAATTATTCTCGTAAAAGCAATTATACGAAAAAAGCCCTTTCGGGCTCTTTTCGCGTTAGTCATTGCTGACTATCTTATCATCCGAAGATGATAGCCACCTCACAGTGGTATTTATCATTTTAATACTGTAAATTTGCCAATGCAAGTATAAATTGCCTATTCTGTGCAAAGTCGGTGCATAATTTGTGCACAAAGAAACCGTGAGCGCTTTTGGTACCCCCGAGAGGATTCGAACCTCTAGCTTCTCCTTAGGACGGAGTTGTTTTATCCATTGAACTACAGGGGCTTGGATTTCAGTTTAACAAAAATTATTATGTGCGCTCATGTGACTCATATATATGCATGTACTCTGACTTATCGTAATTGAACAATTCTTCTGGCTTGAAAAAACTGCTTACTTCGGCTTCACCGCTGGCTTTGGAGTCTGAAGCATGAATTAAGTTTCGGCCCGTGCCAATTGCCAAATCACCTCTGATAGAGCCAGGCAAAGCTTGCCTGGGATTGGTTGCCCCGACCAGTGATCTTACCGATTCGACGCACTCGAAACCTTCGCAGGCTATTAGAATGACTGGCGATGATTTCATAAATTGTTCCAGGTCCGTATAAAAAGATTTTTCCAGGTGTTCAGCGTAATGGGTTCTAAGCACCGCATCATCCAGGGTGACCATTTTCATGCCTATTAGCTTTAGACCTTTACTTTCTAACCGAGTAATTATTTCACCAATCAATCCTCGCTGTATGGCATCAGGTTTAGCAATAATTAAGGTTCTTTCCACTTGTAGTTAATCCTTATTTAATTTGGTTTAATTTTAACAGATAAGGAGCGGTTTCGCCATCTGTTGATGAAGATAGCTTGCCGACGGGCATGCTTGTACAATGAAGTTATGCTATTCGCCAAAGCCAAAACTGATTTCCTGGAATATCTGGAAATTGAGCAAAACCGCTCGCAGAAAACTATCCAAAATTATGATCACTATCTGACGCGGTTAATCGATTTCGCCGGTGATATCAAGGTATCGAATATTGATCCCGAACTGATTCGCAAATGGCGCTTGTGGCTCAATCGCTTAGGTACGAATACCTCTGATGAACTGGGCAAAGCTACCCAGAATTATCATTTAATTGCTTTACGGAGTTTCTTGAAGTACTGTGCCAAACGCGATATTCCGGCTCTGTCGGCTGATAAGGTAGAATTGGCACGGACTCGCCGTAAACAGGTTACTTTTCTAAATGAAGAAGAACTAGAGCGGCTGTTTGCCCAGCCGGATTTGAGTACATTGGGCGGATTGCGTGATCGAGCCATTATGGAGCTACTTTTCAGCTCTGGTATGCGCGTCAGTGAATTGGTAGGGTTGAATCGGGATCAGATTAATCTCAAGCGCCGCGAATTTATGGTCCGGGGTAAAGGTCAAAAGGATCGGCCGATTTTTGTCAGCCCGGAGGCCGCCAAATGGGTTGAACATTATCTTAGTAAGCGTGATGATACTGCCAAACCGTTATTCGTCAGGTACAGTGGCCAGAAACGTGTGGATCTGACCGGAAATTTCCACCGATTAACAGTGCGTAGTGTGCAGAGAAGCATTGCCCGGGCGGCCCTTTTGGCCGGCATCACTAAACACGTCAGCCCACATACCCTGAGGCATTCATTTGCTACTGATTTATTAATGAACGGCGCTGATTTGCGCTCCGTACAGGCTCTGCTTGGCCACAGCAACATTGCCACCACTCAGATTTACACCCACGTAACAGATCCGCACTTGAAGTCGGTGCACGAGAAGTTCCACCGGCACGCCGGTTAAGTATTAAAACTAATTTACTGCACAAGTACCATTTGCGCTTGTATCAAAACCTGACGGTACATCGGCAGTTGTGTCCCCCGGTTCGGTA
>DATIIY010000005.1:0-276923 GCA_035479135.1 Saccharimonadales bacterium (SeqCode)
TGAAACTTATTCATTTAAATTTGAAAATAAAGGACTATATAAATACCACGACCAACTAAATCCATTTAAGTTTAATGGGATAGTGAGAGTTAAGTAGTAAGCTTAAAGAAATCTAAGTACTTGGAAAAACACTGGAATATATATTTAGAGTTTGTCTTCTAGTCTGCTATTTTGTAACAGTAAAATTGCCATGAGCTTTATCGCCAATATGGTCGTGGAACTGGAAAGAACCTGCTTCATTTAACATCACGTTCAGACTTTGGCCTTGTGAAAGCTCTTTTTCTGCCACACCATTATAGGGCTGGTGGTCTTCGTGCAGACCAAATGCCATAAGACGAACTTTATTATCTTCATTAGTAATGGTAAGGGTGTCACATAGTTTACCGTCAGTATGCTGAGGATTGACTTTATTGTCTTGGATTAGGACGACATGAGTATTGCCTTTTTGCTGGCAAGTTGCGATTTTAGATTTGTTAGCAGCGTCACGGGTGTTCAAGTAATTGCCGCCCACTGTCCAAGCGCCAACTGAAACACTACTCGCTAAAATAATAAAACTCACAATTAGTCCGAATGTTTTTATTCTCCCCACCGCTTAATCATAACAAAAAAGCAAGATTACTCTTTAGTTAATAAAGTATATCCTAGGAAAATCTTGGAGGGCCAGGAGGGACTCGAACCCTCGACACCCTGCTTAAGAGGCAGGTGCTCTAACCAGCTGAGCTACTGGCCCATAAAGTGCCGGTGGCACTTTATGTAGACACGAGCGATGCGACGCAAGTAAAACTAAATGGGCCATGGCATACCAAACTTTAGCAAACTACCTCTGTTTTAGCAAGATTTTATACGGGTTGAAAGAGTATTTATGGTGAGGGAGTTGATGGTGGTTCAGTTGGAGCTGTAGGAGAAGGAGGCGTTTCTACAGGCAGAGTGGTAGGTGTTGCTGGTGTGGCATTTGTTGGCGCAGATACTTGTGTCGGGCTGTGTCCGTCTATGAATTTGTAAAGCACTGCGAAGGCTGCGCTATACATAATCCAAAAGTAAATCGCAAAAGGTATACCAATAATAGTTACTAATAACAAAGCTATTAAAATATTGACACCGACAATTCCATAAACTTTTGCCACATGTCCCTTTGTAAAATCCCAACTAGCTTTGTAGGCGTCAATTATGCCCATATTTTTATCTAATAGGTAATATGGTGATAGTACTAGGCGGGGAACTACAAAGAAAAATGGAATTATCAGCAGCAGAAAACTAACTATTGCGCTTAACACGATTAGTAAAGTCAAGCCTAAAAATTTTAGATAATAAGGGAAACTTTGTGTAATAGAATCACTAAAACTCAACTTTTCACGTCGCACACCAGCCAAATAGGTAAGTGTCAATGCAGTGCTAAAAAGAACACTAACAAGATCGACAATCAAGGAACCAACACCTCGCGTACTACTTCCACTGAAAATTGCGTTAATAATTATTGAAATCAGTAAGCTTAGAACTATAAGCAGTACTACAGTTGATGTGTTTTGTTTGATGGCAGCTTTAGAATAGTTGTAGAGGCCGAATGCTCCCGGATAAGTATCAGGGACGCTGGGTAGAGCGGCTGCGGCGGTTGCCGGGGCGGGGGGGCTGGCCGATGAAGTTGGTTGATTAGATACCGGCGGCGACTGATTGTCCATTGCTAAACCCCTTATTTATACTCGGAGCATATCATAAGCATTTATACTTAGCAATTGAAAATCTGCCGGTCAGTAATTATCTATCCGGGTGATACAATTATCAGGTATGAGAATGCTTAATGGTTCCGAATTGGCCGGGTTTATAAAACAGCGGCAGGCTCATGAAGTGCGCCGACTCAAGCAGGAATTAGGCGTGACTCCTAAATTGGCCATTGTTGTCACGGTTGAAAATCCGGTGATTGATATTTATATTCGTTTAAAAAGGCGATACGGTGAGGAAATAGGTGTGCAAGTTGAAGTTCACAAGGTAGAGCAATCATCGGTCAAGGCGTTACTTAACACGTTAAGTAACGACATTTCGGTACAGGCTATCATTGTTCAATTACCTTTACAGGACCCCTCTCAAACTGATGAAATTGTTAATCTAGTGCCACCAAATAAGGATGTCGATGGCCTTAATAACGATTCAAAATTTGATCCGGCTACGGCCTTATCAATTCTTTGGTTACTGTCAGGTTACAATATTGAGCTTAATGGCAAAGAAGTTTTGTTAGTCGGACATGGCAAATTAGTGGGAGCTCCGCTGGAGAAATTATTGCTAGCTTCTGGAATAATCCCAAGAATTGCTGATAAACGGACACCTGATCTCAAAGCTGAAACTTTGAAAGCTGATGTAATTGTAACTGCCACGGGAGTGCATGGCGTATTAAAGCCTAATATGATTAAGCACGGCGCGGTGGTGGTGGATGCCGGCGTAGCTAGCGAAGGCGGTAAGACTGTTGGTGATCTGGCACCGGCAGTGTATGAGCGTGATGATTTGACCTTAACTCCGCTCAAAGGTGGAGTTGGTCCGTTGACGGTTAGTGCGCTGTTTGAAAACGTGATTCGGGCCAGCCAACAATCAGCCAGCTAGAATTTTGCCATTTTTTGCTGGAGTAATTCGAAAACTTCATGCGGCATGGACTGTTCTGACCAGGCTTGGTAATTGTAATCGGAGGGTAAATCAAACTCATATTTATTCAATTCAGGATAGATAGCCTTAGCTAACTTCATTGCGGCTCGCGATTCCTTGACTTCTCCGACACAGTCGAGCGGTTTGGTGCCAGTGATACCCAGTAGTCGTTTATAAGTTGGCTCAAGTTTAGGATCTAACAGCAGGTTTTTACCCTGCCATAATTCTTCCAACAGTTCTTTTCTAATAAACGGTGTAAAAATCAGGAAAACAAAGGCGCATTTAGGACACTCTCCACACCAAAACATATGGTTTTGATCGTGGGTAAAAGCCCGATTGCAGGAGCTAAATACGTCATGATATTTATCGAAACCGGTTTTGGCGAACAATTCGGCTATTCTAAGTTCACTGAATGGTCGCAGCAATGAATAATATCGCAAACTGCCTTTGAATAGCCTGACAATACAATCTTGAAAATCTTGTTCGAATTCTAAAGATTTCGAATATTGATGATTAATATCAAATCCCAGATAACTGAGTGTTGGGTCGCTGGCCGAGCTTTCATTAGAAACGACGGAATCACGATAACCGGTCAAAATTGACACGATCACTGATACACAAGCAAATATCGCCGATATTGGTATATGTCCGTTATATGCACCTTGCTGAGTTAGCTCCAATAACTTGTGATCCCATTCGCGTTCCACCCAAAAATGCGGTAATCCTATTTTATTGACTAATGGCTCAAGTTGGGTGCGATGATTAAGACTCCAGGTGGCGATTAATGGCTGGTCGCGCATTAATTCGACACTTACAAGTGAATCTTTACCGCCGCCTAAACCTATTATCTGACCTGGAAGATTTTGAATTGGCGGCAGCTCGATCAGTTTGCTGGTGGTTACTGGAATATTTATTGAAGTCTGAGGATCAAGCTGATTTAAATAGAAGAATTCACCCAGTCCACGCTGATATGTTTTACTTAAGAAAGTTGCCAATTCATGGTCAATATGGCCAGAGCTTACCTGTATTTTCGACGGCACATAAGCTTTGTAATATGAAACCCCGGCCATAAAAAAGAGTAATTGAATAGCCTGGTCCAAGGCACCCTTGTCGTATTCCGCGAAACTAAAATCAAACTTATAGGTCTCCGTAAAATTTAATTTGTCGTCGTAGCTGTAGAATAACCGAAGCGTTTTTAGGCGGTCGTTGAATTCGTAGCGCTTAAAAATGAAAGATTCGTACGGAGTCATAAATTACTTACCGCCCGATTAAATTGATTGCCACGGTCCTCGAAATTTTTGAACATATCAAAACTGGCGAAACCGGGGGACAGAACAACCGCGTCGCCCGTCTGCGCAAGTTCAGATGCTTCGGATACTATTTCTGCCATTTCGGTAGCTTTAGACATTTCGAAATTATCAAAGCCATTTTTTGTGAGAACTTTTGAAGTGCGCTGAGCAGAATCCCCAATCAGCAGTACTTTTCGAATACCGGTTTTTAATCTCACCAAATCCTTAGCAAATTCATCAAGCTTTAAATTTCGATCATAACCGCCAATAATCATTACCTTGGTGCCCGGTATGGCCTCCACGGCGGCAATGGTTGCTGGCGGTCCGGAAGCAAACGAATCATTATAATATCGAATGCCATTTACTTCTCGTCGCGACTCCAGCCGGTAGGGCAAGCCATGGAAGTTATTTAAGGCGCTGCTCAAGGCATCAACGTCTTGAGTGACTTGCCAGACAGCAGTCAGTGCAGCGCAAACGTTTTGCCAGTTGTGTTTGCCGAGAAGTTTTAAGTCCGTGGTTTTACAGATATTCTGGCCATCAATTTTAATATTATTGTTGTCCACATAGGCACCGGGCAGGGCAAAATATGGTATTAACTTGCCTGGTCCGCGACTGGCAATGCTTTTTGAAATTTTATCCGATGCTAGATAGATAGCTATATCAACGCTTTTTTGATGAATGAAAAGCTGGGCTTTAGCATCGTAATATTCATTGATGTCCTTGTGCCAATCAAGGTGCTCGGGTGTCACCATTAAGCAAACGGCGATCGGAGGTGAAAATTTTAAATCAATTAATTGGAAATTGGCCAATTCCAATACTATCCAATCGTTAGAACGGATATCGTTTTTTAACAAATCCAGCGGAGGGGTACCTATATTACCGCCCAGGTGCACACGGTATCCGGCAGCTTCCAACAGTTTGACTATGAGACTTGAAGTCGTGCCCTTGCCCTTAGTACCGGTAACGCCAATAATGTTAATGCTGGGACAAACTTTGAAAAATTCGTTGGTAACGGTAGTAACTTTGTTTAAGATGTTATGACTGTTGGCGGCTGCGATATCTCTGGGATGAATAATCGGACTGCGGACAATAACATCGAATCGATCGAGGCCCTGCAAATAGTCCGGTCCAAGTTGCGAATCAGCAGTAGTCGGTAAATCCAAATCCTGGCTGCTGTCGCAAATAGTTATCTCATTTCCGGAATACCAATAATCGTAGGCGGCTCGCCCTTGCTTACCATAACCCAGGAGCGCGATTTTCATTTAACTATTATGTCACGTATATCAAGATTCATGTGCCTTGGGCGGTGGAATTATTGGCAATGATATTGTGAAAATAGTTCCCTCGTTTTGCTTGGAAGTAACGCTAATAGTTCCACCGTACTGCTCGATAATGCTTTTGGAAATATAAAGTCCAATACCAGTTCCCGGATAATTATAGGTCAGCGTACCGGTGGCCCTGTGAAATTTTGTGAAAAGTTGTGGTATTTCCGATTCAGCAATACCAATACCGGTATCAGCCAGTGAAATTTCTATACTGTTTTCTTTAACTTTAGCGGTCAACTCAATGCTGCCGCTTTCTGGAGTAAATTTATAAGCATTATCAAGCAGATTCCACAAAGCATTGCGGAAAGTGTATTTATTAATATTGGACCAGGCATTGGTTTTAATTTCAGTTGTAAAGTGTATTTTCTTTTGCTTGACCAGAGTTTCAAATTCTTTGGTGATTTCACTAATCAACGGATCCATTTCAATTGGCCCTCTAGTGGTATCCATTTGGCCGGCTTCCATTGTCGAAATCGTCAATACATCTTCGGCAAAGCTTTTTAGCCTAGCTACATTATTAGAAATCGGATTCAGAGCCTCCTGAATTTTTGCTTCGGGGTTCAAATCTTTAATATGATCTAAATAACCATCAATAATAGTTAACGGTGTGCGCAAATTATGAGACGTAATCATCAAGAACTCGCTCTTTAGTTCATCTGTTTTCTTTAGTTTATCTATGTCGGCTTTCAGAGAACTTGCCATGGTATCTACGGCATTAGCTAAATCGCCAATTTCATCCTTGCGGTTCGAGTGCAGCTTTTGTTCTAGATCACCTTTACTAATTAGCAATGCTATGCGACTAACGTTAGAAACCGGCCTTAAAAATAGCCGGTTTATCACGAAGTACCAGACTATTATCGTGACGATTAAAATGGTGGCGCTCAGACCTAAAATAGATTCCACAATATTTTGAATGTCCTTATTAACAGTGTTATAAGAAATACCATACACCACGTTGTAACGATGAATTCCGAATAGCTCAGTGTAGGGTTGTACTATGGCTACAATGTTACCCTTACCGTCTCGCATATATGTCGGCATTAGACTAATCGCTGCACTCGAACTAATGTGAATACTTTTCTGTGAACCATTTGTAAACAAACTGTGGCCGTTAATATCTACTATTTCAACATGATTAATGTCTGGATCCAGATCCGTAAAATTAGCAATTTGTTGCTGAATTCTGATCGTTCCAGAATCTTTATACGTTGCGTAGGCACTGGCTATGGGTTGAGTTGCCAAAGCCGCGAAAGATTTAGATTGCGTAATTAAATTATCGCGTAACGTATAGGTGTTTTGGCGAACGATTAACAGCGTGATAGCGCCGAAGATCACTATCATTAGCACTATGAGCATTAGCAGGAACCGGACTCGCAAACTGATTCGTTTCATAGCTACTTCTGATAAACTTGCCAGAGATATGCTCCAACAGCAATAGATGGTAGATCGACGGTTACAACATATGGTTTGGTCAAAGGATAAGTCCGAACTTGTGTGAACAAGGGTATTACGGGCTGTTCCTTTGCAATCAATTGCTCAATTTTTTGCATTGAGGCAGTTCTAGAAGCCGGATTAATTGTATTACTAGCTTGATCAATTAATGTTTGCATATCAGAATTATTATAATTGTCTGTTATGCCGGCGGTATTATTTATCATATCCAAACCATCGAGCGTATTGCTTGAATAGCCCAAATAAAATAAATCAGCTTTACCGCTGTATACTTGATTTACATAATCATTAAAGTCTTCCACGACTTGAGTATTAACATTGAATCCCACAGCCTTAAGTTCGTTCGCCATCTCGGTAACTTGTAAATCATCACCTGTTGGGTATTTAAAAGTAATAGGAGCTGAAGCATTGGGCACAGTTGCCAGTAACTGCTTAGCTTTGACCGGGTCGTAGGAAGTATCCTTGATTGAAGTATCATATCCAGGCAGAGCTGGTGGAATTACCTGATTTACTTGGACTCCATTTATTTTACCTGCCTTAAGAATTGCCGGGATGTTCATAGCATGAGCCGCCGCCTGACGTGCCGCTAATGAACTAAGTGGAGAGCTAGATTTTAATGTGTTTATTCCGAGGAATTGTATGCCAAGGTCTGGTTCAACTATTGGCTTGTAATAGCTGACTTTGGATTTGATTTCGTCTAATTGAGCGTTAGTAAAATCACCGGATATGTCAAGCTTACCACTGGCGGCTACATTTGCGAGTTTGTCAAGATCAGGATCTTCGTAGAAGTGCACTGCCCTAGTGTAGACATGCCCACCCCAATAATTATTGACGGCAGACAGATCTAGCGTATGAGAGTTTTCTTTAAGATTTTGAGCACTTGGTGTAGCTGTATATGGTCCGGTTCCGGATCCAGTGTCACCCAATTTAGCCTTGGAATCGATAATGAACAGATCAGCTAAACGATTCAAGAGTACAGCATCCGGACTAGTGGTAGTAATCTTAACCTGGTAAGGATTTAATACTTCCACTTTACTTATACTGCTGGCTAACAGTAAAGCCGTTGAACCATCGAAATCATTTTGATGAGCTACCGCATAGTCCAAGCTATATTTGACATCGTCGGCTGTCATTGTGCGTCCATCATGAAATTTAACACCGTGGCGCAAATTGAATACCCAAGTCGTATCATTTGGGTTATACCAACTAGTGGCTAAACGCGGAGCTATTTTAATCTGGTCTTTATAACCTACAAGACCTTCAAACATTTGATTATAAATATAATTGGAAGTTACAGTATCGGCATGTTCAAGGGGATATAAGACTGATAGTTCGCCGGCATCGTTAAATCCATAAGTTAAGTAAGGGATATCTTTTTTAGTGACCGTGGCTGGTGCTTTATGTTCTTGCGGTTTCAGAGCATAGAGAACACCTGCAACAGCAATAGTAATCAAAATTAACAGAAGCAATATATATATAAATTTTCGTCCTTTTTTCGGTCCGGAAACAGGGGCGGAACTTACCGGATGATCATTGACTTCAGCTTTATGTTCTTGTGGTGGTGCTTCGGGCACAGTCGGAGTTTGTGCATGTTCAATCGATGGCACATTAGCAATATCCGATTGGCCCACTTCTTGATCGTTTTTATTATCTTCCATGTTTGTATTTAAGCTTATGCTTAATTATGACTATTTAATAAAATCTGTCAATTATTTTATTGGAGCTGTTTTTTGACCATTTCAGCCACTTGACGCGGCGTCATATCGGCTTTCAGAATTACACCTTTGACATCCAGCTCTTTAACCCTGGTAGGAATCTCCTGTTCACCGACGTTAGTAAGTATAATAACTTTGACTTTTTTGCCCCAAGGCTCTGCCCTAAGCTGCGCAAGCATGTCGTCGCCGTTCATCTCGGGCATCATCAAATCCAGTAGAATTATATCCGGCTGCATACTCTTAACCAGGGCTAAACCATATTTGCCGTTTTGAGCTGTGTCAACTTCATAGCCCTCGGCCTCAAACTTGAAACGGTACATCTGACTGATAGCCTGATCATCTTCTATAATTGCGATTTTGGTCATAAAACTAAACTTTGCCACCAGTCAGAATAGTATCGGAAATCTCGGCCACCTGTACCGGTGTGTAATTGGCCTTAACCATATAGCCGGCAATGTTTAAATTTTTCAAACCGGGTGGCTGGCTCTCATTACTGATATTTGTCAGTATAATGACTTTGATGTCTTTGCCCCAGTCGGTAGCCCGAACCTTTTCGAGCATTTTCTCACCATCCATTTCGGGCATCATCAAATCTAATAAAATCAGATCAGGCTGGTAAGTTTCCGACAACTTCAAACCCTCAACTCCGTTAATAGCCAATCGGACTTCATGACCAAGCTGTTCGAGCTTAAACTTATACATTCCCGCAATCGCGGTCTCATCCTCGATAATTGCTATCTTGGCCATGGTAAATATTATACGCTTTTTTGCTTGTTAGCAGCCGATTATTTTATTTGGATGTTGCCAAGCTCTTAAATTTAAACTTCCCAAGCTTGTGGTTATGACGGTTGGCTCGCCAAGTAGTCGACTCATATACTGCCACAACTAAAGCACATACGGGATAGTCTATACAACGACTACCGACTACGTGCATCTGATGCTTACCAAAAGTCATATTCCGGTTTTTAGCAAGCGCCGATAAACTATTTGTAATATCAGCCTTGACTTCATTTTCGCTATGACCCTCGTGCTCGACCAACAGTCCGGTACCGCTCTTGGGATCCTGCATCCAACCAATTCCTGCCCAGGCTTCTTGATTACGTTGAGAAACCCGTTTTTGAGCTATTACAACATATAATCTATCACCCCAATTTCCATCAGGTAATTTGGGTTTGCCGTCCTCCGTGATATTGCTGTTGGGAGGTAATACTGAACTAAGATAAATCAGATTATAATTTGCTACGCCAGCCTTAACCAATGATTGGTCAAAAGCCGCTAGCTCAGTCGGACCAACGCCAAGACCAGACGATATTTGAATATGCATGTTTTTGTTTTTATCCTTAACAATCGTACTTTATCACGAAGGTTTATTTTATGGCAACCCTATAGCGTATGATTAAGGCCATGAGCTGGTTCTACTTAGCCCTGCTAGCACCATTACTTTACGCCATTGTTAACCTAATAGATGATAACCTACTCAATTTTGTTTATAAAAGTCCGTATTTGGCCACTGTATCGGCTGGGTTTTATGGTGCGCTACCTCTGTTAAGTCGCTTCTTTCTGCCGTCGCACAAATTACCAACAAATTTGGCATTTTTGGCAGTCTTTGGCGGTGTCCTCACCCTGACCTACATTTTCTTTTACTTTAAGAGTTTGCAAGTAGAAACTCCATCGGTGGTAGTGGCACTGTTCGGCTTAGCGCCTGCAACCATACCAATCTTGGCGCACTTCTTCGTTCATGAACATTTAACAGCCTTAGAAATTCTAGGCTTTTTAATAGTATTATCAGCTTCGCTAGGTTTAGCAGTAGATAATATTCACGAATTCAAATTCTCCAAAGCACTTTGGCCGATGATAATAGCCGTGATTTTTATGGACGCCGCCACGCTAATGACCAAATACGATTATCAAAGGGCTGATTTTTACTCCGTATATCTGTATTTTTCGGCTGGCATGGCCATCGGTGGAATATTTTTCTGGCTGATTAAAATGAAGGAAAACAAACGCGGATTAATATCAATCCTACCTAAAATCAAAAAATTGCTACCAATATTAATAGCTGCAGAAATTATAGCCGTTACAGCCGAACTAACATTAAATCTAGCAATCAGCCGCGGCCCGGTATCTCTGGTTAAAGTAATAGAAGGAATCCAGCCAATGTATGTATTATTGATTGCCCTAATACTTTATCCCTTCAGACCAAAATTCTTCAGAGAAGCCGAATCCGGCCACATCATCCGCAAATTCATCCTTATGGCTATAATAATCGCCGGCCTCACCATCATCGGCCTCGCCAGCCAAGCCTAAAGGATTAGTTCGCAGTTTAGTACAATGTCCATAATGCCTGAAAGTCCATCAATTATTTGGTCGAATACTGATTATCCTTATATTTGCTTGCTAGATAAGAAACGCACAAGCGCATTTCAATCTGCGATTAATGAGATTGTAAATCCTGGGGACACAGTATTAGAAGTAGGTGCTGGAACAGGGATTTTATCTTTATTTGCAGCCAATGCCGGAGCAACAAAAGTTATTGCTGTTGAGATAGATCCAGTATTAGAAAAAAACTTACACGAAACAGTTAAGGCAAATAAATTCGAAGATATAATTCAAATAATTAAAGGCAATGCTTTAACTGCAGATTTACCTAAAAATGTAGATGTTGTTATTGGCGAACTTATCGAAACCGGTCTGCTTGATGAAATGCAGGTTGAAGTAATTAATAGTCTACATAACAGGAGTGTAATTGGTCCTAATACAAAAGTATTACCTAGCAGTTATGAAACTTATGTGCAATTAGTGCATGCAGAAAGTACATTTTATGGTTTTCATATAGCTAGTCCCAAACACGACTGGCCATATTATAATGAAGACCCAAAAAACTGGGCGCCGCTCAAAATTACACCTGCTTCAGACATCCAAAAAATCGGGAAATACGATTTTCAAGCTGGTCCAGTAAAGAATGAAGTTGAGATTATACTAGATTTTTCTATTCCTCGAGGAGAGACCGCCAACGCAATTAGACTTTCTGGTGTTGCGATTCTAACGCCTGAAATCAGGCTTGGACCAACGAATTCGTTTAACGGCGATAAAATCCTCAATCTCGGCGAAGCTTTAGAAGGCAACGTAAAACTAAAAATTAGCTACACAATGGGCGCCGGCCTAGATAACTTCAAATTTGAAAATATTTGATTATTATTTTCTCGATATAGTATATTTTTTAATATACTCAATAGGTTTATACGATTCCTTAGATTTTCTTAATCCTTCGATCCCCAAATCCTGTTCATAATTTATTTTTGATACACCCAAATTATTTAAGTGCTTTGCAAAGCTGCGTTTTAAATGTACAAACACACCATTATATTCAATATTAGCTTTGTCGAAATGTAATATCGCTACTTTATTAGGTGTTATTTCAAACAACGTGAAAGCTATTAGTTTGTTTTCAATATATATCCCAAAAGCTTGAATATTTAGTACTTTATGATTATTTAGTGCTCGTTCAATTGCTACAAATTCATCCTTAACATCGTTAGAAAGTTTTCCGCGGGAGAGTTGCCATTTAATTAGAACAGCAAGCACATCCTTTTGAACTTTGGTGTTGTCAAGGTCAATTTCTTTTTCAATTACAGTTCTACCGTACTTATTTAAAAATCGATTGTGCTCGTTTTTTTTGCCTCTATATTTATTTGATCGAAATTCAATTAAATCTTTTACAGATAAAATATAATCAAAGTTATTTCTATCTTCTAATACTTCATGTGCCTTATGATCAGATACTAGTTCAGCAACGGATTGTGGAATAAGTTTAAGCGATGATTGCTCCCCATACTTTTTTGCGTAGTCAGTGAGTGCTTTTATAGTTTCATCAACTTTTTGATTTCCTATAAATGAGTAGAAATTGTCATGTGATAAATAATCTGAAGTTCTTATAACCAGATTACCAAACAAACTCGAAACCATTACAGATTCCTTAACATCCCAAGTATATAAACCTGCAAAATTAAAATCAGAGGAGGGAAAATTGTTTGCTATTAGTGAAAGTGTATCTTTATGTTGAAGAGTAAGTGGAGTGAATTTTGGGAATGTAGGCAGTAACGCACTTTCTTTAACCATTATAAGAATTGCCTCGCTTTAATAATTCTAACATGCGAGTAATATTGACAATGGCATAAGCTTTAACATACTCTGTAAAGTAATGAACAAAAATACAAACAAAAGTCTAATAAGACTGGTTGCCGGCTTTTTATTTGTTGGACTAACGTTATGGTGGATTATTTTATCAATTATAAATCCATCAAGTGATTATCCACGCCTAGTATTTGCAGCTTCATATGGCAGTATGGCTTTACTTGGAGGTATATATGGACTAATTTCAGCGGAAAAATGGGGTTCTTTCAAAAGCGCAATTGGAAGAGCTATTGTATTTTTGGCGTGTGCATTATTATTTGCAGAGCTTGGGCAGTTGGTTTTTAGTTACTATAATATTGTAAAGAAAGTTGATATTCCGTATCCAGGTATAGCTGATATAGGATTCTTCGGTAATATGTTGTTTTACATTATTGGTGGTTTTTTCCTTACCAAGGTACTTAGCGTTAAATCATATGTAAAAAAAGCTCCCATTAAACTTTTCATAAGTATATTGTTACCACTAATATTGCTGTCCACTTCATATTACTTTTTCTTGCGCGGCTATAGCGTAGCTGGTACCAGTAAATTACAGGTTTTTCTAGATTTTTCATATCCTTTAGGCGATGCTATTTATGTATCCATTGCTTTAGTAACACTGTTAAGCGTTGGAAAATTTGTTGGTGGAATAATGAGAGGTCCTTTGCTTTTAATATTGTTTGCATTAATAGTTCAGTATAGTGCGGATTTCAACTTCTTATATCAAAATGCACATGAAACTTGGACAAATGGTGGATACGGTGACTACTTATACTTATTAGCGTATTCAGTAATGACATTTAGTCTAATATATTTAAGCGCTGCATTTCAGAAAATTTCACTCCCACATTCTAATGAAAAGATTTCAACTAGTGAAGGGGCGCAGTGATGGATATTTATGCGCAGATTGTGGTAAAAATTATTAAGAGCCAGGAGGCTATTATTGGGCCGGTGGCGATTGAGCAAGCGCAGCGGATTCCACATATTAAGCTCGATTGGCCGCATGAGAAAGTTTCGATTGATGGGGACGAGGCGAAGGCGGTGGATGCTTTGGTCGATGTTTATAAAGAATTATTTGGGCAAATTTCGGTCGAAGTTTCTAAGGAAGCAGCATCCGGATTATTGGGCCAGCTAAAGAGCGCTGAACTACCTGAGGCCTTAAAGTAGTTAGGGTAATCTGTTATGTCTGATGACGTCAAACTAGAGACGCCGGTAGCTACAACCACTGGTGCAGATACACCCATTAAGTCCGCTCATTTGCCTTTCCAGAAACGCCGTCAACTGGAACGTGATATTGAACATATTACGTCTGAGATGTACAAGCGTAATAAAGAGCTAGCGGAAACAAATAAGACACTGTCGTTGCTAAGGACGATTGATGCTCTGGCTCTGGAGTCTTACACCACTGTTAATGTGGTTTGCGGACAGATTACAGAAGCTATAGCGCAATCGGCCAGTTACGCTTTTGTCGGGTTGTTGACTAGGTCGAACCGTAATCCTGAAGAATTGGTACTTAATGGATGGAGCAGCAGTGGTTGGCAAGGCAAAAAAGTCAAGATTCATTTCAGCCGAATGCCTCAGATTAAGATGACTAATAACTGGTTTGGCAAGCAGGAAAATACTAGACTGTTATCGCTGGACGGCCTGCCGGAAGAAGCTATGGCTGATTTCATCGGTTGCAGCACGGCTGAGATGAAACACATGCATAAACAGCTGCCTCTTAATTCGGTATATGCCATTAAATTATCGGCTCGCCACCGATTGGTTGGCCTGTTGGTGGTTGGTTTCCCTGGTCCGGCTGAGGATGTCAATCAGAACGATATTATTATGTTGGATAGGTTGTCAGAGAGTATTGGGGTGGCGCTTGATAACAAACTACTGCTGGCTGAAAATCAGCTGGTGCTTAGGCAAATCAAGGAGTCCAATGCTAAGCTTCGCGCTCTGGACGAGGCCAAGGACGACTTCATCAGCATGGCCAGTCATCAGCTTCGCACACCGCTAACTAGTGTTAAGGGTTATATTTCCATGATCAAAGAAGGTGATGCCGGGCATGTGACTCCCAAGGAGAAGCAGATGTTAAATCAGGCTTTTGCCAGTTCTCAGCGAATGGTTTACTTAATTGCTGATCTGTTAAATGTGTCGCGGCTGCGTACCGGCAAGTTCTTCATTGAGCCAGAAAAGGTTAATTTGGCATCGATGATAAGTGAAGAGATTGAACAGATAAACGAGATTGCCAAAGTGGCTTCTCAGAAGTTGATTTATACGCCACCTAAGAATTTCCCGGATTTGATGCTAGACGATGTCAAAACCCGTCAGGTAATTATGAATTTCATCGATAATTCGCTTCATTACACACCGACCGGTGGAATTATTAACGTTAGCTTGGTCGAAACTCCTACTAATGTGGAACTGCGTATCAAAGATAATGGCATTGGCGTTCCCAGGAGCGAGCAACCACATTTGTTCACAAAATTTTATCGGGCCGGCAATGCTCGTAAAGCCCGGCCAGACGGTACCGGTCTGGGGTTATTCATGGCCAAAAAGGTGATTGTCGCCCAAGGCGGCTCCGTTATTTTCGAAAGCCACGAAGACAAAGGCAGTACCTTCGGTTTTGTCTTCAACAAACGACAGCATGTTGTGCCTGACTCCGTGCCTAAGAAGCCCACTGCTTGAGTAATAAAAGTTACAGAACTTAACCTTTATTTGGAACAATATAAGTGCAAAGACAAATACTCTTATTAACTATTTATTAGATTTATAGGAGGGGCAGTTGGGGTACTTTTGGTTTTTTGGCATTAGGCAAGTTTCTTACAAAGTTGTGCTAGTAAGTGGTATTTTTGCATTATTTATTACGGCTGGATTAATTATCCCGACGGTTCAAGCCCAAAATATTTCTATAGATACAGCCCGAGACTGTGATAGTAATGCGGTAATTTGGTGTGGCGCTGGATCGGTTAACCAATTAATCAATAAATATAACAACGGTGATGGGCGGAACTCTGCCGAAAGTATTCACCATATCCTAGGATTCTTCGGAATCAGTTCAGCTGAAATTAATTCTATGGACTCTAATTCGATGAATATTGAGGCTGGTAGAGTTACCAAAGCTGGAAATGTACTGGATGGTAACGGAACGGAAATTGCGACCGATGCACTGACTGGAGGTCGTGAAAACATCGCCGGCAGTACACAAGTTACGCACAATGGAACTACTTTTTTTACCCGGCCACCTAGTGTGTCATTCGTCAGCAACAGCTTGTCCGCTTATATTGTCAGGGTGAATGGCAATTTTAGCTTCGCCATTCTAGCTAGTTGTGGAAATCCGGTCAAAGCCACTCCCAAGGTAGTTAATAAACCTGTACCGCAACCAACTCCTCAACCAGTTGCGCCGACCGCTACACCTCCAACTACGCCACCTACACCCACTGTAAATCAGGTAAGTAACCAAATAAACAATCAAACCCAGACAACGACAGTTAATGCGCCAGCCACTCCCGTAACTCCGGTTGCCACCCCCGCTCCTGCACCTGCTGCAACCGCAGCTCAACCGACCGCTTTAGTTAACACCGGTCCAGGCGGTGTAGCCGGTTTATTTGTCATTTCGTCTATTGTTGGCACTATCGGCTATCGATATTGGTTGGTGCGTCATCTAACTGGCAATTGAACTTAATTTTCGCCAATAAAAAATAACCATAAAAGGTAATTGACAAATACACATTAATAATGTAATATATCCTTTATGATTCCAGAGACATTAATTGCTGGTGCCTCAGCAGGTTATGTTGCAGGTCAACTTTTAGAAGGCCGGGCTCTTAAACGTGTTGAAAATCAGCAAGCTCGTTACTTTGAAGCAACTGCTCCGGCGCTTGAGGCCGAAACTACTTCAACAATAAATCGCATAGATCGCATGATGAGGTGGGGTAGTCGAAGAATACTGACGCCATTAGCTTTGGTAGCTGCCAGCACTGGTGGATTGATAGGTTATGCAGCACGAAGTGGTGAAACTCATACCAAATCTCCAGCACCTTTGGAAGTTGTAGTTGACCGCTCTGGCGGAACTCTGACAGTTGATAATGGACAGCCAGCTTCATTAGCCGATAAGCTTATTAGCCAATTACAAGATATTAAACACGTTGATCCACATGCCCAAGTTGCTAATTATGGCTTAGTACAAAGTACATCACTGGAACAGGCTATTAAAATACCGCCTAGTGGCGACGCTGATCTAGCTCAAGCTACTACAACTGCGCTTGGCAATGCCCAACCAAAAGGGGCTGTAGTAGTTATCACTAATGGCAACAGTATTGGCAGTCCTAACAGCGTTAAAGAAGAGAGTACAAATACACCAATTTTCATTATGAATGTTCAAAAATCTGGCAGTTCCGCAACTTCAAATCTGCGAGCAATTGCACATGAGACAGGCGGAAAATACTGGGATGCTTACCATTCAGATGCAGGATCCGCGGTTTCAGATATACAACGGGCTGTTACTCCGGCAGAGGTCAAGAAACCAGCCGAAGGGTCAACCGATTGGGGAATAATTGCTTTAAGTGGAATATTAATGGTGGCAACTGCCGGTCTATACCGGGGGCGCGTTGATTTTAAAACAGGTAAAGGACCTAAAGGAGAATAATTATGAGTGAATTACAACCAGGCGACGTAATTAATACTTACCAAGCCATAAGACAGCAACTAGATAAAGCAATTAAGGGCGAAGAATATGCTAAAGATGTAGCTATCGCAGGCGTATGTGATCAGAGTACCCCTGGGTTTTTTGGTATAGCAGGTGGAGGTAAGTCTACGCTAGTTAGAAGTTTAGTTAAGGCCATTGGCGTTGATTATTACAGCGATGAGGTTGCCTTTATACCAGGACAACATGATTTGACGGCTACTCGAGTGGTTGGCGGAAGTTCGAAGCGTAGATTTACCTCAAACGGAGACAGAGAAACCGAAGAAATCGAAGTTGATTCGATTTTTAAACCCAGCTCAGTAATAGCTCACTATGAAGAAATAACAGGCATGAGTCCATATGCCCTTCGAGCAAGTATGTCTGTAATTGCATCAAGACAACTAGAAACTACAGATGGAGTTGTTGAATTACCTAATCTGTTAACAGCTATGGTGTCTGGTAACCCCAGTAGCCGTGAGGACGGTACTTTTCGTCTTCCTGACCCCGTTGCATCAAGGATTCCCAAGGGCGCAATCATGGGTCTTAATCCCGTAGATGATATCGAACGCATAGAGCTAAATCTATCAGCATTAGATACCTATGAAAGCGGTGGGGAAAACTTAGTTGTACCAGTAACCACTCCTGAAAAACTGCGCCTGGTAGGTCAATATTTAGCCACCATTGCAATTAGTGAAACACAAAAGAGACACTTGGCTGAAATGGCGGCTGAAATTGCAAAAAAACTAAAGAAAGATTTCCGGATGTCTGAAACCGATAGACGATTAACAATTCATTTGGCCCAAAACTTGCGCACCTTTGCTGGTCTGAGGAATGGCGGGAAAATGGGAGATGACAAAGACATACTTGATGCAACCAGAAGTGTAATTGCGGCTCGTGTAGGTACAAAACCCCACACGGAAGAACAACTAGAATCGTTAGATGAAATAGCTCAGGAAGTTTCTGGAATAAGAGTTTAACTTCTAGAAAGTCTTAAAAAGCAATGGCACTATTTGAACAAACTCAAGCGGCCTTAGAAGGGATCGATGCTAATCGTCAGCACATATTCGGTCTGCACGGTGGTGATCATTTAGTAGCAGGCGGCGTTGGTAAATTTGTATATGATGAACCATTCGACCCTGCCAGACATGATCCGCACGATATAAATCCATTTTCTATAATGGAAGAACGTGGCGGACTACCTCAAGTATCTGTCAATGTTCCAGACCGGCCATTATATATTGGCATCGTTACCCATCATAGGAGTTTAGGAAAGTCAGATTTCTCCGAGATGAATAATGCACGCCAAACCTTTGCATCTAAGTTAGGTATTGCTATTCGTGATGCGTTACCAGGTATGACAGATTATTCTAAACATTTTGCCATTGGCCGTACGGCAGAAGGAGTACTTGATCCATATGTTGAGGTTATAGAAACAGATGGCAATCCGATAGTTGAAGCTAATACGATAGCCGAAATTTGCCAAGCAGGGCTGACATTTGTAATTAGCGATTATTTAGCACTGCCATTAGAAAGGCATAAATTACCGGCAACAATAGCTATTAAAGCCAATCATGCATTTGATTTAGAACTCCCGGCCGGGGCAGGTCCCTTGCCAACTAATCTTAAAGGTGGGGAAGTAAATACTAATAACCGAAAAGAATTAAATCGGGTAAACAGTTCTCAATTAGAGCAGCACAGAATTACTATAGGGCGTCTTGAAGCTGCAGGTATAAAAGTGGCTAAAGTGCTATTTCACTGGGGTAAATTTCCTGAGAAAGGCTTTGACGAAGTAGGTGCGGACCAGTCTATTGCCGCGGCCGTTAACAATCTTCAAGCGTAAGCGGAAAAGTAAGCATAAAAATAATGTTGACAAAAAATACAATGCGTGTTATATTGAACACTATAAAAAGTGACGGACAATAAATCTGTCACAAATCAGGAGTAAGAGTAAAGGAGTAATCATGGCACATCCGGAAACGGTAACTATGGAGCGAGCTGATCAAAATCCCTTTGGTCAGATGATAGATTACATGGGTAGAAATGCAAAGCGCGGTGCTGCAGTAGCTATAAGTGGTCTTGCACTTGCTGGCGTTTATGAAGTTGGAAAAGGTGGTGCTGGTAACAGTCCAGATATAACTCCTCCTGCTTTAGCTTCAAGCGGTGGCACTTCAGAAGCTTGCCTTAATTACACACCCGAAGATCTTACCACTAACGCTAGCAATTACTTACCTGATGCATTTTTACCGAAGACTGAGATAAACTCTTCTGAAACTTCAATGCAAGAGGTAAATAGTTTATTTGCCAAAGATGGTGCAATTACTGATAAGCACACTTTAGCTGCCATTATGGCAACTGTAGTTTTGCCATCCTTAAAAGGTAATGTTGGCAATACTAATTTTGATTATGTACAAGCCTATACCGACCGGGTTGCAGCATATGACCAAGATAGCGAATTAGCTGGTAGAGATTGTAATATTGCCGCTGATGTATTGGTTCAGGTAGCTGGTTATAATTCAGCTTGGAATAAACCAGGTGCACCAGTATCTAAATTTGAAGCTAATCGAGATAATAGCAGTTACGAAATTACCTCTGCTGCGCTTACAGCTCCTAAAACTGTTTTACAGACTCTCAGTGGAACCGAATTTAAACTTCGCGATACCACTAAAGGTGTAAACGGCGAACAGCTTCAAGGTTTCCCATCAGTATTGGTTACTCCTGATGGAGAAATTTTCTTACAGGGTTTAACCCCTTCACAGGCTGGTAAGAGTCCAGTTGAACACGGTAAACACCCTCAACATGTAACTATTAAACGTCTGCCTAATGGCCAAATTGTGGTACATGCCACAGGTGGTGGAACTAATAAGAACTTCAATAATGGCGGTGGCGGTACTAGCGGTACCAGCAATGGCACTAGCCGATCTCATGCCGAGAGTCCTAAGCGTGGTCAGAAACCAGAAAATCAAGCTGGTCCTCGACCAGGTCGAAATCATGGTCAAGGCGGTCAAGGTACTAAAACTGGTCCAAGCCCAAGCCCTAACGGTGGCGGAAATGAAACCTCTACACCAGCTCCTTCAAGACCTACTGAAACCACTACAACCTCAACTCCTCCACCTACTGAAACCACTACAACCTCAACCCCTCCACCACCTAAGGGAGACGAGCCGACTTGTACACCTACTAAGTACACACCCTGCCCATAACAATCTAATTAAGGAAGGATAGAACAATGATTTCAGCAAATATTTTCAAGAAAGCATCAGCCGGTTTAGCCGCAACCTTAATTGGTTTGCTAGTTAGCCTAGGTGGTGCGAACGCAATCCCATACACTGGTCCAACCACTCCGGCCTCACCGGTACCAGCATTTAATGTTTATACAGGTAACATGCCTGCACCGGCTCCAGCCAATGGCGAATCTGACTTTTACCAAGGTCGTGTACCTGCCAATGGTGACTTAAATGATACATCTACTCAGTACATTGATCCTGTTAATACCAGCTGTACCAACGGTAAAATTATGCAGCTACGTGTATATGTACATAATGGTGCCAGCGCAGAAGCCAACAATAACGGTAGCGGACCAAGTGTTGCGCACGGTACAAAAGTAAAAGTAAGTCTTCCAGGAACTACCGCTAGCAGCTTCCACTCCAGCGCTACAATTAGTGCTAATAACGCTGCAACTGTCAGTGATGGTTTAACAATTAACTGTAACGGTCAGACTGTTCAACTACAATATGTTAACGGTTCTGCCAGTCAATACAGCATTGGCAGCGGTGAATTACCTCTGAGCGATTCCATCGTAAGTACCGGCGTACCAATCCAGAGTCAGCACGTCCCTGGTGACGTCTGGGGTTGTTGGAACGAACGAGTATATGTTTTGCTTGAAGTAAAGGTTGTAATACCAACTCCTCCACCTCCTGTAGTTACTGCTACTTGTGATTTGTTAAATGTTGAAGCTAACACTGACCGTAAAGTTACTGTTAATCAGTTTAAGTACACTGCTAGCAATGCGAACTTCAAATCAGTTGTAATTAACTGGGGTGACAGCAATTCTGATACGGTAACTGATGCCAGCAAAGTAATCGGCACTAGCCACCAATATGCTTCACCAGGCACCTATCTGATTGCCGCCATTGTACATTTCACTGCTAACGGTAAAGAGATAACTGCTGACGGTGTTCAATGTCAGAAGCAAGTAACTTTCTTCTCACCACCTAACACCCCTCCGACCATTACCCCTCCACCTGCAGAAGTTACTACTGCTTCTACACCAACTACTTTGGTAAACACCGGTCCTGGCAGTATAGCCGCAATCTTTGCAGCTACTACTGGCGCGGGAACTATTGCTTACCGCTGGTTGCTTGGTCGACGCTTGAACCGACAATAAAAACCTGTGCATAAGCACTGGCGCAAATCAACAATTTGTGTTAAGCTGAGCGACAGTTAGAAGAGCATGACTGACCGCTCTGGTGCAAACAAACAATCTCGTAACCCCTCGTCAAACTAGCGAGGGGTTTTAGTTTCTCATCTGTTATACTACTTTTCACATGGCCTCATCGTCTAACGGTTAGGACACCAGGTTTTCATCCTGGCAATAGGGGTTCGATTCCCCTTGAGGTCACCATAGGATTTTTAGCTTATTGTTTCAAGTCTGACGGCTTCTTGAATTACACTGGTTTGAAAGCGTAATTGTTCAACGGTTGCTCGCAGCTGTTCACTTGGAACGCCGTTTGGATAAAATAGGCGATCTTGATAATCGGCTAGTTGACCCAAAAACATATCTCTAGCTCTGTCATGTGCAGCTTTAATCTGTTCGCCACCTGGCTGGTGAATTCTTGCTGCTTCTCGTCTAACAGATGCGGTCATCGTAGCTTCATCATATATAGGTGGGTACGCTACAACGAGTAGTCCTTCAGAGGCTGTAAATTCTCTAGCGCCAATACCCTCTATGCTGTCGGAACCAGCACCAATTGCAACTACCATTTCGGCTCCTTAGGGGAAAACCCCTGGATATATATCTTAGTTTTTATATTAATGACCATAACATTTTTCATTATCCACCCAGATTTTAAAAAAGCAAGTAGTTATGAACCGTTTTGTGATTATAAGTTCGGGGCTTTATACTTGAGGGGCAAGCATAATCTATTAGAGTGGGCAAAATATGAGAGATTCTTTCCCGGCGCCGGATGTGCCATTGGCCAGTTTTAAACGAACCAAAATAATGGCCACATTAGGGCCGTCAACAGATAGTTATGCAGCTACGCTGGATCTAATAATAGCCGGAGCTAATGGCATTAGACTGAACTTTAGTCATGGTTCACCTGAGCAATGGACGAGGCAAATTGGCTGGATTCGTAAGGCGGCCGCCAGCAGTGGTAAACCAGTAGCTATTATTCAGGATTTACAGGGGCCGAAAATCAGATTGGGCGATTTCGACGGCGTAGTTAATGTGTCTAAAGGCCAAGAATTGAGCTTCGAATATGAATCTGATTACGCCATAAGTGGCCATTTACCGGTTCAGTACGACCTCAGTAAAAAAGTCAAAAGGGGCGAGGAAATATATTTGTATGACGGAAAACTGCGGGCCACTGTGACCAGCGTGCGCCAAGGAGTGGTTTTTGCCGAAGCTCACAATAATGGAATCTTAATTAAACGCAAGGGAATGAACCTGCCCAATACTGATTTGGGCGGAGATATTATTACTCCCAAAGATCGGGCCGATTTGATATACGGCTCATCTCAGGATATAGACTTCGTGGCGCTTAGTTTTGTCCAATCAGCCGAGGATATTGTAGCTCTTCGCAAATTACTTCGAGGTATGAACAGCAATTCCAAAATTATTGCCAAAATTGAAACAAAAGCCGCGGTGGCTAATATCGAAGAGATTGTGCAAACCAGTGATGCCGTGATGATTGCTCGCGGCGACCTGGCAGTCGAAACACCTGCCGAAAGTGTGCCTATAATTCAACGCCAAATAATCGGATTGGGTCGGCGTTATGCCAAGCCGACAATTGTGGCTACTCAAATGTTGGCTAGTATGAGCGATACACCGGATCCGACTAGAGCTGAGGTATCAGACGTTGCAACCGCTGTTATCGTCGGTACTGATTGTTTAATGCTGAGTGATGAAACGGCCAGTGGCAAACACCCCTTGGAAGCCGTAAAAACCATGAAAAGAATCATTAAATACACCGAAAGTCATATGCCATTACAGGTTAGTTTCCCCGAAAATGAAGATCACAGCCGTCAATCGGCGATCAGTCACGCAATTCTCAATTTGGCTGAAAATATTAATGCTAAAGCGGTGGTTGCTGAAACTAGCTCCGGATCAACGGCGCTACAGATATCAGCACTGCGCTCAACTATTCCCTTAATTGCCGTAACCAATAGCGACCGCACCGCTCAACAACTCTCCATCGTATACGGCACTAAGAGTTACGTTCGGCCGGCAGATGCACTGGCAGCGACTAAGCTAACAGATTGGTTGCGCAAGAACAAAGTGCTGTCCAAAGGCGATGTTGTAGTGACCGCCTCAGGTCGTCACCCGGGCGTGGTTGGTACCACTGATACGATTAAAGTTCGTGTGCTAGAATAAACTCATTAATTAAGGGGTGGGATGTTTACCAAACAGACTATTCGTGATATTGACCTGGAAGGCAAGACGGTATTGCTTAGAGCTGACTATAATGTACCGCTTGAAAAAGGCAAAATCACCGATGATTATCGTATCAAACAATCTTTGCCCACTCTGCACTATTTATTAGCTAAAAACGTGCGGTTAATAATCTGTTCACATGTAGGTCGACCTGAGGGACCAAATGATACTTCGTTGAGCCTGTTCCCGATAGCCAAACGGCTTCAGCAATTGTTGGATAAACCGGTTGAATTTGCCCTGGATTGTGTCGGTAAGGCAGCTCAAAAAGCAGTTAAGAATTTGCAGCCAGGCCATGTATTGCTGCTTGAGAATTTGCGATTTCACTCCGAAGAGACGGATAATGATCCAAAATTTGCTCGTAAACTGGCAGATCTTGTCGGTTCTGATGGTGTGTTTGTGCAGGATGGCTTCGGTGTTGTTCATCGAGCACATGCCAGTACTGATGCAATAACCAAATACTTGCATTGTGTAGCTGGTTTACTACTCGAAAAAGAGGTTGATACCATAACCAATGCTATGGAACAACCGGAGCGCCCATTGGCAGCTATCATTGGTGGCGCCAAAATTGAGGATAAAATCGGTGTATTAAGTCATTTCATAGAAATCGCTGATTGCGTAGCAATTGGTGGCGCGATGGCTAATACTTTTTTAGCGGCCCAAGGTGTTGATGTAGAAAAAAGTTTATACGATAAGCAAAGTCTTAATGAAGCCCGCAACATCCTGCACAAGGCCGCAGCTGAAACCAAGAAACGGACTTTTACCTTTGCCATTCCGCAGGACGGCGTGGTTGCAACCAAGACTGATAAAACAAGCGCCACTAGAGTAGTCGGTTTTAGTTCACACATCTTGGCTGACACTGAGCACTATCCCAAACGGCCACCGGTTAGCTCCGGCCGGTTAAAAGCCGGGGAAATGATTCTGGATATTGGACCGTTGAGTGCTGAATTTATCGCCGGAATCATCCAGCTGGCGCGGACCGTAATCTGGAACGGTACTATGGGTGTGACAGAGATTTCTGGATTACAGGGCCCGATAGGACCATTTGCCCAGGGCACACAACTGCTGATTGAGGCACTGCTGGGCGATTTTGGAAATAAACCGTTTACAGTGGTCGGTGGTGGCGATACTGTTGGCTATCTGGAATCGCGAGGATTAGTTAAGGAGTTCGGACACGTTTCAACCGGAGGCGGCGCCAGTCTGGAATTAATGAGTGGTTTGCCCCTGCCTGGAGTTGAAGCCTTATCAGATAAATAATGTACAATTAACTTAAGCATGACGAAACGTACTCTTATTGTTGGTAACTGGAAAATGAATCTGAATTCCCATGAAGCCAGTCTGCTGGCTAAGCGGTTGCATGACCGCATAATTCCGCACCGGAGTGTAGAAGTGGTACTGGCGCCAAGCCTGTTAAGCTTGCAACCCTTGAGCGTAGATATAGATCGGCGTAAATTTCGACTAGCGGCCCAAAATGCATATTTTAAAGATGAGGGAGCCTATACTGGAGAAGTCAGTTTTACCATGCTTAACGGAATTGCTGATTATGCCATAGTTGGGCATTCCGAGCGGCGAATATACTTCGGAGAAAGTCTGGAAAACGTCCGCGATAAAGTTCAAGCCGCGATACGTAACGGCATTACACCAATTCTATGCGTCGGTGAAAATCAGCAGGAACGGGCGGCTGGAGAATCAAGTCGGGTATTTAATGCTCAAGTTACCAGCGCACTGTCTAATCTGACGGCAGAAGAAGTAGCTGGTATGGTTGTGGCTTATGAACCTATCTGGGCAATTAGTACATTCGGTGGTCAAATATCTAAACCCGACGATATGCAAAAAGCCATAAAACAGATTCGTCAACAGATAGAACAACTTTATGGCTCGCCAGCTGCCAAAAGCGTTCGTATATTATATGGTGGCAGTGTAAATGCCGATACCGCCGGCGCCTATTTGGCACTGCCGGACTGTGATGGCACACTGGTCGGCAATAGCAGTCTGAATTATCATCAATTCGCGGATATTGTAGAAAAAGCCTACCGTTTAACCCACGACGGAGACAAAGATAATGGCTGAATCCAAAAAATCATCAGCTGGCAAGAAAATAAATGATGTTAGTAAACCCGGCAAAACGGTGCCATCAGGAAATTCCAAGTCCGTAATTATTACCAATCGCCCTATAATTCAAGATCCCATGGTAACGCCTGAAGCTACTACTGGGGCTCCGGTGCTTCCAGGTGCTGAAAAACAGGAAAGTGAAAGTTCCGCTCCAACACCCAAAATATCCAAGCCAGCTGGTGAATTGAAGATTAAACCAATAGCTGAAGAAGTGGAAACTAAAGACTCTGAATCAACATCAGAACCGGAGTCAACAAAAGAATCAGATACTACTGAAGAATCAGAATTGCCCAATAATACGTCGGAACCAGAAGACACAACCAAATCATTTGAAAAAAGCCCTGATGAAGCTAAACCAGTCGACACTTCAGATATTGAAACGAAAGCATTAGAAGCGCCAACTAGTGATAAAAAAATAGCTGATGTTAAACCACCGGAAAAATCGACAGATCCAGCAGCTGAAACAGTAACTGTAGCAGCGGCCGATAGTAAAAGTAATGCTAAAGAAGACGACGGATCTGATGATCATAGTAAAGATGAAAATCAGATTGACAAATCGACATCTGAAATAGCGGATGCCGAGCAGGCCAAAGCCGCCGCCGAGGTGGAAGCCCAGGCCAAAAAAGATGAAGCAATTGACAAATTAGCTGAAACCAAGCAGTATTATCTGCCAATTGACACGGTCGAGAAAAAGCGTTCCCGTCGGGTAGTTGCCCTGGGAATTTTCTTAAGTCTGCTGCTGATTGTGGCTTGGGCGGATATTGCCTTGGATGCCGGTCTTATCAAAATTGAAGGTATTAAGCCGGTCACACATTTCTTCTCAAATTAAATTATTTAAGATCATAAGACTCGACAGATATCGGTTTGTTAGAATAGTTAGACATGCCAACTGAGCTATTGAGAGGTTTAAATCCCGAACAGCAGCGAGCGGTCCAAACTACTGAGGGTCCGTTACTGATTCAGGCTGGGGCGGGATCCGGTAAGACCAAAACTTTGACTCATCGAATTGCATATTTAATTTCCAGCCGCAAAGCTACTCCTTTTAATATTCTGGCGGTTACTTTTACCAACAAAGCAGCCAAAGAAATGCGACAGAGGGTGGCACGATTGCTGGGCGATAGCGCAGAAAACCGTGGTTTCATGCCTTATATGGGTACCTTTCACAGCATCTGCGTGCGTCTTCTCAGGCAAGATGGTGAAAGCATAAGTATTGGCCGGAATTTTGTAATTTTTGACGAAGCAGACCGACTAACTGCGGTCAAACAAGTCGTAAAACAACTACATTTGGATGAGAAAACCTGGCCACCAAGGGTCATAAGCTCATTAATTAGTAGCGCTAAAAATGAAATGATTTACCCGGACGAATATGCCGCAGCCGCCAACTCACCTGCGCAACAAGCCGCTGCCAAAGTTTATCCGCTATACCAGGCTGCACTTCGCGAGGCCTCGGCCTTGGACTTCGACGATTTAATAAATCGAACGGTTCAAATGCTCAATTCCAAAAAAGAAATTCGCGCCAAATGGCGAAATCAGTTCAGCTACATTTTGATCGATGAATACCAGGATACCAATGCTGCGCAGTATCAATTGGTTAAACTACTGGTCAATGAACATCAGAATATTGCAGTGGTCGGCGACGATTGGCAAAGTATTTACAGCTGGCGTGGAGCGGATTTCCGTAATATTTTAAAGTTCGAAAGTGATTATAAAAATTGTACGGTAATTAAATTAGAGCAAAATTACCGTAGTACAAAACATATTCTGGATGCTGCTCACGCCGTAATTATGCGTAATGCTCAGCGGAGCGATAAAAAGCTCTGGACCAAAGCTGGCGATGGTTTACCGGTCCAGGTTTTGCAAGTTGCTAATGAGCGGGCCGAAGGCGATTCAATTATACGGCGCATTCAACTGGGAGTTGATGGCGGACAACGACGTTTTCACGATTACGCCGTGCTTTATCGAACTAATGCTCAGAGCCGTTCAATTGAAGAAACTTTCGTTCACCATGCGATACCATACAGAATTGTGGGCGGTGTAAAGTTTTATGACCGCAAAGAAATTAAAGATGTCATGGCCTATATAAGATTAATATTTCAACCAAATGATCGAGTAAGTTTCGAAAGAATTGTAAACGTGCCGGCGCGTGGTGTGGGGGCCAAAAGTCTGGCTAATTTTTATGACTGGCAGCGTGCGCACGAACTGTCTCTTTCGGAAGCCCTACGTGAAGTTGGTAGTTGTGACAACCTGACGGCCAAAGCCCAATCCGCGCTTAGTGAATTAAGCGATATTTTGGACTCACTGCGCGAAATCAGCCAGGATGCCGCCGTTGTTGGACTAATTGACTCTCTACTACGCCGGATTGATTATTTGAACTATTTAAACGATGGAACGTTACAGGGCGAAACTCGACAGGAAAACGTTCGCGAATTGCTAAGTGTGGCCAGGGAATATCAGGATGCCGGTTTGGCTGGGTTTCTGGAGGAAGTTGCTTTGGTCAGCGATCTGGATAACACTAATTTTGAAGGTGACGCGGTTACTTTGATGACTCTTCATGCCGCCAAAGGCCTGGAATTCCCGGTAGTTTTCATGGCTGGTATGGAAGAGTCTATTTTACCTCATTCACGGGCACTTTATGACCAGAGTGAGATGGAAGAGGAGCGCCGCCTCTGTTATGTAGGTATGACTAGGGCCAGACGTGAATTATATATGATATACGCCTCCGGACGGATGCTTTACGGTGGAGTACAGCATAATCCACCAAGCCGGTTTCTATCTGAAATTGATGCTGATTTTCAGACTACCAGTGGGCTCGATCCTTTTAGCACACCTAATTTAACCTTGGAAAATGAAATCAGTACCCAAAAATTAGACGAACCACGATATGTACCGGAACTTAACGAAGGTGACGGCGTCAGACATCAAGTATTCGGTCAGGGAACGGTAGTTGAAGTGGAAGGCGATACAGCAGTGGTTTATTTTAAAAACAAGGGCACGCGCAAATTAAACATCAGTTTTGCACCGCTTGAGAAATTGTAGTCGGACTTTGTTACAATAAGGCAGTCGGTTTCCCAGATACCGCACTGGTTAAAATTTACCTGGAGCCGCGACATTTATGGGTAAAAGACTTGAAAATCTGCAAATAAAAACAGCGCGCTGGCGGCGTGTAAGGATGAACCGGCGAGTTCGTAAGTTTAAAATAATGAGTCGTCACCCGTTCGCGGTGCCGGTTATAACTTTTTCCGTATTAATAGTATTGACTCTGGCATTAGTGCTCATTTTTAGTGGTCATTTCAAGCACAAAAGCGATGCTTATGTGGTAATTGTTTCACACGATAATATTGAACAAACCGTTCCCAGCCGTCAGCCAACTGTCGGAACGCTACTAGCCAAACTAAATATTAGGCTTAACCAAGGCGATGTTGTCGAGCCGGATCTAAAAGCTCATATAAATCAAGATAAATTTCGCATAAATGTCTATCGTGCTGTACCGGTTGCAATCGTTGACGCCGGACAAACCAACTTCACATTTAGCGCGGCCACAACACCTCGGGCCATTGCCAATCAGGCCGGGGTCAAAGTATATCCGGACGATCTATTAACCTCGCAACCTACCAAAAATTTTATTTCTGAACAAGCTATCGGTGAAACCATCAATATCAAAAGATCTGTGCCAATAAGTTTAATTCTGTATGGCACACCAATTGTGACGCGAAGTCACTCAGACACAATTGGCCAAATGCTCCAAGAGAAAAATATAGTATTGCACAATGGTGATACAGTCCAGCCTGCGCAAGACACTCCTATCTCAGCAAACCAGCAAATTTTTATTCTTCGCAAGGGGACTAAGATTGTGACTGCCACCCAACCGATTCCCTTCCCGGTTCAATCGATTAGTGATCCTTCACTATCCAGTGGCTCGACTGCTATCAGACAGCAGGGCTCAGCCGGGGTGCTATTAATTACTTATCAGGTTGATGAAAAGACAGGCGTTCAAAAGCAATTGCAGTCGGTGCAATTACAACCGCCGGTACCACAAATTATAGTCCGCGGCACCGCTCCGGTCAGCGGTAATCTCGGCAGCTGGTTGTTAAAACTTCGCCAATGCGAATCCGGCGGAAACTATCAGGATAATACCGGCAATGGCTACTACGGGGCTTATCAATTCTCGCTCGGCACTTGGCAACGACTGGGCTTAAGTGGGTTACCAAGTAACGCTCCACCATCCGTTCAAGATCAGGCCATTGTTCAGAATACTAACCGATCGAGTGGCGGAATTGCCAGCCAAAACCCGGGCTGCTACTACAAAACCGGCATATCCGCCTTCCCACCGAGTCAATAGGGATAAAAAAATGACATCCGAACCAACCGCCAGGAAATCACTCGGCCAGCACTGGTTGCGCGATAAGCAAGTATTAACCGACATAGTTAATTATGCCGAGCTTACTAAGTCGGATACCGTGTTAGAAATTGGTCCCGGTACAGGTACGTTAACGGAAATATTAATTGAAAAAGCCGGCAATATTATAGTCGTCGAACTGGACGAAAAACTGGCCGATCAACTGTCCAAAAAATTTTCTTCCCAAAAATTACAAATAATCAAAGCCAACATTCTCGAATTTGACCTCAAAATTTTACCTGCCGGTTATAAAATTGTCGCTAACTTGCCATATTATTTAAGTGGAATATTTCTAAGGTTAATAAGCGAGTCTGAAAACCCACCGTCTATGGCAGTATTACTTCTGCAAAAAGAAGTAGCCCAAAGAATTAATGCCGAACCCGGGCAAATGTCCATTCAGGCTGTCACTACCCAGTTTTTTTGGAAAGTAAATTTAGGCCGTGATGTACCAGCTGAATTATTTACTCCGCCGCCCAAAGTCGACTCCCAAGTTTTAATTTTAAAACGCCGCAATAAACAGCTTTACTCAGACGTGGAACCGGATCAATTTTTCAGGCTGGTCAAAATGGGTTTTGCCCAGCCGCGCAAAACTCTGCTCAACAATCTTAGCGCCAGCTTACGTCACAGCCGGGAAGAGACACAATCAGTATTAGACCGGGCATCCATCGAAGCCGGTAGGCGACCTCAAACCCTCAGTTTAGATGAGTGGCGAAGTCTGTACCAAGCCCTGCACACTTGACGTGTTAAGTGTTCTAGTATTAAACTATTAATTCATGGGTCCGACAAATCATTTATCATATTTGGTGCAGCATTTGGCAGCCGCACTAAGCAAGCAATCAGAAGAAATTTTACAGGAGCAGCTGGGAATTGGTTTAAGCCAGTTCAAGATATTGATGGTCTTGGAGTGGAATCCGCGAGTACAACAAAGTACCATTGCCGATAGCCTTGGCCAAAGTGAAGCCAGTGTTAGTCGTCAGATTAAGTTATTAAAAGCCAAAAATCTGCTAGCGACCAAATGGGATCCCTATAATTTACGCAAACACATCACTGCGCCCACCACTCTCGGTATGCAAATCACTGAGACCGCCACTAATCTGTTGCGTCGCAATTTAGGCCCAGACATCGCTAAACTCGGCGAGCAAGAGCAGTTCCAATTAATCCGTGGTTTACAGCAGCTTCACCGCATAGTCTGCCAGCCTGGCAAAGCCGGTAGTTGTGATCACCAACTCGGACTTTAGCACTAGCATTATTTGCATTAAAGTGATATAATCTAGATACGGGGCTGAATTTTAAGCTCGACGTTGGACTTTATCGGTTGGATCAGCAGGTCGCTTGTCAGCGTATAGGCAAACTCAATAACTGCAAAAGTTTTTGATCGTGTAGCTTCGTTATTCACACGCAGCTATGCACCAGCTTACGCCTAATATCGTGAGCAATGCCTGAGACGACCCGGATAGTTGAAAGGCATTTCATATCTTCCGGACGCTCGCATTAGACCGTTCGACTAGTGCGCTAAGATTAGGACTGCTGCAATTGGTTTTTTGTCCGCTTTATAGCCAATTGCCCAAGATTTCTAAACGGACTATACCTGTAGACGACCAACCAAGATAAACTAACGGACGCGGGGGCAGTACCCGCCAGCTCCTCCATAATGCTTATGCTTGCATAATTATGTAATCAAGATACGATATTTTTTATGAGTGAATTTCAGTTTGAGCAACCAAATGAACTAACCAGCCAAGAAGTAGCTGAACTATTGCCAGAAGGTTTAGCACAAAGACTTGCTTTATTATCAAGGTTTAGTCCCACCGTATCTGAAATCGCAATAAATTCTTTACACGTCTATTCCAAATGCATTTTAGAAGAACATGGCATAGTAAGCGCAGACAGTGCGGCAAAACTCATCCAAGAAGCTATATTTAATGAAGACGAAGAAAGAGTCGAAGAATTACAGGATGCAATACTGGGTCTGGGCGATCCCTGTGAAATAAAATCTATTTCATGGACAAGCTTTGGAAGTCAAGTAATGCAAGCATGTTCTGACTGCTGGATTGTTTAAGTTTAATTGTAGGTGAATACCATCAGGGTATAGGTAACTTCTTACGCCGCTTTTGATCACTCTTATAATCTATATAATCGTCCCAGAGTAAATACCGCCATCTGGCTATTTCATCGAAGATGAGGGGTGAACTTTTTTCGAGGTGCTCCTCCAAAAGTACTTTTACCTCAGATAATTTGGGATACTTTTATTGCTTTTTACTTTTATTGAGTTTATGCTAATCATATTAAAATATGAAACCAAACATAAAATCACCTTACTTCAAACTAAGCTTATTATTTGTTGTGCTTTTCTTAGTACAATCTTTTATTGAAGGCAGAATTATAATGCATGCCATAAAGGATAATAAATCGACGAATTCAGTATCCTTATTATATTGGCTTGGCTTGGTGTGGCTGTCAGTTGCAGCAACTTTTTATTATAAGACCACTCGTTTCAAGCAGTCAGGAACAAGGTTACTAATAGTTTTTATCGCTGCACTAATCGTTTTCGCTCCATTAGCAGCAATAATTTATACAGTACTTGTTCTGCTTCCATCTTACAGCCTAGTTAACAATAACGGCTTCTCTCAATAAGTTGTGCTAAGTGACTAAAAAAGTGGAGAATACCGTCAGGAGATAATTAATCTCTTATGCCGTTTTTAATCGTTCTTGTAATCTAAATAGTCATCGCAGAGTAAAAACCGCCATCTGGCTATTTCTTCAAAAATGAGAGTTGAACTATTTCGATCAGCTCATCAATATTGGCATAATCGACAAATGATAGTGCTTTTTTGTTTGTTCCTAATCTGTATTTTGAGTTTAAGGTGTAACAGTGCAAGTACTCACTACTGTATTTAGGTCAGTTTTTTGACCAACTATTGGGTAGACACTGAACGTTAAAGTTTTTTCGCTAGGGTAGACACTCATAAACCATTTTAAATTCTCTTGACTTCCAGAGGTCCAAGTAAATGTTCCTGTAGAATCCGTTGTTAGTTCGCCGCCTCCGACGCTACCAATGTTTGCAGTCCCATCAGACGCATATATCTGATAGGTGTAGTTTGAACTGTTTTGCAAACCACCGCCTGTGGCTGTTAAGTTATTAGCTAACGTATCAGCCGTAAAAGTACATGCAATCGGTTGAGGTGTCTTATTTTTCTTATGACTGTTTGAGGTGATTGCACTGTTCGATGGCGAGCTAGGGGCTTGTGCATGAGAATTTGTAATTATAAAAGTTCCAACTGCTATTATTACGCCTATAACAAGTACGCTTAAAATTAATTCTGTGTGCGCAAAGCCGTGGTGGTTTAGTCTCAACTGTAGTTTTTTCATATTTGTTTCCTTATTTGCTATAAATAGTATTTAAGCTTAAGCGTATATTATTGTCAAAAGTTATTGATATAAGAATTAACTAGGAATCAACTTTTTATTAAAATAAAATTGACTCATGGGATATAATATTAAGCACAAACAATAAATCATGAGGAGGGTTTAATGAGGGTTAATTATAATATTCGGGAAGGTGTAAAAAAATATAAAACTAAAGCTGCTGTTGCCGTTTCAAGCTTGGCAATTGCACTAACAGGTGTAGCAGGTTCCTTGGCTTTTGTTGGTACATCAAACGCTAGCGTGGCAACGGTGCCTGGTCCATGGCAATTAACCGCACCAAGCGCAATAAACTTTATATGTGGCGGCAGTCCATATGCTCATACACTAAATACGGTCACGCAAGGAAGTGGCGGTAATTTTACTGGTACTGGCTCCTATGATCCCGACCAAAGCTATACTTGGGTCGCTTCTGGAAATATAACGGGAGTTAACGTTGCTTTTAGTATTACATATACTGGTACGGCTCAAGGTACGGAATATCACTTGACGGGATTTATTAACCCCAATGACGGCTCAGTAAGTGGAACAGTAGACAGTAATTGCCAAAGCTTTACCATGCCTGCTGGTTCTGCGACACAATTTAGTGGCAACCACGGTCAATATGTAAGTTCACAATCGGATAAAAATGCTGCTGCTCAGTCTCGAGTCGGCATGCCGGTTCAAAGCAAAGGCCACACCCAGTAATTCTTTTGCCTGAAGCAGGCCTTTCCTATCTGACTAATTTAATTCATGTCGGGATCTGGAAAAAACATAAGATCTCTAGCTGCGTTTCGAGCAAATCGAGTGGCTATAGCATGTTTCCATTCCAGCGGTGACTTATATGTGTCACGGATAAGTTGTGCTTGAGGGCTTAGTTCATCACCTTCAACTGTGCTATCAGATGGTTTATCGGATTCTGTCTGAACTATTACCATGCTATCTCCGACTTTTCGTCCAGTTACGCCAGGACTTAAAAGATTCTGATTTGGCGAATTAGGATTAACTACGGCAAATTGGATAACATGACCGTGAGTGACTTGTATACCGTGAGTCTTGATACCATCCCAGACTTCTGGCAGTACTGGACCAAATGGTAATTGGAAATTTTGATCTGGGACTTTCTCTCTATTGGGCATTAATTTTACCGTTTAATTAACTAATTATACTACTTATTTAAGAAGTTAGCAAATAATTGCCTTCTTTTTGCACTTGTTTAACCGGAATGTGTCTGTTACACTGACGGTGCTAGAAAAGCTGCTAATAACGTAGTGTTAGGTTCTAGAGTTAATTAAGTTAATTAAGATAAGTACGTGTATATGAGGCGCAGCTAACTGGTTTGCCAGATTACCTCGGATCGTACGAGGAGATAAAAGTATGGCAACCAAACTATTCATTGGCTCCCTTGCCTGGGCCACTAACGATGACAGCTTGAAGGAATTCTTTTCAAGCGCTGGCACAGTTGTGTCTGCTAGTGTCATCATGGACCGCGAAACCAACCGTAGCAAAGGCTTCGGATTTGTGGAGATGTCCAGCGACGAAGAAGCCAAGAAAGCTATTGATGAACTCAATGGCAAAGAGCTTGACGGTCGAGCTATTGTAGTCAATGAGGCTCGCCCCCGAGAAGAGCGTCCGCGTGATGGCGGTGGCGGTGGTGGCGGCTACGGTCGCAACAATTACTAAATAGATTATTTAGTACGAATAAAAGTGAGTAGTGCAAGCTACTCACTTTTCTGTTTATTAGGCTAGGCTTGACCTTGTTGCCGGACAGCCGTAGGCTAGGAAAGTATGCCCAACCTACAAAAAGCAAAAGATTTAGTTGCTCAAACGCTACAATTATCATTCCGGCCAGATAAAGAGTTATCGGCTGAGGATGTTAAAGGAGCCCGTGAATTTGTGGCTAAGTATTGGACCAGGGTTGAACGCTTTCATCCGAAGGATGATGAGAGTCTGCTCGGACTGCCCAAACCTTATATTGTGCCATCGTATCGAGCCAAAACCGGTTTCGACTATAACGAGCTGTACTATTGGGATAGCTATTTTATGGTCCAATCGTTATTAGACAAAGAACATCGCGATTTGGTGGTTGGTATTCTAGAAGACCTCTGTTTTTTGTTTAAGCGATTCAAAGTTATTCCCAATGCCTCGAGAACATACCTGACCGGTCGCTCGCAACCACCTTTTTTGACATCTTACATTTTTGACGTATATCAGCAATATGAACTAAGTGATAATTGGCTCAGACAAGCTATTATAATTGCCCAACAGGAGTACCGGACTGTTTGGATGGGTGTCAAAAAACCGAATGAACGCCAGATATATAGAGGTTTGAGTCGATATTATGACATTAATTATCTGCACGATTTAGCTGAAGCTGAGAGTGGCTGGGATATGACCCCCAGATTTGATAGGCGGGCACTTAACTTTTTGCCGGTTGATCTGAATGCTTTGCTTTACAAATATGAGACCGATTTTGCCCGGGCTGATCGAATATTTGAAGATAAACGCGGAGCGGCCTTCTGGGATGATGCTGCCAATCAACGCAAAAAAGCCATGAATGAATTGATGTGGGACAAAGCCAAAGGATTATATTATGACTACAATTATGTCAAAGAGAAACGCGGTGGTACCAGCAGCCTGGCGACCTATTATCCATTGTGGGCTGGCATGGTAGATGAACAGCAGGCTGCCGCTTTGGTTAAATCTCTTAAACGATTTGAACACAAGGGCGGTTTGTCGACAACTGACGCGTTGCCATTGGGCCAGTTCATGCTGGGCAGCTTACCTACGCAGTGGGCTTATCCTAACGGTTGGGCGCCACTCCACTTTTTGGTGGTTAAAGGTTTGGAGCGTTATGGATATCACAAAGACGCCCGGCGGATTGCCATGAAATGGTTAAAAACTAACTTGCAATGGTACGAGGACAATCATGTTTTCCTGGAGAAATACAATGTCGTGTCACCGGAGAAACCACCAGCCAAGGGGCTTTATCCATCGCAAACCGGATTCGGTTGGACAAATTCTGTTTTTGAAAGATTTTGCCAGGATTACATAGATCGTAAAGCTTGATCTCGATTGACAGAGTACATCTGTTAAACTATAAGCAATGTCCAATTATTTTGTTACTACTTCTATTCCTTATGTCAATGCCGATCCGCATATTGGCTTTGCTATGGAATTGTTATATGCAGATGTCTTGGCTCGCCGGGCGAGGCAGCTGGGTGACGATGTAATATTTAGTACCGGTGCGGACGAGCATGGAGGCAAAGTTGCCGAGAAAGCCGCCGAGGCCGGCTTAGCACCAAAAGCATTTGCCGACCAAATAAGTGAACGGTTTCGAGATCTGTGCCAGTTACTTAATGTTTCCAGTAACCGATTTATTCGCACCACTGACCCCGGTCACGAACAGCGTGCGGCCTTAATTTGGAAAAGCCTAAAGAAAGATATTTACAAGGGCAAATATATAGGCTGGTATTGCACTGGCGATGAAGCGTTCGTGACAGAAACTGAGGCCAAAGCTAACCACGGAATCTGCCCTAATCACAATCGACCATACGAAAAAATTGAAGAGGATAATTATTTCTTCAAACTCAGTAAGTATAATCAAAAAATTCTAGAGGCAATTGAGAGTAAGGAATTTAATATCGTACCCGAAACCAGGCGCAACGAAGTTATCAGCCTGCTAAAAAGCGGCTTGGAAGACATAAGTGTGTCAAGGCACAAGGATAAAATCGGCTGGGGTATTCCAGTACCGGGTGATGCTGAGCAAAACATGTATGTCTGGTTCGAAGCGTTAATGAATTATATAACTGTTTTGGGCTACCCGGAGCACCAAGATTTTAAAAATTTTTGGCCGGCAGACGTGCAGATAATTGGGAAGGATATTATTAGATTTCACTGTGGTGTCTGGCCCGCCATGCTAATGAGCCTCGGTTTGCCTTTGCCTAAGCAACTTTACGTTCACGGATTTATTACTGTTGAAGGCAAAAAAATGAGTAAAAGTCTTGGCAATGTATTACACCCGGCGGATGTCGTCAAACCTTACGGCATTGATGCTTGCCGCTATTATTTTCTACGCCATGTGCCAAGTTATGAAGACGGGGATTTCAGCTGGGATCGGCTGGCGGCCGCTTATAACAATGAACTGGCTAATGAGTTGGGTAATGCCGTGCAGCGAACGGTCAGCATGGTCGAGCGCTATCAGGCCGGCAAGACCGGCGAGTTGCCACCAGCCGACCACGACACGTCAGCTTATGAGGAAGCATTGGCAAGCTGTCGGTTTGATAAGGCAATTGAAGATATTTGGGAGCAGGTCAGGGGATTAAATCAATACATTGACGAAGAAAAACCATGGGCAATTGCCAAAGAAGGTGACGCCGATCATTTACGTGAAGTACTTGCTTACCAATGCAGCTCACTAATAAATATCGCAGAGCTGTTGGAACCTTTTTTACCAGATACAGCCGCCAAAATAAAGGCTGTTTTTAAAGGTGATGAAGTACAACCGATCGAGGGAACGCTATTCCCAAAACATGAAGTTAAAAACGATACGGTCGTTGCGAATTAATAATGGAATTAGTTGATACTCATTGTCACATTCAATCGATAGGTCAGCGTCGAGGCGAGCGGATTACTCGTCAGATGTGGGAGGAAGCTGGTGTAGTTTACCCTGACGTAGTTATTGCCGATGCCGTAACAGCCAAAGTGACGCGCTTGATTTGCGTGGGCTGTGATCCAAGCGATAGTAAACTGGCTGTTGAATTTGTTCAGCATCGCTTAAATTGTTGGGCAGCTATAGGCATTCATCCTCACGAATCCAAACACTACGCTGATAAAACTGATGAGTTACAGGTATTTGCGGCTTTGGCAGATCAGCCAAATGTAGTGGCCGTTGGCGAGTGCGGCCTGGATTTTCACCATAAACATTCTAAGCGTGATGATCAACTAAAAGTATTGAAATTTCAGATTGAGTTGGCCTTAAGTAAAAATTTACCGCTTATCTTTCACGTCCGTGAAGCCTTTGATGATTTTTGGCCGGTATTCGAAAGCTATCAGGGTATTAGAGGTGTTTTGCATAGTTTTACGGACTCTGCAGATAATTTAAACAAAGCACTGAATAAGGGGCTTTATATTGGGGTAAATGGGATTGCTACTTTTACCAAAGACGAAGAGTTGTTAACCGTTCTAAAATCCGTACCGCTAGATAGAATGGTTTTAGAAACCGATTCCCCATTTCTGTCGCCTAACCCCAAACGTGGTAGGATCAATGTGCCCAAAAATATTGCGGAAGTGGCCAAGCATTTGGCGGAATCAAGAGGCCTAACCTTAACTGAAATAAGCAGCTCAACTACTGATAATGCCCGCCAGTTATTCGGTATCTAGGATGGCCAAAAAGACAATTTATCTGGATTATGCTGCCGCCACACCTATGGACAAGTCAGTACTGACGGCCATGCAGCCGTTTTTTATGGATCGGTTTTATAATCCGTCAGCAACTTACAAAGCCGCTCTTGACGTAAATAAGACTATGTCGGCGGCCCGTTCAAAAGTTGCACATTGGTTAGGCGCCCGAAGTAGCGAGATTATTTTTACGGCTGGTGGAACGGAAGCCAACAATCTGGCCATTCACGGCATTATGAAGCTATATCCAAATGCCAATATTTTGGTCAGCGCTATTGAACATGAATCGGTTATTCTTCCGGCTCAGAATTATAATTATCGAGTAATTAAAGTCCAAGCTGACGGTCGGTTAGATCTGGAAGATTTGGAAACCAAAATTGACGATCAAACTGTTCTAATTAGCATAATGCAAGCTAACAATGAAATCGGCACCGTGCAACCGATTAGAGAAGTATCTAGAATAATTGCTAAAATTCGTCAAAGGCGCATTTCAGTAGACAACAATCTACCCCTGTATCTCCACTCCGATGCCTGCCAGGCTGCTAATTATCTAGATATACACGTAGCTCGTTTGGGAGTTGATCTGTTAAGTCTAAATGGTGGTAAAATTTATGGCCCCAAACAGTCTGGTGCGCTTTATGTTAAGGGTGGTGTACTGTTAGCACCGCTGATTGACGGCGGTGGCCAAGAACGCGGTTGGCGTTCGGGGACTGAAAACGTGGCTGGACTCGTTGGTTTCGCAGAGGCGCTGGACTTGGCCCAAACCATGCATCATCAAGAATCTTTTCGACTTCAAAATTTGCAAAAAAAATTCTTCGAATTAATTGATGAAATGGTACCTTCGGCGAAAATTAATGGATCAAAGCGTTTTCGCTTGCCGAATAATGTTCATCTTACCATCCCCGGTCAGGATAACGAGCGCTTGTTAATCCTGCTTGACCAGGCCGGTATTATGGCGGCTGCCGGTTCGGCTTGCAGCGCCAGTCATGAAACGCCTTCGCATGTACTCAAAGCGCTTGGATTGAATGATGAAGCGGCGCAATCCAGTTTGCGATTTACAATGGGTCGAGGCACAGACGTTGAGCAATTACCAATTGTCACAAAAACTTTGGCTAAACTGCTTAATTAGCTTTTGTCGAGCCTTGGTTTCTGAGTTATACTTACACCTGAAGCTTAAGCAATCTGTTTTAGCAGGTGTTTTTGTATTTCACGGTAGAAAACCTATGTCTAAGGTGGGTCAACAAACATGACAATCTGGTGGTTGTTTCTGATACTGGCCGCGCTCGGTGCTGTTGGCGTGGCTTTTATTTGGTTGGCTGTGCGTATCGGCGGTGATTCTCACAAATCAACTGTCAAGCAGTTTGATTCAATTAATGAAGCTGTTGATCAGGACGTCGAACATATTTTTAATGCTGATTTCCGTGAAGAGCTGCGCAACCGGGGGCGATTACACTTTGAAAAAATTATAGGTGAAAATGCCATGTTCCTGCAGCAGGATTTGCGTCTTACTACATCTCAGCTTAATGACTATATGAAGAGCGAGATTACCAAAAAACTCAAGGAAGAATTCAATAAATATGAACAATCGATAATGGACGCCAAGCAATTAGCGATTGATTCTATACAGAAAACCAACGAAGCAATTGATGACGAGCGGAAAATGCTTAGTGACGAAGTAAAAAAAGATATTGTTATGGAGAAACAACAGATGGTACGACGCTTTGAAACTAATATGGCCGATATTGTTAACCATTATGTATTGGACGCTATCGGCAATCAGATAGATTTAAGCGACCAATTGGAATATATATTGGGAGAGCTGGAAGCCAACAAGCAAGCCATATTAGAGGATATTCAAAATGGCGCTTAACAATCAGCAAACCGCAGGGGTTTTGACTCTGCCGACAATGATTAGTACTCCGGCGGATGTCGGGCGTTTGCTTAGAGAACTTGATATGATCAATGACTCTGTGCTGAGTTGGAAGCTGCGCAAGGCTGGTGACGAGCTTCGAATTCCCAAAACCAGTTATCTAATGGATCGCCTGGTTACGCACAACAAAGCCAATTTATTAATTTTGGACGATCGTCAGAGGTTAGCAAATTTCTTACAGGCGGTCAAAACGCAAGCACCACTATTACATTTCAGTTTTGGCACTGATCCACCGGCAAATTTTATGGAACAACTAATGTCCTGGTTGCGCCTCGAAATCCACCCGTTTGTCCTGGTACACATCGGTCTGCAACCGAATATTGGCGTGGGCTGCGTTGTTCGAGGCATAAACCACCGATTCGATCTATCACTTCGTGAAAATTTTAATAGAAATCGTGATTTATTAATCCAGCAACTGGCTTTAATGGACACCGAGGTCACTAAATGAGCGAAGTAAATAGACATTTTGACCGCTTAGTAAAGGTCGGTAACCCGATTGGCGAAGTTATTGCTGTCGAAAGATTTCTGATCAGAGTCCGGGGGTTACAACCAAGTGCGGTTCATGCGCTGATTATCTTCGAAGATGGCAGCAAAGGCTATATTCATCAAATACACAATGATCATGTGGTAATTTTACATCTTGGAGCAGAATCGCTGGCCGTAGGCATGACAGCCGTAATCCAGCATCAGGAATTAGTCTGCAAAGTTGGCAAAGATTTTATAGGTAGAGTTGTGTCGGTAACTGGCGATCCGCTCGATGGTAAAGGACCGATTGCCGCTGATGCTACCTGGCCGGTTTTTAACAGAGCGCCAATGTTACATGAACGTCGAATGCTGGAAGATCAGCTAGAAAGTGGCGTAAATGTAATTGATAGCTTGCTGCCAATTGTTCGTGGACAACGCATGGCTTTAATTGGCGATGGTAAATCTGGTAAAAGCACGCTGGCAACTCAACTAACGATTAACCAAAAAAACACTGATCAGGTGGTAGTTTATTGTCTGATAGCCAAGCGTCGCAGCGATATAGATATCCTCTTAACCAGGCTGCAAGAAAATGGCGGCTTAGAGAAAGCAATCGTGGTAGTTTCTACAATGTTTGAATCTTTAATAATGAGTTACATTGCACCCTATGTGGCCTGTTCGATGGCTGAATACCTTTGGCAAAGATCTAATCAGGATACGATTATAATTTATGATGACTTAACTTCTCACGCCCATGCTTATCGCGAAATATCACTTTTATCCGATGTCAGTCCGGGACGTGATTCATATCCGGGCGATATGTTTTACGCCCATTCCAGTTTACTTGAACGAGCCGGCCGACTGGATCGAACCGGCAATAGTTTGACCTGTATTCCCATGGTATATGCACCGAGTGGCGACATTACTGCTTACTTACCAACCAACATTATGTCGATTACCGACGGTCAGTGGATTCTAGATATGGATATTTTCCGATCTGGAATTCGACCGGCTGTAAGTACGGGATTGAGTGTGACTAGGGCTGGGGGAGCCGGTCATAACAAACGACAGAAGGAGTTAGCAGCTAAAATGATTCGAGTATTGGCCGACTATCGACAAGCTGAAGAATTTTCGCATTTCGGGTCAGAATTAGCTGTGGAAGCCAAGAAAACTATGGCAACCAGCAAGCTCTTGTTGGAGTTATTGACTCAAAGTCCATCCGAAACAAATTCACTTATGAGCCAGCAGTTGATGTTAGATATTGTGCTGGGTCTGGGTGATAATGAAGATTTGGATCTAAACGCTTTGAAACTTAATGTAGGTGAATTCGCACCAAAAGTAACCAGTGATGTATTATTCGACGAAGTGAGAGATGAGCTTAAGGCCAAATGCCTGATTGAGTTAAAAGGGGTTCCGAAGTCATTAACCACGTCAAAGAGTACAGATCAGGACAAGCAGCAGGATAATGAGGGCTCTAAAAACGACAAAGACAAATCGGACGCCAAGGCAAAGCAACCTGAACAGCAAGCAACAGGGGTTAAAAGATGAGCGAGCTAACTGATATCAGCCGTGATGAAATAGCTATGGCGACGCTGGTGGAATTGACCGGCGCTTTTGAGGGTATTGCCAGCATGCGCATAGCGCAGATCAAAGACCAGGTTCAGCGATCCAAAGTTTTTTTTGATGAACTTTGGCAGATTTATTCTCAATTAAAAGCTGGCACCGGGTTTAGTTTCGGCCGAGATGAAACAGGCGAAATTATAGATAAACAGCTTTTCATAATTATTACCTCAGAAGGTAGTTTTAGCGGCGATATCGATCATAAATTAGTAAAACTTATGTTGCAGGATTACGACAAAGACAAAAACGACATTATTGTAATAGGCCATCACGGCGCCATACAATTGGCTCAACAGGGAATCAGTTACAAAAAATATTTTAAATTACCAGGCAAAGATACCGGCATCAATACACAGCCGATTATTCGGGAGGTACGTAAATATATTTCTACCAAACTGTTTTATCAGGAATATGTTTCACTTATGGTTCAAGATGTTAAGCGAATTGAACTCTCTACTGTAGTGCAAGAGCAAGGCCAATCTAGCAATAAATCGAGCGACTTAATAAGCCAGGATACTTACATTTTTGAGCCATCAACTTATGCGGTGGCTGCACATCTGGAGCGATCAATGATGCAAATAGCCATCAGCCAACTTATTTTAGGTTCCAAGCTCGCACAATATGCATCACGCTTTAGAGCTATGAGTGCCTCACACGATAGGGCTGAAGAATCGAGATCGGACCTGCGTTTAGCTTATAATCATGCCAAACGGGCAATTAAGGATGAACGCTTAAAAGAAGTTGTCAACGGGTTAAAAAAAGCTAAATTGGGGTCTCGCTAATGCCCGGAGTTATTACCGCAATTAGGGACTTTACTGTCAATACGCAATTTGATGATGATCCTCCAAATATCAATGAATTAGTAGCAGTTCAAAACGGTCACGGCACTCAATTATTAGTAAACCATATAGAATCCGGCGGTCTCGTAGTCTGCCTTAATGTCCGGAGTGATTTGCGATTAGCCCGCGGTATGTCGGTGGAGCGCTTGCACACAGGAATAGAAATTCCAGTTGGTCAGGCAACTATCGGGCGGGTATTAAATGCTTTGGGAGATCCGTTGGACGGCATGGAGCCAATAGAAGTCAGCGCTCAGGTGCCACGCAAGGATATTTTGAAACTACCCCCCAGAACATCTGATTTCTCTTCCGCTAAATTGGAAATTCTGGAAACCGGCATTAAAGTTATAGATTTTTTCACTCCCTTCGTGAAAGGTCGCAAAATCGGCATTATCGGTGGTGCCGGTGTCGGTAAAACGGTATTGACAATGGAATTGATTAATAACATCGCTCAGAGTGGTGGCGGGCTGTCCTTCTTCTCAGGTATTGGTGAGCGAATCCGTGAAGGACATGAGCTTTACATGACGCTCAAAGATAATGATTTGCTTAAAAACACCTGCTTGTTTTTTGCCCAAATGAATGAAAATCCGGTTCAGCGTTCCCTAATTGGAGTGTCGGCGGTGGCGGGTGCCGAATATTTCCGTGATCAACAACACAAGGATGTACTTTTTTTTGCAGATAATATGTACCGTCATGTCCAGGCGCGCAATGAACTTTCGACTACGCTAGACGAAGTCCCTAGCGAAGGTGGCTATGAGGCGACGGTGTTTACGGATGTAAAAGTGCTTCAGGACCGCTTAAGTTCTAATGAAAACGGATCTATAACTTCAGTACAAACTATTTACGTACCGGCTGATGATATTAGTGACCCGGCCGTACAGTTTATTGAGCACGAAATGGACTCCGTGATTGTTCTATCCAGAAAAGTGGCTGAGCAGGGAATTCGTCCGGCGGTTGATCTTAATTTAACTACATCGTCACTTCTGACACCGGAAATAGTTGGCGAAAGACATTATTTATTAAGCGTGCAAGTTCAAGCTTTGCTCCAGAAATATAACTCGCTTAAAGGAATAATTGCAATTATTGGAGAAAATGAGCTTAGCCCCGCGGACCGGTCAGATTATGCTAAGGCCAAGAAGCTTATCAACAATTTTGCACAGAATATGCATGTCATGACCCGACTTAACGGTATACCTGGTGACTTTTTCACTCGAGAAAATACTCTCAAAAGTATTGAAGAAATTATAGTTTAGGCAGCAGTAATGGATAATCAGACTAATAATAATATCGACCCCAATCAAGTAATTGATACTTTTCAAAAAGATTCGGATACTGATAATGAACAGACCAAAGCTTTTAATAAATACCAAAAAGCCTCCGGTGAAAACGTAAGCATGCAAGTGAAAGTACATTCTCCATTTCGAATGTATTTCGATGGTCCGGCATTTAGCATCAGTGCCGAAAGCGATACTGGCCCATTTGATATCCTACCAAAACATCATAATTTTATTTCGCTATTAAGTCCGTGCGATTTGATAATTCGAACTGTTGATCAGGGCGCACAAAAAGTTAGCATTTCAGGCGGCATAATCCACATCAAAGCTGATGAGGTTATTGTTTTTCTCGACGTCTGATATTTTGATAAATTTGATAAAATATTAGGCTATGTCCCAAAAAGTCTATGTCGGCATGTCGGGCGGAGTTGATTCTTCTGTCACAGCTGCTTTACTCAAGCAGCAAGGTTTTGATGTAACGGGAGTTTATATGAAAAACTGGAGCGAAGACTTTCCCGGTTTTATTTGTCCATGGCAAGAAGATTATCTGGATGCCAAGCGTGTGGCGGTGGAGCTGGGCATTACTTTCAAACTTTTCGATTTCGAGAAACAATACCGTCACAAGGTCGTGAATTACATGGTTAGTGAATATCAAGCCGGCCGCACTCCTAATCCGGATGTTATGTGTAACCAGGAAGTAAAATTTAAATTATTTCTGGATACCTCGATTGAAGACGGCGCCGAACTGATAGCTACCGGTCATTACGCCAGAATTAATGACGGTCAGCTACTTACCGGTCTTGATCCGAGCAAAGACCAAAGCTATTTTTTATATCGTGTAACCGCTGAAGCGCTCAGAAAAAGCTTGATGCCAATTGGTGAATACCATAAAAGCCAAGTCCGAGTTATCGCCAAAAAATTAAAACTATATACTGCTGATAAAAAAGACAGTCAAGGTATTTGTTTTGTCGGCAAGGTCGGCATCAAAGAATTTCTACTTAACGAACTTGGCCCACAGACCGCCGGACCAATATTAGACCAAGAAGGCAAAGAAATCGGTCAACACGATGGCGCTATTTTTTACACTATCGGTCAACGTCATGGGTTGCAAGTCGGCGGTGGCTTGCCATACTATGTCACACATAAAAATATTAAAAATAATTCTGTCTCCGTAACTACCAATTTGGATGACCCTGAATTATGGCATAAAGAAATTTCATTGCGTGACATTCATTGGATAAATGTTTCGCCCCAAAAAAATAAATCATATCTCGCCCGTTTAAGGTATCGTGGTCCCCTGGTGCCCTGCTCAATTAACAAAAATAAATTGATTTTAAATGACGAGCAGCGAGGTTTGGCAGCCGGCCAATCAGCCGTTATTTATGACGGTGAAATTTGTCTTGGCGGCGGCATCATGAGCTAAGCAGAAAATCTGCTACAATTTACAGATATGACGGCGCAGGAGATTCGCAGGGCTTATATTGATTTTTTTGTGGAACGCGGCCACAAAGTTATACCTCGTGCATCTTTGGTTCCTTACAATGACCCGACTACATTGTTTACCGGCTCAGGTATGCAGCCGCTAATTTCGTATTTGCTTGGTGAAACCCACCCGGCCGGTAGCCGCATTGTCAATAGCCAAACTTGTCTACGCGCTCAAGATATTGATGAAGTCGGCGACAATCGACACACAACCTTTTTCGAAATGCTGGGTAACTGGTCATTCGGTGATTACACCAAATCAGATGAAATTCCTTGGCTTTTTGAGTTTCTGACTAATGTTGTAGGGCTTGATCCGACTAAGCTTTACGTAACTTGCTATGTGGGCAACCAAGAATTCAATATTCCCAAAGATTCTGAAGCAGCTGAATTATGGGCTGCACAATTTGCCAAAAAAGGTATCGAATCTGTTCAGGTTGATATAGGATCTGAATCAGATGGATATTCCAATGGAATGCAGAATGGACGCATCTTCTTCTATGACGGCTCAAAAAACTGGTGGAGTAGAGCCGGCGCCGAGTCTTCAACTCCATTAGGCGAACCTGGTGGCCCAGATACTGAAGTATTTTATGACTTTGGTACGCCTCACGACATCAAATGGGGTAAAAACTGTCATCCGAATTGTGAGTGCGGCCGGTTTTTAGAAATCGCCAACAGTGTGTTTATGGCTTTTAAGCGAACAGAACAGGGCTTTGAGCCACTAGCTAAACCGAACGTAGATTTTGGCGGCGGTTTGGAGCGCATGGCCGTGGCGGCCATTGATAATCCAGACGTGTTTAAAATCAGCCTATTAAAGCCGATTATTTCAAAACTTGAAGATTTATCCGGCAAAACTTATGACAGTCACACCGAAAGTATGCGAGTTATTACCGACCATTTGCGGGCCGCCACTTTTTTGGCAGTCGATGGTATTACGCCAAGTAATAAGGAGCAAGGCTATGTTATGCGTCGTTTGATGCGGCGGGCAATACGACAAGCATTTGAATTGGGTATCGAACAAAACTTTCTTGAACAAATTGTGCCGGTCATCGCCGATCTGTATGCTGATGATTTTGAAGAAGTCGTGAAAAATCGTGAAAAGGTTATCAGTGTGCTTACCAAAGAGGAAAAAGCCTTTCGCCAAACGCTCCGCAAAGGTCTCCAGGAATTCCAGAAGCTTTATGGTGAAAATCAAAAAGAAGCATTAAATGGAGAAATTATTTTTAAACTCTACGATACCTACGGCTTTCCGGTGGAACTCACTTTGGAAGAAGCATTTACAACAGGTTGGAAACCAAGTGAAAATTGGAAACAGGAATTTGAAAATAAAATGAATGAGCAGCGTGAGCGTTCACAAACTGCCAGTAAAGGCGTTTTTAAAGGCGGTCTGGGGGGCCAAACCTTGCAGCACAAGAAATATCACACGGCCACGCATTTGATGTATCAAGCTCTTCGCGATGTACTAGGCGATCATGTAATTCAGCGTGGCTCAAATATAACAGAGGAACGACTCAGATTCGACTTCAGCCATTCGGAGAAAATGACACCTGAGCAAATTAAACAAGTGGAAGAGATTGTAAACGAACAAATCGACAGAGATCTCAACGTTTCTTACGAAGAATATGCGACTAATGTTGCCATTGAAGAAAAGGGCGCACTTGGACAATTTGGTGATCGCTACGGCGACACGGTCAAAGTTTATAAAATGATTGCTGCGGGTGCTAACAAACCGTATAGTTTCGAAATCTGCGGTGGCCCGCATGTTGTACACACATCTCAACTTGCCGAAGGAAGCAAAAGATTCAAGATAATTAAAGAAGAGTCCAGCTCAGCCGGCATTCGCCGCATCAAAGCTGTTCTAGCCTAATTATTTACCCGGGCCAACAAACAAATATTGATCGGTATTGAGATTTTTTATTTCTGGATCAAAAAATACATTATTTTCGGGGTCAGCTTCTTCAATTAATCTGCGCATTTCTAGAACAATTCGGTTAATTCTTTGACCCCTAAAATCATCTTCTTTAGATTTTAATGCAAGTTCAGAATATTCTTCACCATTTGGAAGTTTTAAAGTAGTCAAATCTCGTCCATTGCCAACTGCTTCCAATTCATCTTCTCGATCAATATGATCAAGAATTTCTTCTCTTAATTCAGGATCAACTGGTGGTTTTATACCTATACAACTTAAATATTTAGTTGCACCAATCTCAATAAAAAATTCAGACATTTAAACACCGCTTCATTTAAATAGTTTTACAGAAGTTATGATATCTGTCAATTAGCTGTCATACAAACTTAAGCATCATGTTAAACTCTGGTTATGATTGTTCAGCCGACGCTGCTTGAAAATGCACTGATAGTTGTCGGTGAAGGGGCTTGGGTATTAAGCGCGGCTGCCCAACTTCGCCGCCTGGCTAGAACGGGCAATACACGCGGGTTATCAGCCCCCAGTCAGACGTTAAATGCGGCTGGCAATGTTGGTTGGTGCACTTATTTTGGGATTAATCATCTGTGGTTTCCATTTTTTACGAATATTTTGGTACTTATGCTGGGGATAGCAATACTCGGATATATACTTTCAAACCATAAGCAGTTCGTAAGGGGCTTGATTGCCATCGCCATCATCGGGCCTGTCACCAGTTATGTGTTGATTCATAACCCTGGCGCTGGCGGTTGGCTAGGTATGCTTTATAACTGGATGGCCGGGACTCCACAGCTTATGCGTATCGTGAGACGTAAAAAAGTTAGCGGTTTGTCGGAAAAGGGTTTGTACTTAGCAACTATTGCCATGACTTTTACACTTACATATGGATTATTAATACATTCACTTCCGCTAGTGGCTGGTTGTATTCAAGGTTTGACATATATGTGGGTGACAATGATGTTTTACTATCGTCACCGGCATAGTGATTGATTAGCAGTTACAGTTTGAATCAGGCTTTTGTCAGGGGAAGTTGTGCTAAAATAATGGATATGCTTCAACAGTTTAAACGTGTCGGCAGCACTGTGGCGCACAAAGCCCAAGCCGGCGCACAAAGGGCCTCCAGCAAAGTTCGCGAACGCAGCGGTAAACAAGGCGATGATTATCTGGTAGCCCTGGATATAGGTACAGAGTTTGTCAAGGCCTTGATCGGTAAAATCAATAACACTGCCGGCACGGTCGAAATTATTGGGGTCGGCCGCCAACATCAGGGGCTTACTGATATGCAAGCCGGAGCCATCGCCGATATCGCCGCCGTAGTCGAGAATTGTGACAAAGCTTTGAATCAAGCTGAAGAACAAGCTGATGTAAGCGTCAGAGCAGCTATTATAGGTATTGCCGGTGAGTTGGTAAAAGGCACCACGACCACTGTCCGAGTGGCTCGTAAGCAAGCCACCAAACCACTCGATATTGTAGAAATGGAAAAGATCATTAATTTAGTCCAAGATCGGGCTCAGACCAAAGCCAAGCAGCAGCTAGCCTGGGAGCTGGGCGGCAAGGAAGTCGAAGTGCGTTTGGTTAATAGTGCTTTGGTAAGCATCGAAATAGATGGTTATCCGGTAACTAATCCAATCGGATTTCAGGGTAAGGATATCGAAATACAACTATATACCGCCTTTGCGCCAATGATTCATATTGGTGCATTAGAGAAAACCGCCCAGGAACTTGACCTTGATCTGTTGGCAGTCGCGGCTGAGCCATTCGCAGTGGCACGCGCGGTGATAGGTAACAATCCTAATCAAAGTTTAAGCGCAATATTAATGGATGTAGGTGGTGGCACAACTGATATTGCAGTAGTCAACGATGGCGGAGTACAGGGTACTAAAATGTTTGGTATTGGCGGACGGGCTTACACTCATGCCATCGAACGCGATTTAAGCGTGTCTTTTGAAAAAGCTGAGGATTATAAAGTTGGATTAAGCACTAATCAAGCGCCGGTTAGTCAGCGGCCAGCTATCGAAGCGGCATTGGGCAAAACCGCAGATGTTTGGATTGGCGGCATCGAATTAGCGCTCAGTGAGTTTACCAAGCTTGACCATTTGCCGCACCGATTATTTCTTTGTGGCGGCGGTTCGTCTCTGGATCTGCTTATGAGCCGATTAGAGAATACCGAGTGGTACAAAAGCTTGCCGTTTACTCGTAAACCCAGCGTTCATCATATTCGACCAGGACAGGTAGCTAGCATTACTGATCTTACTGGTGACGTCAATGACCATACTTTTATTACCGCTATGGGGCTTCTGCGAGTCGGCATGGATACTAAGCAATTCGCCGAGGATAATGGCTCAATCCGGGATAAAATTGATAGAATGTTGAGTATCTGAACATGACCGCAAAAGACAAAGATACTATTTACATCGATATTGATGATGAAATAACCGGCATTATCGATAAATTAAAAGGTAGCCCGAGCAAAGTTGTAGCGTTGGTATTGCCCAAACGAGCTAGCGTATTTCAAAGTATTGTTAATATGAAATTGCTGAAGCGAGCAGCTGATAGCAGTAAGAAAAACTTAGTACTAATAACATCGGAAGCTGGTTTGCTACCATTGGCCGGCGCGGCCGGAGTACATGTTGCCAAAACATTATCCAGTAAGCCGACAATTCCGTTGGCACCAGCACTTACGGATGATAGCGAAGATACTGTTGATGAAGATGCCGGCCAATCAGACGAAGTCCCTATTGATGGTGCTACACCGGTCGGCCTGCTAGCCGGTGCTGCTGCTTTAACGCCTCCTCCGGCTGAGGGAGGAGTTGAAACTCTTGAACTGGACGATGATATACCGCCAGAAGCCGCTACCAAACCACCGGCCGGTGGCCGCAGTTTCGATCCGCCCAAATCTAAAGGCAAAAAAGACAAAAAGCTGAAGATACCGGATTTTGATCGTTTTCGAATGTTGTTAGTAGTCGGAGCACTGATTCTGGCACTTTTAATTTCAGGTATTATATTTGCCACTGTCGCACTGCCCAAAGCAACAATAAATATCAAAACTGATGCCACTTCAGTTGACGCTAACTTAGGCCTCAATCTTTCAACTACTGCCAAAACACTGGATCTGCCCAATTCTGTGATTCCTGCCAAGCTCGCCAGCCAACAGAAATCTTATTCTCAACAAGCACCCACTACCGGCCAGAAAAATAACGGCAACAAAGCCAGCGGTGCGGTCACGTTAACAAATTGTTCCGGCGACAATATTTTACTTCCATCTGGTACTGGATTGAGTTCCGGGGGTAATACTTTTATTACGCAACAAACTGTAAATGTTCCAGATAGTGTTTATAGCAAAGACGGGTCTTGCCACAACAATGGTCACGCTAATGTAGATGTAATTGCTCAAAACGGTGGAACCAGCTATAACGGAGCAAACAGTTTTACGGTTGCCGGTTACTCTTCATCTAATTTGTCGGGAACGCCTAGCAGCACTATTTCCGGCGGTACGGATAATATTGTTCAGACTGTAAACCAAAACGATATTAATACTGCTAAGAACAAAATTCCGGCTACTGATGAATCGGTAAAGAAAGCCTTGGAAACTCAACTCAAATCCCAAGGTTTATATCCATTGTCTGCCACCTATACGGCCGGAACTCCGGTAGTAACCAGCTCACCAGCTTTAGGCCAAGTTGGTAATACTGTTACCGTAACAGAAATGGTTACTTATACTGAATTCGGTGTCAAGCAGGAGGACCTTAACAAGTTAATTGATGATAATGTTAATAATCAGATTGATCCCAGTAAGCAGAAAATACTGGACAGGGGACTCGCCAAAGCTGTTTATAACGTTGACTCCATTAATAACACTTCTGCCCAAATTACTTTGAGCACTAAAGTGACAGCTGGCCCTGATTTGAACATTAACGATATCAAGCAACAAGCTGCCGGACAAAAAGCCGGTGCTATTAAAGCTTCACTTAGTAGTAATCCGGATGTCACAAATGTAGATGTTAAACTTAGTCCGTTTTGGATAAGTTCCGCACCTAAGAAAACCAGTCGAATAACCGTGCATATAGCTAAACCGGCCAGCACATCCAAATCGAGTAATTCAGGTGCCGGAAACCCCTGAGTCAATACTCGGCTTGGATGTGGGAGAACGCCTGGTTGGTGTTGCATTTGCTAGCTTGGCGGCGGGGATAGCGCGTCCTTACATTACTTTAACGCGTAATGATAAGTTCTTCGACTCACTGCAAAAGATAATAGATTCAGAGAACGTTAACACCTTGATTGTTGGCTTGCCTCGCGGTTTAGATGGTCAGTCAACTGCCCAAACTGCCTCTGTTGAAGATTTTGTTAAGAGATTGAGGCAGCGATTTAATTTAACTATAGTGTTTCAGGATGAAGCGGTGACTTCTAAGCAGGCTGAAGCTGAACTTAAGAGTCGTGGTAAAGTGTATCAGCGTAGTGATATTGACAGCTTAGCGGCAACCTATATTTTGGAAGATTATCTGACATCAATTCGGAGGATTTGAAAATGGGACGCATACTGGGCCGCCGACGCTTTGTTTTACCTAATCGTATCTGGTGGTTATTGGGTATACTTATATTTTTAATTTTAAGCGGAATCGCTGTTTCCAGGCATGTTTATAACCAGGATTTAAAACCGGTTAGTAACAGTCAAGCTACTCAAATTTTCAATGTTGATGAAGGTCAATCTGTTAAACAAATATCTAACAATTTAGAATCCAGACATTTAATTCGCAGTGCCTGGGCTTTTCAGCTATATGTACACAGCAAAGAATTGACTAATAAATTGCAAGCCGGAACTTATGCTATTTCACCCAGTCAGACTACACCTTCAATTATTACGACTTTAACAAAAGGCAAAGTTGCCACCAGGCTAGTAACCATATTGCCTGGCCGGCGCATCGATCAAGTCCGAGCTGATCTGATAAATGACGGTTTTGCGCCGCCGTCTGTTGATCAAGCCCTGAATCCTGCACAATATTCTGACTTACCTGTACTGGCTTTCAAACCAGCCGAAGTTAATACTTTGGAGGGCTTACTCTGGCCTGATTCCTTTCAAAAAGATTCATCAACTTCGCCAGCTTTAATAATTCGTGAATCTCTGACTGAAATGGGCAATCATCTAACTTCTGACGTGCAATCAGCTTTTGCATCAGAAAATTTAAATACCTATCAAGGTCTAATATTATCATCAATAGTCGATCAGGAAGTTAGTAAATCCAGTGATCAGCCACAAGTCGCACAAGTCTTTTTATCACGGCTTAAGGCCAATAGTGTTCTCGGTTCGGATGTCACGGCAAAATATGGATCAATTGTAGCTGGACAATCGCCTAATCTCAATTACGATTCTCCTTATAATACCCTTAAGCACCCCGGTCTGCCGCCTACACCGATTAGCACCATCAGCGACACTTCGTTAGCCGCAGCCACTCACCCGGCTTCTACTAATTGGTTATATTTCGTAACTGGCGACGATGGCACGACGTACTTTACAACTACCTTTGAAGATCAGCAGGCTATAAGTGCCAAATACTGCCACAAATTATGTGGTAATTAAATTTTTATAACCTAAACATAAAAACCTTGCTCGATATTGACAGTTTGTTATAATAGGCCAGTAACTTTTTGACAGAGGTCCTAACCTTTTGACTCTGTAAATGGTTACCGTAGCGACAGATACAGTTAGAGTAATCGGCTTATAGCCATCAATTAATACTAAACGTCTGTAAGCGCTATGATTGGCTAACCGATCGTTGGCCAGGAGCATGTATTAGTACTACGCACTCAGTACCATTAACCTCCCGTATGTCCGCACCGGCTTCAGCTCGGTCAGGCAGTTTTTACAAAAGATGGCAGGTTAAAATTCGAAGACAATCAGTACGGCGCCGGGCAATCGGCGCCGCTATCGTTATGACCAATGTAATTATTGTAGGCCTGATACTTACAATTGTTATCCAAAGTCAGAAGACTACTACAACAGCCAAATCGGTGGCCAGCGCTACTTCTGAGAATACCGTAAATCCAGCCGATCAATTATCATCAGCCGATATAGCCCAAACAATTGCTCAACTCAACGGTTTACCTGAGACCACAGCAATCACTAATCAAGCCCAATCCAAGGCAGCTGAAGTAGCTTTGGCCCCTTCCACAGATAATGTTGTCAGCGAACCTCAGGTTATATCCACTGCACTGAAATCGCGCTCTGATATTCAAACGTACACCGCTAAAGCCAATGATACTGTTTCAAGCTTGGCAGCCACTTTTGGCGTAACTTCTGATAGTATTCGATGGTCGAATAATATGTCAGGTGAAGCAATTGCAGCTGGAACGAAATTATTAATACCGCCGGTTAACGGTATCATTTACACGGTCAAAGCTGGTGATACACCAGCCAGTCTAGCGGCCAGATTTAACGCAAATCAGGATCAGATCATTGCTTATAACGATGCAGAAGTTACCGGTTTAACTCCCGGTGAACAGATAATCCTACCTAATGCCGTTGAAGGCGGTGGCCAAACGGCGCGTCAAGTTTCCAGTGGATTTGCGTGGGGCAGCAATCCAATTTACGGGATTAATGGATATGATTATGGATATTGTACTTGGTATGTTGCCACACAGGTCCCCGTACCAGCTAACTGGGGCAATGCCAGCACTTGGGCTATTTATGCTCGCTATAGTGGCTGGAATGTCAGCAAAGGGCCTTCTAACGGCGCAATTGCCCAAGTTGGCGGTGGCGAAGGTCACGTAGCATTAGTTGACGACGTCTCACCGGACGGCACTATGATTAGATATCGGGATATGAATGGCTTGGCCGGATGGGGCCGGGTTGGTCAAAGCGGATGGGTTCCAGCCAGTCACTTTGCAAACTATATTTCTCATTAATTGTGAGCTTTTGGCTAGACCGTAGTTCTCAAAACCGCTACTCTATAAGCTACTATGAGTTTTGTTGACAGAGTACAAATTACAGTTGTGGCTGGCAATGGCGGCAATGGCCGAATGAGTTTTCGACATGAGAAATTTATTAATAAAGGTGGACCTGATGGTGGTGATGGCGGCAATGGCGGCGATATTATATTGCTGGCTAGCCGAAACCAGAATACGTTATCGACCTTTCGATACCGTAAAATAATAGAAGCTGAGAGCGGCCAGCCCGGAGGGCAAAGCCGAAAACATGGACGCAGTGCGCCAGATCTGTTATTAGCCGTACCGGTCGGAACGGCGGCCACTACTTTAACCAATGAAGTTATTGCCGATTTAACGGAAGACGGGCAACAGGCAATCATCGCCAAGGGCGGTCGGGGTGGTTATGGTAATGCCCACTTCGTTTCATCCCGACGCCAAGCACCCAAAATTGCTGAGAAGGGCGAGCCCGGCGAAACTCAAGAAATAAAGTTAGAACTTAAAATGATAGCTGATGTTGGCTTGATCGGATTACCAAACGCCGGGAAGTCTACATTACTTAACAAGTTAAGTAATGCTCATCCTGAGGTCGGTGATTATCCGTTCACCACCCTGACCCCACATTTAGGAGTAACTGATATTGATAATACCACCAGTATTTTGATAGCTGATATCCCCGGATTAATTAAGGGTGCGTCGACTGGCAAAGGTTTAGGACATGACTTTTTACGTCATGTTGAACGAACTTCGGTAATATTGCATATGATCGATGCCTACTCTCCCGATATCGTTACCGCTTATCTGGAAATCAAAACGGAGTTAGAAGCTTATAAATCCGAATTGATTAATCGGCCGGAAATAGTTGCCATCAATAAAGTTGAAGGGCTAGACAGTGAAATTGTAGACGATCTAATTAAACAGTTGCAAAACGCAGCACCAAAAGCTACACCCATTTTTGCGATTTCGGCACAGACGGGTTATGGCTTAAGACCGATGCTATACACAATTAAAGAAACCATCCAAAAAGCCATAGCCAATAAGCCCAAAGCGCCAATCGTTCCGGCAGTTCCAGTTTTAACTATCTCTGACAGTCAAAGACAAAATGAATGGCAGGTAATTGTTAAAGGCAAAAAATTCATCGTTAGCGGTGTCAAAATTGAGCAGTTTGCCAAACGTACAGACTTTAACTCAGTTAGCGGCACTGATCGCCTATTCGATATAATGAAAAAAATGGGTATATTGAATGAGCTAAATCGTCAAAATATTAAAGTTGGTCAAACAATTCAATTCGGTACCGATCCCAAGTCGAAACTAACTTATTAAACATCCTCCCATACTTTAATCTAATGCTAAACTGAGGAGTATCATGGCGGCCAGCTTTTATTTTTATGACCTGGAGACTTCGGGCTTTAGACCTTCACAGGCCCGGATAATGCAATTCGCCGGACAACGGACTGATATGGATTTCAAACCAATTGGCGAACAACTTAACGTGTTAATTAAAATGGTTAGCGATACCGTACCGGATCCGGAAGCAGTATTGGTAACCGGAATTACTCCACAGCAAACTATTGCTGATGGCATTAGTGAGGCCGAATTTTTGAAGCAGTTTTATCATGTAGCGGTAAAACCGGACACCATTTTTGTGGGATTTAATAATATTCGCTTTGACGATGAATTTATGCGATTTACCAATTATCGTAGTTTTTATGATGCCTATGAATGGCAGTGGAAGGATGGCAATTCACGCTGGGACTTATTGGATGTCGCACGCATGACTAGAGCACTGAAGCCAGATGGCATAAAATGGCCTTTTGCAGCTGATGGCAAACCAACAAATCGATTGGAATACTTAAGCAGTATAAATAAGCTTGAACATACTGCAGCACATGATGCCATGAGCGATGTAATGGCGACCATTTATCTTGCGCAGCTAATCAAATCCAAGCAACCCCAGCTATTCAACTATTTGCTTGAATATAGGTCCAAAGCCAAAGTCCGGTCGCTGGTAGAAAGTGGCAAACCCTTCATGTATACGTCGGGCAGCTTTTCAAGTCAGTTTTTACATACTACCGCGGCTTTGTTTCTGGGAAGGCGTGACCAACAGGATTATGCACTTGTTTATGATTTACGCATCGATCCGACGCCATTTCTGAAGTTGACAGTCAACGAAATTATTGACGCCTGGAAGTTCACCCGTGACCCCGAGGCAGTTCGGTTACCGGTCAAGACTTTAAAATATAACCGCTGTCCGGCTGTAATTCCGGGTGTGGTCAAGGATAAAGATACATTAGCCAGGCTCCGCCTGACGCGGCAGCAAATCTTGGATAACGCTGTTCAAGTAACTAAGCATTCCAAAAGTTTTGTTGCCAAATTATTCCAAGCCGTAGAGCGCCTGGATGAGGAACGGGCCTTGGTTCAGACTGTGATTATTGAAGACGATTTATCTGTTGATGACCGCCTCTACGATGGTTTTATGACTAATAAAGACAAAATATTGATGACTAAATTGCGCCAAACCGATCCAATTGAATTAAACAACTATTTTTCAAAATTTGATGACAGGCGGCTAAATAGTCTTTTGCTGCTTTATAAAGCTAGAAATTTCCCTCATAGCTTGAATTCCGAAGAGCTGGCATACTGGGATGAATTTCGAATTAAAAAGTTACTGAACGGTGGAACTGACAGCCGACTAGCCAAATATTTTGATCGCATAAATGAGTTGGCTGAGACTTCGCTTAGCGGTGAAAAACAATATCTTTTAGAAGAACTTAAGCTTTACGGTGAATCTATTATGCCGGTAGATTGAGTTGTTTGACACCGGCGAAATGTCGTAATCTATAAGCCTGAAGTTTTGCATAATACTGGTTACGGTGCCAGACCATATAGAGTGCCGTAATAAGCGGTAAAGACGCTAGCATAATCAACCAGGCCTGAAAAGATATTTGTAAATTGGTGCCAGGAATTAGCCCCAGGACCAGTAAATCGTACATAAGCACCCCTGTTTTATAATCGTTTAAATCGCATTATACACCTAATTGTCAACCTGTCAAGTGTATTGTATATATGCTTATGCTTTGTGATTTCACTGTTTTTCCAGTAGAGGTCTGGAAAATTTGGCGTTTTTGGTGTATACTTGATGCCTTGCAACAGGGAGAAAAATGGCTGACGAGATAGTTGTCAAAGGTGCGCGTGAACATAATTTACAGAATATAGACGTCACAATTCCACGTAATCAGCTGGTGGTAATTACCGGCTTGAGCGGATCCGGCAAATCGAGTCTGGCTTTTGATACGATCTATGCTGAAGGCCAGCGCCGCTATGTTGAGTCATTAAGTTCGTATGCCCGACAGTTTCTCGGACTGATGGAGAAACCCGATGTCGATCAAATTGACGGGCTTAGTCCGGCGATCTCTATCGACCAGAAATCCACTTCAAGAAATCCGCGATCTACGGTTGCTACGGTTACCGAAATATACGACTACTTGCGATTGTTATTTGCTCGTATTGGTATACCGCATTGCCCGGTTGATGGCAGTGCCGTGGTCCGCCAGACTTCCAACGGTATTATTGATCAAATAGTGGCGACTACTGCCGGCCAGCGCTTAATGATATTGGCGCCGGTGGTTATAGACAAAAAAGGTGCCTTTGAGCATATTCCGGAACAATATCAACGGGCCGGTTTTGCCCGAGCCCGAGTAGATGGAGTAGTTTACGCGTTAGATGAGTTTCCGGAGCTTGATAAGGCCTATCGTCATCGTATAGAAGTAGTGGTCGATAGATTGGTAAATAACGATGACAGCCGTAGTCGCTTGGTTCAATCAGTCGAACAGGCTCTGGATGTGGCGCAGGGTAAAGTCGTCATTCTGGATGCCGACCAAGATAAAACCTGGAGTTATAGTTTAATGTACGCCTGCCCTAAGCACCCGGAAATCGCAATTCCAGAGCTAGAGCCGAGGACATTTAGTTTCAACAGTCCTCACGGCGCCTGTCCGGTCTGTACCGGGTTGGGTAACAGACTGGAAGTTGACCCCGAGCTGGTAATTCCAAATGGTAAATTAACGATTGCCGAAGGTGCTATTCGTCCTTACAACCGTATTAATGTAGACAACTGGTATATGAAAAAACTACAGGCGGTAGCTGATAAATATAAGTTCAGTCTGCACGTGCCAACCAGTCAACTAACATCAGAACATTTAAATCTGGTCATGTACGGTACCGGCCACGAAACATTTAGAGTAGGATTAGGTATTGGCCGCTCATTTGAAACAACATACGAAGGTGTTATCCCGAATCTGGAACGTCGTCACAAAGAGACCGATAGCGACTTCATCCGACGCGATATCGAACGATTTATGCAGGAAAAACCATGCCACGCCTGCCAAGGTTTGCGCCTCAAACCGGAGGTGTTAGCAATAACCATAACGGACAATTCGATAATGGATATCTGCCAATTATCAATCGACGACGCGCTGAAGTGGTTTAATGGCTTAAAACTTAATGACAAAGAAACTAAAATTGCCCATCTGATACTGCGGGAAATTGGGGCTCGACTCCAGTTTCTTCAAGATGTAGGTTTAAACTATCTTAATTTACTGCGTGGTGCGGCCACGTTGAGCGGCGGCGAAGCTCAGCGTATACGGTTAGCGACGCAGATTGGCTCGGGACTGATGGGTGTGCTTTATGTGTTGGATGAACCAAGCGTTGGATTGCATCAGCGCGACAACGCCAGACTTATCCGTACCCTCAAAAATCTTCGTGATCTTGGTAATACGGTGATAGTTGTGGAGCACGACGAAGAAACAATTCGCACCGCCGATCACTTGCTGGACATCGGTCCAGGTGCCGGACGGCAGGGAGGCAAAGTCGTGGCTGAAGGTTCGCCGACCAAAGTTGCTAAAACCAAAGGCAGTGTAACCGCCGACTTTTTATCTGGCAAACTATCAATAGCCGTTCCAAAACACCGGCGAAAAGGCAATGACAATAGGCTACTAATTAAGGGTGCCCGTGAAAACAATCTTCAAAACATCGATGCCAAAATTCCGCTAGGTAAATTGGTGGTGGTCAGCGGCGTTAGCGGTTCTGGCAAATCCAGCCTTATAAATGACATCTTGGCCAAAGAATTATTAGCCAGACTACACCGCGCCAGCACAGTTCCCGGCAGGCACGACGATATTGAAGGGATCAAACTGCTCGACAAAGCCATAATTATTGATCAATCTCCCATCGGGCGTACACCACGTAGTAATCCGGCTACTTATACCGGATTGTTCACACCAATAAGAGAACTATTTGCCAGCCTACCTGAAGCCAAGCTTCGCGGCTACAGCCCGGGACGTTTTAGTTTTAATGTTAAAGGCGGCCGCTGTGAAAACTGCTCCGGTGATGGCATTATAAAAATTGAAATGCATTTCTTGCCGGATGTTTATGTGCCTTGTGAAGTCTGTCATGGAAAACGCTATAACCGTGAAGCTCTGGAAATACACTACAAAGGTAAAGCCATCAGTGACGTGCTGGCAATGACCTGCGACCAGGCTTTGGAATTCTTCGCCAATATCCCGGCCATAGCGCGTAAGCTTCAAACTCTCGTAGACGTTGGCATTGGCTATATAACACTTGGCCAGTCAGCCACTACACTTAGCGGCGGAGAGGCTCAGCGAATTAAGCTGTCTACTGAACTAAGTCGGCGTCCTACCGGACGAACTCTCTATATTCTGGACGAGCCAACAACCGGTCTTCACATGGCCGATGTTGAAAAATTACTAATTATGCTTCACGCCTTGGTAGATGCCGGCAATAGCATGGTGGTTATCGAACATAATCTTGATGTTATCAAGAACGCTGACTGGATTATCGACATGGGGCCGGAGGGCGGCGAAGCCGGTGGTCAGATCGTAGCTGAAGGTACGCCGGAACAAGTCTCAAAGGTAAAAACCAGCTATACTGGACAATATCTAGCTAAAATGCTATAATAACGTATATGGCCGCTATTGCTGAAAACATGGGTAGGGAAGTTCTGGACGAAGCCTGTGCCAGGTATGTTCATTTAATGATTCATCCGGTTACGCATCGCGGAACCATGAGTTTGCGAGCTGATTATATAGATGAAGTTAGTGCTAGCCTAGAGGATATAGTTGAAATATCTGATTCTATAGCACAATTTACCAGACCAGTTGAAATTTCTGAATCGCCAGAAACAGCTTGGGTATCAGAAGCACGAAGGGGCTTGAAACCGTATGGGTTTCATAACCAATCTCTATTTGTTTCTCGTAGTGCAGAGTATTTAAGGTTGGATTTATTCAAACAGATGAAGGCTCGACAAGCCGCCATGAGGATTCTAGATCAAGAAGCATCAGTTAATTAAAAGTATTTAATTAACCTGATTTCGATGTTTTTCGATCACGGCTTTGATCAGGTGGTAGAAAGTTGGACCGAGGGTGAAAATCATGGCACCAGCGACGACCAGTAAAATGTAGTGGTCGATATTTGGAATTTTAGTGCCAAACCAGTAACCAACTAGAGTAACAGAGGTGGCCCAGGCTATATCGCCTATCCCATCAAATAACACGAATTTTTTGTAATTCATGCGTGCCACACCGGCCACAGCCGGTGCAAAGGTTCTGACTATCGGAATGAAATGGGCAATTAGCATGGTTTTGCTACCGTATTTTTCGTAAAAATCTTCTGCTCGAGTTACGTATTCTTGACGAAAAACTAAACCGTTTGGTTTTCTGAATAATTTTCTACCGTAACGTCGTCCGATATGATAACCGACATTATCACCAATTATTGCTGCAACGGCCACCACCGCGATAACTGAAATTAAAGATAATTTACCCTGACCGGCGAACACGCCAGCAGTTAATAGCAGCGTATCGCCAGGGAAGAAAAAGCCGATAAACATACCGGATTCACCGAAAATGATTGCGGCTATGAGTAGCAGACCTCCGGCTTGGACAATATGAGTAACATCAAACATGCCATTTAAGCTTAACTATTCGAGGCGACGACGTCTAGTTTATTGATAAAGAATGTCTATATAGCTATATTATATGGCTCTTATCTGTTATACTATGGTAAAAGCAAGATAGTAAGGATAATAAGTTAATGGCTCAAGATTCTATAAGTTTGACTCTGGAACCGCGCAAAATTACCGGCAAAGCGGTAAAACATTTGCGTCGTGAAGGGCAAATCCCGGCCGTAATTCATGATCATGGCAAACCATCGGTTTTAGTTCAAGCCAACGCTACACAGATGCTCAAAGTCTGGCGTCAAGCCGGCAAGCACCATCCTATAGACCTAAAAACAGGCGACTTGAATTTTACAGCCTTAATTAAAACCGCCGAGTTTGATCCTCGTAAACACTTACTAACTCATATCGTATTTAACGCCGTTGATAAAGATCAGAAGGTCACCGCTGATATTCCAATTCGTCCCCGTTATGGCGAAGGCAATGAATCCAGCCCGGCTGAACGAAGCGGTTTAATTGTGCTTAGTCAGTTAGAAATGCTTAATGTTAGAGCGATTGCCAGCAAGCTACCCGATTTCGTAGAATATGATGCCGAAAAGCTAGTTGAAATTGGTGACCACGTGACTGTGGCCGATTTAAATATCCCAGAAGGCGTGGAAGTGGAAACAGAAGCTGAGCACACCATTGCCACGGTGTATGAACCAAGCGCCTTAGCAGCCGCCAATGATGCAGCCGGTGGAGAAGCAGAAGCCGAAGATGCTGAAGAGATAGAATCTGAAACCGAAAGTTCTGCTGAAGAAGGCACTCAAGAAGCCGAAGACAAGCCGGGCGGTAAAGATCAAAAAGAACCTAAACCGTCATCTGTTGAAGCCGCCAAATCAGACGATAAATCCTAACCTGAGCCAGCTATGAAGCCCGTGATATAGTTATTAAGTTATGCCGCTATTTCATCCTAAAACGATTCTCGATAAAACCTATGAAATCGGTATCATCATCAAGGGTATCGACGGCGTTTTTGAACTTGTCGGCGGCGTTCTGGTCCTTGTAATTAGCCCCCAAACATTTAACAAACTTACCGAATACTTAACACATGATTCACTTGAGCAAAATCCACACAATTATTTAGCGAATGAAATAGCCAAAGCCGGTCATCATTTGGCCAGCGGACACAACATTTTTGCAGCTGCGTTTTTATTGACACACGGTGCTGTTAAAGTGTTTTTAGTTACCTGTTTGCTGCTCAATAAGCTATGGGCCTATCCGTGGGCACTGGTAATTTTAAGCGTATTTTTGGTCTATCAGATTTTCTTACTGGTAACTAAACCTGGATTTGGCATGGGCTTTTTGACGGTGCTGGATATATTTATAATCTGGTTGATTTACCGAGAATGGCACCATCAGCTCGCCAAAGAGGTATAATTTAGTTAATTAAATATTTGTGCAAGGTATCATGGAAAACCCGACTTACGATAAAAAACGAAAAATATCTGGCAAGGAGTCAATTGCTAAGCCCATTCATCGTCAGCCTTTTGAATTGGGGGCATTGTTACTTTCCGAGAAACTCACGGCACCGAGCCACGTTGGGGTAGCAGCAGTTAAAGCAGAATCCAAACCGGCTAAGGCCCGCCAGCTTAAAAATATTGAAACTATCGCACGGCCAGAGTTACTTAAGATGAGCGAAAATGTCATGATTGACGGCACCAGTTTGAGGCAGATTTATGAAACACATCTGGTGGGCGAGAACGGCCTGAGGCGTTTATTGACTGAGCATTACCAGGGCGGAGATCTTAAAAAAGCTTTGCGACGCGAAATTGTTGAACGGCAAATTGATTTTGAACGTGATCCGGCAGTGCGGGATATGGCCAGTTACCAAATATTGGCAGATGCCGATATCAAAACAGATGGTGGTAAAGCCGCCCTGGATAAGCTGCTCAAGCGGGCAGACATTGATATGGAAGATCGCAAAGAGGAAGCCGCTTTTTATAAAGCTCGTGCTCACTATGAAGCTGATCAATTACAACTTCACGTACAACGCCGCAAAACAATCGATTTGGTGATGGCGATACTGATAGTTCTCCTGGCATTTTCAGTTTTAATTTTATTGATTAGGCGATCTTAAGAGGTGGCCAACAGAATAAGCATGCCAAAAGTAATTCTTTTTTATAAATTTGTACCGCTTAATGATCCCGAGGTAATAAAGCATTGGCAGCGGGCGTTGGCTGAAAATTTAGGACTAAAAGGCCGTATTCTAATTGCCGATCATGGCATTAATGGAACGCTTGGCGGCGAGGTTAAGGATCTTAAGGCTTATGTCAAATCCACCAAAAGCCACGAGGCTTTCAAAGATATATCATTTAAATGGAGTGATGCATCTGGCGATGAATTTGGTAAACTAATTGTCAAAGTTCGGCCAGAAATTGTGACTTTTGGTGTACCAGACGAAATTGAAGTGAGCAATTTGGGCGTTGTCGGAGGAGGTAAAAAGCTTAATCCTAATCAACTTCATAAACTAATCAAAGACCGCGGTGAAGATGTAGTATTTTTTGACGGAAGAAACGCGCACGAGGCAGAAGTTGGTAAATTTAAAAATGCGGTGGTGCCGGATATCAAATTTAGCCGTGATTTTGTCAAGGAATTAGACAAACCAAACTATGAAGCCATCAAAAATAATCCGGTGGTCACCTATTGCACAGGTGGTATACGCTGCGAAATTCTCAGCAGTCTAATGCTAAACCGTGGCTTTCGAGAAGTTTATCAGTTGGACGGTGGAATAGTTAAATATGGGGAACAATTCGGTGATGATGGCTTATGGGAAGGCGCATTATATGTTTTCGACAGCCGGGTAACCACTAAATTTTCCAATCGAGCTAAGGATATTGGCGAATGTCTTCATTGTAGTAATAAAACCAGTACCTACGTAAACTGCGCTAACAAGTCCTGCAACAAACATTTTCTCATCTGTAATAAATGCCGAATTAAGCAATTGTGCCCGGCGTGCACCGAAGCCCGACTGCCTATATACTAATATAGGAACATGGTATCAAAGAGGATCGCGCAGAAATTATCACAGTTACCCAAGGACCCCGGAGTCTATTTTCATAAAGATAGCAAAGGGGAAATAATTTATGTTGGAAAGGCTGCGTTACTACACAACCGGGTTCGCCAATATTTCCACAAATCACGTTTGAATGATCCTAAAACCGAAGCCTTAATATCTGAAATTTACGATATTGACTGGATGGTAGTGGACAGTGAACTTGAAGCTCTATTTCTGGAAGCCGAAATGATTCGGCGTTATATGCCGCGTTATAATATCTTACTTCGCGATGACAAAGCCTTGAGCTATATTCGAATCGATTACGATAGCGACTACCCAACGGTTACAACTTCCAGGCGTCCATTGGATGACGGGGCTCGTTATTTCGGTCCCTATCAAAGTACACTGGCCGTCAGCCAATCTTTAAGATTACTGCGGCGGATTTTTCCGTTTGCCATTAAGCGTCAAAGCGGTCAACAGCGAGCCAACTTATATTATCATCTAGGATTGGATCCGGGACTCGAAGAAGGCAAAACAGATTTAGCCGCATACCGTGCTAATCTACGTAAACTGATAACGGTCATTCAAGGTAAACGCCGGAATATAGTGAAGGAACTGGAACGTGATATGAAACACGCTTCCAAGAACTCCGAATTCGAGTTGGCTGCGAAATTACGCAACCAATTGTTCGCCTTAAGAAGTTTGGACAAACAAGTTATTTTTAGCGATAAGGAATTCCTTGATATTAGTAAAGACCACGCTTTAGGTGAGTTAGTTAACATGTTAAGTATAGTCAAATTTCCCAGACGCATTGAGGGATATGATATCAGTCATCAGCAGGGCTCTGATGTGGTGGCCAGTATGGTGGTATTTACAAATGGTGTAAGCAATAAAGCTGAATATCGCAAGTTTAAAACAAAGTTTAATCGTAATGACGATTTCTATAACATGAATGAAACAATTAAGCGGCGTTTTAGCGTTAAAAACAGCAAACTTTGGAGCTTGCCTGATTTAGTGCTCATTGACGGTGGAAAAGGCCAGTTAGATGCCGCCATCAAAGCTCGTGATGAACAGGGTTTTACAGGCATTCCGTTTATCGGACTAGCCAAGCGCGATGAGCAATTGGTTATACATAAATCAGCGTCAAATGTGACGCTTAACACGTTAAGTTTAAACAAAATTGGTGGTTTTACATCTGAAAGCGAGGAATTCATCGTTGTTAACCTACCTCACAATACAAATCTTGTGAAATTGCTTCAACGGATCCGTGACGAGTCGCATCGCTTTGCGGTTAGCTACCACAGCGTACTAAAAGTTAAAAGGCAGACTGCCAGTCTATTAGACGATGTCCCTGGCATTGGTCCATTAACGCGTAAAAAACTATTACGTAATTTTGGATCACTTCGCACTATTACCAAAGCTAGCGAGGCAGAACTTGGCGAGGTTATTGGTGTACAGAAAGCAAAAACGCTTAGCCAATATATTCACGCTGATTGATCCCTGGAAACTGAATTTTTGCTATACTTAAATCTCAATTTATGAAATCATTTTTCACTAGTAGTTTTTTTGCCACCAACCGGCAAAAATTAAGACATAAGTTGGGCTCCGACGTATTAATTATTGTAACCGCTAATGGCTTGCTTCAACGTGGCGGTGATAGTAATTATACCTTCTCTCAAGATGCCAATTTTTGGTATCTGACCGGTATTGACGAGCCTGACATTATACTAATAATGGACACCGAAAATGAGTATTTAATCGTTCCAAGCCGTTCAGCCGTTCGAACCGTTTTTGACGGTACTGTTACTTCAAATACGCTTATTCAACGGTCTGGAGTGAAACAAACTCTGGATGATAAGACCGGTTGGGAGCAGCTCTATAACAGAATAAAAAAAGTTAAAAAAATTGCTACAGTTGCTGCCGCACCATCTTATATAGAACAACATGGCTTATTTGTTAACCCGTCTCGGTCACGTCTGGCAGAAAAAATCAGAAATGCTAACCCAGAAGTTGAATTTCAGGATATTGCCCGCGATCTCGCGCAATTCAGAATGGTTAAACAAGCGCCTGAAATACAAGCTATTCAGACAGCTGTTGATATCACCGTCAGTTCTATAAGTGCGACTTTGATGCCGGAATTACTGGCGAGATATAAATATGAATACGAAATAGAGGCCGAACTTAGCCGGGAATTTCGCCGAAGGGGTGCATCTGGTCACGGCTTTGACCCGATTGTGGCCAGTGGCCCACGAGCTTGCGTTCTTCATAACACAGCCAATAATTCCAAACTTACTAAGAATGAACTAATAACTTTGGATGTCGGTGCCGAAGTCGAACACTATAGTGCTGATATAACCAGAACAATTAGTAGGGGCCAACCTTCCAAGCGACAAATGGCGGTTCATAAAGCTGTGGCTGAGGTACAACAATTTTCTTTTAATTTACTTAAACCGGGCGCCAAACTTCGTGATAACGAGCATCAAATCGAACATTTTTTGGGCGAAAAATTACGTGAATTAGGATTAATAAAGCAAATTAATCAAAGCGAAGTCAGGAAATACTATCCTCATTCAACTTCGCATTTTTTGGGGCTAAATGTGCATGACGCCGGAGATTATGAACTGCCTTTGGAAGCGGGTGTGGTATTGACAGTCGAGCCTGGCATTTATATTAGCGAAGAAGGTATCGGGGTGCGCATAGAAGATGACGTGATTTTAACACCCGATGGCATTAAAATCTTAAGTGACAAACTGCCACGATTGATAAACTAAACTTAAAATCCTCCCTTAAATTCCTGTACAATTAGTTTGACTATGCTTATGGATAAGCCGATTTATCGATTTTTAACCAGGTGGTTAGTCTGTAGTTTGGGCCTTTGGATAGCGGCTGGTTTTTTAAGCAATAGTATTACTTATGACAGCCGGCTCAGAGTAATTATCATTGCCGGTTTAGTGCTGGCGATTATAAATGTTGTTCTGAAACCTATCCTGGTTATCTTATCGCTACCGGCAATAGTGCTGACACTTGGATTATTTATGATAATTGTAAATGGATTGACAGTATTTATTGCCAGCAAATTATACACCCCCCTGCACATTACTAATTTTTGGGCAGCGATATTTGCCGGGATGGTGATTGGCCTGGTAAACTATCTGGTAACGGCTATCTTGGAGGATGCCAAAAAATGACTATCTGGAATTACCTTACTATGGGCTCAGCAATACTTATGACTTTATTAATCCTGATTCAAACCAGGGGTGCCAGTCTTGGTGCTGGGCTCGGCGGAGCCGGTGAAGTTAATACTACCCGTCGCGGTACAGACAAAACTATATTTCAAATTACTATAGTTTGTGTGATAGTTTTTAGTCTATCTCTGATACTTGGTGCGATCGTCAAATAAACTGGGCGGGAGAGCAATGCCAAGCAGGATTGAAAAACTGCGTTTTCGGAGAAGATTTCGCAAAGGCCAAAAGCAGGTTGAAGGTCTTGGGCAACAAGCCGAACAGCATATTGAACGACACTTATTCGGGCGGTTTGAAAACTTAAAACCCATCCGGCGATTTTTGATTGGCTGGCTAGGTCTTATAATTCTGCTAATTATCGGAGTGGCCGCCCAAAATATTAATCTTGGCAACTATTACCAGTCTATACAAACGGTGCCAGGCGGAATTTATAACGAAGGCGTTATAGGCAAATTTACCAATGCTAATCCCATGTACGCGACATCTGAAGCTGACAAAACAGTATCCAAACTGGTTTTCGCCGGTTTATTTAATACTAATGACAAGGGTCAATTAGTCGGTAATCTAGCTAAAAGTTACAGTGTTGATAGTCACCATACCACTTACACCATCAAGCTTAAACCTCACCTTACGTGGCAAGACGGGAAACCGCTGACCAGCAAAGACGTGATGTTTACCTACCTCGCAATTCAAAATCCGGATGCCCAGTCGCCACTTCAAAACGGCTGGCAAGGCGTTAAAATTAGCGCACCAGATAACCAAACGGTAATATTTAAACTACCTGGAGCCCTAACGGCTTTTCCGTACAATTTAACAAATGGAATCGTACCCCGGCATTTGCTCGATAAAATCGCCCCAGCTGATTTGCGCTCAGCCGATTTTAATACAGTTCACCCCATTGGTGCCGGACCGTTCACCTGGCAAGGATTAACTATTGAAAGTACCAATCCGGATCAGGCTAGTGATGAAATTGCCTTGACCCCGTTTCAAAATTATCAGAACGGCTCGCCAAAATTACAAAAATTTGTAGTCAAGGTTTTCGCTACTTCATCGCAATTAGACAGCGCTTTTGCCGGTCACCAATTAACAGCGGCTGACGGCTTGAACATTGTGTCCGACCGGCTCAAAAAAGATAAGTCTGTTATCCAAAATAGTCTGCAGCTCCGAGCTGCCAACATGGTTTTCTTCAAAACCAGCACCGGCGGCGTTTTGACGGACCAACAAGTTAGACAGGCTTTAGTGACCGGCGCCAATGTGCCACAAATTATAAGTAGTTTAGGCTATCCGGTTAGAGCGGTAAGGGAGCCGATTTTAACTGACCAACTGGCTTATTCTCCAGAACTTACCCAGGCAGCATACAATTCCAAGCAAGCCAAACAATTGCTTACCGATGATGGTTGGGTAATTGGCAAAAATGGTGTGCGCAGCAAGGATGGCAAGCCATTAACTTTTGCTTTAAGTTCATCTGATACGCTAGAAAATCACCGTGTTACCAATTTGCTAGCCAAACAGTGGCGGGAATTGGGTGTAGATACACATGTTCAGCTTCAGGATAAAGCTGAATTCCAAAGCACTGTGGCTTATCATAATTATGAGGCCCTATTGTATGGAATCACGCTCGGTATAGACCCGGACGTCTTCGTCTACTGGGACAGTTCACAAGCGGATATTCGATCGGCCAATCGATTAAATTTGTCAGAATGGAAAAGTACTTCCGCGGATTCAGCTTTGGAGTCTGGTCGCAGCCGCATTGACCCATCTATCAGAATTATTAAATACAAACCATTTCTTCAAGCTTGGCAGCAAGCAGCTCCAGCACTTGGGCTTTATCAACCGAGGTTTCTATATCTAACTCACGGGCCGGTAACAGGCTTAACAAAAGGGTCAATAAATTCACCGACCGATCGATTTAATAATGTCCAAAACTGGGAAATCCGGCAAGTTCGGGTCACTAATTAGAGCTTGAGTTTTACCAGTAATACAGATACGATATGATGGTCAAATGCGGATGTGGCGGAATTGGTAGACGCGCTAGCTTCAGGAGCTAGTGTTCCTTGGAACGTGGAGGTTCAAGTCCTCTCATCCGCACCACACAAGTACCATTAGCCTTAAGCAAGACAGAGGGCTTTGTGCTATCATAACTGCTGTAAAGTGACACGTTTTTAGGGGAGACTAACGGGGCCAATGAGTAAAGTTGCACATTATTTGCAGGAACATTTAGTCGGTGAGGTTATGACCAGTACCGATGCCCGACTTTATTTCGCCAATGACAACAGTATTCTGCAATTAGCACCGGCACTAATTGCCTATCCGAAGAGCGAAAACGATGTACGCAAAGCAGCTCGCTTTAGCTGGCAATTGGCTGAACGCGGTCGAGTGATACCGATCACAGCTCGAGGCTCCGGCACCAGTTCTACCGGTGCGGCATTAGGGAGTGGCATAATGCTGGTTTTTCCGGCTCACATGAATCGCATTATTGAGCTTGATACTAAGTCTAATACGGTGATCGTTGAACCGGGAATCAACTATGGCAAACTTCAGCAAACATTGCATACCCATGGTCGGTTCTTACCACCTTATCCAGCATCCTTGGAATATTCGACGGTTGGTGGCGCCATTGCTGATAATGTTATTGGTGAAAAATCAATTAAGTACGGGGACACCCGGGCTTATGTGAAAAGTTTGCGCATCGTACTAGCTAACGGAGAAGTAATTGAAACCAGACGCCTTGGTAAACGTGAACTAAGTAAAAAACTAGGTCTGGCAACGTTTGAAGGCGAAATATACCGATCATTAGATACATTACTCGAAGAGTATCACGATAATCTTCAGCAACTCGAAAGAAATGTGACTATCAATAATGCCGGATATTATTTACCAGAAATTAAACGCCGCGATGGCTCGTTTGATCTGACACCGCTATTCGTCGGTAGCCAGGGAACTCTAGGAATTATTACTGAAGCCGTGCTAAACACCGAACCCCACAATCCGCAGACTACACTTATTCTAGCCAAATTCGATAGTTTGGAGCAACTTCAAAACAGCCTGCTGGATTTTCGTGATCTTAAGGAACTTCCGAGTGCCTTGGAAATGATTGACGGAAATGTTTTGCAGCAGGTTAGTGCCCTAAATCCTAATCAACTCAAAGATATTATTGAGCCGCCATTTCCAGCTGTCACACTTTTGATTGAATTGGACGATCGCAAGACCAAGAAAACCATTAAGCGAATAGAAAAAATTCTCAAGCTTTACGCTAATGATTATCAGATTGCCAGTGACCCGGAACAGCTACAACTATTTTACAAAGTCCGAGAAGCCAATAGTTATTTGTTGGGGCACAATTCTGGTCTATTGCACGCAGTACCGCTATTCGATGCATCAGTGCCGCCTGATCGTTTAAGAGAATTCCTGGAAGGAATTTATCGAATAATGCAAACCAATAATCTTAAGCCAGCCATTTGGGGACATGCCGGTGATGCCAATTTACAGATGCAGCCGATGTTAAATCTGGGTCAAATCGGTGATAGGCAAAAAGCATTTCGACTGTTGGACGAATATCATAAATTAGTCATTAGCTTGGGAGGCAGTATTAGTGCCGGCGGCGGCGATGGACGACTTAGAACACCTTATTTGGAATACATGTATGGTGTTGAGCTTTATGCGCTTCTGCAAAAAGTTAAGCAAATATTCGATCCGTACGGTACATTAAACCCAGGTGTAAAATTCGGCAGTTCGCTGGATGATATTAAAGCCATGGTTCGTAACGACTATAGTGTCGATCACATCTACGACCATTTACCCAGATCCTAAACGCAAAAATCGATGTTGGTGGGTGATGAGGGATTCGAACCCCCGACCCCCTCGGTGTAAACGAGGTGCTCTAGCCAGCTGAGCTAATCACCCTTACGACCACAGTCTAACTATTATACATGGTGGGGACGAGAGGACTTGAACCTCCACAGGATTGCTCCCACTACCACCTCAAGGTAGCGCGTCTACCAATTCCGCCACGTCCCCTTTAGAAACTCTCATATCGTATCTGTTTTGGTTCAAAAACTCAAGGATGGAGCAGACGCCACCAGATAGTTGGTTTGGTGGGGTTTTGCTGAAGCTTTACAGGAATTGAAATTTGGTCGGATGAGACGGTTTTGGTTAAAATTATGCTACCAATTATCGCACCTTTCTTACTGTTGGGCGAGATATTGTTTATTGAAATATTGGCTTTGACGGCGTTGCCATTCCAGGCATCTAAAGTCAGATTTTCAGATGCCACAGCTTGTAAACTGCCGCCCCACTTGGGCTGAAAGTGTCCGATAACGGTACCGGCTTTGACTATAGTTACAGGCTTAAAGTTGGCTTGAGCAGACTCGATTAATGGCAAACTGTCTTTCATAGCTTGAAATAATGTTGGTGCCCCTAATACAGCTGTAACAATGGTAACCAGTTTATTGTTTACTGTAATTCGCGAGGCTGAGACAAAAACGCCACCGGCTTGGTCGGTATTGCCGGTTTTTACACCGATAATCTGGTCTGTGCCGAGCAGCATATTAACGTTTTTAATTTTATTTACTACCGGAATGTCTGTCGCAGATGGCTGGGAAACAATTTGAGCCAAGGTTGGATTTTGCATAGCCAGTTCTCCAATTATCGCCAAATCATGGGCAGTACTAACTGTACCGGCTGCAAAACCACTGGCATCGTCCGGACTTACTTCAGTTTGCTTTATGCTATGTTCTGCAAGGTATTGACCGGCAGCCTTATTATACTCAGCCATTGACCCAAACGCCCAAAGAGCCAAGCTATCCGCCATATTATTGGCGGATGGTAGCATAACGGTTTGCAACATTTTGTATTCGCTGATTTGCTCCCCGGCTTGGACCTGTACAACCGAACCGGCTTTGGCTTTGTATGAGTTATAAATGGCGACATCATTACTACCCAAAGCTATTGTCGGTCCCTGTTCACTTGAGTTTAATGGCTTATGTTCCAGAACTGTTAAGGCGGTAATAAGTTTGGCTGTACTGGCGATTGGTACCGGCATTTGCTGATTGTGAGTGACCAAAGTATTATCACCGACCAATCCAACGGCTGCTTGTTCAGTGGCCGGCCAGGTTAATGTGGCTGGCGGCGTTTGGACAGTTAATTGTGAAGAACCTTGAATCGGCTGAATTGAAGGTAGTGGCTTGTGCAGCACCCAATATGTATAGGTAATAGCCAACAATCCAACAAATAAAAGTACGATTAACCAGCGTTTCCCACCAGAACGGCCGTTGTTTCTCATATGCTTGTTACATCATACAACAGTCCTTATCAACTGCTGTATAATGAAAGTATAAAGTTAAGGGAGATGACAGAATGACTGTAGCAATTGTGGTCGGAATAGTTGTTGTTTTGGCCATAATAATCGGTGCGACGATGTATAACAGATTAGTCCGGCTCAATCAGCAAGCCAGTGAAGCCTGGAGTGATATCTTGGTACAACTGAAACGACGGGCGGATCTAATACCTAACTTAGTTAACACCGTTAAAGGCTATGCTGCTCACGAGAAATCGGTTTTTGAAGATGTTACGGCCGCCAGGGCAAATACTTTGAGTGCTCAAACTCCGGCCGAGGCTGCCAAGGCCGAGGGCGATTTCCAGAAGACTATGAAGAGTCTTTTCGCGGTCGCCGAGAATTATCCAGATTTGAAAGCGTCACAGAATTTCCAGGAACTTCAAGCCGAACTAACAGACACCGAAGACAAAATTCAGGCTTCGCGTCGTTTCTATAATGGTGTGGTACGTGATTTCAATTCTATGCGTAAGACTTTCCCGACTAATATGTTTGCTAGCATGCTAGGTTTCCGACAGGATAAGGAATATTTTGAAGTTGATGCCGCTGAGGCTGCTGAAGTTGCTCAGCCGGTAGATGTTAAGTTCTAGATGTACTCGGACATAGCTGCCAACAAACGTAAAACTGTATTAATTATGGTCGTGTTTGTTTTGTTTGTAACACTTATTATTTGGATTTTTGATAAATTTCTGGGTGGTGGTACCGGTGTTTTTTACGGCGGTTTGATTGGGGCATTGTTGTATGTAATATTTGCATATTTTAGCGGAGCCAAAATGGCCTTGGCAATAAATCAGGCCAAACGGATTGAAAAAAAAGATAACCCTCGGCTGTGGCGCATTGTTGAGAATTTGTCTATAACCGATGGGCTTCCAATGCCTAAGGTTTACATAATGAATGACCCATCACCAAATGCCTTTGCCACCGGACGAGATCCTAAACATTCGGCCGTTTGTGTTACAACCGGCATTTTGGATTTAATGGATGATAGTGAGCTTCAGGGTGTCTTAGCTCATGAATTGAGTCATATTAAGAATTACGATATCAGGGTAATGTTGGTGGCTTTCGCATTAACAGTAATTATATCCTTGATATCTGACATTATTATTAGAATTGTCTGGTTCGGTGGCAATGATCGTGAAGAAAACAATCAGGCATTTATGTTTCTTGGAATAGTGGCCGCTATCTTGGCGCCAATTGTTGCGACTTTGATACAATTGTCAGTTTCCAGGCAACGTGAATATTTGGCCGACGCCAGTGGGGCCTTAACAACTCGTTACCCCGAAGGACTGGCCAGCGCACTCGAAAAAATTAAAAAGACCGGAAGTGTTGCCCGTCGTCAAAATACCGCTACAGCTCACTTATTCTTTGTTAACCCGCTTAAGAATCACAGTTTAGCCAATCTGTTCAGCACCCATCCGCCGATTGATGATCGTATAGCCCGATTGCGAGAAATGGGCACCCACGCCTGAAATATTAATAGCTTCTCTTATATAATAGCTATATGGTTAAAAAATCGGGGGAATCGGCCGCCAAACGGCTTGATAAATCTATACCCAAGCGGCTTCCCAATGTTTGGATTTTAACGGATAAAGCGACTCGGACACTTTGGGATAATAGGCATGTTTTCCTGGGCATTATCGCTGTTTATGGTATCTTAAGTCTCATTCTGGTTCAAAGCGCCAGTGGCACTAGTGATGTGGCGAATCTTAAACACCAACTTAATCTGGTTTTCACCGGCCACCTCGGTTCGTTGGCTTCCGGATTTGGAGTATTCGTATTATTACTTGGTTCGGGCGGTGCCGGATCAAATCAGGCCGGCAGTGGATATCAGTTTATGTTGGTGCTGATTGCCAGTTTGGCAATAATATGGGCTTTACGCCAGGTTTCGGCCGGAATAAAATTTCGAGCACGCGATGCCTACTACAAGGGAATGTTTCCACTAATACCTTATATTTTAGTTTTAATCGTCATTGGTCTGCAGCTAATACCATTATTAATTGGTTCAACTTTGTATGCCATAGTGTCAACTAATGGCATCGCGGTGCATTTTGTAGAGCAGTTTTTATGGGTTGCATTATTTATTGGATTAGCAGGGGTGACACTTTATTTTCTAAGTTCATCACTTTTTGCTCTTTATATAGTTACTTTGCCGGATATGACACCAATTAAATCGTTACGTTCGGCCAGAGAATTAACTCAAAATCGGCGTTGGACAGTACTGCTTAAAATTTTATTTTTGCCGGTGATACTTTTAGTTGCCTCCGGAATTATTATGATACCCGTAATAATTTGGTTAACAACTTTGTCACAACTTATTTTCTTCATATTGACCTTGATTATGCTGGCCGTCGCTCATTCATATATGTATGCGCTCTATAGGGAATTATTGGAATGAACAAAAATCAGGCCGCCAAACGCATAAATAAACTTCGTGAATTAATCAACGATTACCGATACCATTACCACGTACTCAATGAATCTATTATGAGTGAAGCAGCGGCAGATAGTCTAAAGCATGAGCTTAGCCAACTTGAATCTACATATCCCGAATTAATAACAGCAGATTCGCCTACCCAAAGAGTAGCCGGAGCGCCTTTACCTGGCTTCAAACAGTTAGAACACCGCTCCCGAATGCTAAGCCTAAATGATGTTTTCGATGAAAATGAACTTAGAGCTTGGCAAGACCGAATATTGAAATTGTTACCTAACGTCAATCAGCTTGAATTTTTCGTGGATCTTAAAATGGATGGCTTGGCCTGTGCACTGGTTTACGAAAACGGCCTGCTGGTCCGAGCCATAACCAGAGGTGATGGATTCATTGGCGAAGATGTAACGGTCAACGTCCGGACAATTGAATCGGTGCCATTATCGCTTCGGAATACTTCGAAATTTGGTAATTTTCTTCAAGGTATCACAGAAGTCCGCGGCGAAATTGTGATGTACAAAACTGATTTTGCGAAATTAAATGAAGCCCGGACCAAAGCCGGTAAGCCAACTTTTGCCAATCCTAGAAACACGGCCGCCGGTACCATTCGCCAATTAGATCCTAAATTAGTTATAAATAGGCCACTACATTTCCGGGCCTATGATTTATTGAGGGACAATCCGGATGAAATTCCGACCAACGATTTTGCATACCAGGCTTTGCATGAACTCGGTCTACTGGTTGGGCATGACGCCACAGCACTTACCGATATTGGTGAAGTATTGAAGTTTGCGCACAAATGGGAATCCAAGCGGCAGAATTTACCATTTAATACTGATGGATTGGTGGTCAAAGTAAATGACCGCAAGTTGTATCGACGTCTGGGAGTAGTTGGTAAAGCTCCGCGAGGTGCTGTGGCCTTCAAATATACTGCTGAACAAGCTACAACCAAGGTCAGGGATATCTTCGTATCCATTGGCCGAACCGGTGCAGTCACCCCGGTTGCCATGCTTGAGCCGGTATTTATATCTGGCAGTACAGTCCAAATGGCCACGCTTCATAATGAGAGCGAAGTTCAGCGCAAAGATATTCGAGTAGGTGACACTGTCATTGTCCAAAAAGCCGGTGATATAATTCCCGAAGTATTAGAACCACTGGTGAAATTGCGTGACGGTACAGAGAAACCCTTTCAAATGCCCAAGTACTGCCCTGAGTGTAATACTAAACTTGTTAAGTATAAAACAGAAGACGCTGTTTGGCGTTGTCCGAATGATCATTGTCCGTCTCGAACCTGGAAACTTATTGAACATTTTACTAGTAAAAGTGCCCTAGACATCGATAGCCTAGGTGAAAAAAACGTTATCGCGTTGCTAGATGCTGGTTTGATTAAAGACCAAGCCGATATTTTTACCTTAAAATCTGATGATGTCATTAAGTTAGACCGCTTCGCAGAAATTTCGGCAAATAAATTAATATCGGCCATTCAAGCCAAGAAAAACCCATCTTTGAGCAGATTTGTATATGGATTAGGTATCAGGCATGTCGGAACTCAAACTGCTATTGATCTGGCTAACAATTTTCGTAGTTTGGAAAAATTATCCGAAGCAACTGTGGATGACTTAGCAGCTGTTGAAGGTGTTGGCACGGTAGTAGCCGAATCGATCGTAGAATGGTTTAACGAACGTCGAAGTCAGCGTTTATTAGCTAAATTTAAAAAGTTCGGTGTCAAGCCAAAGTTGGTCGAGCATCTAGGTGGCAAGTTAAGAGGTAAAAGTTTCGTGGTCACCGGCAGTTTGGAATCAATGAGCCGTGAAGAAGCCGCTGACCGAATAAGAAACTTGGGTGGATCTTTTCAATCGTCAGTCGGTAAAGATACTGACTTCTTGGTAGTCGGTGCCAATGTCGGCGCCAGCAAACTAACTAAGGCCGTCAAACTAGGCACCAGACATTTAACTGAGGATGAATTCTTAAGAATGCTATAATCAAGCGATTATGGATGGGCGATCAAGAAATCAGTTAAATTGTTTTTCACCTCCCGTCATGGTTGCCACTATGGCATCAGAGTTAATAATGACTGCCTACACTGTTTGGCGATATAAATTGGATTTAGTCGGCCGACTTATCACTAGTCTGTTGGTTTGTCTAGCCATCTTCCAATTAGCCGAATATTATGTCTGTACCGGTATCGGATCCGTGGCTGGTCCCTGGTCGCGGGTTGGTTTCGTGGCTATTACCGCTTTACCGCCGATCGGTTTTCATCTTATGCACGTATTGGCTGATAAGCCAAATCGTCGACTTGTTTATAGCGCCTATGCCACTATGATTGCCTATATGGGGTTATTTTTATTCTCACCTGGAACCTTTACCGGTCATGAATGTACTGGCAACTATGTAATTTTCCAGTTTACAGCCAATATTACCGGTGTCTATAGCGTTTATTATTTTGGTTGGCTGGCGGCCGGCATTGGATTAGGATTCAAGTGGGCCAATGAACTAAAAGACCGAGGTAAGTCTAAGCTCCGAAAACTTCAAACAGTTCAGGGGTTAATTTTAGGATATCTGATATTTTTAGTACCTTCAGCATTGTCCATGGCGGTCAAACCAAGCGTTAGACGGGGTATTCCAAGCGTTTTGTGCGGCTTTGCTGTCTTACTGGCTCTGGTACTGACTTTGTATATATTACCGAGAGCCGGCCGACCAAGGCTAGCTCATAACTTGACAAAAGCCTAGAATTTATTATGCTTAAAGCTGATCGTGCGCTTATCGCGGCGCGTCAAATCAATAGATAAAAACAAAAATATCTGCAATTGCCCGCCGCCGGGTGGGCGCGCACGAAAACCCAAATCATAAAACCAAGCATAAGCCTAATGCTTGGTTTTATCGTATAATGTCAGGCAAGGATTCAACAATATGATTAAATATTTCTATAAGAGTCTACGTGACGATGCTGTCACAGAAGTGGATGCGCCCCGTCGCGGCGTGTGGATTCATGCCGAATCGCCGAACAAATCCGAAGTTGACGAGCTGACCAAGCGCCTCAATATTGAGCCCGGTTATCTGGAAGATGCCCTTGACGAAGATGAAATGCCGCGCCTGGAGCGCGAGGGAGAGCAGGGATATATATTTGTAAGATATGTATATGAACGTGAAGATGGTGACAAGGATACAGCACCACTACTAATAATGTTCGATGCCGAGTTAGTTCTTACCGTTTCTTTGCTGCATTTGCCAGCCGTAGATTTCTTATTAAAAAGTAAAAACAGCTTTGCAACCACCCAACGTACCAAACTTATATTACTAATACTTACACATATAACAGATCAATTTGATGGATCTATTAGCCAAACCAGCCGTAAAATTAAAAGTATAAGATCGCGCTTGCGAACCCAAGGAATTACCAATCAGGATTTTATTGATTTCGCTACCATTGAAGATGAATTGAGTGAATTTATTAGCTCGTTGCAGCCCACAAATGCTACGCTTCGCCGACTGCTGGCGGGCCGCCAATTACCGATGTTTGAAGAGGATCAGGATATTGTTGAAGATTTACTGCTTAGCAACGAACAATCTGTTGAAACCATTCGCTCCAACTTGCGATCTATTGCCAACATCCGCGAAGCTTATTCAGCTATTAGCGCAAACAGACTTAATAAAACTTTAACAATACTCACAGTCGCCACTATTTTAATTTCAGTTCCAAGCTTTGCCATGGGTATTTATAGCCTCAACATACCGTTGCCGTTCCAACACACAGTTTGGATTTTCTGGGTGATTATGGCAATCAATGTTACCCTGATGAGCAGCGTGATTTATGTAGCACGCAAAAAACGGATAGTCTAAACTTATTACAGCTAGGGGATATAGCTCAGTTGGCTAGAGCGCTTGCATGGCATGCAAGAGGTCCGGGGTTCGAGTCCCCGTATCTCCACCACGTTTGAACCATTGCTTTTAAGTAAAGTTAAGCCGTACAATAATGATATAAAATAAGGAGTTTCATGGCTGTTGCAACCTGGATCGTCTTAGCTGTTCTTATTATAATTATTGCTAATGGAATCCGTATTGTTAACCAGTATGAACGCGGTGTGGTATTCAGGCTAGGAAAAATACACGGGCAGGCTAGAGAACCTGGACTTCGATTTATCATCCCCATCATCGACCGCATGACCAAAGTTTCGCTGCGTATTGTTACGTTACCCATCGAATCGCAAAAAATAATAACTAAAGATAATGTGTCAATCGATGTGGCAGCGGTAGCGTATTATAAGATTATAGACCCAATAAAATCGATTGTCGAAATCGAAAATATAGTTTCAGCTACTTACCAGATAGCTCAGACCACAGTTCGAAATATAGTTGGCCAGAGTACCTTAGATGAAATACTTAGCGAAACGGTTGCCATCAATGACAAGATCAAAGCCATATTAGAAACTTCTACTGAGAAGTGGGGAATATACGTCAATACAGTAGAAGTTAAAGATATTCAATTACCTGAGTCAATGCAGCGGGCCATGGCCAGCCAGGCAGAAGCCGAGCGAGAGAAGCGAGCTAAAATCATCGCAGCCGAGGGTGAAGCTCTAAGTGCTCAGAAGTTAGCTGATGCAGCCGATATTATTAGTCAACACCCAATTGCATTACAATTGCGCAACCTCCAAGTTCTGAATACAATCGCAGCTGAGCAAAATAGCACTATCATTTTCCCAAGTCAGTTTCTAGACACCATGGATAGTGTTAAAAAATTTATGGCCAAAGAGCAAAAATAAAGCTTTTTATTAATACTTGTACTCATCTGTTAACTACCGTAGAATAAGATGTCGTGGCTCTTTAGCTCAGTTGGTAGAGCAGAGGCTTGAAGAGCCTTGTGTCCTCGGTTCGAGTCCGAGAGGAGCCACCAAATTGATCCGATTCGATCAGTTTAAGCGGGTGTAGCTCAGTTGTTTAGAGCGCGTCCTTGCCAAGGACGAGGCCAGGGGTTAGAGTCCCCTCACCCGCACCAACCATAAGCATTTTGACCTCTGGAATTTATAATTAATTTTGTTGATTTTATAATCTTTTCAGCTTATGCTTAAATCTATATGAATGAAATATCAAAAAATGAAAATGGTTTTGGTGCAGTAGGAATTATATTAATTATAGTAATTTTAGCTCTTATTGGGGCCGTCGGTTATCTTGTATACAAAAATCAACATCAGACTACCGTTAATCACGCAAACGTAACAAAAATCCAATCAACGAATACTACACCCACAAAACCTAATACGACCACTGATACACTTCCTAATGGAACTAAAATAACTTATCCGTTAACACCTGCAAACGCTAACGTTGTATGGTGGTCAGATGGAAATAATAGTCCTTCTTCATCAAATACGCCCCCAGATGGTTACATGCGACTTACTGACAAACGAATTATAGAATTTCTATCAACAATCCCCACAGATACTATTCAAAGCGTTTGCTCTAGTGAATCGGATAACACGACTGGCTTTCAAATGGGATTCTATGATACAGATAAAAAGGAATTGGTTCTGCATAATCAATATGGAAATTGTATAGACGAAATGATAACTAATGGCGGTAAATATTCTTCTCAAGCACAGAAGGTTAAGGACGATTCAACAAGTGACTTACAAGCTTGGGCAAATAGTTTAACAGTGACTAAGTAGTTGTTATTTTGTAACGCCCAGCACATACCTTCTAAGCATAGCGTCAAGCACTTGTCATAGCCTATAATGGAAGAATGAGCCAAAAGACCGAAATAATTGACGGGTATACCGTCAAATATCATGCAAATGGCAATACGATCTTTGCAAAAGGAAAAGTTATGGACGGTCAACCTGTTGGTTACTGGGAATGGTATCGACCCGATGGCACACTAAAGCGTTCTGGACATTTTGAAAAAGGCGAGCCTGTAAATGAGTGGACAACATACGACCAAAACGGCAAGGTCTATAAAGTTACCAACAAGTAAAGAACTTTGGCCCATTTTGTTATTATCAAAACATGAATAACGTAGCAGCTATCCCAAATCCCGCATTAAAACCCCTCAATGTTTTAGTAGGCAGGTGGAATACAACTGGATTGCACCCATTTGTACCAGGCAAAAAACTGCACGGTAGCGTTATATTTGACTGGATAGAGGGAGGAGCTTTCTTAAGAATGCAAGCTGAAATTGACCATCCTCAATTTCCTACCGGTTTAGCAATTTTCGGAAGCGATAATGCGAGTGGACAAATCTTTATGCTTTATTTTGACGAGAGAGAAATATCAAGAAAATATGAGTTTAGTATTAAAGGTAATCAGTGGAAATGGTGGCGAGACCATCCAAACTTTTCACAGCGATTCACGGTTAATATAAAAGATAACGGAAATAAAATGGTAAGTAAAGGCGAGATGTGTAGGGACGGCAAAAAATGGGAAGACGATTTGAGCTTAACTTATATTCGTATCAAATAGTGACGAACTTAATAGACAAAAACACAATTTAAGATAAGAATGTTTTTAGACATCAAAATATTGAGAGCTTAATATCAACTTAGGAGGGAGTATGAGGAAAATAATCATCATTACAATGATTACGCTAGATGGGGTAATGCAAGCACCCGGCGGGCCTGAGGAAGATCCATCGAATGGTTTCAAATATGGTGGTTGGACAGCACCATTTTCTGATGACAATGGGAGTGAGTTTTTCCAAAAAAATATGAAGCCGGCAGAGTATTTGTTAGGCAGAAAAACGTTTGATATTTTTGCCGGTTATTGGCCGGAGCACGAAGATGTTTGGCCGGGCATTAACAACGGCACCAAATATGTCTTAAGTAACACTCTAGAAAAGTCGGATTGGCAGAACACGGTTTTCCTCAAAAGTATTGAGGAGATTAAAGATCTAAAAAACTCAGATGGTTCTGAGCTTCATGTTTGGGGCAGCGGTAAACTGATCCAGCTGCTACTGAAGAATGATCTGGTCAACGAACTCCGGCTTGTAACTTACCCGTTGACTCTTGGTCAAGGTCAAAAACTGTTCGATGATGGTACGATCCCGGCAGCATTCAAGCTAACAGACAGTACGGTTACTCCAAGTGGGGTGATCATGGCCAATTACAAGCGGTCCGGAGAAGTCAAGACGGGTACTGTTGGAGCATGAAAGTTACAGGCATAGGCGGATTTATTTTTAAGGCAAAAGATCCCAAAGCACTGGCTAGTTGGTATAAGAAAAATCTGGGCATTGACCGTAATAAATGGGAACAGCAGGCCGGACCGACCGCCTTCGCGCCGATGTCTGAAGATAGCGATTATTTTGGCAATAAGTCACAGCAATTTATTTTGAATTTTCGTGTAGACGATTTGGACGGTATGCTTAAGAAACTTAGGGACAACAAGGTAGAGGTTGTAAAAGATGTGGAAGTATACGAAGGTATGGGTCGCTTTGCATCTATTGAAGACCCGGAAGGTAATCGTATTGAGCTGTGGGAGCCTTCGGAGTAATCAACTTCTGATATTTGATGTTGACATCTGAGATTATAAATATATATTAATTCTAAGGTATAAAAAACAAAAAAGGATAAAAAATGGCTAAAAAATCAAAAAGTTTTCTCAAAAAAAAGAAAACCTTCACAAATTTTCAGATATTACTGTTCATTATTGCTTTTGCAGCCCTTGGGATGATAGCCGTCCTGCAAAGCTTTGCAGCGCCAGGCGGTGGCGGGGGTAAACACACTACCAGTAGTACAATCACCGGACCAGTATTGGTAGAAGATATTAATGGTGACGGGTTAGTAAATCATGGCGACTCAATAACCTTTAATATTTCTACAACGGCTACCGATCAACCTTTTGTAAATCTTCAATGTTTTCAGAATGGTACTCGGGTACTCAATGGCTGGGCAGGTTTCTTTGATGCTGCTTTAAATAAAGGTCGATCATTTGGCTTGAATTCTGGTGCTTGGCAAAGTGGTGCTGCTAATTGCACTGCATTTCTAGATATGGATACAAAGCAGGGCTTCAAGCAACTCGCATCTACCAACTTCAATGTAAACCCCTAAAGTACTCATCTATCAAATTGTACTTTACTAACAGTGTGTAAACATTTTCCTAATGACTTAGTTAAACTTGACATAAAAGCAATGTGCTGATATAATCACCACTAATAATTTTTATTTCAATTAATTGAAAGGTGTATAAGATGTCCTCATCAATAAGAAACTCAGTGACGACCTACACTAAGTACTTTTTTGCCGCTTTTATGTTTCTTATTATGGGAGCTACGACCACTCCTCTTCAAGCCACCGCTCAATCTATAAATGCTCAGCCGGCTCACCGGTTTACGCAGTCAATTACCCCGGAATTACGAAATCGCTTCAATCGAGAACAGTCGATAGTTACTAATAATAATGTCAGCGGATCCAACTCGGCAGTCTACTACTATAACTGGTCAGGTTATGCTGTCACAGGTAGTGGTTTTAACGAAGTTCAATCAACCTATGTCCAACCAACCGTCAACTGTGCTGTGCCGAACAGCTGGGTTGTCTTCTGGGTGGGCTTCGACGGTTATAACAATGATACCGTTGAACAAACAGGTACAGCCGCCAAATGTGGCTCGACCCCTAATTCAGCTCCTGTCTATTTCGCCTGGTGGGAGATGTATCCGACTAACTATATTCAAACCATGCCAATTACAGTTTCTCCTGGTCAAATTATTCAAGCCACGGTTACCTACACCGCCAGCAACAAGATTTATGGCCTAAAAGTTGCTAACTTAAGCAATGGTCAACAGAACATCCAAAATAAAACATGTGCTGCCGGTCTAGTCTGTGCTCGAAATTCAGCAGAATGGATAGTCGAGCGCCCTGCAGTCAACGGGGTTTACACATCGTTAGCTAACTGGGGGAAGATGAGTCTCAACAGTGCTCAGGCTTCTAATACGCAGACCTACAACCGCCGGACTCGTCAATACAGCAACGTTATGAAACCCATCAGCTCATACTCCAACAATCCGATTAATATGGTTAGTACCTCACCTAGCGCATACTTACTGGCGATCGTCAGTAATCTAAATACAGCAGGCAATAGCTTCACCGATACTTGGCAAACCGCTCAATAATAAACTAAACGCATTTACAATAGACTTTGTTATTGATAGGTGAGCAAGTGTTAGTTTGACAATACCTCTTATGGCAAGTTAAACTATCAATACTTAGCAATAAGAGAAAAACGTGTGCAAAAAAACAAAAGTAAATATGGCTTTAAACCTTTAGCGAAGCTTGGTAACCGGCTGTTCTGTATTAACATAATTATTTTCTTAGTATTATCACTACTAATACCTCTAACAATAATTTATCCACAACAAGCTCGGGCTGCTGCCTTGCCAGCCTATCGGTATACTAAGACGTTTGATACAACAAGTGGTCAAGCTTCAGGAATAAGTGTAGCCAGTGATAGTCAAGGCAATATTTACGTAACTGGCACATTTCAAGGTGGAACGGTGGTCTTTGATGGTACGGGGGGTGGTGATTCTAAAACATCGACAAACAAAGATGTATTCGTAACCAAATATAACGCTAACGGCAGCTACGGCTTCACCAAAATATTTGATGTATCTTCTGCTGGTGCGGACGGGACTCCTTCCGATATCACCACAGATGCAGAGGGTAACATTTATATAACTGGTTTGTTCGAAGGTACAGTGACTTTTGATGGATTAGGCGGACATGACACTTTTACAACAGGAATAGGCGGAAGCAAGCCAGATACATTTTTGACAAAATACAATTCTAATGGTAGTTACGCGTATACTAAAGTTTTTGATACATCAGGCTTAACAACCGGTACTACGGGTAATTCAGTTGATACCGATAGTCAAGGCAATGTGTATATTGTAGGCCAGTGGAGTGGGACGATAGGTTTCGATGGACCAGGTGGGAGCGATATTAAATCAACTACTAATAACAACACTTTTCTAACCAAATATAATGCTGACGGTACTTACGGTAACACCCGAATTTTTGATGTTCAGAGTGGTTCAAGCACCCCTGGTGGACTTGCAATTGACACTCAGAATAATATTTATATAGCTGGGGTGTTTAATGGTCAGGTTGTCTTCGATGGACTTGGTGGAAGTGATTCTAAAACCGGTAGCGGTAGTTTTTTGACCAAAATTGACGCCGCTGGTAGCTATGTATACACCAAAACTTCAGATGCTTCTGGTGGTAGTGTTGATGGTGCAAGTGTGACCACCGACACCCAAGGCAACATCTTTGTAACTGGTGCATTTGCAAACACAGTGGTTTTCGATGGACCTGGTGGCAGTGACACAAGGTCATCCCCAAATAATGACGGTTACTTGACCAAGTACAATGCCGACGGTAGCTATGGTTTTACTAAAATCTTTTTTGATCAGATTGGGTTTGGAAATAATTCATTACCCTTAGGAGTTGATACTGATATCCAGGGCAATGTATATTTAACAGGTCTCTTTCGGGGTACCGTGACGTTTGACGGTGCAGGAGGTAATGATAGCCAGACTGATGCTGGTGGTAATGAAAGTGCTTTCTTAACAAGATTTAATGCTAACGGTACCTATGGTTGGACCAGAATCTTTGATACTTCTTTAAGCGCGTTTGCAACTGCAGAAGCTAGTGCGGTAGCAATTGATCCTATTGGTAATGCATATTTCACTGGAGATTTCGCGGATACTATTGGTTTTGATGGTGTCGGTGGCAGCGACATTCAAACTTCGGGTTCTCGGGATTCTTTTCTGACCAGCTATCAGGTGTTTATACCGTCCCAACCTGGTGCTCAATCATCTCCAGTACCGGGAGCACCTAATACTGGCTTCGGATCCTTTATTAACACTGCTCAATTCCTCAAGTTAACCTGCATCGGAGCATTATCTATAGCTGTATTAGCGGTAATATCGGCGAGGTATATGAGATTATACCGCGATTAAATTTTGAAATTATATTTAACAAAAAAATGAAAATAAACACTTTAGATATAATTATCATTAAATGGCTTCAAAAATCTTTTTTGCCATTTGCCAGGATTGCTATTTTTGTTATTTATTTCTACTTTGGAGCGCTGAAATTATTTGGTCAAAGTCCCGCCACGCCGCTAGCTACTTCGCTGGCTGCAAATACTTTTGGTTTACAGCATTTTGATTTAATGTACAAAATATTAGCAATATTTGAATGCCTAATAGGTATATTATTCTTGTTTCCAAAAGCTATACGAATTGTAATTCCAATGCTGTTTGTACATTTGATAATAGTCTGTTTACCATTATTATTAATACCGCATCTGGTTTGGGTAAAACCGTTAGTACCGACGTTGGAAGGGCAATATGTAATTAAAAACATAGCCATAATTGCTTTAGCAATTGGCATCGCCGCCCAAACAAAGCCTTTGGTCAAGAAAAGTTTAAATAGATAAATTAGCTCCTGATATTATTGTATGTATGAGCAAACATAAGTTTGTACCAATTTGCGCATGGTCTGTTACCTCTTTGGCAGTATTTCTGGCAATAATCGTGTGGGGACAAAGTCTCAATTGGCATTTAAGCGGCATTTCCAATTATTTATTATTTCCAATCTTCGGTTTAATAGCTTTTAGCATTCTTTGGTCACAGTATATGAGTTTGGCCGCCAGGCAATATTTCAAAATAGACAGTTCCGTACTTAAAATTTATTTCAATGTTACAGGTTGGTTAGTTTTATTTTCGATATTATTACACCCCGGATTATTAGTCTGGCAGCAATGGCGAAACGGTGATGGTTTGCCACCCGGTAGCGAGTTGCATTATGTAACCCCGGGCTTAGAGTTTGTGGTTATTTTGGGTATGATAAATTTAACTATCTTATTGTTATTTGAATTTCGACGTTGGTTATCGAAGTATTCCTGGTGGCACTACTTTTTATACATTGTAGACATAGCAATTATTTCAATTTTTTATCACGGATTGAAGTTAGGCAGCCAGCTGCAAACTGGTTGGTATCGCTATATCTGGATTTTTTATGGATTAAGTTATTTGGCAGCTATCATTTATATTTATCGCCAGCGATACGTAAATCATCAAAAAGTTACTTCGGGTTAGTTGTTATTTTATGGCGGCAAGACCTATACTAAATATAGTAATAAGGAGCTAAGATCATGAAAAATAAGGGGTTATGGTGGGTCATAGGCATTATAATTGTAATTATCTTAATTATAGGCGGATATGCAATTTTCCATAATTCATCAAATACTTCTACAGAATCCAAAACCACGAGTAATGGCCAGACCACTACTGCCAAAAACTCCATAGTGGTCACGAAAACCGATCCGCAGCTCGGCCATTATTTAGCTGATTCGTCCGGTAAAACCCTTTATATCTATAAACTTGATTCTGGGGGTGAAAGCAAATGCACGGGTTCTTGTTTAGCGACCTGGCCAGCTTATATTGTTAAAGGATCGACAAATAATTTGCCAACCTCGATTGGCTTCATAAAACGATCTGATACTGGTCAGAATCAATATACCTACAACGGCCAACCGCTATATTACTTCGTTAGCGATAGTGTTGGTAAAGTAACCGGCAATAACGTCGAAAACTTCGTGGTGGCGACACCCACATCAGCTTCTTCCTCATCTTCGTCATCGTCAACGACCACAAATAATTCTAATTCTTCAACTACTAATACAAATAGTTCCTCATCATCGTCATCATCAGGCTACCCCTATTAAAACAGTTTGACAGTCCAATCAGTTTCAATCTATACTAGCTCTGCACAGTGATTTGGTAAGGATTACTAAATAAACAAAAACCAATTAAAAAATGTACACTATTGATCGCGGAGTTTATGGCTCCAGAATAATTTTTTATAGCACTATACCGATTGAATATGGGTTGAAAATTAAGCGCTTATGGTTATCTTTATCTAGAATAACTATTATTTTAGCCGGAATAGTTTTTGTAATTTCTTTAAGCGCCTTAATATGCAGCCAGCTAATAAATAATCACGTAGCTAATAAAATATCGGGATCTTATCAATATCAGTACGCTGAAAATAGTGCACCAAGCACTAATCCAATAAGCGATCTGACATTCAATAATTATAAGGTTGCCGCCAATCGACCTAGATATATATTTATATCGAAAATAAGTACTAAAGCAATAGTTTTACCCCTTGGAACCACAAAAACTAATCAATTGCTAGCGCCGCCAAATGTTTTTGCTGCCGGCTGGTATAAAAACAGCGCTCTACCAGGTAAAGCTGGAGCAATGTTGATAGACGGTCATGTTTCCAGCTGGAAAAGCCATGGAGTTTTTTATAATTTAAAAAAATTGATCCCTGGTGATACAGTTAAAATTCAGCGTGGCGACGGCGCCGAATTAATATATAAAATTGTTAAGACCCAAGTATATTCTTCGGCCAATGTTGATATGAAAGCAGCAATAACGCCAATAATATCTAATAAGCCAGGGCTCAATATCATTACCTGCACAGGTAAAGTAATACCAGGGACGAACGAATTCAATCAGCGCCTAATAGTATTTACTTCTCAGCTCTAATTTCTTCGCTACAACAGGGCTATAAGCTATAATAACCCTGGTTAATGGCGCGTTGGCCGAGGAGTTAGGCAAGGGTCTGCAAAACCCTGTACACGAGTGCGAATCTCGTACGCGCCTCCATAACTAGTTGCACCGGTGGACACTTCGTTTGTGTCAGTATAAGTGGTGCTATCAGATTATAGGGCGAGTGGCGGAACTGGTATACGCGGCGGACTTAAAATCCGCTGGTCTAAACAACCTTGAGGGTTCGAGTCCCTCCTCGCCCACCAAATTGCACTTCGTTGCACCACTGACGCTTCGCTCGTGTCAACAAAACGTGCCACCGGCACGTTTTGCCTCCTCGCCCACCACATAAATTACACACTGATATACTTATAGCCATGAGCTTTAAAAAAGTCGGCAAATCCTTGCTTTGCGAGGCTTTAGAAGCTCAAGTCAAGCAACTTCGGCGTCGCAATAAATTCACAGTGGTTGCTGTGGCTGGTAGCGTTGGTAAAACATCTACCAAATTAGCTATTGCAAAGCTATTGTCGACGAATAAAAAAGTTATATTTCAGGACGGTAATTATAATGACCGCTTAACTGTCCCACTCACAATTTTTGGTCAACATGAACCTGGAATTTATAACATTTTCGAATGGCTCAAAGTTTTGCTAGCAAATCAGCGCCTTATACATAAGCCATTTCCTTTTGAAATTGCGATTGTTGAATTTGGTGCTGACGGACCTGATCAATTGGCCAATTTTGCCTATTTAAAACCCGAACTATCGATCATTACTGCTGTTGCAGCGGAACATATGGAAAATTTCCAGCACTTGGATATCGTGGCGAAAGAAGAGCTTACTCCTATAAATTATTCCAAGCAAGTACTTTTAAATCTGGATGACATTGATGCAAAATATTTACCGGATCAAGTCTTTTTAGGTTATGGCCAAAATAAAATGGCAGACTTTAAATTGATTAGTAGGCAATCCAAAGAATTAGACGGCCAACAACTGGATTTTAGGTTGAAAAATGGGAATAAGATTCATATTGATACACCATTGCTGGGTATAACGGGAGCCAAAATATTGTTGGCAGCCGCAGGTGTGGCAAATTTGCTTGGTTGGACAGATGAAGAAATAGAAGCAGGACTTAAAACAATTAAGCCGGTCAACGGACGTATGAAGGTTCTTCAAGGAGTTTCTGGCTCAAAATTAATTGATGATACATACAATTCCAGCCCCAGTGCTGCCATTGCGGCGCTTGATGTTTTATATGCGGCTCAAGCTAATCAGCATATTGCGATTTTGGGTACTATGAATGAATTGGGTAAAAGCAGCCAGGATGAACACCGAGCTGTCGGCATTTATTGTCGCCCGGATAAGCTTGATTTGCTTGTTACGATCGGCACGGAGGCTGAAAAAAATTTGGCCTCGGCTGCGAGCCAAAATGGTTGCATAGTAAAAAGTTTCTTTGACCCGTACTCAGCCGGTGAATTTGTGAAAAGTCAAATCAAAAACAACGCCGTAGTATTGGCAAAAGGCTCACAAAATGGAGTTTTCGCCGAGGAAGCGTTAAAAGTATTGCTGAGTGATCCAACCGACATTTCACAGCTAGTCAGGCAATCTCCCAAGTGGTTAAAAATAAAACACCATCAATTTCCAGCAAAAGAAAGCTAATTTCTTTCTAAGGCTGCTTTCACTAAGCTGTCACACAGCTTGACCATATCTATACCGGCGGCTGCCGCAGCTTTTGGCAGTAAGCTTTGGTCCGTCAGCCCGGGCATGGTATTGGTTTCTATTACATACATCCGCCCGGCTTCATTAATCATAAAGTCAGTGCGCGATAAGTCGCGGCAGCCGCACAACTCATGTATTTGTTTAGCTAAATCTTGTGCAGCGTTTTGAATTACTGATTCAACATTCTCGGGCGGGCATATTTCTTCAGTGGCACCGTTATATTTATTCTGATAATCAAATTCTTTATCTTTTGGCGGCACGATTTCAATTACCGGCAAGCTCTCGTTTATTAATATACCAACTGTGATTTCAATACCGGTAATTAATTCCTGAAGTAGCAACTTCTTATATTTACGAAAAATATTTTTAACTGCTGATTCATTAAATTCGCCGATTTTACGGACAATTATATTATCAATACTTGAGCCACCAAAGTTTGGTTTCAAAACAAACGGCTTAGCGGATAATTTTGAATCCAAAAACTCATCATAATTAATTAGTTTGGTTTCGGGTATTAGTATTTTTTTCTCCGATAAATAATTGCCATATCTGGCTTTATCAAAGCAAAGTTCTGAGGCCAGACTTCCGGAACCCACAAACTTTACTTTATTTTTTTCCAAAAACTTTTGTAACTTGCCGTCTTCGCCATTCTGACCATGTAACGCCGGGAAAACTACATTTACTTTATCTAAGAGTGGCGCCAAATTGGAAAAGTCGTTGGCCGGATCAGCCTCCACAACTTCATATCCGGCTTTTTGCAAGGCACTACTTACAGCGTTCCCAGACTGCAACGACACCTCCCGCTCCGGTGAAACTCCACCTGACAAAACCAGCACTTTAGTTGGCATACCAACATTATACTTGTTTGTGCTGGAATGGTTTGCTTGCCTGAAGCTGGCTTAAAAGCGTATTGTAATAAGACTGAAGTTTATGCGTAATAACATCGTACATCCCGGCGCCGGTGAGTTGCATTATGAAATTCGCGGCATTGTTGAATTTGCACAAAGCTTGGCTGCCACCGGACTTGATATTACATGGGAAAACATCGGGGATCCGGTAGTTAAAGGTGAAACAATTCCCGATTGGATCCGTGAAATAATAGCTGATGAAGTCCTTCGAAATACTGAGTCGTATGCTTATTCTCCTACTAAGGGCCTTCAATCAGCCCGTGAGTTCATTGCAGCAGACAGAAGCCGGCAAGGCACCCAACTTGAAGCAGATAATATATTATTTTTTAATGGACTCGGCGATGCCATCAATAAAATATATACTTGGTTAAACCCGAAATCTCGGGTGCTTGGCCCGAACCCGGCTTACCCGACTCATTCAGCAGTTGAAGCGGCGCATGGGCGATCAGCTCACATAACGTATAAGCTTGACCCCAATAATAAATGGCTACCAAATATAAATGATATTCGCACTCAAGTGGCTGAACATCCGGAAGTTGCCGGGCTGCTAATAATTAACCCAGATAATCCCACGGGAATGGTTTACCCTAAGTCAGTTTTAGAAGAGTTAATTGACATTGCCAGAGAGTATAAATTATTTTTAATAGCCGATGAGATCTATGCTAACCTGACGTTTCGACAATCAGATTTTATGTCTTTAGCCTCTACTTCTTCAGATGTACCCATGATGGTCATGCGTGGATTGTCTAAGGAAGTTCCATGGCCTGGGGGTCGCTGCGGCTGGCTAGAGTTTTATGGCTTAGAGCTTGATAAAGATTTCGCCAGATACGCAAAATCCATAGAAGACGCTAAAATGACCGAAGTTAGCTCCACTACTTTGCCTCAGACCGTAATGCCTGCCATTCTGGGAGACCCGAGGTTTCCAAAACATCTAGCCAGCCGCCGGCAAAAATACGCCCGTCGGGCAGCCGAAGCTGTGAAAATATTGAACTCTAGTAAAAATTTAAATGTTGTTTCTCCTAAAGGGGCATTTTATCTGGCAGTAACTTTTGAAGGTCCAAAGCTTGCAAGCAAAAAATTACCCGGGGCGGCTAACTTCGAAGCCCAGATGCTTCTGGACAACATACTTGCGGACTTACCAGCTGCCGAATTCGATAAACGGTTTTGCCACCAACTAATGGCCGCAACTGGCATTTGTGTCGTACCTTTAAGCACTGGTTTTAATAGTGCTGTTCATGGATTCCGGATGACTTTACTTGAAGCTGATGATGCGAAGTTCACCAATACCTTACAAAATATTATTGAATTTTGCGGTTAATTTACAAATCTAGACCATTTAACAGAGTGAAATTGTGCTATAATTACCTATGACAATGCAGAGTCGTGTCGCTGTTCTCGATGCTGGTGGGCAATATGTTGATCTGGTGAGGAAAGCTGTCGAGCGGCAGGGCATACCTGCCGACATCCTGCCGCTAGATACCAAACTTGCAAAAATCACGGGAAAATACGGGGCGATAATTATATCAGGCAGCCCGGCTAGTTCACACGAAGAGACAGCTCCATTACCGGATATATCAATCTGGGCGAGCGATTTACCGTTATTGGGTATTTGCTATGGCATGCAGGCTATGGTGGTTGCCCACGGTGGTCAGGTAGCTAAAAATTCCATCAGAGAAGACGGACGAATTATTACTAATGTTGACACAACTCATCCCCTGTTCAATGGCATCAAAAAAGATTTCAGGGGACTTTTCACGCACGGAGATTTCGTAGTTTCGATACCAGCCGATTTTGAAATGTTAGGCTCACATATCCTAAGCGATGGTTCAATCGCATATTCGGCCGTCGGTTTTGGCAATAAGTTAGGCGTTCAGTTTCACCCCGAAGTGTTCGACGACACACCCGAAGGCTATCAAGTATTTAAAAACTTCCTAAGTCTGATAGCACATCTCCAACCCGATCAGAAATTTCAAGATCACATATTCAAAGAATTAATCTCTAACAAGCAAAAGCTTATCACCAATCAAGCTGGCGATAAGCCGGTTATAGCCTTCGTCAGTGGCGGAGTTGATTCAACCGTAGCGGTAACTTTAGCATCAAAAGTAATTCCCAATGAAAAGTTGCATTCGTTCTATATCGATAACGGTTTTATGCGTGATGAAGACGATATGGTATTAGAAACTTTGACAAGCGCTGGAATTTCAGTTAATAAAATTGATGCCGTCGAAGATTTCGAAAACGCTACTGTAAAATTTGATGGCGAAGTTTTCGGTCCACTCGTTGATATAACCGATCCGGAACTGAAGCGAAAAATCATTGGTAAAGGTTTCATTGATGTCCAAAACAGCATTATATCGAAATTAAAGCTTACTGATGCATTGCTACTTCAGGGAACAAATGCTGCCGATCGTATAGAGAGTGGGCACAGCACCGGTGACCGACACACCATGACAATTAAGACGCATCATAATCAGGTTCAAGAAGTACAGGACCTCAAGGCTACCGGTCAGTTAATCGAACCGCTTGACGATTTATTTAAAGATGAAATTAGATTTTTGGGTAAGGAACTGGGACTGCCTGAAATTCTAGTGCAGCGGCAACCATTTCCGGGACCCGGCTTGGCTATCAGAATAATCGGCTCAACAAAGCCCGATTCAGATACGGCGTTTGTAAGCCAAGAGAAGGCAATACAAACATATTTAGATTCGCAATTACCGGGAGTAAAAGTGCATTTGTTGCCAATACGAAGTGTTGGTGTTGGTGGTGATGAACGCTCACACTTGTCGGTTGCGGCTATTGAAAACTCCAAACTTAATGCAGATGAATTAGCTAAACTTGGGACTGAATTGCCGGCACATTTTCGAAGCACGGTTAATAGAGTTATATATGCGCTGGATTCAAAACCGCTGAGCAAACCATCGATCACCAAAACTCAACTGACAGCTGATGTACGCACCCAGCTAAGACATGCCGACCGACTGGTTTTCGATGCTATGCGGACTTACAATATTCTCGATAACATCAAGCAATTTCCTGTAATTATTATACCGTTGGCTTTTGGCAAGTCTGGTAAGCGCTCGATAGTACTTAGACCTGTCACAACGAGTACCTTTATGACAGTACAAGCCATGCTGCCCGGTCGTGACTTACCTAACGACTTTCTTAATAATTTAAGTGAAAAAATTTTACTTGATGTGGAAGGCATTTCACAAGTTTTCCTGGATCTAACTAACAAGCCTCCTGCTACCACCGAGTGGGAATAGCCAAATTCATATTTCTTATGCTTGCAAATCACTATAATTGTTACAAAATTGATATATGACCGAACTGCAACCAGCGTTTACTTATAGTCCGAACGGTGTATTACGAATTTTAAGACGATTGCCTGACGATAGGCCTCATACAAAAAATCTCGCGGACAAATATGAAGCTAATTTGGCTCAAATCGTCGACGATTATGGGCCTGAAGTAACAGATGAAAATGGCCGAGCCCATATTGAAATTCCGGTCAGAGAAATTGTATCTGGAGCAAAAGTATATGTGGAACCGCGTATTAGAAAACTACTTATGGCGAGTGATTACTATTTACCAAGCGATCCGGCCGCTGTCGATGAAGTATTGCGACCGACACATATTGCCGATCGATACCTTAGAGTAAAAATATATCCGCAATTTCAAAGACTTTTGAACAAAGGTTTGGACGAAGCAACGGCTTTAAATGCATTAATGGCAATGGCTGATCCATATGGTGCTCGTGTACAAGCACGAGAAATAAATGAATTTCACCATTTAAAACAGAGTTCTAGTGTTACTGCATTTGGTTCTGTACTGGAGTTAGATACTGCATTAAATACATTAGAAGTACAACGTCAATCGTCAAATAGGGCCAGCACCAAAGAAGTAGGCACCGGCAATTGGCAGATTATTACAAAGTTAATTGGATTTGGTAATGCAGGTATGGGTGTAGTCGCCACAGAAAAAAATTTTCAATATGATCATAAGCACCCCGCACTTTATAACATGGACGCATATAATATTAATGAAACACATGAAGCTTTTAGCTTAATCTTAGGTTTGGGAAGTTTGGCTTATAGTGCCGCACAATATGAAGGCGAGGAGGATATATTTGCTGATTTTGAGTGGGCTGAGGCTTAACTAATAAAGATATCTGCAGCAATTTACTTCTTAACAGATGAAGTTTGTTACAATGTAATCTGTTTATGAAACGCTACAACCCCAAAGAAATTGAACCCAAGTGGCAGGCTAAGTGGGAGGCTGATAAGATTTATCAGGCCTCTGACAAGCAAGGCAAGCCAAAAAAATACGTTCTCGAATATTTTCCGTATCCCAGCGGCGCGGCCATGCATGTAGGACACGTTCGAAACTATACGATAGGTGACGCGGTGGCCCGATTTGCCCGAATGAACGGGTACAATGTTCTGCATCCTATGGGGTGGGATGCCTTCGGCTTGCCAGCTGAGAATTATGCAATTAAGCATAAGATCAGCCCGCAAGAAGCCATCAAGCAGAATACTGCTCGTTTCAAAAAGCAGCTTATGCAAATGGGCTTCAGCTATGATTGGTCACGCGAAATCAACAGTACTGATCCTGAGTATTACAAATGGACGCAGTGGCTTTTCTTGTTGTTGTTTAAACGAGGCTTAGCTTATCAGCAGGATGCACTGGTTAATTGGGATCCGGTCGATAAAACCGTTTTGGCTAATGAGCAAGTTATAGATGGTAAAGCCGAGCGCAGCGGTGCCACCGTCGAAAAAAAAGCTCTTAAGCAATGGTTTTTCAAAATTACCGATTACGCCGACCGCCTACTTGACGGACTTGAGGATCTAAATTGGTCCGAATCTATAAAAATCATGCAGCGCAACTGGATCGGCCGCTCCAATGGAGCCGAAATCAACTTCCCCATCGAAAAATCAAATGATATATTGAAAGTTTTCACAACTAGGCCGGATACAGTTTTTGGAGCGACTTTTATGGTTTTGGCGCCGGAGCACCCTTTGGTGACTAGCATTACATCCGAAGATCAAAAGTCTGAAATTGAAGCCTATATAAAGCAGGCCGAAACCAGAAGTGATATCGAACGACAGTCAACCGAACGTGAAAAGACGGGGGTTTTCACAGGTGCCTACTCCATAAATCCTGCGAGTGGCAACAAAATTCCTGTTTGGATTGCTGACTACGTTTTGTGGGGCTACGGGACAGGAGCCATAATGGCTGTGCCGGCTCATGACGAGCGTGACTGGGAGTTTGCCAAAAAGTTCAATTTGCCCATAACCCGCGTCATCAAAAATGATGATCCAGACGAAGCCTGTACTGCTGCCGAGGGAATTCTCATTAACTCGGGCAATTTCAATGGGTTGCAATCTTCTCAAGCCAGAGACGCTTTAACTAAATGGTTGGTTGAGGAAAGTAAAGGGCGTGAAATGACAAATTACAAAGTGCGCGATTGGCTGATTAGTCGACAGCGTTATTGGGGGGCGCCGATTCCGATTATTCATTGCCCTAATGATGGGGCGGTGGCTGTGCCTGATGATCAATTACCAGTAGTTCTACCCAAAGTTAAAAGTTATGAGCCAAGTGGCGATGGCCGCAGCCCACTGGCCAATGTGCCAGAATTTGTGAATACCATCTGCCCGAAGTGCGGTGGGCCGGCCCAGCGAGAAACGGACACCATGGATGGTTTTGCCTGCAGCAGCTGGTACTTCCTGCGCTTCACGGATCCACAAAATGACCAGGCGGCTTTTAGCCGAGATAAGGCTGACTTCTGGCTGCCAGTTGATGATTATATAGGCGGTGCCGAACACGCTGTGATGCATTTATTATATGCCCGCTTCTGGACCAAAGTCATGTTTGATGAGGGGCTGATTAACTTCGAAGAGCCATTTTCAACCTTACGAAACCAGGGCATGATCCTAGCCCCGGACGGCTCCAAAATGAGCAAGAGCAAAAACAATACCATTGAACCGGACAGTCTGATAGAAAAGGGCTATGGTGCGGATAGTATTCGGATCATGGAGCTTTTCATAGGCCCTTGGGATCAGGTTGCCAACTGGAGCGTCGAGGGCATGGGCGGATCATTTCGGTTTTTACAACGATTCTGGACATTAGTACAAGAATTTAATGAGCGCAAAACATCGGGTGGTGGAGAGTCACTGGAGCTCCGGCGCTCTATTAATAAAGCAATCAAAAAAGTCAGTCAGGATATGCGAGAGCTAAGTTTTAATACTTCAATTGCGGCGCTCATGGAGTGTGTTAATGAACTTTATCATATCAAAGCTGAGGACAATTATGCCTCCAAGGATTGGGAGTTTACGCTGACAACGTTTCTGAAACTACTTGCGCCATTTGCGCCTCACATTAGCGAAGAGTTGTGGCAACAATTGAGACAGTCTTACTCCGTACATATAAGTGAATGGCCGATTCATAACGAAACCTATCTCTTGCAAAATAAATTAACAGTCGTTATCCAGGTAAATGGTAAGTTACGCGGTGAAATAGAGGTGGCGGTGGAGGCCAGCGAAGGGGATGTAGTCGAAGCTGCGAAGGTCAATGATCGTGTGTCTGGCTATCTTCAAGACAAGAAAATTATAAAAACTATTTATGTGCCTGGTAAGTTGGTTAATTTCGTAGTGTCAAATTCTTGAGGAAAACCGTCAAATTTGCTAAAATTGACTTAAGTTTGGCTAATCTAAAGATAAGGATACGACTGCACGCGTATGGGTAAACCCAAAAAACGAACCAGTCCTCGCAGGACTGGCACTCGTAGAAGTCACTTGGTACTAAAATTGGCTCGCAAAGTCAATGCTAAGTCGCCTGTCAAAGTCCGCACTACCAAGCGCGAATCTGCCAAAGTCGTTTAGACAGATTTAAACATGGCATCAAATCGTCACCTCGGTCGCATTATCGCTCTTCAGACTCTTTACGAAATTGAGTTACGTAACGAAGCCGGCGATAAAAATATTAATTCAGAAGAAATTCTGCAGCGAAATATTGCCCGATATCGCGAGATGATTAGTGATGTCAAGTTCATAGAACAATTAGTTAATGGGGTAAATCGTCAAGCTACTAAACTGGATGCTAAATTGCAACCGGTGGCTCCAGAATGGCCGATTGATCAAATCGCCCGGATGGACAGAATTGTGTTGCGGATTGGCCTATACGAGCTCGATAATGAGGCAGATGTGCCACCAAAGGTTGTAATTAACGAAGCTGTAGAATTGGCCAAAGCTTTTGGCGGCGATAATTCTTCCCGCTTTATTAATGGTGTGCTGGGGACGTTACTACGTCAGAGCGATAGTGAAAACAACAACAAAGAATCCAAGTCAGCTAAAAAAACGACTAAAAAAACCATTGCTAAAAAAATCAAGAAAACTAAATCCACTGTATCAACCAAAACATCCACAAAAAAGTCGGTAGAAAATAGACGGTCGTAATTTATGAAAAGACCTAAACCAATCAAAAGCTTTCGCAAACTAGCCCTAAGACGTCGACCGGTAATTGATGAGGTGGTGCGGGAGACAACATCGGGAGGAATAGTTTTTCGACGCCACGGAAGAGACCGAGATGTTCAAATATTGTTGATGCAGGATGCCAAAAATCGCTGGACAATACCTAAAGGCCATGTCGAACCCGGTGAAGAACCAAAACTTACTGCTGAACGTGAAATCCGTGAAGAAACTGGACTAAAGTCAATGAAAGTTCACAAATGGCTAGGTAAAGTTAATTTTAGGTATCGCCGTAATCATACACTGGTATTGATGACCATGCATATCTATCTGGTTGAGGGCTTAGGTGAAAGCGATAAGCTTCACCCGGAAGATTGGTTAAATGATATTAAATGGTTACCAGCGGCCGAAGCGGTTGATAAGATAGCCTATGATGATATTGGTAAGCTTATGCTGGTAAGTATGAAAAACATCAGACAAGGCAAGATTTAAGGGACAGTTAACAAGTTAAGTATTATGGATAAAGCTGTCTATCATTCGTTTGCCAAGGATAAGCTCGGTATATCTTTTCATGATATTGAACTTTTTATTACAGCTTTTACGCATCGCTCTTATCTTAACGAACACAAAAAAACTGTTAAACAACATAATGAGCGATTGGAATTTTTAGGTGATGCTGTATTGGAGTTGGTTGTTACCGAATATCTGTTCGCTAACTTTAGCGAACCGGAGGGTATATTAACCAGTTGGCGGAGTAGTCTTGTCCGAACCGAAAGCATCGGTGCAGCAGCTGTAAAACTTGGATTTGAACCACTACTGCGACTTAGTCGCGGTGAGAAGCGTGGTACTGAACGGGGCCGGGCTCAAATCCTGGCTAACAGTTTCGAAGCCGTAATAGGTGCCATTTATTTAGACCAAGGCTATGATGCTGCCAAGCAATTTATTGACCTGACTATACTCAGTACTTTTGATGAGATCTTATCCAGCGGATCGTGGATGGATTCCAAATCACACTTACAAGAACTTGCTCAAAGCCAAGAAGCTGCTACCCCAGTTTATAAAGTTATGAGTGAAGAAGGTCCTGACCATAATAAGATATTCACTGTTGGTGTATACGTTAGTAACAAATTGCGCGGCCAAGGTGTCGGGCCCAGTAAGCAAGCGGCCCAGCAACAAGCCGCTGATGCAGCGCTGGCTTATTACAGACGACCCAATGGCCATGAATAAGATTGACAACAGATACAGTAATCTGTAAAATATCCAAGATTAAGCTTACTAATTTAATTAAGGTTAATATAATCAGGGCAAGAAAAGAATTTAATAGATAATGTTAGCTATTCGCATGCAACGTACCGGCCGACGAGGCCACGCTATGTTTCGAGTAGTGGTTCAAGATTCTAGGCGAACACCGACTAGTGGTAAAGTTGTTGCCAGGCTGGGTAGCTACGATCCCCACGCAAAATCCACGGTTCTCGACAAAAGCAAAGCGACGTATTATCTGGAACACGGAGCTCAACCCTCTGACAGAGTGGCCCGTTTATTAAAAGGCGAGGGCGTCCAACTACCAGCCTGGGTTAAGTTATCAGAATCCAAAAAGCGAACTGTTCGTAATGCCGAAAAACGCCGATCCACCCGGCCAGCTGGCACCGCCGCTCCAGAACCAGCTGCTCAGGCTGAAGTTGCTGAAGAATCTGCAGAAACTGAAAAAAACGAGTCCGCTGCGCCAAAACCAACCGAAAAAACTGACAAAACTGAGCAGCCGGCCGAAATTCAACCACCCGAGGAAACTGTAGCTGACAGCGAAGATACAAAAGATTCTTAGTTGATTGTCAGAATTTGGTATAATTAAAGTTACCTGGATCCGCGATCACGCGGTCATTACCTAATCTTACGGGAGACTGTCACATGAGTGAAATTGACCAACAGTTTGTAGAATACGTTGTTAAATCCTTGGTGGGCAAACCTGACGCTGTAAAAATTGAGCGTCGTATCGACGAGAAAGGTGTGTTGCTGGAATTAACAGTTGACCCCGATGATTTAGGCCGTGTGATTGGCAAGCGTGGTGCCACGGCTCAATCGCTTAGAACTTTATTAAGGGCGTTAGGCACGAAAAATGATGCCCGCTATAATTTGAAAATAATTGATAATGGTCCGATGGATAGAAGTAATAACCGATATGACAGTAAACCTAACGCAACTGAATCTGAAAACCCGCAAGCCACTGACAATGCGGAAACTAGCGAAAGTGAATCGACGAAAGACGAAGCTAAGTCAGATGAGTCCGAAGTAAAACCTGAAAAATCTGAAGAACTAGACCCGGAACCTGATAAAGCAGCAAAACAAGATGATCAGGCCACTGACCGATTAGCACAAACCCGCAAAGAGTTGGCTGATTTGGACGACTTGGACGTGTAATTGCCTAAGTTATTGAAAATACAAGTTATAACACTGTTTCCAGAGATGTTTAATGGAGTTTTCGGAAGCAGTATGCTGTGGAAAGCCCAAAATCTAGGTTTAGTGGATTATCAAATTATTAATTTGCGAGATTTTGGGCTGGGGCGCCGTAAACAAGTGGACGACACTCCTTATGGTGGCGGCGACGGCATGCTTATTATGATTGAGCCTTTGGTAACTGCTATTGAACAAGCTAAATCTATCGACCCATCGGCCAAAGTAATACTGCCGTCGCCGCGCGGCAAACTCTACAAGCAATCGGACGCCAAACGACTGGCGAAGAAAAGTGATCACGGATTAATAATAATTTGTCCGCGATATGAAGGCTATGACGAGAGAATTACTAACTGGATAGACGAGAGCTATTGTATTGGAAATTATGTACTAACGGGAGGTGAGTTACCAGCCATGGTGATAATAGATTCGTTTGTTCGGCTGTTACCTGGTGTTTTGGGTAGCGATACATCGGTTGACATTGAGTCGTTTCAGACCGATGACCGGACGGTAGAGTTTCCGCAATACACCCGACCTGAGGAATTTCGGGGATTTAGGGTGCCACCGCAGCTACTCAGCGGTCACCACGCTGATATCGAAGACTGGCGTCACGCGCAGCGCCATAGACAATAATTAAAGATAATTAAAGCTCCAAAGGTAATGTTATAGTAAATTTTGTTCCATGATTACAGGAACTCACCCTAACTGAACCATGAAAATCTTCGCTGACATATTTTTGAACAATTGATAACCCCAATCCCAATCCCTGGTCGGCACGTTGTTTAGTAGTATAAAATTCATCGAACAACTTGGTAACCGCATCGGTGGAAATACCCAGCGCTTCATCCTTTACAGTGATAATTAATTTGGCAGTCTCATGTGTTAGTTTTATTTCTACCAATTTGCTGGCGGTGCCGGTAATTTTATAAGCATCAATAGCATTGACAATCAGGTTGCTTATAATTTGTTGAAATTTTACCGGATCTCCCATCAAGTGATAATGATTAGCAGCTGAAGAATCAATAGTTAGACTAACTTCATCTTTCTTAGCCAATGGCATCATCAATCTATTAAGTTGTTTCAGCTGTTTCTGAGCGCAGAATATTCTAACGCGACTTTGTTTGCTAACTTGTTGTCGAGCTGCTTCGATATATCGCCGCATTTGCTGCATATCTCGGCGTGCTCTTCTAATAGCAGCTGTTTGTTTACCGCTAAGTTCTAAATTCATCAGCGCAGCTGTCAGAGGATTACTGATTTCATGCAACAATACCGAGGTTATACGTCCGATTTCTGCCAAACGATTAAGCTCTTGCTGCTGATCGGCAATTATGTCTTTTACACTGGTTGTCACTGCCGGACCTTTACTGCAGCTTCCAATTCAAATCTATATCCAATACCATGTACCGTTCGAATAAGCTTGCGATCAAATGGACGGTCGATTTTATCACGTAGGTGCTTGATATGTACATCCACAGCGTTGGTCCAAAGATCTTCAGTTCCCGGCCAAGCAAAGCGAATTAATGCTCTTCGGGTGACTACAGAGCCGGCGTGTTCCATCAAACATTCCAATAATGTGAACTCTTTTAAGCGTAATTGAATTAATTTACCGTCTCTGTAAACTTCAAACTTTTGCCTGTTTAATTCTACGTCAGCAACATTTAAACTTACCGGTTGTTTGGGGCGGTGTGTTTGACCTCGCGTTAAAACCCGCATCCGTGCTTTAAGTTCGCCCAGACTAAACGGTTTTGTCAGATAATCATTGGCACCTATGTCCAGTAAATTTACTTTAGTGAGAATTTGATTATCGGCTGTTAAAACCAATATGGGTGTTTCTAATCCGCTCTCGCGCCATCTTTGACAAACAGCCTTACCTGGCATATCCGGCAGATTGAGATCCAGCAGAATTAAATCGTAATGACCCGAATCAACCTTATAAAAAGCCGATTGCGCGGTAGTCGCCACAACCACGTTATGGCTGGTTCGCAAAACTTGACTCAAAGCAGACGCAATACTGCGATCATCTTCCACAACAAGAACCTTAGGTAAGGTCTGCATAGTATCGCCTATTATTGCATAAAAATATTAAAAAACAATTAAATGGAACAATATTTACGCAAAGTATAAATTATGGCTTGGATTCATAACGTGACTGGACATCTGTCCAATTGACTACATGCCACCAGGCTTTGATGTAATCACCTCTGTTGTATGTATAATCCAAGTAGTAAGCATGTTCCCAGACATCTAAACCAAGGATTGGAGCGGGATTGCCGGAATTGATAGGTGAATCTTGGTTCGGCGTGGTTACTATTGATAAGTCCGGCTGTAACCAAGCCCAACCGCTGCCAAACACACCCAAAGCCATTTCGCCAAATTTTTCCATGAAGGCCTGGAAACTACCGAATTTCTGCTTAATACCATCCGCCAGAGGCCCGGTAGGTTCATTGCCACCATCAGGCGACATAAACTTCCAAAACAGTGAATGATTATAATGCCCGCCGCCGTGATTTCTAACCACGGTACGAACGGCTTCTGGCACCGAATCAAGATTTCCCAATAGATCTTCCAGCTTTTTGCCTTGTATTTCGGGTGTTTTTTCAACTGCCTCATTGAGTTTATTAACATACGTCTGATGATGTTTGTCGTGATGCAGTTCCATAATATCTTTACTGATATATTTGCCTAATGCATCATAATCATATGGCAGATCCGGTAGTGTGAACATTTATCCCTCCTAATCTATATTTTATATTAAATCAAATATCACTTTTGAGCATGTAATATTGTTTACAACTCCTTTAATCTGAAAATACTTGCAATGGCGCGTATAATAGTAACTTGAACATTGAGAATGAAGGAGTAATTGAAATGAGCGAATTAAATCCAGGTGAACCGGAGAATGAAACAGACTTAAATAAGGCGCGAACGGCAGCTAGTCACATTTTGGCAGCTGAAATTAATTCGGTTAAAGAACTTCTATTTAGTGACCCTGGGGATCCTGATACTTATGATGACCCCGTGTCGCGGTCTGATGTTGTTAATGCACAAAGAGATCTGGAAGCAGCCTAAGTCCAATAAGCAACTGAGTAATCTTTAGATTTACATTAGTCTCATCTGTAATCTGATATCATAAATGATATGCCACGGCAGAAACTCTCGGAATTCCGAGCGAAAAGTATTATTTCCAATTCCCTAGATTTACCGTATATAGGTTGGTCGATACAAGCCGACAAATCGCTTGATCAACAGTTAAATAGTGTTGCATCAGTCAACGGAAAATTTGTGGTTAAAGTTGACGAAGGTGTAAAAGGTCGTTTCAAAAAAGGCCTGGTGCTGCTGGATGTAGATAGATTAAGCCTTAAGCAAGCGGTGGATTCATTAGCCGCAAAAGGCTATAAATCATTTTTGATCGAACCACAATTAGAGCATCAGCTTAACGACGAACGATATATAAGCTTAGTGCAGGAACGAGACGGTATATATATAAATTATACTTCGAATGGCGGTGTTGACGTTGAAAATCAAACCGATACGATGGTTACTTTGAATTATAATAATGCGTCTGATGACGAATTTAGCCAGGTCGCGGCAGTTACCGGATTTGAAATACAGAAATTTAAAAAATTGATCAAAAATTTTGAAGACAACTATTTCGTTTTTTTGGAGATAAATCCTTATCTCTTGCAAGATAGTGAATTAAAAATATTGGATGCCGCAGTTGAGGTTGATGATGCCGCCACGTATTTTGCTGAAAAATGGCGACCAATTGACTTTCGTAATCACAGCAATCATGCACTAACTGACGAAGAAAAAACCGTACTGGAGCTTAATTCTAAATCACCAGCTGCCTTTAATTTGAGTTTGTTAAACCCCAATGGCAGTATTTTCTTATTGCTTTCTGGTGGGGGTGCCAGCATTGTGGCGGCTGATGAAGTTTATAATCAAGGATTTGGTAAACAGTTAGCCAATTATGGAGAATATAGTGGCAATCCTAATAGTGAAGAAACCTATGTTTACACCAAAGCTGTACTTAGTTTATTAGTTAAGTCGTCGGCTCCGAGAAAGGTATTGTTTATAGGCGGTGCGGTGGCAAATTTTACAGATATCGCACAAACATTTACCGGTGTCATGAAGGCTATTGAAGAGGTTGTTGAGCTGCTTAAATCGCAAAAAGTCAAAATATATGTACGCCGTGGAGGACCCAATCAGGAAACCGGTCTGGCCAAAATGGAGGCCTTACTTGCTCACCATAATTTGTTGGGCGCTGTACATAATCCTGAAACACCGTTGACCGAAGCTGTAGATGAAGCCTTGCAAGAGGTGAAGCATGGATAATACTTCGGAGCTTCGTAATTTTCAACCCGCCATAATTTCGCTTGGATCACACCCCGGCATAATTCAATCAATGCTCGATTATCACTATTGTATTGGTCATGAATCACCCAATGTTCTGGCAATTGTCAGGTCTGGTCGTAAGCAGGAGCGTTACTTCTGGGGTAATGATGAAATAATAATCCGGACTTATGAATCACTAGAGAAAATTCCTATAACAATCAGACAGCAAGCCACTGCCCTTCTGAATGTTCAATCGGCTCGTCGGATTTTGACCGGTATGCAAGAAGCTTTCGATATATTACCATCGCTTAAAGTGGCAAATATATTTGCCGAACAAGTGCCGGAAGCTCATGCCCTAAAAGTTGCCAAATTAGCCACTCAACATAAAGTATTGGTTGCCGGTCCGGCGTCGGTTGGCGTACTAATACCAGGACACTTAAAATTGGGTGCAATTGGCGGCACGCTTTATCCTCAATTGGTAGCTGCCCGTATTTTTCATTCTGGCGATACGGCAGTCATCTCCACCTCCGGCGGAATGGTAAATGAGCTCATACACACGGTAACATCGAGTGGACTAGGCGTATCATTTGCAATTGCCCTGGGTGGTGATAGATATCCAATAACGTCACCGGCGGATGCCTTCATATTGGCTGAATCTGATGCTCACACCAAGCAAATTGTTTACTTCGGCGAGTTAGGTGGAGAAGACGAATATATTATTGCTGATTTAATAATGACCGGTAAGGTGAAAAAACCGGTTATTGCCTATATTGCAGGCACGGTATCTGATCTGTTTGATGAACCGCCTCAGTTTGGCCACGCTAAAGCGATGGCCTCCAGTAAGAACGAAAGCGCCGGCGCCAAGAAAGAAGCTTTAAAAAATGTAGGCGCTACAGTTTTGGATGTTTTTGCAGATTTACGCCGGGAATTAGTAATTGATAAGGAGGAAGAAATTATGTCAGAAGATCATCGAAAAATCACTGCCCGTCGCAAGCGATTGGCCATTAGCCGTATATCAGGAGATGTAAATGGTGATGTACATGTCTTGGGCAAAGATTTGTTGACTGTTGTAGAAGGTAACAGTTTGGCCGGGCTCGATATTTCTCTACTTTTGGGCCACCAAGTCACATCTAAGAAAACCATCGATTTTATAGATTATATATTTCGTTTGCTAGCTGACCACGGTCCCTATGTGGCGGGCGCGGTAAATACTATTGTGGCTGCCAGAGCTGGCAAGGATCTAGCTTCAAGCCTGTCTGCCGGTCTATTGACCATCGGTCCACGGTTTGGTGGTGCGGTAAATTCGGCAGCTGGTGCTTGGCTTGGAGGTGTACAAAGCGGAGCCGGAGCCAAAGAGTTTGTAGCCAGCTTTACTGCTGAAGGTGGCATAATTCCGGGTATTGGTCATAAAAAATACCGAATCGATATGCCAGACCCCAGAGTCAAAATTCTTTTAGATAAATTTGCCCAAAATCAAAACGGCGATCGCTATTTGAAGTTTGCACAGTCAGTAGAAGCAGTTACAACCGGCAAAAAAGGCAATTTGATATTAAATGTAGATGGTGCGATTGCTGCAATTATGCTTGATTTGTTGGAGTCAGAATTAGGTTATAGCCCGGAACAGCTTCACGAGTTGGTGGACATTGAATTTTTCAATGCCTTATTCATTTTGAGCCGCTCAACTGGATTAATGGCACATTACCTTGATCAGCGACGCAATGATGAAGGATTGCTCCGCTTAAGCGAAGAAGAAATAACCTACATACCATAATCGAAAGCTAGAGACGGTATACTTAAATAATGAGTCGGGAGCTTTTCGGAACAGATGGCTTAAGAGGATTGGCGGGCAAATATCCGTTGGATCAATTAGGTGCTGAGCGGATCGGACGGGCAGTTGGCACTCAATTTGCTAAACCAGGTCAGACCATTGTTATAGCGCGAGATCCGCGAGAATCATCTGAATCATTGTCACATGCCTTGATTAACGGTTTGAATAACGTGGCTGTCAATGTTATTGACGTCGGTGTAATAACTACTCCGGGACTGGCATATTTAACGCGTGAGGGCTCTGAATTCAAAGCCGGTGTAATGATTACTGCCAGCCACAATTCATATGAATATAACGGCGTCAAGGTATTCGATCACAATGGTGATAAGTTAACGGATGAGTCAGAAGTATCCCTTAACCGTTTGATTGAGTCAGAAATTAAAAAAACCGGCGGTGGTAAAACTACCAAACAGTCCAACCTGACTAATAAATATATAGATTTTCTGGTATTTAGTGCTAAGGGACAAGAGTTTCGCGGTTTAAAACTAGCTGTCGATAGTGCCAACGGTGCTGCCAGTGGCATAGCCAGCAGAGTATTTGAGCATCTTGGCGCTGAAGTTACCGCTCTTTTTGATAAGCCTGATGGGCGCAATATAAACGATAATTGCGGCGCAACCAACCCAAAAAGCTTAAGTAAAATTGTTACTGACCGGAAACTGGATTTAGGTATCGCGTTGGATGGCGATGCCGATCGATTAATTTTGATAGACTCACGAGGGCGTGAAGTCAATGGCGATTATATACTTTATATACTAGCAGCAACTCTTAAACTCGATGGTCTGGTAGCGACAGTGATGTCGAATTTAGGATTGGAAATGGCTCTTAAAAAGCTTGATATTTCACTAGATCGTGTCAAAGTTGGCGATAGGTATGTATTAGAAGGTCTTAGGCGAACAGGATGGTACCTGGGCGGTGAGCAGTCGGGCCATATTATATTCCCAGACCTATTGGCCACTGGTGACGGATTATTAGCTGCCGTTCAAGTAGTGCGTTCGCTAATTAAATCAGATAAAAATCTGGCTCAGTGGCGCGACGAAGTCAAAATGTTGCCTCAATCGCTTGTAAATATTAAACTAGCCGACAATTCTTTATTAGAATTACCCGTAATCAAAGAATTTATTAAATCTCAAGTCGAAGCATTAGATAATCGCGGCAGATTACTAATTCGCCCTTCCGGAACTGAGCCGCTTGTCAGAGTTATGGTGGAAGCCGATGATGCTCAAAAAATTGCCGACAGAATTTCCAGCGAACTCGAACAGTTGATTATCGAAGCCAGTAAAGGCAAAAACCAATGAGCGGCTTTCCAACAGATTGGAGCGACCCCAATATATTAGAAACTAATAACATCGGTCCAAAAGCAATTGATGCCGCTCAGCAACTAGCCGACCGCGGATATGAAGTGCTGGCTGGCTTGAATTCCGAATTTGCTGCTCAAATTTTGACTATGTCAGGGGAGCCTGCTATACGAGAGTACTGCCCTAAAGATTTAAGTGAGCGGTTTACGGATCAGGCGGCAACTCAGAAGTGGCTAAGTAAACAACGGGCAGTATATTTGTTAATAAAACAAGGCGAGCAAGAATTGGCCGGTTATGGCTGGGCTGGCCCGGCATCAAGCTCGAATGTACCTGGAGGTGAAACCACATTTGCTCTTCGAATAGGTGAGTCAGGTCACGGCCAGGGTTTGGCAGCACCGTTTTCGTGGTTGATTATGGCAGCTACGGCTGTACATTATGGTGCTCAGAATTTTTGGTTGGAAACTTGGTCGTCTAATGGTGCAGCCGTTCATATTTACCAAAAATTGGGTTTTGAAAACACTACCGAAGTACCATCAAAACGTCTAACGTTAAATGGTGAAAAAATATCAGATACCAGACTGTTTATGACATTGCCTCGATTGAAATTATGAAACCCAAAACGATAACTGGTACTATTACACGCTTTCAGGCCAATGGCCGGAATCTTGGTTATCCGACAGCAAATTTAAAAGTTAATACAAATTTAGGCGACGGCGTATATTTCGGATTTGCCGATTTGAATCATTGGAAGCATCATCCAGCTCTAATTTTTATCGGCCGGCCAACGACTCTAGGTGATAAGGCACACCGCGTTGAAGCCTATTTGATTGATATTCCAGACGTGGACTATTATGATTTACCGCTAATCCTGTCTATTAATTATTTTCACAGATCAAATCAAACATTTAAATCAATTGACGAATTAATTCAAGTTATGCATGAAGATGAATTAGCTGCTCGCCAGTGGTTCAAAATAACGATTTCTAATAACGATAATGCTCGGCTTTAAACGGACCATTAACGGATAGTCCTAAGTATTTTGCCTGGATGGGTGAAAGTTTACTTAACTGTCCGCCTAGGGCCTCAACATGAATGGTGGCAACTTTCTCATCGAGTTCTTTCGGTAACCTGTAAACGCCGACTTTATGAGGTTTGGTGTAAAGCTCAATCTGGGCCAAAACCTGATTAGAAAAAGAATTTGACATCACAAATGACGGATGGCCGGTGGCATTGCCGAGATTTACCAGTTTTCCTTCAGACAAAACAATTAATCGGCGGCCGCCGGGCATAGTATAAAGATCGACCAGCGGTTTTATGGTCTTTTTTTTAATACCTTTTAGTCTATTTAACTCATTTACTTGAATCTCAAGATCAAAATGACCTATATTACAAACTATCGCTGTATCTTTCATCGCTTTTAGATGATCTAAGGTTATAATATCGCGGCAACCGGTGGCAGTCACGAAAATATCACCTTGCTCTGCGGCTTCATCCATTGTAACGATTTCGTAGCCTTCCATTAATGCCTGCAGTGCGCATATCGGATCTACTTCGGTAATTAATACTCTCGCACCGAATGCCCGTAATGACTGCGCGCTGCCTTTGCCCACATCGCCATATCCAGCCACGACCGCTACTTTACCGGCTATCATGACATCGGTAGCTCGTTTGATGCCATCCATAAGTGATTCTCGACAGCCGTAGAGATTATCGAACTTTGATTTAGTCACGCTATCATTAACGTTTATGGCCGGAATCTTAAGTGAGCCTTCGGACAAATATTTATTTAATTGTTTGACTCCTGTAGTTGTCTCTTCGCTAACTCCTTTAATATGGTCCAGCAATTTCGGATGCTTATCGTGAACTAAAGCCGTTAAGTCGCCACCGTCGTCCAATAGCATATTAGGTCCCTGCCCACCGCCAAAGTCCAAAGTCTGCTCCACACACCACCAATATTCAGATTCAGTTTCACCTTTCCAGGCGAAAACCGGTGTTCCAGCTTTAGCTATCGCAGCAGCAGCTTGATCCTGCGTAGAGAACACGTTGCAGGAAGACCAGCGCACGTCTGCTCCTAGTGATTGTAGGGTCTCGATCAGGACAGCTGTCTGAACTGTCATATGAATGGAGCCGGCGATTCGGGCATTCATTAGCGGTTGGGTTTTGCCAAATTCATTGCGCAGCGCCATTAATCCCGGCATTTCCTTTTCGGCAAGGGTAATTTCAGTTCGGCCCCAATCAGCCAGGTTACTGTCTTTTACCTTATAATCGGCGTCTTTTGCCATTTAAAGTTTTATCTCCTGATTAAAATTTTCCTTATAACGATCAATTACTTGTTGTTTGGAAAAATGCCTCTGTGTGCCATGTTGTTCAACAATAAAAGAGGCCACAACCGCTCCCAATTGCCCAGAACTTTGCAAGTCCCATTGTCGCAAGTATCCATATAAAAAGCCAGCGCGCCAGCCGTCGCCGGCGCCAGTTGGATCAACTACCGTATTTGGCCTAGCTATACCTATTTTGATTGGTTTTTTAACTGATGTTCCGTCAATTACTGCCCCCCGTTTACCCAGAGTCACGATAAAAACCGGCACCAGGGCCTTAAGTTGTTCGGGAGTTTTACTGATTCTATGGCATAGCACACTGAGTTCGTAATCATTTGACAGAAATACTTCGGCTGCTTCCAAGCCGGCTTCTAAATCTGTTTTTGATTCGGAAATTTGTTGACCGGGATCATAAACTAATCTAATTTTCAAATTCTGGCATTCTGAAATCTGTCGATTCATGGCTTCCGGGTTATGCGCAGAAACCATTGCTAGCGCATCTTTATCTTTCCATTTAGCAAAACTTAAGCTTTCACTATCACTCATTGCGCCTTGATAAAATCCACCTACCTGACTGTCTTCACTATCTGTTATGACATTAAACGAGGCCGTAGGTAACTTACTAAAATGTACATTCTCAGTATCGATGCCGAGCTTGGATAAGTCGGCAATATAGCCATTGGCATCTTTACCGATCGAACCAAGCAAAACCGGATCGTCGCCAAGCATTGCCAGATTTGACGTAATATTTGCTGCAATACCACCTCTGGAATCTTCCAATTTATCCAGGAGCATGCTTATAGATAAGGCGTGTAGTTTGTCGGGTTTTATTAATTCGCGGTAATGACCAGAAAAATTCATAATTCGGTCGATGGCAATCGATCCGCAGACAACCAGTTGAGTTTTTCCCATTCTTGATCAGTATATTAGTCTGCGGACAGCCACGTCAAATAGGTATAGACTTGGCCATTTAGCAAATTATACATTTAGATGTTATAGTAACCGAAATATGTTTATTGAGAGAGTGCCACCGATACAACTTGACAATGAAGATTCTATTAATCGAATAAGCGATTATTTTCATGGAAAAGAAGCTGATCCCAGATTAACACCAATAGTTTATCGGTTGCTGGGAATGATTTTTCGACCACGGATAGCCTTTGATTTAGGTACTCAGGAACAAATTAGAGAACATTTTGACATCGACGGTCAACTTGTTGTAGCTATGAAACATGTAAAAGCTATAGATCCGACAGTTATGGCAGGTGCCGTATCTCGGAAGACTCTTATTCCTCTACGGGAAGGTGCTGACATCATGGCTAAACCCGTACTTTTCGAAAATCCAGCCTTAGGATTGTTAATTTCTAACCTCGGTGCTTACATTGGTTTTCGTACCCAAGACTTTAAAAATCCTAAGTTTGGCGCACCAAACGACGAACTTGAAGTTAAAGGATTACGTGATTTAGCCAGAAAAAGAACAATAGCTAATGGAGTTGCTAGACTTAATCTCGGTCGCCATCAAGGAATATTTTTCGAAGGAACGCGTAGCGGGCAAGACCTGGTTACTAAAGATAGCGTCAAATCTGGAATTGTCGAAATGATACGACAAGTCGACAACCCGGACAATATTGGCATAGTTTGTGCTGCTATAAACTATGAACGTGGCATTTTTCGCCCAATTGTGGCTTTTAGTCAACTTATTCAACCACCGCACAATCCTGATCAATTACCGGAATTAATTGCGGAGCAAACACAACAATGTGTAAATGTCGCAGGTTGGATGGCTAACAAACCGAGACCTTACAAAATTTAGATTTTATTTCGAGATTACATGGGCCTGTGGCATCTCGCGTTTTGCCAGGGCTTCGCACTCGGCTTTAGCGTCAGCGTAGCGCATCTGCTGCGGTGGTGTTTTCTGGGTCCAGGCGCTAGGGCCTCGCAAAGCGCCGACAATACCTAGTTCGCGAGCAACTTGAAGATACCGAATCGCGTCAACTACTACACCGGCACTGTTTTCTGAATCCTGGACCGATAACTTGATGTCAGCTGTCACCGGTGCATTACCGAAGCCACGCAGCCGTAAATTGAAGTAGGCCACCTTATTATCTTTTAGATAAGGCAGATAGGTGCTAGGACCGGCAAACAGACTATTCTTGGTAACCGGAATACCGCGTAGCTCATTTTGAGCGCGGATGACGTTTTCCTTGGATTTTTTCTTTGATTCCAGGCGGGATTGAACCATCATATTGTTGAAATCGGTATTGCCACCGATGTTAATTTGCTGATGGAAATCAACTATAAAACCCCTGTCAAACGCCAACTCCTGCAAAACTTGCGATAAAATACTGGCACCAAATGCACTGCGCATGTCATCACCAACGATTGGTAGGCCAGCTCGAGCGAATTTTTTCGCCCATTTGGGATCGCTGGCAATGAAAACCGGGATACAGTTTAAGAACGCCACGTTAGCATCTATGGCAGCTTGAGCATAAAATTCAGTGGCCTCCTGAGAGCCTACCGGTAAGTAATTAATAAGTATGTCAGCTCCACTAGCCTTCAAAGCTTTAGCGACATTGATGGGTTTAGAATTAGCAAGTCTAAATCCCTCATCTTCTGGTTGTGACAACATGTAATCAGACACGCCGTCTAACACCGGACCCATTTGAACAATCGGACCGCGCGGAACTTTGGGCATAAAAACGCGAGCACAATTTGGAGAAGCAAAAATAGCTATCCCCACTGATTTACCAACTTTGCGCTTATCGACGTCGAAGGCGGCCACTACCTCTATATCAGTCGGTGCATATCCGCCAATGTCTTTGAACATCAATCCCGGAATTTCGTCACGGCGATGTTTTTTGTAATATTCAATACCCTGATAAAGCGCCGCGAAGCAATTACCGACTCCAACTACGGCGACCTTGATAGTCTGTCGAGAGGTTTTCATGGGGTTATTTGTCAGACACTAACTGATTAAGCTATTCTAACAAAGCTGACCGTAATATTCCATTGTTAAAGCCTGGAAACGTAAGCGTTTCCAGCTATGTAAAAACGCCAAGGCAAATCCTGACCACGACTTATGCCGATTCGAGTGGTTTGAACAATTTGATCGGTATTCATGGGGCTTTGGATAATAAGTTTCAACGGTGAATCTGACAGAGCATGTCCGTTTAAACGGCGGTCGATTGATAAAGCTTGACATAACTTAGCCGGACCATTGGTTAATTCAATGCCATGGCGGCCACTTCTATGCTTAGCCATTAATTTCTCGCCTGCCAAGGGTTCAACAGCCCTTAATAGTACGGCAGATCCATGCCCCGCTGGTCCAACTACGATGTTGCAGCAATAATGCATGCCGTAAGTAAAATAGACGTACAAATGACCAGATGGTCCAAACATAACCTCAGTCCTGGGTGTTTGTCCTTTGTAACTGTGACTACCCACATCAGTTTGATCGTAAGCTTCAGTTTCCACAATCCGGACTCGCATAAGCTGGATGCCCACCTTACGTTCCAAAATACAGCCCAATAGGCGAGGAGCCACATCCGAGGCAGAACCCATCAAAAATTTCAATGACATCACCGTACAATCATACATTAGAAGTTTGACTTAATCTCAATTATTTTGTAATATAGTTAAGTTTGTTAAGTAAGGGCGGGTACTTACACGACATGGATCTACCAACATACATGGCGGGCAACATTCAAGCAAAAGCCCACCGGCAGCTAAGAGAGCACGTTTACGAAGTTCTTGACAAATACGAGCTGACACCGACGTACTGGTCCATGCTAGGTATCATAACGCATGCTCGCGACGGTGTTCGACAAACCGAAATTGCCCGTGATTTACACGTTAAAGCACCGCTTGTAACTCTTATGGCTCGCAAGCTACAAGACAAAGGTTTTGTCACCAGTGTCAAAAATCAATTCGATGCTCGCGCCAAATTGTTAGCGATAACGCCAGAAGGCAAGAAATATATCAAGACCGTCGAATCAGCACTTAATAAATCACTCAGTCAACTCCTAAAAGGACTTACCGAAGACGACCTGGCAACTTATCACAAAGTATTGGTAACAATTATCAACAACTCCGAATCTCCACGGCGAAGATAATTAACTAAAATAACTAACGGGCAGTATCATTCTTTTTTTAAAATTAAATCCATTTTGATCAAAAATGCTAAAGGCTATTTACATTCATATCAAGACTGTGATAGTTTAATAATGTATAAGCATAAAGTGAAAAAACACAAGTTTGGATATAAGGTCATAAATTAATAAAGTGCGAGTTAGTTATTGTGCGAAAAGTGCAACGGCTTAGGCGACAAACATGATAAAAAGGAAACATAAAAATGCGATACCAAGCGAAAACAACCCGTACAAATAGACGCACTGACCAAGCTACCTCACATATTATGCCATTGCTAAATAACAAAGTGTTCGGAGACTTAATACCAAAATTCTTCTCCAAAAACATTGAAATAGAATATGACAAATCCGACGCCCCTGAAAAGCTTGACGTTCAACGAAATTCAAAGCCAAAACCAAAGCCAAATGCCCTGCGCTCCTTCGAAGGCATTATCAGAGAACCTACTACCTGGCACCTCAACCCCAACCGCACCCCCATCGACGTCCAATTTCAATAATACCGAACAACACTAATGCGATGTATCTGATTGACATCCAAGTCACATATAATAGCTTCTAGATTGCTTTAACAGTACTCATTCTACTTGCTTATGTTAATATTCTAGCTATGGGTCAAAAAAATAAAAACCCGATAAATCATCTTGCTGGCTACACAATAATAGAAGTCATGATAGTTTTAGCTATCTCTGGAGTAATGTTTCTAATTGCTTCAACTTTCATTAATGGTAAGCAAGAAAAAGCTTCATTTGCCCAAGGCGTTAATGAGATGGCCTCAACCATCCAAAACGTCTTAGAGCAAGTTACAGACGGTCAATACAGTGATATACCAGTGAATTGCGATTACTATGCACCAGGCATTGGGACTGATACTGTTCATCAGTCGGGAGCATCGATTGCTCATCCAAATCAAGGAATGAATACAAATTGTGTTTTTCTAGGCAAGATGTTTGATTTTACACTAGGTAGTGCAATGTACGGCGGTCCGTTTACTAGGGGTACATATCATATAAAAACCTTCGTTGGAGGTCGTATAGACTCGAAAGGAAATCCAATAGTCCACTTTAACGCCGAATTTCCTGATCCATATAACAATTTTAATCAAAATGCAGATCCAAAATCAATTGATTCACTTATGCAGAAACATACTATTCCCCAAGGTTTATATGTAGAAGATATATGGGTAAAGGATACACTTACGGGTAACTATAACCCTACAGGATTCGATACTGCCGATCTTGGTCCACTGGGGACTGCTGCCATCCCTTATTGTGGTAATAGCTGGGTGTTTGGTTTTTTTGAACCCCTTTCAAATGGAAGCACAGTAACATTGAACTATAATCGAAACTGGGATTCTGCGGCCTCCGGCGCGAGTTTGGATCCCAATTATGATATTCAATATGTAACGGATTTAAATTCCAGGCCACTACTATACGCTCGCAGTATTGATCTACGCTTAACTGATGGCACGCAATACGCTGATATTATTATTGGTGATAGCAATAATAATATCAGCGTAAGTGTTAAAATGGATGGCATAGTAAAACCTCCGGCGCCCCCGTGCACCCCTGAAACATGAAATTCATAATATGAAGTCAAATATAAAAATCCAAATCCCCGCCTGCGGTTACACCATAATAGAAGTCATGATAGTCTTAGCTATCTCTGGAGTAATGTTTCTAATTGCTTCCACCTTCATTAATGGCAAACAAGAAAAAGCTTCATTTACCCAAGGTGTTCAAGACATGGCTTCCAATATTCAAAACGTTATCGAGCAAGTCCAGGATGGCCAATATAGTGATATCCCCGTCAATTGCAAATATAATCCATATACGACACTCTTTCCTACTAACACTACCCATCAAACCGGTGTATCCAACGGGCAGGGCACTAATACCAAATGCGTTTTCCTTGGGAAATTGTTAGATTTTGGACATGATTCTAGTGTGCCTACTCCTGTCTTTACCTATAAAATATATACTTTAGTTGGTGGTCGATTGGACGCTAATGGCAATCCACTTATACACTTAAATGCTAATTATCCCAATAAATCAGGGAACATAGAAAATGCCGATCCCAGATCAGTGGACACCTTAACCCAAATACATAACAATCCGCAAAGTCTATATGTACGGGATATTTGGGTAAAAGATTCCACCTCGGGGGTCGTTAACGCTGATCCCGGCTTTAATAGTGGAGGTACCCCTGCAAATCCTAAATGTGTTTCAAGTTGGACATTTGGATTTTTTGAACCGCAATCTAGCCCAGATTCAATTAGCATACAATACCTTTGGTCGTGGGGAAATAATGGTTTAACTTATGGCCAAAATTCGGCCTTAGATAACCGTTCCCAATTAATAAATTCACCTGGTCTTGGCGGTGGCGGGATGTTCAATGCAGATTGGGTGCAAATGCGAGTAACCGATGGGGTGCAGTTTGCAGATATAATAATTGGAGATAATAACAATCAAATAAGCGTAAATATCAAAATGGATGGAAGTGCAGTACCTTCTCCTCCTCCACCGTCACTATGCACTTATACCTTTGACGAACTTCTTAGATAGTGCAAAGAATTGTAAACAATTGTACCAATCGTGTGAGAAATCAGGTTGTTGATTGTTAATTATTATCCTAGACTCAAAGCCGTAAGCAATTATAAGATAACTTAAAAATGAATGGATAAGGAGTACTGATTGTATGCAGAAGATTTCGCCGTTTTTGTGGTTTGATAGTGAGGCTGAAGAAGCGGCTAAGTTTTATACTTCGATATTTAAGAATTCCAAACTGGGAAACATTACAAGGTATGATGCTGCTTCAGCGGCGGCCGGTGGTCGACCGGCGGGATCGGTTTTGACCGTCAGTTTTCAGTTGGAAGGGCAAGATTTTACAGCGCTGAATGGCGGACCGATATTCAAATTTTCTGAGGCAATTTCGTTTTCAGTAGTTTGCAAAGATCAGGCTGAAATTGATTTTTACTGGGAAAATCTATCAGTGCATCCTGAGAACGAACAATGCGGTTGGCTTAAGGATAAGTTTGGGTTGAGTTGGCAAATAGTACCTGAAAATATGGGTGAATTAACTAAAACTCCCAAAGCTATGCAAGCCATGCTCAAGATGAAAAAAATTATTATAGCAGATTTACAAAATGCTAGTTAAATTAAAGTATAGGAGGCGTCAATGGGCAATATAAACCTTGTTCCATATCTGTTCTTTAACGGTCAGTGCAAAGAAGCTATGGAATTTTATAAAAAAATTTTTGGTGGCAATCTCGATGTTCAAACTATGGCTGAAGTACCAGCTGAAACTCAAAAAGCAGCCGGAAATTCCGATCCGAATCGCGTCATGCATGCCAAACTAGTAAGCGGCCAGTTTACATTAATGGGCAGTGACAGCCCGAAAGCCAGCAGCAAAGCTGCCAAAATTGAGTTGAGTTTGAACGGTGATGATGAGGCAGAGTTGCAAAAAATATTCGATGGTTTAGGCAATGGCGGGGAAGTTAGAATGCCATTGGAGAAGCAATTTTGGGGTGACAAATTTGGGGCTTTAACTGATAAATACAATGTTGATTGGATGGTTAATATTGCCGGTCAGAAGCAGTAATTTAACCGATAAGTTTGTCTAGGTTTATTTCAAGAATTGTGGTCCGTGGCTGGCGGATTATTCCCTGTTGCTTTAATTCTTTCATTATCATAGCGGCGCTTTCGCGAGTCATGCCGGTCATATCCGCCAACAATTGATGGCTAACAGGGAATAAAACCCGCCACCAATCTGATCGCTTCTGAACGGAATGGTGAACAACTAGGAATTTGAGGGCTGCAATTAATTTATCTTTGGTATTTGTTTTACCAAGACTGCTGACCCGTACCAGCAGCTCATGAACTTCAGTTGAAAACCAGTTAATCAATAGCGTCGATAACTCACTGTTTTTACTCATTTGTGATGCCAATTTGGTTCGTGGTATAGTGCAAACTTCACAATCCGTCAAAGCGGCATAAAACCATTGAATGGCGTCTTGTTTTTTGCCAGAAAAAAATGCGAATGGCAATATCGACCAGGGCTTGAGCAAGTGCAATATCTTCTCGTTACCTCCTTCATCAATGTCGTAAACTTTGATAACACCTGATTTTAGAACTATTACATCTTGCGGTGCATCGCCCTGAAATAACAAGATCTGACCTCGCGGATAACGCTTTGAGCGGACACCTGAAAAGGCTTTCGTCAACAGAGGTGGTAAGCTATCCATGCGTTTATTGTACGAGAATTTTCACACACCAACTGTAAAATTTGCCCTAATGGTTACGCCAAAGATATTACTGCTAGCACTAAACAGACTTTTTAAACTTATTAATGCCAGCTTAATCATTTAATTAAAGGAGGTAGCTTATGGCAGGTAACACTTCAAATCGTGGTTTCGCAGCCATGGACCCTGACAAGCAGCGAGAAATCGCCCGCAAAGGCGGTAAAGCCAGTGGTACCAAGCGAAGCACCAAAGCCAGCAGCAATCAGAGCAGTTAGTTAGTAGTTGACGGTCGGGAATTGAATAATCAGTTCCCGACCCTGAGGAGGCATTTTAAGCAATTTTTTAGGAGTTTAAAAATGATAAGGAGTCTATATGAGCTTGATATTAGCGTTAATCCTAGGGGGGATTATAGGGTGGTTAGGTGCCCGCATTACGGGTAGAGACGAAGGTATATTTGCCAGTATCGTAATTGGAATAATCGGTGCCATTATCGGTGGAGCACTGGCAAATGCTTTTGGTAGTGGAACAGCCGGATACTGGGTACTCTCATGGTCCGGTGTACTTTGGACTTTAGTTGGAGCAGTAATATTCAGTGCGATACTGAATGCCCTGCAAAACCGGTCTCACCAGCATCGAATTTAAACAATAACGTCCGACCAATACTAATGGTTATGTGATATATTCAAAATGTGTTAGATAAGCGTTATACACGATATGTGCAGAGCTTCTTATTGGTTTTGCCGATGACCGGTCTGGTAACTGCTATCAATACTTTGGTTGCCAGGGGTTTGGGCGCGGTGTTTACAATGTCAACCCTTCACCGCTGGGGTATAAGTCTAGCGGTCGCCTTTCCGTGCGTTTTAGTAGTAGCTCCAATGGCTGCTAAGCTGACTCAACGAATTATCAGGCACGATTAATACTGTATTTTTCATTGACAGAGATTTATACATAAAGCATCCTAAATATTAGCTTTAAATATATCTTAAAGAGGAGGCAAGTATGGCTAAGGATATCAAAATATTAGTTTATCCAACAAAAGATTTAGATAAGTCGAAAGCTTTGCTTAGCAAATATTTAGAAACTGAACCTTATGCAGAATCGCCTTATTACGTGGGGTTCAGGCCGGGTGGAATAGAAGTCGGACTAGATCCGAACGGTCCGGCAGTGATTGCCTATACTGAAGTTGACGACATTGAAGCCAGCCTTAAATCATTAGCCGACTTAGGCGCGACTGTATATCAGGAGCCCAAAGACGTAGGCGGAGGATTGCAAATTGCTCAAGTCAAAGACGCCGATGGCAACATCCTTGGCCTCAGACAATTGCCCAAATAAGGAGCACTTTTTAATTATTAGCCTGTAAGATTGAAAATCTATTGCCTTCGGTGTCCTGAGCTGAAACCCATAATCCTACGCCTGGAATCATTTGAGGTTCCATGCTGCGTTCGCCTTCTGGCGTCATGCTGCCAAGAATGGTTCCACCAGCATCTTTAACAGCTTGTACTGCCAATTTGATATCATCGACAGAAATAACCACTGAAGGCGCTTGGCTCAGTGGATTGTCAGTTTTTTTATAAAATCCCCCGTTGATTGCACCCTTGGTTTGAACCATGCGATTGGCATCTGTTTCAGTGGTCTGGGCAGTAATATAGCCACCCATATCTTCTCCCATTTGTTGGGTTTTCCAGCCAAAAGCCGTTTCATAAAATTTAGCCATTCGCGCCGGGTCGTCATACCCCATTTCAAAATGCACCACCGGATTCATTTTTGCCATACAAACCTCCTGACTTAATTACAATTTATATTCTTATTTTACGCTTTTTTTGAATATAATAGTATTAATTGGAGGTTGCCATTAAAGCTTTTATTATAAGTTTAGTTACAGTAATAATTATTGGCATCGGCGCTTACTTTATTTTTCACAAATCTCCAGTATCTCCAGCTGTTACGAACACAACGCCTAAGAGTTCTAGCGCCGCTCCGACTCAAAATGTAGCTAATACTATTACTTTTGACGGGAATCAGTTTAGCCCGGCAACCATAACTGTGAAGTCAGGCAGCACCGTGACTATTAAAAACACTTCATCACAAGACTTACAATTCGATTCAGATCCGCACCCCGCACACACCGACGACACCGATTTAAATGCCGGGCTCGTTTTGCCTGGTAAGAGTCAAACTTTTACTGTAATCAAAACTGGCTCATTTGGCTACCACGATCACTTAGACTTAGGCATCCGCGGCAAAATTACAATCGAATAATCCTGCAATGTGATCAGGGTGACCATATTGAATACGCAAATTAGTTAAGATTTTTACTTATTCTGAGAGTTCAACTTCGATCAGATCTTGCAACTTTAAGTTGGCATCATCGTGCGCGGCTTGAACATCCGTAGACGCGTTAGCTTCGGTTACACAGAATGCTTTTCCAACAGATTTATTGAAGTGAACGTGGAGTGGTTTACAATTGTGCGCAGCGCAAACAGTCTTGTATGCTTCCCAAGGATCACCAGCAAGCTCTTTAGTGGTATCTACCAGCAGATCATTGACATCGTGAATACCTAGAAATTGTGCCATTTACCCTCCTTATTTAGCACTCTAATAATACTCCTTAAAGCCTCCCTAACAAAACCCCAGCCTACTTAGGGTATTTTATTGGCTGATCATCGTAGACAACATTTGAATTTCGCTGTTAAGCTTATAAGATGAAAATACGGCGTATTGATCATATCGGTGTAGTTGTAAATGACTTAGCGGTAGCCAAGGAATTTTTCTTAGAATTTGGATTTACGATTCAAGGTGAAGCCGAAGAGCAGAGCGAACTCCTGGACAAAGTAACGGGATTCAAAAACGCCAAGTCTCAGATTGTCTTCCTGCAAGCGCCGAACGGGCAAATAAACCTGGAATTATCCAAATTTATACATCCAGTAGACAAATCGGGGGTCCAAGAGAATTTCATTTACTCTCACGGCCTTCAACACCTGGCATTTGTCGTAGAAAATATAGAAGATGTCGTAGCTAGTATGAAACAAAAGGGCTATGAAGTTATTGTTGACATCTACAATTATGAAAACATCTATAAGTTATGTTATTTCCGCGGGCCGGAAGGCATTATCATTGAACTAGCTGAGCAGCTGTCAAAATAAATGGCTGAACATATCAGTCAAGGATGTTGCAGCATATAATATTGTTTATGGACGTGCTTGAACAAGCTTTTATAAAAATACATCGCAAAAATTTTGTACCTGATTCTTTGCTCAACCAGGCAGAAATTGATGCTCCTCTACCAATAGGTTTTGGCCAAACGATTAGTCAACCCACGACAGTTCAACTTATGTTGACTTGGCTAGCAGCACAACCTGGCGAAAAAGTTCTAGATATAGGTTCTGGGTCAGGGTGGACTACAGCACTATTATCACAAATTGTTGGCTCTAAGGGTAGCGTGTTGGCGGTTGAAAAAATTTCTGAGTTGGTAGAGTTAGGTAGAAATAACTGCGCCAGAGTTGGAATTCAAAACGCGAAGTTTTTTCAATCCAGTAAACAGCTTGGTCTGTCTAAGTTTTCCCCATATGATCGTATATTAGTAAGTGCCTCGGCACACGAGCTGCCCGAAGAACTTATACTTAAGTTAAAAGTCGGCGGAAAGTTAGTGATACCCGTTCAAAATGATATATTAGAAATTACAAAAAAATCAAAAAATGAGTACGAAACCAAAACTCATACAGGTTTCGTTTTTGTCCCACTGGTTAAATAATTTAAGATAGTTTGCTGCTAAACGTCCAGCGCATCGAACGGCTTATTGACTTATCAGTGGGGTAATATCTTCTCAAAGCATCAATGCCTTTTTGTCTGCCATAAGTACCATTTCTGATTTACTTCTTACATCTGGTACGATTTTTAGTTTACGGATTAACAGTAAAATCAGTGGATGCCGCCACCTTAAAGGCGCCATTCTTTACGTAATAGCCTAAGGTAGCTGTACAATTGGCTCCTCCACTCTGCCAAGCGCCGGAACTAAGACTGAAGCTACGATTAGGATAGTCGAGTGCGGCAGGGAATAAACCGCGCCAGCTATTGTAAACCGAGGCGCCATTCTGATAGCACTTCACATTGACAAATGGTTGTTCGGTAGCGGTTGTTGATTCATTAAACGATACCGTGTCGCCAAAATTTGGCAACCCGTCACTATTCTTATCAATGTCAGGAGGTAATATTAAACTAATGCTACCTCCGCCGCTGGGTTTACCGCCACCTTTATTAATTGGTGCTGCCGAAGAGTGCCAGATTGCTACAATACCAACTAACACAAAAATAAGTATGAAGACCAAGACCTGAGCGTTGGTGAATGTCTGTTTTTTATTGAAAAATGATTTTTTTGATGATTTTTTGCTTGCCATAAGTGACCTTTTTGTTTAGATATTATGTCTGAAGTCTAGTGATTTACGTTATTTTTGTCAATCTTGCTTTTGAATCGCGTTCAGATCAATAAAATTAATTATTATTTTATCATCAAACGAGTTTGAAACTCTTTGAGTGTACCAAAGAATATGTGAATAAATACAAATATTTGTTGACTCATTAACCATAATAAAATAAGCTTAAGCTATAAATTTAAAACAAATAAAGAATATGAAAATAAATAAATTAAACTCATTTGGTTTTGGCCACGCAATATTAATGTTAGCGGTGGTAATTATAGCCGCGATTGTCGGTACTGGTTACATTGTCGCCACACATGCCACCCCAAACCCGCAATACCCTAATTATTGTAGTTATAAAGTTATTTGGTCACAAGCAGGAGTATACAGTTCAATAAACGGTTATGTTATCAAATATAAATACTATGGTAATTCAGTATCCGGAGTACCCGATCCGCATAATTCAAATTGGGTAGATGTTCAATTAGCTAATACCACTGTAGTTGGTGGAGGATATGGTGGAATTGGTTATATGAAAGCAGCCTCCCTGCAAAGGGTTGGCACTTGTTCTGTTACAATAGGAAATTCTGTTCCTATAGGTACAATTTCAAGCGATCCAGGCTCTACTACTAGCGGTTCAGGCACTCCATCTAGCACTTCGACCTTATATATAAATCAGTCACTATATGCTAATCAATCCCTTTACAGCTCAGATGGGAGCCATCAGCTGATATTACAGCCAGATGGTAACTTAGTTCTATATAACAATTCCGGTGGTGGTCATGTATATATATGGCAAAGTAATACCTACGGCCGATCAGCTGGACATTTGATCATGCAGCCGGACGGCAACTTAGTACTATATGATGCCTCCGGTGCATATGATTGGCAATCTAACACTTATGGCAGCGGTACCAACAACTACCTAGTAGTACAACCTGATGGCAATATGGTGGTATATAAAACTGGTGGTGGTTTTGTTTGGCAAAGTAATACCTACGGTAGATAGTTAATATGACAAGGCGATATGATGAGCGACTTTGACGATTATCGACAATCAGCCGATGATGCGCTTGAGCCTGAGGATGAAATCTTTGATCCGACTAGGGGTCAACAAAGATTAGAACAAGACGGCGATTCGCCGGCATCGCCAGCTGACGATACAAACTCAAAAGTTCCGATAGATAGCCCGGCAACAGATGATGGCATTGACTCTGATGAACTATACCAAGAAGGTATCGGTGGAGCTACCAATGCTGATGATGAAGAAATCAATCTTAATGATGAACCCAAACCCTTAGATTCCTGGGACCAGTCATAGCCTAAAAACTTAATTGTAAAGCCAGTTATAAAACTATTCTACAAATTACCAAAATGAATATATGCATGCGTATTATTTATGGCGCCTACTTGTCTGATGGGTGTATGATTGAATTATAAATAGGGGGACTTATGGCTAAACAGTCAGATGGTAAATCAGGCTTTTTAATCTTTGCTAAGGTCATCTCATACTTGGCCTATGCTTACTTCTTAATTTCCACAATCGTTTTAACGCTAGCCTTCTTCTTATTGCTGTTGGGTGCTAATCCGACGACTGGATTTGTGAAGTTTGTTTACCACTTCGCAGCTGTATTTTTGGAACCTTTCCGTGGTATCTTTCCGACTCACCAGATCTCTGACCGCAGTTACTTTAGTGGGGCCGCCCTGTTTGCCATTATCATGTACGGCATTGCCGCCATGCTCGTGCATAGCCTAATTACTTATTTGTCGCTTAAACAGGTGCAGCATCAACAAAAGCTTGAAGAAGCTCAGGCCGCAACCTACCAGCCGACAGTTGCATCGAAGCCGGTTCCAACCAATCGCCCCAAACCCACAAATTATCGCCCAAAAGTCTAACAGGCTTAGTATTATGTACCAGGTTAGAACGCTATTTCTTTAACTCGTACCAATGCTTATTTTAGTAGCTTCGTGTGCAGAGCCCTAATAGTTGTTGACGTGTAAGAGAAGCTGTATGCAAAACAAAGGTAGCTTACTACCCATGTGAGATCAATCATGGTGTATGGCCAAACAAGCTCAGTATATTCATTGCTATATATTGCGAATAATATATCTCCAGCCATCATGAACATTACTGCTAACAGCATCAATGTCCACGAGTAAAACAATTTGCCTCCACGGTAGTCAAGCGCAATTTTTAATATAAATAGACTCGGCACAATAAGTATAAGATCTCCTACTCCGTAAGCAATAGCGATGATATTAGCAATAAGTGAATTCCCCGCATCATATGCTAAGTAAATTCCAAAGTAAGAAACAATAATAGCTAAGGTGAGCAGTAGTAACGTCACGAGTACAAGAACAAGTTTATCAAAAGTTCGCCAGTTTACTTTGTGAATCCTGATCTCTTTGACAAATCCGGCGAATAGCAAAGGATAAGCAGCTAAGTAAAAAATATCAGCTATAGATGGGAAGGGGTCGGTGTGGAAAACAAATTGAAATAAGTAAAATATAAACTCCCCGGTCAATAAGCAAAGTAAGCCAGCCGTAAACAAAGCCATGGCTTTGCCATGAACATTTGCCAGTCGATAGGTACGAACAGTGTAAGCACCGGCAATAACTGCCACAAATGGCGGTAAAAGAAACAAAGTATTGCCAAGTAGACGGCTAAACTGGAAGGTGTATATCACTGCAATAGTGGCAAATATAGTTATTAGGAATGTTGGCACAAGCTTTGTAATATTCACGATTTTTTACCCAACTTTTTTAATTTTTTATCAGTCATTTCTGGACCTATAAGTACTGAAAGCAGCTCATGGGCCCCATTAAATATATCGTCGTTATCATCTAATTCATAAAACTTGTGAAATAACTCACCAGACTCTTGCCCCATTATTTCCGAAATAAGTTGGGTGACCTTTTCAAGTACAGACTCTTTATTTTCCATAGCATAAAATTGATAGCATCATAACTGATACCACTATAGCAAATTTTGAGCATTCATCTATGTTCGCTTGGCTTGGATGGAGGGCTTCGACATACTTTCGGCAGGTCCGAAACTACTTCTTTCAATACAAGTTTGAAGAGTAGACTTTCTGGTTAATTGCCACAGGCCATTCTTCCCCTGGATGCTTTCTCTCAGGTGTTCAAATCACTTCAGAGCCACGAAAAAACCTGACTCTCAGTTGGGCACTATCGTAGCTGGGGATCATGTTCAGTGTTAAAAACAAGCCTAGTTGCGAACCTAGCACAAGCTATATAATTACGGTGTGAAAATAGATAATTCAACCCGTATGGCCATCAAGCATACATATCATTGCTTGATTGGATGTGGTATAGGTGAAATCCTCGGTATGCTAATTGCTTCTGCTTTAGGCTGGCATCGCATCAGTAGACTGCCATTGGCGATTATTTTGGCATTTCTGTTTGGTTATGCTCTGACGTATAGGGGAGTTCGTAAACATGCTACTAATGCAGGAGAGGCAGTTAAGATTACGCTTGCAACTGATACGGTATCAATAACCTCCATGGAATTAGTGGATAATTTTATCGAGTTCCTTATCCCAAATGCATTACTCGTCACTGCAACATCTTATCGGTTTTGGTGGGGCTTATCGTTATCGCTAATAATAGCTTTTGTAGTCACCGTACCGGTGAACAGATTCATGATGACTAGGGGCACACATAGGCATCATTAGTTTTTCTTAGCAAATGACTTCTCTGGAAGGCATGGGCGAGTGAAACTATACAGTTTCAGTTAACTCAGCGGCATGCATGAATCGTAATGCTTGCAGCTATCAGAATAGCAACTTATATCCGATGAAGAATTGCTTAGTCGCGTGATATTGTCGACGACTCTTTCTCGATAAATTTACGCAAAGCATTTAGGCGATGATCCCAACGAAGCTCTAAGTCGGCAATGAAAGACTTGGCTTCCGCAAGGGAAGCCCTGTCAAGGCTAACTTCAGTTTGCCTCCCTTTGGTTTGTAAAGAAACAAGTTTAACATCGGCCAGTACTTGTATGTGCTTACGAGCCCCTTGGCGAGTTAAGCCGAGCCCATCAGATAAGCCGCCAATAGTATGGTGTGGACCGTCGGATAATCGTTTTACTATCTCAAGACGGATTGGGTCACCAAGCGCTCTGAATGTTTCGGCTACGGGCATTGTTATTTCTCTGTGAAGTTCTTCTCCAAGCGTCCTAGCATGAAGCCCCAGCCATCGGTATTTTGTTTGAAGCTTGTTTTTGCCATTTCAGCTGGAAGTTTAGAGAAACCTGATTCAGTCATGGTAAGCGTACTAACACCATTATTTTCTGTTATTTTGAATTCGACTAGAGTAGTTTTCGTATCCCTGACATCACCAACATAGTGGTTGGCACCAGGCACCCATCGGTAAGCAAAATAATCATGGGGTTTTGTTGCTACCACTAGTATTTTGGTCTTGCCTTGCTCACCAAAACTCAGAATAGGCTGATCGCCTTCATCGAGCTTACCTTCGATGCTATCTGGGAACCAAGAGGTAATCTTAGTTGGGTCGGAAATGGCAGCATATACCTGCTCCTTGGTTGCGTTAATGGTAATTTTTCGTTCGATCTTATCCTGCATGGTTTCTCCTTATTAGTTGATACTGTCTGACTAATACGAGTAAACCACAAGAAAATATTTTATGCAACTAATAAGTTGCATAAGTACAAGTCTTGATTTATACAGTTATAAGATTTCCTAAAAAATTTTGAAGTGTTTCTGAGACCATTGAACAGGATGGTCAATTGGGTAAAGCGTTTATGCTTGGCTGGCTATGGTTAACGATCTTCGGACTAATTTTGCTGCTAATTCCGCAAACTGATTCGCTATTAAAATTATTGTTTTAAAACTTTATATAAATTAACTTGGATTCTCTCTTGGTTTACCACAGAAGATATGAATAAATATTAATATATTGACTTAATAATCTTAATAATTTAAGCTTAAGCCGTATAAATTAAAAACAAAAATAATACTATGAATCTAAAAAAATTAAACGCTCGTGGTTTTTCACACGATATATTGGCCATATTTTTTGTATTTATCTTCGCTATTGTAGGCATAGGATATTTAGTTGCAAGCCATGCCTCCAATGTAGCATTAACTAAAGTTTGGAATACAAATGCAGGATGGAACACAGGAGTGCTCAGCGGTGTATCGGTTGCAAATAATAGTGTTACGTTGTCTCACAGTTCGAGTTCTTCTGGTCGGCACCACAAGCAAAATATCAGTACTTCATACGTTACTCCAGGGACAATTACTTTAAGTTTTAATGCCAGTTCAGTAGCTACTTGGAACACATTAACGCCTGTCTCAACATTGCCAACTGGTACAGCGATAACTTATCAAGCCAGAACCAGTTCCAATGGCACTTCGTGGTCAGCTTGGAATAGTAGCGTTTCATCATTGAGCCCAAGCCAATACATTCAAATTGTAGCGACCTTATCTACAACGAATACAACAGTGACTCCTACGCTTTCTTCGCTGACACTTGGGTATACCGTACCAGTGTCAGCCCCGAGTGCCACTTTAAGTGCCTCTCCGACCTCGATTGCATCTGGTAGTTCCTCAACCATAACTTGGTCCAGTACAAATGCCACGTCATGCAGCGCAACTTCACCTGCTAACTGGACAACTTCGACCACAACTTCTGGTAGTCAGTCGGTCTCCCCAGCTTCCACCACAACCTACACAATGTCTTGTACTGGTAGTGGTGGCTCAGCAATAGGTACAGTCAATCTACCTGTTGGAACTCCAGTAACTTCTAATGGTGGTTGTACAAATGCAGGCGTAGCAGCTCCCTGCATTGGTAGTGCCACAACCGGAGCTACTGGATGGGGAACGCCGGTCTTCGATGACGAGTTCAGCGGAACTAGCTATAGCAGAACTACATGGACGCCAGGTTGGTTCAACTCAGGTATTAGCGGCCCGGTAAATAGTGAAGAAGTAGCCTGTTATGACCCGGCTAACCTATCAATGCCGGGTGACGGATACTTACATATGAACCTTATAGCCAAATCAACGACTTGTTCCGGGCAGGGTGGCGGTACCCGACCTTATGACGGCGCCCTAATTTCATCTAACCCAAGAGATGGACAATCCGGCCACACTGGCTACCAGTATACTTACGGTGCCCTTGAATTCAGGATATATCTTCCCGCATCAGGCTCTAAAGTTGCTAATTGGCCGGGGACTTGGACAGACGGACAGAGCTGGCCGACTGATGGCGAGAACGATGTTATGGAAGGGTTGGGTGGTGATGCTTGCTATCACTTCCACTCACCATCCGGTGGACCAGGTAGTTGTGCTACCGGTAACTATTCTGGCTGGCATACTTTTGGCTCTGTATGGAAGCCAGGTGTGGTTACCTATTACTATGATGGTGTGCAGGTTGGACAGATAAGCCAAGGAATTACTACATCTCCGAACTATCTTTTAGTCCAAGCCAGTACTGGAATAAACAGTCTTAAAATCGCGCCGGCGGAACAGCTGCTGGACTATGTCCGGGTTTGGCAATAGATAATAACGTCAGTGGAACTCTAACCGTTTTTGGCTGGGGATGAGGGATTCGAACCCCCGATCCTGGGACCAGAACCCAGTGCCTTACCGCTTGGCCAATCCCCAGTGCCGTCTATCTGGTAACAAAGCTAAATTATAGTGTGTAGGGTTGTATTAGCCAAGCTGTTTTGGACGGGTCTTTAGAGGTAGCTTATAATTAGCTATTAATGACGCCGCCAACCACTTTGCAGCAGTATCTGCTTATGGAGTTGAGAGATCATCCTAAGCAATATGAATTGGTGATGATGATGGCTGATATTGCCACAATCGGCAAACTGATATCGGCGCACACAAATCGGGCTGGACTGACTGATATTTTGGGATTGACTGGCAGCGTCAATGTGCAGGATGAAGTGCAGGCTAAGCTCGATGTTTATACTAATGAGCTGTGTAAGTCGTATCTGAGTCGTACTGGAGTGTTTGCGGCGCTGGCCAGTGAAGAAGAAGAGGGCGTGGTTGATCTTAAAAATCCTGGTGCGAAATATGTAATAGCTTTTGACCCGCTGGATGGCAGTAGCAACATTGATGTCAATGTGCCGGTAGGTACAGTCTTCTCAGTTCACAAAGTTTTGAAGGGAGTGGCCGCGGCTGATGAGCGCCAGTTTTTGCAGAAAGGGCGCGCGCAAGTTTTGGCCGGTTATATTTGTTATGGTTCCAGTACCATGCTGGTTTTTAGTTGGGGTAGTGGTGTCCATTCATTTACTTTAGACGTTGATCTGGGTGAGTTTCTTTTAAGTGATGCGAATGTCAAGATACCGACTGCATGCACTTATTATTCGTTCAATGAATCATATGCTGATATTGTTTCTGAGGATGATAAAAGGCGACTTGAAATTATCCGTGATTTCGCTGACAAGCAGCGCTGGATAGGTTCGCTGGTGGCGGATTTTCATCGCAATATGCTAAAAGGTGGAGTGTTTATATTGCCGGCTTTTGATGTTTCGGGGAAGTCCAAATTTAAACCTAAGCTCCGGTTGAATTATGAAGCCAAACCGATTGCCTGGCTGGCCGAGCAAGCTGGCGGTGCGGCAACTAACGGCAAAACTGATATTCTAGATATAAAGCCTAAGCACTTGCATCAGCGAACATCATTTATTGTCGGCAATAAAAAAATTGTTAAGGAGGTTTCATGAAGTACGAAGACCAGCTTAAAGCCACTGCCCAAACCATGCTGACATCTGGTAAGGGGCTGTTGGCGGCCGATGAGAGTAGTGCGACTGTGGCCAAACGATTCGACGCCGTTGGCCTTGATAATACTGAAGAAAACCGCCGCACTTGGCGTCAGTTATTGCTTACTACGGAAGGTGATGAGCAATATTTGAGCGGTGTGATTCTGTATGATGAAACAATTCGTCAAAAGGACGATAACGGCCAGCCGTTTGCCGAGGTAATGCAAAGTCGTGGGATAGTTCCTGGTATTAAAGTTGATACCGGAGCTAAGGATCTGGCGCTGCACCCCGGTGAAAAGGTTACTGAGGGATTGGATGGTTTGAGGGAAAGGTTTATTGAATACGCCGATATGGGAGCCGGGTTTGCCAAGTGGCGAGCGGTCATTACCATTGATGGTGATAAATTACCCAGCGAAGCCTGTTATGTGGCTAATGCCAACGCTTTAGCTCGATATGCGGCCTTAGCACAGGAAGCCGGCATTGTACCAGTGGTCGAGCCAGAAGTTTTACTCGACGGCGATCACTCCATTGAGCGCTGTTATGACGTGACGGCTAAGACGCTAGACATGTTGTTCTGGTCCTTGAAGAATCAAGCTGTGATGTTGGAAGGTTTGATATTGAAATCCAGCATGGTTATCTCCGGTAATCAGGCAGCTGACAGAGCCGATGTTCAAACCGTGGCCGAGCAAACTGTTAAATGCCTTAAAGAGCATGTGCCTGACAATGTGGCTGGGGTCGTTTTCCTATCCGGCGGCCAGGGCGAAGAAGAAGCGACGGCCCATTTAAATGCCATGAACAAACTTGGCGATTTGCCGTGGCCGCTGACATTTAGTTATAGCCGAGCCATTCAAAACCCGGTTCTGCCGCTTTGGGCTGAAGGCGAAAAAGATAAAGCTCAAGCGGCTTATTTATTCCGTTGTCAAGCCAATTCACTGGCTTCCAAAGGTCAGTGGAGAGAGGAATTTGAAAAAGATCGACCCTATTAGCCGGCCGGTGCGCGGCCATGCTACAATAGTGAGCATTAACAATTTGTAATATAAAGAGTGCAGCGAGAGATCTAGCTCATTGACCTGCCGGCAACCTGCCACAATGGTGTTGGTGCTTCATCTAGCCCGTAATGGGGAAGATGTTATTCTTGATATCCTTTCCTTATCGAGATCGGGGGAAGGATTTTTTATGGCCAACGGTTCAAGCAAATGGGATTTTCTAGATTTCTTTACCAGTGAATCGGTCTGTGCCGGACACCCGGACAAGATTTGCGATGCAATCAGTGATGCCATTCTGGATGCGGCGCTGGCTCAGGACCCGAATAGTCGTACTGGAATTGAAACTGTAGCTGGTGCTAACCGGGTGGCCTTATTTGGAGAGATAAAAACTAAAGCTGAGCTGAATTTTGAAAAAATCGTGTTCGAAAAGGTCAAAGATCTGGGCTATAACACCCCGTCTTGGGGATTTAGTTATGAATCGGAATTTAGTAATGATATTCACCAACAGTCGCCGGAAATTTCCATGGGCGTCGACCAGGATGGTACATTAGGCGCCGGCGATCAGGGAATGATGTTTGGTTATGCCTGTAATGATACGCCGGAATTAATGCCCTTGCCGATTGCCCTGGCTCACGCCTTAAGTCGCCGAATCGATGAAGCTCGCATTAGCGGTGATCTTAAATGGTTGAGGCCCGATGGTAAAGCCCAAGTTACGGTGCGCTACGACAAAGGTCAGCCGGTCGGAGTTGAAAAACTGGTTTTGGCCGTCGCTCATAACGAAGAAACCACTGCCGAAGCTGTGCGCAAACAAGCATTGGAACAGATAGTAAAGCCGGTATTGAAACGATATAAATTTGATCTGCCCGACGATAGAAATATCATTATAAATGGTACGGGTCTGTGGCACATTCCCGGCCCTGAGAGTGATGCCGGACTGACCGGACGTAAAATTGTGGTCGATACGTATGGTGGTTACGCCCGGGTTGGCGGTGGCGCATTCAGCGGTAAAGACCCCAGTAAAGTAGACCGCAGCGGTGCTTATGCCGCCCGATACGTGGCTAAGAATATAGTTAAGGCCGGTCTGGCCGATAAATGTGAAGTCGGTTTGGCATATGTCATAGGTAAACCGAAACCCTTAATGCAGACTATTTATACTTTCGGAACCTCAAAAGCCAGTGATAAGGAACTACATGCCTTCAAGGATAAACTGATTGACACCTCTGTAAAAGGTATTTGTGACACCTTGGATTTACGAAAACCAATTTATTCCAAAACCAGTGCTTATGGCCATTTCGGCAAAGCTGATTTGCCGTGGGAAAAGATTGCTAAGTAGAATCGAAGAAATCGATATCCTTAATTTGATCCGGTAGAAATCCCTTGGGGTGTTTAAATCCAGCCTCCCATTTGGTGCCGCGTCCATAGCCTAGATCTTTCATTAGTCTAGTAGGTGCGTTGCGCAGTTGCAGGGGCACCGGCAGCTCCGGGTAGTCGCGGGCGGTGGCCAAGGCTTGGCTCATAGCATTAGCCACCTCTCTGGACTTCGGCGCCTTGGCCATCACCGTTGCACAATGGAACAGATTATACTGGGCTTCCGGCAGTCCGATCCGCTCTACCGCCAAGAAGGTAGAAACCGCCAAATTGAGAGCTGCCGGTGCCGCCAATCCAATATCTTCCGAGGCAAATATAACCATTCGCCTGGCAACAAATTTGGGATCTTCCCCGGCCTGCAACATGCGTGCCAAATAATATAGCGTAGCAGTCGAATCTGAGCCGCGCATGGACTTAATGAAGGCACTGATAACGTTATAGTGGTATTCGCCTTTTTTGTCGTAGCCGGGCACCCGACTTTGGGCAGCCGTTTCTATTATTTCAGGATTGATTGCCTTTCCATCAGCCAGCTGCAAGGCCAATTCAAGATTTCCAAGTGCTACTCTGGCATCGCCGCCAGACAACTCGGCCAACAGATCGATTGAGGCCGTCGGCAGGCGTTTGGCACTAAGTTTTTCAGCTTTGGCCGCTTGTTTTAGTATTTTAACAATTTCAATTTTAGCTAATGGCTCCAATACTAAGACCCGCGATCGACTGAGCAGCGGATTAATCACTTCAAAACTGGGATTTTCGGTCGTAGCCCCAATCAAAATTATCGTGCCGTTCTCGACATGGGGTAAAAAGGCATCCTGTTGCGCCTTATTGAAGCGGTGGATTTCATCAACAAACAAAATTGTTAATGTTCCCAAACGTTGATTTTGCTCAGCCAGATCTATAACTTTCATTACATCGGCCTTACCGGCTGTAACCGCACTCAGCTCCACGAATTCTGCGCCAGTTTCTCGGGCAATTATCCTAGCTAAAGTGGTCTTACCACTACCCGGCGGGCCCCACAGTATCAGACTACTGGGTTGTTTATGCTCAATTATCTCGCGGATAATTTTACCGCGGCCAACCAGGTGCTCCTGACCGACAATTTCATTCAAATTCTCTGGCCGGCGTCTCTCGGCTAATGGTCTCGCATCCATATATAAATTATAACTCGATCGACCACTCTAAACGCTCTATTTGACAAAAGGTAAGTAATATCATACAATAATTCAATAATGGCGTACAATAAAAAAAGCTATCGGGGCACTTTGAGGCCAATTCGCACCCCCGACAAAAGCAAAATACCAGCTAGTCCAGTCTCGATTGACAGCTTGGTACAGATTGTAGATGACCAACTTACGGCAGCCGACGAATCAGAAGTAGGGTTTAGTAAATCTTTTAAATATTGTGATCGACTAGTTACGATCGAATTAAATTCTGATAAATCCAAGGCAGTTGTCCAAAACGTATCTGCCAAAAGAGGAATTCGATGGCCAGGAGGTTTAGGCCCTGGCTATTATGCAATTAATCGAAGCATAGCTATTGAAGACGTATTTAGTCCGTTAATGGGCACCGTTGAACGAGAGGCTCAGATGAGAACTAATATTAGTTCAATTTTAAGATTTGGATTTCCATTACATTTAGACCAATTCACTCCTGCCAGTGAAGAAGATGTTGTTGCTGCAATTGATACAGTGTTTATGGCACAGGCCGGGGTTACAACGGAACATAGATTGACAGATAGCCCGATCTTACCATCACCACTTTTATAATTTTGTTTAAGGTAAATTACAATTTATTTATTATAAAAATAACGCAAAAAACATACCACAACATATATTTAATTCGCCATTTCAATCAGTTAATTATGCCTGTTATAAAAAACGCAACGGATAAATCTATATAATTTTTCAAGCCAAAAAAATACATGGTATAATTAATTTAGCATTAGTTGAAATCAAAAAAACTCTCAACATAATGCTGAGAGATTTGTGTGCGAGGTGAATCTGTCGTCTGTCTTAGAGCTGGTTATAGCTTGTCTTATAGTTTTGTAATTTTACGACCATGATTGATTTGTTATATACATTTTTATAATCTTTACAAATGAGTTACTACAAGCAATTATCAATCAGATCAGATAAAAATCGACAGGTTATTGATATTACTGACGAAATTCAGAAGCTTGCCGGTAATAAGACTAGTATGTGCGTTGTATATGTGGCGCATACGACTTGTGCAGTGACGACGGCTGATTTAGATCCGGGGACTGATCTTGATCTGTTAGAAGCGGTATGGGAAATGATTCCAAAATTAAACTATCGGCATCCACATAATCCGGCTCATGTGCCGGCCCATCTGGCAAGTTCGATTATTGGTCCGTCGGTTAGTATTCCGGTTAAAGACGGCCAGCTGGTTCTTGGAACATGGCAAAGAATTATTTTGGTGGAATTAGATGGGCCAAAACAGCGTGATCTATTTGTAACCAGTTTATAGCTGATTTGTTAAACTTAAACGGTATGACAGCCCGTACCCATGATCTGGCAGCAATTACGGCCTTAGGCGTTGTCGTTGTTGTTCAACCACTCCGTACTGTAACTTTGGCCACCGCCATAATTGTAGTTTTTGCCAACTTGGTGGGTGGCATAACGCCGGATGTAGACCAGCCGACAGCACCGTTTTGGCGAAATTTACCGATTGGCAAGTACTTCGGCCGGTTTTTTGACAAAATGTTGGGCGGTCATAGATTTCTAAGTCACTCAATATTAGGTTTGCTGCTGTTCGGCTTCTTAGCTCACACACTATTAATTTTTCTGCACCCTATTATGCAGTCGGTCAATATCGGACTGGTTTGGTGGGCATTTTTTATTGGTATGATTAGCCATTTGATTATGGATACTTTTACCAAAGAAGGCGTACCATGGCTGCTGCCGATACCATTTAAAATAGGTCTACCACCGCTAAAAAAGTTTCGTATCACAACTGGCAAAGCCGTCGAAACTTTCGGTGTGTTTCCTTTGTTACTAATATTCAATGCTTGGCTGTATTACACCAATTATCACAAACTTGTACTGATAGTTCATCACCACATTGTCTAGAGGTCTATACTGATAATATGACGAAAAATTTACCCATGTTGGATATTAAGCAACTGGGTCCTACTCGCGATAGATTAAAAGACGCAGCGTTGGTATTGAGCAGCCTGCAACGGTTATTTTTGCCTAAGCACCCCAGACAGTGGCAATATGGTTTAGAAGTAAATATGCGTGGCCTGATTACTCAGCCATTTACGATTGAAAATAAAGAATACCGGGCCAGTATTGATCTGGTACGGCATAAGGTTCGTCTGGATAATAATAATTGGAAATTAGCGGATTTCAACGGCCCAAAACTTTACCAAGTTATTGAAAGCTGGCTCAAGGACCATGGTGTAAATGCTGAATTGGAAAAACCCACATTTTCAAAGTCACAAATATATAATCCTGATCAGGCTAACGATTACTCCTTGGTATTATGGTGGCTAGACTTACAATTTCAGATACTCAAAGCTGACATTAGTGAAGGCGTCACTAGTCCGATATTTCTATATGCGCATCATTTTGATCTGTCGTTAGTTTGGTTTCCTTACGATGACGAACGGCAATTGAGCGTCGGCTGGTCAACTGGCGATGAAAATATTAGTGAGCCATACATATATCTGACAGCTTATCCGGAACCAGATGGATTCCAGAATATTAAACTGCCAGCTCCGGCCTATTGGCAAAACAAAGGTTTTAGTGGTGCGATATTACCATACGCCAAACTGACTGCCGATTCTCAGCCTGAAGCATTATTTAGGCATTTCGCAGCCGAGACTTTTGCCGAAGCCCGACCTCTACTTGACTAGACGGCGCTGGCGATCAGTTTCGTCCTCGATCTCGTGCCCGACGATTTCTTCTAACAGGTCCTCTATAGTTACAATACCGATAATTTCATCATCTTTTTCAATTGGAATGAGATGCGTGCCCGACGAAATAAATTTACGAAACATAGTATCGAGCGCTGTCATGCTGCCGACTAGTTGAACAGGATGCAACGTCATATCATCGACCTGGAAACGATTATCGTCGAAATCGATATCGACTAAATCTTTCATCAATAATATGCCGTAACATTTGGTCAGACGACGGTTAAAAATTGGTATCCGACTAAAACCATTAGCTTTGAGCTCGTCAATCTTGGCATCGTCAAGCACCGTATCCATGGTTAACCAGTAAGTGTGCCGGATATCCGTCATGATGTCACGAACCCGCTTCTCACTAAGCTGAAGTGCCCCGCGCATAATTTCGATCTCGTCTTCGTCCAGCTCACTGGAGCTATTAGCCAAGTGCTCGGTGATCAATAACCCCAGTTCCCGGCGGCTTTGAAGTTCGGTCGTTTGCATTGGGAAAAGTCTGTCTAATAGCAGTTGTAATGGTTTACTGATAACGTATGTAATGATTGTCATGGCCCGTAACACCGGAGCGAATGTACTGGACCAGGCCAATGGGTTTTTAGAAAACAGTGCTTGAGGTAATACTTCGCCAAAGACAACGATTAACAGAGTACTTAGCAGACCGGCCAACCAGCCATTGAGACGCTGATCCAGTACCAAGGAAGTAGCCGAAACCACTGCTACATTGGTCAGCAAAATGCTAGCCAATGTTAGATGCGTATTTCTTCTCAGTGGTAAAACGCGGGCCGCAGCTCGGTTGCCCAGTTTGGATTTGCGCCTGAGCTCGTCAACGTCAAGCGACATAACGGCAATATTTAATCCGGAGCATATCGCCGATATAAAGATCAGTAATAAGACTTCAAAAGCGATTAGAGCTACGGAACTACCATCATGCATTTCAGAATTGAATTTTGTTTAATTGCCGAAAAACTGGCTCAAGCATTATCACACTCAGTATAACACTTTATAATAGACGATATGCAGTTCAATCTTATCGATAAATTTTGGCATAAAACACTTGGACGGCCGTATTATTTGGCCAGTCCGCTAGACGAGGGACTGGGTCAACCAATAGTATTTCTACATGGCATAGGTCGTACCGGCAAAATCTGGCAGCATGTTTTTGATGAACTTAAAAATACACCTTGCCGCTTGGTGGCCTTTGATTTATTGGGCTTCGGCGCTTCCTCCAAGCCCAACTGGCTGGAATATACTGTCGATGATCATGCAACAGCCGTTATTAACAGCATACAAAAACTTGGATCTGAAACACCGGTAATTTTGGTCGGACACTCTATGGGCTGCCTGGTGGCCGTGCGGGTAGCTCGCCGGCGGCCGGATTTGGTAAAACATTTGGTGCTGTATCAAATGCCACTGCTGGATGGCTTACCGGATAAACGCCGATATCGAGTGCAGATTAATTTGTATACCCGGTTTTTTAAACATATTGTGGCAATTCAGCCGACATTTAATCCTGAGACTGCCCGTTTGACAGAGAGAACGGCCAGGCGGATCGCAGGTTTCGAAGTTACACGAGAGAGTTGGCAGCCGTTTGTCAAAAGTTTGGAGCACACCATAATAGAGCAAACCACAGCCGATGATATTAAACACGTAAGTATTCCCATGGACGTTATATATGGAGCCTACGATATGTTAGTAATCCGCGGCAAAGCCAAGCAAATATTTGGCGCTGACACACCATATATTACAACTCACAAAATTCGCGAACGACACGTTATTTCGCCTAAAGCCAGCCGTTTTTTGGTAGAACGTATTCAAGCAGCGCTGCATGACATGGCCACCGCTAATCAGGCTCAGACTGATACGAATGCTGTGCTAGGATAACAAGGTGATACGTTATTTCGGTATTTCTGGGCTGTTGACATTTATTGCCGTCGCAGTCGTACTTTTTACATTAGGATTCTCTTCGGCCTTAACTGTCATAGTCTTAATCGCTATTGAAATCGCTTTCAGCGTCGACAATGCCATCATTAATGCCAAAGTGCTGGAGCGTTTATCGCATAAATGGCAGCAATTGTTTTTAACGCTGGGAGTGGTATTCGCCATTGTGGCTATGCGACTGGTTTTCCCGGTATTGATAGTAGTTATCAGTGCCGGTCTGAGTTGGAGCGAAGTGGTCAATGAAGCGCTTCATAATCCGTCGCAGTACAGCGCGCATTTAGTAGCAGCCCACACCACTATTGCAGCGTATGGTGGCGGCTTTTTGCTGACTCTGGCGCTATTTTTTCTACTGGATGAAGAGCGTAAAATTGTATGGTTGGAAAATATTGAGCGACCATTGCAGAAGCTGGGTGGCAATATTTGGTTGACGCCCTTGATAGCACTTATTGTCGTGTTTTTCACCGGTTTGGGCAGTGACGCCGTTCCGGCTGAAGTCTGGCGTCCAGGCGTGTTGGGTATTGCCAGCTATCTAACAATAAAACTAGTGATCGATGGGTTGGATAAATTAGCGCCGCAGGAAAACAAAATATACACCGGCTGGAGTGCTTTTTTGGCATTTATGTACTTACAACTGTTAGATGCCAGTTTTAGTTTGGATGGTGTACTGGGTGCCTTTGCTATTACTTCTAAAATACTATTAATCGTGCTCGGATTAGGGGTTGGTGCCGCGTGGGTAAGAAGCCTGACAGTTTATTTGGTCCGTCGGAAAACTCTTAATTCTTATATTTATTTAGAGCATGGCGCCCATTACGCCATCTTATTTTTGGCGATTGCCTTAATGAGCAGTTTGCTATTTGATGTACCTGACGCAGTCACCGGAATTGCTGGTTTAGGAATTATTGCCGCCTCTTTTATAGCCTCCCGTCAAGCTTTACTTAACAAGCGTTAATTTTTCCACAGGCAGTGTGCAAAGTCACATTGCAATTTGCTGAAACGCGGCATAAGCTAAATATTAGGAAGTGTGAGGCTTCCTAACGAACCGGCCGAAACTTCGCGCCGGTTCTATGTTTAAAGGGTTAATTTAGATACAATAGCCAAAATGTTACCTATTGCACTAGCTTTTGCAACTTTCTTATCTACTCTTTGTGGTGGCTTAGTTGGGCTAAATAACCAAGACAAGCTCCATCGCTTTCTAGGCTATGCTGCGGGCGTATTGATAGGCGTGGTGGCCTTTGATTTATTGCCAGAAATTTTCAACATCGTGGCCAGTGAACACCATAGCGCAACCGGAGCAATGGTCGCCCTGGTTTGTGGATTTTTAGCTTTTCATATTTTAGAAAAATCGATTCTTATCCACCAGAGTAACGAGTCGGAATATGAAGTGCACCATCATCCTAGCGTAGGCGTTGCTTCGGCTTTGGCACTTTGTGGTCACAGTTTTTTGGATGGTGTAGGCATTGGTCTGGGGTTCAAAGCTAGCACGGCTGTTGGAATCGGGGTGGCAATAGCAGTTATCGCACATGATTTTACAGATGGCTTGAACACCGTTAATTTGATGCTGCTTAATAAAAACCGATCATTAAAAACGTTCTTTTTTCTCTTTTTGGATGCAATTGCACCGGTATTGGGAGTGTTATCTACCATGTTGTTTAATGTCTCCGAAAACGGATTAATAATCTATCTAGGCTTTTTTGCCGGTTTCTTACTTTATATTGGTGCCAGCGAAATATTGCCCGAAGCACATAGTAAGCATTCCAATTATCAGACTATTGGCCTTACGATAATCGGCGCTATATTTATATTTATTATTACTCGCTTTACTTGATGGGAATGATATAATATTCATATTCGCCAAAAACAAACATGAGCCTCACTTCACTTCAGCACAAAACGGTTAGACCAGGCAGTCTGGTCGGCTATTCTTATTACCATTCCAACCGCCGGACAGCTGCTGCAGCGCCGCCTGCTGCACCAGCGTTTAAACTTAATTCACACCGCAAACGCCATTTGATTCTGTGGGCTATTCTGACGGTTGCAGTGGTAGCTGTCATACTGCTGGGGCCAATAATTAAAGGTGCCTCCAAATCAATAAGTACAACTTCAAATTCCGGTAATTTGCCAGCTGCTGGTAACTCATTGCAATCTCCAAATTCTGCCCCAGCTGCGACTGCCCCGTCAGAAGTAACCAATCACTGCGTCGGTAACAACGGTGATCAGCTAATTATAGTTAGTGTCAGTCAGCGGCATTTGTGGGCCTGTCAAAACGGTGAAGCGATTTACAATACCCCGGTTGTTACCGGTATAGAAACTTTAGCAGCCGATTTAACGCCTCGTGGTACATTTCATATATCTAGTAAAACTACGAATACTACTTTAACGGGAACCGATACCACCGGTAGTTGGAGCGACCCGGTGTCCTATTGGTTGCCATTTCTGCATAATAGATACGGCACCTACGGTTTTCACGACGCTACCTGGCGAGCAAACAGCGATTTCGGTAAGATTGATCCCAATTCTAGAGATGCCTCGCACGGTTGCGTAGAGTTACCGCTAACGGGAGCTCAATGGTTGTACAATTGGGCTCACGTCGGCGCCACAGTTACTATTAAAGATTAATTAACTATTTCCTTTTTTATTGTTGGGATGATCTTGGGTTTCCATCATAATTTCAAAAGAGTTTTTGACTGTGCCGAACTCTACACCGTGCTCAGTTACTTCATCCCGATTAAAACGGTGACGTCTAACACGATTTGTAATGGCCAAACTAGCCACGGCCAAAACTAATGCTGGCGAGTAAAAATCGATTAGCGGGCTGGTTTCGTTTGGAGGTTGATTGGCTCGAACTGAAGTTGGCTTTGTAATTATAGCGTTACCAATCTCACCGCCAGCACCGCCCGCCATAAACCCAAGTCCAAACGCGGTGCCTTCAGCTCTGGTAAATTGTCTAAACATTGGCCGATCGCTCATTTTTAGTATAATAACATCCTTTGTAAGTTTAAGCAATAGCAAATAGATAGTTTACAATAGAGGTATGATAGTGGCGGTAATTGTGCTCGGAATTCTAGTTTTAGTTTTGCTTGTATTGGTATTGCGGCGTCCCAATACCGATCCGCAAAACTCCTTGTTAATCAAGGCTGACTTAACGGAATTAAGCAAAAATGTCACGCAACTTAAAGACGGTCTTCAGAAACAGCTCACTGATCAATTGGGTGCCAGTAACAAGCAATTGGCATCTCAATCAGCTGCCAGTATCAAGATTTTGCAGCAAGTTACCGAAAAGCTAACCAAATTAGAGGGTACTAACAAAAATGTTGGTGATATTGCAGCTGAGCTTAAAACTTTACAAAATGTTCTGCAAAACCCCAAACAACGCGGAGTTCTAGGCGAATATTATCTGGATCAAATCCTAAAAAACACCTTGCCGCCCGGTGCCTACCAGCTTCAATACAAATTGGGTGAAGGTCTGACCGTTGATGCGGCAATTATGCTGGACAACAAAGTATTACCGATTGACAGTAAATTTTCTCTAGAGAATTATAATAGACTGATCGATGCCAAAGATACCGAAAAGCCGGCTCTGGAACGGGCTTTTAAAGAAGATTTAAAACGTCGGATAGATGAAACTTCTAAATACATCATGCCTGGCAAGGGAACACTAGATCAAGCATTGATGTTTATTCCCAGCGAAGCTATATATTATGATCTGTTAGCCAATAAAGTCGGTCTTGGCGGTGTCAGCGGCCGTGATTTAATGCAATACGCGGCGGTTGATAAGAAAGTCACAATTGTTGGACCCAGTACCTTATCAGCGATGTTACAGATAATTGTTCAGGGACTTAGATCTTTAGAAATCCATAAAGATACCGAAAAAATTCGCAAAAATATCGAGCAACTTCACAAGCATTTGTTGGCGCACAACGGCTATATGATAAAACTCGGTTCCAGCTTAGGTACTACCGTCGGCCATTTTAATACCACTTATAAAGAACTCGGTAAAATTGACCGTGACATTGTCAAAATAGCCGAAACTGATGCTTCGATAGAGCCTCTGCTTATTAACAAACCCCAAACAGACGATTAAGTTTTAGTTTTTAGTAAATCAATTGATAAAGCGGCGGTCCATGAAAAGTTATTAATACCGGCTGCCTCACCGTTAAGTGGATTAAAATATTCCGACATGCCTGATTTACTGACCATTTCCAGTGTACTTTCTCTAAGGGCAGCCGCATGCTCTTTGAAACCGTAGCGAGTTAGTCCGTCTATTATTAACCAATTCATATTTACCCAAGTGGGTCCTTGCCAATAATTCCTTGCGTGAAACCAAAACGAACTGGTCGGTACACTAGGGACCGGATATGGCGGTCCAAATATTTGAGCGTTTTCTAGAAGCTTCACTAATTGGTCAGCTTTTTCTTTAGGTATTGTGCCTGCATAAAGTGGCAATAGAGTTGCAATGGATGGAATTTTAAGTAATCTGTGCGTTATGAAATCCCTGGAATAATATTGGCCGGAATAAGGTTCCCATAATTCATCCAGAGATTTCTCTGTTTTATGCATATGAGCTAATAAATCCTCTGGCAATTCTTCGCGAAGACTAATTGCAATGTCTTTTAGATGTGTGTTTGCCCTTATGAAAATGCTGTTGAATGCCAAATCCTCAATAGTAAAAAGAGAGTGATCGAGGATTTTTTGGATGTTATAACCTTTACGCCGGAGGCGCAACTGAATATCAAACATGGCCACCGATTCAATAGCTGAAAATCGCTCATCCATAGGCACCGATTTGGTATCGCGGCGAAACAGGCTGATTACCCATTGCAAACGCAGTTTTTCAATAAGTCGGATCCAAAACGGCAGTAAATGTTCGTGTAATTCTGACATCCAAGGCGGTGTGTTATCAAGCCCAGTTTCCCAGGGATGAACCAGCAAAATTAAGCCCTCACCATGTGGGTCACGGTCATGATACAGCCACTCATGGTGAGCCACTAATGCAGGGTACATCACTCTGTACCATTGGCGCCTTTCCGGCCAAGCCAGTTTCTGGCCGACTTGGACCACCGCTTCTGCTAGCATAGGTGGCTGAGTGATGCCGGTAGTCATAACATCGTCCGGTGCATATGGACTTAGCCAACTCCGCCAGATATTGCGGTCAGTACGATACTCCGGGTCATCTCTGAAAATAATATTTGGTAGCATGCCATTATGCCACTGACCGCGCAGTAGACTTTGAAGCTCCAGTTGCGCCCGATTAATATCCAGATGCCTTAGCCCAATCGCAATAAAGCAACTGTCCCATAACCATTGATGCGGATATAAATTATGCGCCGGTTGTGTGTAATTACCCCGGTCATTCATTTCCAAAACGGCCTTAGCTTGGCCTAGTAAGTCTGTTTCCGACATTAATTTAGTAATCATCTATCGAAAGTTAGTGAAACTTAATGGGAAATCAAATTCTGAAGATTTTAACAGTTGCATAACAGCCTGCAGTCCATCCTTTTTAGCACTGTTAATTCGTATACTTTCACCTTGAATCTGAGTTTTAACTTTGGGATATTTAGCTCGAATTACCGATGTTATTCGTTTGGCTTTATCTTGATCAAGGCCATGTAAAAAAGGAACCTCTTTGGTAGTTTTTAGATTACTTTCGATAGGTTCACGAGAGTTATCAAGTACTTTTTGGCTTTGATTTCGAGCGGCCAGCTTTTTGCGAACAATATCAAGAATTGCTTCGATTTGCCATTCTCCATTACCGGTTAGTTTAAAGCCGGTTTTGTTAGCATCCAGCCACTCAATAGCTGCCGGTGTACCTTTGAAATCATATCGATTGCCGATTTCCCTCTGCACCTGATCGAAAACATTGTTCATCTCAGCTTTGTCAAACTCGCTGACGACGTCAAAAGAGAATGTTGCCACCGCTTAATTTTAACACCTCTGGTACAATATTCAGCAGGATTATGATCGACCAGAAACTGGCTGACGAACTCAAAGAACGCGCCCGTGGCGGCGATAGCTCGGTAATTAGAAGCCGTGATCTAAAAGCGCTCTTTGACCAACTAAAATCCATGCCTCCGGCAGACCGAAGTAAGTTAGGTCAAGCGCTTAATGAACTTAAAATTGAACTGACTCAGCTGTTAACTACAGCCCGCAACGTGACCGAAAGCTTACCACCAATTGATGTCAGTGCACCGTTTGACGTTAATATACCGATTGATAAGCGGCCACGTTTGTTACCCGCCGAATACGGTAGTCAACATCCATTGATGACGGAGTTGGAATCAGTACTTGATATCTTTTATCGCATGGGTTTTACAGCTAATGAGTCGCGTGAAATTGACGATGACTTCCATATGTTCGGCAGTTTAAATTTCCCGGAGGGCCATCCGGCCCGCGACGATTACGACACCTTTATGACCATCCAAAAAGATTCAAATAAGCGGCAGTTCATAGCACCAGCGCATACCAGTACGATGCAGAACCGGGTATTGAAAAGTCATAAAGCAGATTTGGAGGCTGGCCAACCTATCGCTGTCGTTATACCGGGACGAGTGTTTCGAAATGAAGATGTTGATGCTCGACACGAGCATACTTTTTACCAATTAGAAGGTGTTTATGTTGACAAAGGGGTAAATTCTGGTCATCTAATTGCCACCTTAAAAACCTTTCTTCAGACATATTTTGGCAAGCAATTAGAAGTGAAAACAAATCCGTTTTATTTCCCATTTACTGAACCAAGTTTTGAATTTATGATTAGTTGCCCGTTTTGTGACAAAAAAGGTTGTCAGGTCTGTGGCTATCAGGGTTGGATTGAGATTTTGGGCTGTGGCATGATACATCCTAATGTTCTGCATGCTGCCGGAATTGACACAAATATATATACGGGTTTTGCCTGGGGTGGTGGCATCGAACGATTGGTAATGAAGAAATACAATATTGAAGATATCCGCCATTTCGAGAGTGGTCGCCTAGAATTCTTAAGGCAGTTCAAATGAGAATCAGCCTTAACAAACTTAAATATTACGGCGAACATGTGGCGACTGACATCAACTTGGTGCCGGATGGCGTAGATGTATTGGTTGACAAAATAGGTGCCCAATTAGGTGCGGTCGATTCCGTAACACCATACGGAAATAAATTCGATGGAATAATAATTGTAAAAGTGATTGAGTGTCAAAAACATTCTGATGCCGACAAGCTGAGCCTATGCAAAATCGATGACGGCGGTGCGGTCCAATCGATTGCTAGGGATGACCGAGGACTTGTTCAGGTAGTTTGCGGTGCTCCAAATGTACATGTCGATATGCTGGCTGCCTGGATCCCGCCAAGTGTCAAAGTTCCAAATACTCTAGAGTTACCCGAACCTTTGATAATGGCCGTCAAGGAAATTCGCGGACAAATTAGCAGCGGAATGTTGGCCAGTTCCAAAGAACTGGGATTAGGCGACAATCACTCAGGAATTCTGGAAGTCGATAAGCAGGTCAAACCGGGCACAACGTTCATTAGCGCCTATCGGCTAGAAGGCGAACAGATAATAGATATTGAAAACAAAATGTTTACCCATCGTCCTGATTGCTTCGGCATTTTAGGTATTGCTCGTGAAGTTGCCGGCATACAAGGTCTGGCCTTTGTAAGTCCTGATTGGTATAAGCAGCAACCGGAATTGCCAACTTTGGCATTTGACGAAGAGCTGGGTTTAAATGTCAAAAATGAAGTGCCGGAATCGGTTAATCGCTTCACAACCGTAACTCTTAGCAATATTAAAGTCCGACCTAGCCCGGTTTGGTTACAAATCGTTTTATCCGAAGCCGGTATTCGACCGATAAATAATATTGTCGATTTTACTAACTTTTACATGCTGGAAACCGGACAGCCGCTACACGCCTATGATTATGATAAGGTTAAAGCTTTGAGCGAGGGTGATAAAGCGACTTTGATTGTGCGTAATCCACGCCCTGGCGAGAAGCTTAAGTTATTGGGCGGTAAAGAGATTGAGCCAGTTAGCAATGACATCATGATTGCCGCAGATAAACAATTAATCGGTCTCGGCGGAGTAATGGGCGGTAGTGAAACCGAAGTTGACAACAATACGACCAAAATAATATTAGAATGCGCTAATTTCGATATGTATGCCATACGTCGTTCAGCTATGGCTCATGGACTTTTTACAGATGCCGTTACTCGTTTTACTAAAGGTCCGAGCCCGCTTCAAAATCTAGCAATTTTAGTTAAAATCGCAGACGATATTTGTAAAACTACTGGTGCGCAAATAGCCGGTCCAATAATTGATGAAAATAATCTGGATGAATCTATCAAAAAACGTGGTTCATTACACCCTTCGATCACCGCCACAACAGATTTTATTAATACTCGACTAGGATTAAGTTTGTCAGCTGAAGACATGAAAAAGCTGCTGGAAAATGTGGAGTGTCGCGTTCAAATAAATAATCAAGAATTGACTGTCACCGCTCCGTTTTGGCGCACCGATATTGAACTACGCGAAGATGTCGTAGAAGAAATTGGCCGATTGTACGGCTATCATAATTTACCGTTAATTTTACCCAAACGAAGTCTCACCCCATCTATCAAAAACCCATTGTTGGAGACCAAAGCCAAAATCAGGCAACTTCTAAGTACCGAAGGAGCCAACGAAGTATTGACCTACAGTTTTGTGCCCGGAGATTTAATGGATAAGACAGGTCAGGATAAAACAAAGGCCTTTCAATTAGCTAATGCTCTCAGTCCCCAACTTCAGTACTATCGGATCAGCTTGATGCCCAGTTTACTTAGCAAAGTTCATCCCAATATCAAAGCTGGTTTTGACGAGTTTGCATTGTTTGAACTGGGCAAAACCCACGATATAGACCATTTTGACGAGCAAGGTTTGCCAAATGAATTTGAATTTACAGCTTTTGTGGTTACGGCGAACGATAAACTAAATAAAACCGGCGCTGCCTACTTTGAAGTGCGTAAATATCTACATACGCTGGTTTCTAGCTTAAGCAATACTGCGGAATTAACTTTTAAACCTATTAGCGACGACATGTTAAAGTATCCGGTTTTACAGCCATATGAACCAAAACGATCGGCGCTGGTCAGCATCAGGGATGGAAGCTTTCTCGGAGTTGCCGGCGAGTTTAAACCAAATGTAAGCAGAGATCTGAAATTGCCCAAATATACTGCTGGATTTGAAGTTGACACAGAAGTTTTGCAATCACTTATTGTCAGCGGGTCAAAGTATTCGCCGTTACAAAAGTTCCCAAGCGTTAAACAAGATATTACTCTCAAGGTTCCCACTGATAAAACATACGAGGCAGTCTCAGAGTTCGTCAGTCAACAATTAACATCTGCTGCACCCGAGCAAACCCACTACCAAATAGAAGCGGTTGATATTTATCAGAAACCTGATGACCAAGCTTATACGCATTTTACATTTAGAATTACGATAGCCGGATTTAATCGCACTTTAACTGATCAACAAGTCGCAGTAGTGTTGCAAAAGATTGCTGAAGCAGCTAAGTCACAATTCAAAGCCGAATAGATATAATCTCACGAAAATATAATTTATCTTAAGCAACTTAACCCCTTTGACAAAGGTGTTAGCTTAAAGGTAGAATAGATTATGCAGCTTAATACAATTCCATCACTAACATTTGATGATGTATTACTAAAACCCGGTTATGCCGGGTTTTCTCGTTCAGATATAGACCTTAGCACCCAATTAACCAAAAATATTAAGCTAAAATTTCCGTTAATCTCAGCCCCAATGGATACAGTCACCGAAAGCCCTTTGGCTATTGCGCTTGGTAAGTTTGGTGGAATCGGTATAATTCATCGAAATTTATCAATTAAAGACCAAGCAACGGAGGTATCTAAAGTTAAAAAAGCCGGTCAATTGGTTGGTGCAGCAGTTGGATCAGCCACCGGTTATGAAGACCGAATCAAAAAACTGGTTGAAGCTGGAGCAGATGTGATTGTAGTGGATTCGGCGCACGGATTTTCTAAATATGTAATTGAAGCTGTTGAATTTATCAAAAAGCATCACAAAATCGAAGTTATTGCCGGCAATATTGCTACTGCTGAAGGCGCAGAAGCTTTAATTAATGCCGGTGCCGATGGTTTGCGAGTAGGCATGGGACCTGGCGCAATCTGCACAACTCGAATTGTGTCAGGGATGGGCGTACCACAATTAACAGCTGTACTGGAATCGGCGGAAATAGCAACCCGCCACAAAATTCCGGTTATCGCTGATGGTGGCATTAACTATTTTGGCGACATTACCAAGGCCTTAGCGGCTGGGGCGTCAACAGTTATGATGGGCCGGCTATTTGCAGCGACTGAAGAATCGCCGGGAGAAGTTATTGAGTTTGCCAAAGATTTGGTTCCGTCACGCTTCCAAAGCATTATTAACGGTGATGAAACTTACAAATTTAAAGCTTACCGTGGTATGGGCTCAATCGGCGCCATGGAGCGTGGCAAAAGAATCAGTTCTGAGAATGAATTCCACGGTAAAAGTTATAGTTCCAAATCAGTTTTGTTAGCCGAAGGGGTCGAAGGATTAGTGCCTTCCAGTGGAGATCTGAAATCAGTTGCTTTAACGATGATAGAAGGCATTCGTTCGGGATTTTACTACGTCGGCGCCAAGTCCATAAGCGACCTTTGGGATGCGGCTGTATTGAGACGAATAACCACAGCTTCTTTAAGCGAAAGCCATCCGCACGATTTATTTATCACCAATGCTGGCAACAGCTATCCAACCTAGGTTATAATATTTATATAGATAATTTTGAACAGACAATATCAAGGAGGTTTTAATGGCGCGGAAGCGTGACCGGGCGTTTGCCGGATTTTTTGCCGGATTATTTCTACTAACTTCATCGGCGCTAACTATAGCTGTGATCTATAGCATGATCCAGCAACACAACGATAATAAGTCACAAGACGCAAGCGCTAGTGCCACGCAAGCATTAACTAATAAGAAGAAGGAAAAACCTGTGGACAATACCAATAAATTACAAGGAACCAAACTGGCCAACTTTACACCGGTAGCTAGTATTAGCCAATTGCAATCAATTGATTCTACTGCGGGTACTGGCTCGCCAGTTACGTCGGGTTCTAAAGTCACTGTCGACTATACCGGTGCGGTGGCCAGTACCGGTGTAATATTTCAAAGTTCCAAAGATAGCGGTCAACCTGTCAGTTTTAGCCTAAGTCAGGTTATTGCCGGTTGGTCTCAAGGTATCCCTGGTATGAAAGTCGGTGGTACCCGCCGACTATTAATTCCCGCAAGCTTAGCATATGGTCCCAAACCACCAGCCGGTTCTGGCATTCCCGCCAACGCCGACTTGGTTTTTGATGTCACTCTGCACTCTGTCGACAAATAAATCTTATCTAGGCGAATTGTACTAAAAAGCACAATATATAGCGTCTTGAATTTTGTTTGAACACTATATATAATCGTTGTTACAGTCAGAATTGTTCTGAACTAGAGCATAAATTAAAAATAAACAAACTGCGTTTAATAATAGACTGGAGCCGTACCTGAGAGACACGGCGAGGTGTTAAACGCTCTAAAGAGGGGTTCCAATTATGGTAAAAAACATCACAATCTTCACTACCAACACCTGTGGCTACTGCCAAATGGTGAAGAAATATCTCGGTGCTAAGGGTATGTCCTATGAAGAAGTCAATCTGGACGATCATCCGCATCGCCAGGCTGAAGCCTTAATGCTCAGCGGTGCAATGACCGTACCGGTAACGGTAGTGACCAAACAAGATGACTCGCAAGAGGTAATTATTGGATATAATCTGGCTCGATTAGCCCCGGCTGTAGCTTAAAATAATTCAATGAGCGATAGCCAAACGCTGCCAAAGCATGATGTGATTATGGTGGGTGCCGGCCCGGCAGCGTTAGCGGCGGCGCTGTATACGACACGAGAAGATATCGAGACCTTATTATTTGAACGTGGGGTTGTCGGCGGCTTAGCGGCAGTAACCGATAAAATTGATAATTATCCCGGCTTTCCTGACGGAGTGGATGGACTGAAATTAGCCGACGATTTGCGCAAGCAAGCCGAACGATTCGGAGCTGTAATTGAGCTTGGCGAAGTTACCGCCATTCATGACGAAGGCGAATTAAAGCGACTGGAAACAACCAGTGGTGAAATGTTAGCCAAAGCAGTGTTAATAGCCACAGGCTCAGATTATAAAAAGATTGGGGTGCCAGGTGAGCAGGAATTTTATGCGCGGGGTGTTCATTATTGTGCTACTTGTGATGGCGCTTTTTATCGAGATAAACGTCTAGTAGTGGTCGGCGGCGGTAATTCGGCGGTTCAAGAAAGCCTGTTTCTAACTCGCTTCGCATCGCATATTGATCTGTTAGTACGTTCAACCGTTAAAGCTAGTGATGTGCTGCAGCATGAACTACAGGAATTTATCGACAGCGGCAAAGTAACGGTTCATCTCGGTATTACAACTGATGAAATTGTCGGCCAGGACAAATCCGTAATCAAAGTTGTTGGCACAGATAAGGCAACCGGTCAAAAAGTAGAGTTTCCGACTGACGGTGTCTTTGTTTTCGTCGGCTTGTCTCCCAATTCTCAGTTTTTGCAATCCACACCCATAGAATTAGACTCGATTGGATTCGTTGTTACCGACCAAGATTTACAGACTAAAATGCCTGGCGTTTTTGCGGCAGGTGATATTCGTAGCGGAGCGACCATGCAAATTGCCAGCGCTGCCGGCGAGGGTGCCACCGCCGCACTCAAACTCCGTGAATTCCTTGAAGGCCGACCTCACCCGCCTCAAAACTAAATATCGGTGTAGTTTACGAACTGATCAGAAACCAGCTGATTATTATTTATTCCGGAACGGTGCAAGTCATTGGCCAATTTTTCAACAAGCGGTTCCGGACCAGAAATGTAAATTAAAGTATTTTCAGATGGCTTCTCAAGCCCCAGAATTAATTCAGCGCTTAGATGACCCCTTTCGCCACCCCAGGCGTCAGATGGTTCACTGACAATTATTGTGGCATGTATTCCAGCCCGTTCAAACGTGTCCTGAAATATAATTTCATCCTCAATGCGTACGGCGTATATGAGATTTATGGGGCGATTTTCTTTGGAGGCGGCTAACCATTCCAATATTGAGTGAATCGGTGTTATGCCAATGCCGGCAGCCACAAATATCAGAGGTGTCTGAACTAACTTTGGTAATACAAAATCACCCATTGGGGTGGCCATATTTAGTTCAATTCCTGGCTTCAAGTTAAATAAGGCTTTTTTAAAACTACTGCTTTTATCTCCAAAAAACTTGGTAGTAATGGTTAAATAGTCATCCAACGGTGAAGATGAAAGGGTAAACCAGTGTCTGATACCTCGCATATCCGCATTGTCATGCGGCACGGTTAACTCTGTGTATTGTCCGGCCGTATATTGGACGGGTTGCTCCGGTTTAAAATAAAAAGTCCGAATGTTAGCCGCTTCGTCCTTAGTGTGATCCAACACCACCTTCATAAGACTATTTTAACAGATTAGATCTTTTTAGATTCGAACCGGTCCGGATAGTCGGTAATTACTCCATAAAGTCCATATTTAGCCCAACGCTTGGCTTTCACAGGATCATTTAAAGTATAAGCGTATAATCGCCAATCGTTGCGCTTAAATCCTCTAATGAAACCCCACCACAGCCATCTCTGATTCATACTAATCCGCTTTGTGCCAAGCTTACGAGCCCTCAAATGGGCTCTGACGCCGCTCCATGGCTCGATTACCACCAGCGGTAAGTCTGGCAATGCATTCTGAATCTCTAAGAGTGTGTTTTGGCTTTTTGAACCGATTAACAACTTCTGAGCGGGCCAACCTCCAGCCAATTTTTCATTTAGAATACTAATGATGGGTTTTAAGGCTTCTTCAGGCTTAACCTCTATATGGAATTTTACAGATTGGCTGATTGCTTCGAAAACCTGTGCAAACGTTGCCAGGTCAGATTTATGTTCGAGCAGCTCTTGATACGTGGATTCAGAAATTTTATGTTTTCCACTGTTAGAATCATGAAGCTCACGATCGTGATGCAAGATTACGATATTGTCTTTGGTAACGCGTAAGTCAAACTCCAGCTCGTCGACGTGGTTTTCGAGTCCCTTTTTCATTCCTGCAATTGTATTTTCAGGTGCCAGTCCACGAGCCCCGCGGTGTCCGATAATTTTCATTAGCTCCTATAGTGTACAATAATTTATGACGAGAAAGGATTAAGAGGATGGCTGACTTTAATCAAGTTCTGGATCCAGGCGACTATAAAAATGGCCGTCTAAACACCGTTGTTGAGATCCCGGAAGGCAGTTTCCTGAAGATTGAATGGGACAGTCAACGGGCGGCTTTTATGTTGGATAGAGTAGAGCCCAGCGTCTATGCCAAACCCGTTAATTACGGTTTTATTCCTCAAACGCTGGATGATGACGGTGACGAACTTGATACTTTAGTTGTTTGTGACGAGCCGATTCCAACTGGCGTATGGTTAGAAGGCAAAATAATCGGCATTATGAATTTTGAAGACGGTGGAGATATGGACCACAAGATAGTTGTAGTTCCGGCCGACGATCGAAACACCGGTGATTCCATCAACAGTCTGAACGATCTGGGCGAGCGTTGGAAGCAGAAGATCAGCGACCATTTTACACACTACAAAGACCTCAAGAAACCTGGGACGACCAAAGTATTGGGATGGGGCGATACAGAAGCGGCCAAACAAGTTATCGCAGAGTCAATTGCCCGTTATAAGAAGTAAAAACATGGAAAAAATCATTCCCAATAACGCTGTGTTGATCCCTGACCAAGCGGCTAAAGTATTTAGTGGTCAAATTTTTGATGTTTATCAGTGGCCGCAAAAGCTTTATGACGGCAGTGAGCACACTTTTGAAATGCTAAAAAGACCCGACACGGTGGTAATAATCGGTGTTGTAGAAGGTAAATTAATCATAGTTGAAGACATTCAACCACATTTCGGTTCTCGTCATAGTTTTCCAGGCGGCCGTGTAGATAAAACTGACCCAACTATTGAGGCTGCTGCCAGCCGTGAAATGCAGGAAGAAACAGGGTATAGCTTTAAAAAATGGCGGTTAATTTCCGTACTTCAACCTTATCTAAAGATGGAGTGGTTTGTGCATTATTTGATAGCTTGGGATGAAGAGTCTCAGCAAAAACCCAATTTAGATGCCGGTGAAAAGATAAAAGTTAGTCAAGTGTCATTCGATGATCTTAAGAAAATCGTTTTAAACAAAGCCGGCTACCTTGGGGAAAGCATGTCACTGATAGGTAAGTTGGAAAATATCGACGAAATGTTAAGTCTACCAGAGTTTGAGGGGAAAGTTATAGACCGCTAAAAAATATTTGCACAATTTTCGCCTGGTCTTTTACAATAGTTGGCATAAGCATTAAAATAAACAATATAAACAAGGAATCCTCATGAAAACTCGGGTGGCTATTAATGGTTTTGGCAGAATCGGACGAAACGCCTTCAAAGTAGCAATGCATAGAAGCGATTTGGAAATAGTTGCAATTAATGACATAACAGATAACAAAACGTTAGCTCACCTTTTAAAACATGATAGTAATTATGGAACTTATAGCGAAAAAGTCGGTTATGATGAAAACGGTTTAATTGTAAATGACAAACACATTCTAGTTTTGGCTGAATTGGATCCGGCCAAACTTCCTTGGAGTGAGCACAAGATCGATGTGGTAATCGAGTCAACCGGTTTCTTCGTTGATCCGGCCAAGGCCAAAGCTCACATTGTCGCCGGAGCCAAAAAAGTTGTTTTAAGTGCGCCTGCCAAAGGTGAAGGTGCTACCACCGTAGTTATAGGTGTTAATGAAGATTCATTGGAGGCTGCCAGTGACATAATTAGCAATGCCTCTTGCACTACAAACTGTATTACTCCAGTGGCAGCCGTCATTGAAGCCAATTTTGGTATTGAAAAGGCCATGATGACGACGGTTCATAGTTACACAGCCAGCCAAAAGCTTCAGGATGCGCCGGCCAAAGATTTGCGCGAAGCGCGCAATGCTGCCGAGAATATCGTGCCAACCACCACTGGTGCCAGTAAAGCGGCAGCACTGGCTATGCCTGCATTACAAGGTATATTTGGAGGTATGAGTATACGCGTCCCTACACCTGTCGTATCTCTAAGCGACTTCGTAATTATTACCAAGCGTGCAGTATCAGTTGAAGAAGTAAATGATGTCTTTAAAAAAGCCGCCAAAGAACCATATTACCAGGGGATCTTGGATGTTACTGAAGAAGAGTTGGTCAGCAGTGATTTCATAGGAAATAGCCACTCAGCCATTGTTGACCTTAATTTAACCGCGGTCATTGGTGGCAACATGATAAAAGTTGTCGCCTGGTACGACAACGAGTGGGGTTATTCAAATCGCTTGGTCGAAGTTGTAGCTGACACGGGAAGACTTCTACACCAGGCCGGCCACCATTCGACGCATCTAAAGTAAGTTTGCCGCCAGCTCGCGAAAACTATAATATTAAGCGTATGAAGATTGCTGTTGCGACTGATCATACCGGATTTGAAATTCTGGGACATCTCAAAGAATTTTTGCAATCTGGTGGACACGAAATAAAAGATTATGGCCCGCCGGCTTTTGATGCAGAAGATGATTATCCAGATTTTATAGTTCCGGCAGCCAAAGCAGTAGCCGATGCTGAGTGTGAGTTAGGTATTATTTTGGGAGGCAGTGGGCAGGGTGAAGCAATGGCCGCTAACCGCTTAAAAGGTGTTCGCTGCGCTCTGTTCTACGGTCCGGTTAAGGCCAAAACAGCCATAGATGCTAATGGTAAATCCAGTGACGATCCCTATGAAATTGTCAAACTTTCACGCCAGCACAACAACGCCAACATGTTAAGTTTATCGAGTCGTTTCCTATCACTAGATGAAATGAAACAGGCTATTACAGTTTGGTTAGACACCCCATATACCACCGAGGAACGACATTTGCGGCGCATCAAGAAATTAGACGAAATTAATTAGCTTATGGCCGTTATTTGCCCGACCGTTACGGCTTATAATCCACATACTTACCGTGAACAAATGGAGAGAATAGCGCCATTTGCCAAAAGGGTACATATTGATCTAATGGATGGCGAATTTGCGCCCACCAAATCACCCGACTTGGACAGAATTTGGTGGCCACCGGAATTGATTGCCGACATTCATCTGATGTATCAAAAACCTATGGAATATATTGATCAATTAATCAGGCTAAAACCAAACATAGTGGTAATTCATAATGAAGCCGAAGTTCATCATATGGAGTTTGCGGCGCGCCTACATGCTATGAACATCAAAGCCGGTTTGGCAATTTTAAGTAATACACCCGTTGAATATGCTTTTCAAATAATGCACAGCTTTGACCATGTATTAGTTTTTAGCGGTCATTTGGGCTATCATGGCGGTCAACTTGACTTGGGATTGCTAGATAAAGTTCAAAAGATAAAAGTTCATCATCCGGATGCTGAAATAGGCTGGGATGGCGGTATCAATGATCAAAACGCCAATAAATTAGTCAAAGGTGGTGTGCAGGTTCTAAATGTTGGTGGCTTCATTCAAAAAGCACCGGATCCTGAGCAAGCTTATAAAAAAATGTTAACCGTAGTAAACTAATAAAATAGATTAACCATTAGCTCAATCGGGGGGGCAAAATGAAAATAAATCACAAAGGTTTCACTATAATCGAAGGATTGCTTTTGTTAGTAGCTCTCACGTTAATAGCATTTGTCGGATTTTATGTTTATAACGCTAATCAAAACACCAATAAAGTTATTTCTCAGTCACCTGAAAATATTACAAAGACAACTAATTCTCAAAAATTTCTTACCATCAAAGAGTTAGGCATAAAAATACCGCTAAGTTCGAAGTTGATTGGATTGGAATATGAAATAAATCCAGCTGATGATGCCTACGCAGGATTATCAACAAAAGCATTTGAAGCCGCTGTAGGAGTATGTGCATCGCCTGATGCTGCTTCCAGCAGTTATCCGGCCATAGTGTCCGTGCACAAGATCTCGGGAAAATATGATAAAAATAATTCTCAACCAGCAGTTTATGAAACTTACGCGGTTCAATTTAATGATTTTTATTTAACTACTTCATCTCCTGACGGGGGTTATTGTGATGGTTCAGATCAGACCAAAAACGACAAAGTCAAAGCAATTTTCGATCGAACTGCACCAGCATTAAACGAAGCGGTCAAAAACGCCAAGCAGATTTGATATCCTGCTATAATCTTTAGCAGAATGAGGCAGAAGTTACCGCTGGAGCGTTTGCAAACAATTGCTAATGATATCAGGGAAGATATCATTAAAATGCTGGAGCATGCTGGCAGCGGCCATAGCGCCGGACCGCTCGGTTTAGCTGATATTTTTACGGCACTGTATTTTGATATTTTAAATATAGATCCCAAGCATCCCGATTGGGATGAACGCGACATTATACTGCTTAGCAATGGACATTGTGTACCCGTACAATATGCTACTATGGCGCATGCCGGATTTTTTGACCTCAAGGAGCTTATGACCTTGCGTCAACTGGGGTCACGCCTCCAAGGCCATCCGGAACGGACCAAATTGCCCGGCTTAGAGAACACTAGCGGTCCATTGGGTTGCGGTCTTAGTCAAGCTTCCGGCATGGCGTTAGCGCTTGGGATGAATAAGCAATTGCACCGTTGGATTTATGTGGTAATGAGCGATGGAGAACAAGATGAAGGCAATGTTTGGGAAGCTGCAATGTTGGCAGGCAAGTACAAACTGCATAACATCATTGCAATTACAGATCGCAACAATATTCAGATTGACGGTCCGACAGAATCTATCATGCCATTAGAAGATTTGAAAGCTAAGTGGGAAGCCTTCGGCTGGCACGTATTAGAAATTGACGGTAACGATATTGAAGCTGTCATTGATGCTTGTGCTATGGGGCGAGCAATAGTTGAGAAACCAACTATGATTATTGCTCATACTATTCCCGGCAAAGGTGTAAATTTCATGGAATATGACTTCCACTGGCACGGTAAACCACCCAACCATGAAGAAGCAATCAAAGCCCTACATGAACTCCGCACACTTGGCGGCAAAATCCGGAGCGAACATGAGTGATATGCATTTGATAGACTTGAAAACGCAGATGGAGAGCGAGCCAATTCGCAAGGGTTTCGGTAGGGGTCTTTTAGAGGCTGGGAAACAGTGGGAAAATGTAGTGGCAGCTTGCGCCGATCTTACTGATTCGACCCAGATGAGCTTATTTGCTAAGGAGTTTCCGGAGCGGTTTACTCAAGTCGGGGTAGCCGAACAGAATTTGGTAACCGTCGGATCGGGAATGGCAGCAATGGGTAAAATACCATTTGTGTCCAGCTATGCAGCCTTTAGTCCAGGACGTAATTGGGAACAAATTAGAACCACGATTTGTTTAAATGATCGTCCGGTCAAAATTGTTGGCTCTCACGCGGGAGTTAGTGTCGGCCCGGATGGTGCTACGCATCAAATGCTTGAGGATATTGCGCTCATGAGAGTTTTGCCGAATATGGTGGTTATTGCACCATGTGATAGTCTCGAAGCCGAAAAAGCCACGCTGGCGATGGCGCAAGACAAGCGGCCGAATTATTTGCGGTTGGCCCGTGAAGCTACGCCAATTATTACAACGGATCAAACACCTTTTGAGATTGGTAAGGCTTTCGTCTTTGAGCCCGGAAATGATGTGACTTTGATTGCAACTGGAACGATGACCTACCATGCTTTAATGGCTGCTGAAGAGCTTTATAAAGACGGAATAGACGCCGAAGTTATTAATGTGGCAACCATCAAACCTTTAGATGCTGCCACAATTCTAAAAAGTGCGCGTAAAACCGGGGCAGTTGTGAGTATCGAAGAGGGTCAAATTATCGGTGGGTTAGGAGGAGCTATAGCTGAATTGCTGGGTCAAGAACATCCAGTTCCGCTTATTAGGGTTGGCATGCAAGATAGATTTGGTGAATCTGGTGCGCCTGAGCAACTACTTGAACACTTCGGATTAGATGCCAAACACATTCGATTGGCAGCGCATACCATTCTTGAAAAAAAGCATTAGTGTAATAATTTGATATGCTACACTAATAGCATAAACATTAAGGTCAATTTTAACAGGGGTGGGAACAGTGGCAGAACAACCGGATGTCGTGAGCATTGGTGACGTTGTAACCGACGCTTTTATTAGGTTACGCGAAGATCAGGCTGAAACCTATGAAAATGATCTCGGCAAGTGGCTAGCCATGCAATTTGGAACCAAATTGCCGTATGATCATGTTGAAGTAATAGAGGCGGTTGGAAATGCCGCCAACGCAGCGGTGGCGTTCGCAAAGTTAGATCTGGTTAGCGCTTTTGTAACCAATGTTGGTGCCGACCCACATGGCCGCGATATGATTAAATCACTTGATAAAAAGGGCGTAGATACTCGTTTTGTCCGGATAAATGCCGGCAAAAAAAGTAATTATCATTATGTACTATGGTATAAAGAAGAGCGCACAATATTGATTAAGCATGAAGAATATGATTATCATTGGCCGCACTTAACGCCTAATGAAACACCGAAATGGGTATATTTCAGCTCTGTTAGTGAGCACGCCTTGCCATATCATGATCAAGTATCTGACTGGTTGGATCAAAACCCGCATGTAAAATTAGCCTTTCAGCCGGCAACCTTTCAAATGGAAGCCGGAACTGAGCGATTGCACAGAATTTATCAACGAGCAGAAATACTGGTACTCAACCGAGAAGAAGCGGCACTTGTAGGTAAAGGCAATCATGATGATCTACACGATTTGATTAATCATTTGCACGAATTAGGTCCAAGAATTGTAGTAATTACCGATGGTCCGAACGGCGCCTATGCTTCGGATGGTGATAATCGATTTCAGATGCCCCTTTACCCTGATCCAGCACCGCCGCTTGATAGAACCGGCGCCGGAGATTCGTTCGCCTCAACTTTTGTGGCTTCCATAATAAAAGGGAAAAATCTAGAGGACGCCTTACGATTAGCGCCAATAAATTCTATGAGTGTGGTTCAAAAAGTGGGCGCCCAAGCCGGTCTGCTCAGTGAACAACAACTGGAAGAATATTTGCACAATGCTCCTGACTGGTACCACCCTTCTAGAATGCAATAGTAGATATTTCTGTCCAATTGTTGCTTATGGTAATCTATAGATAAAGGATTATATGAGGATAAAAATAAAAAGCGGCTGGCGGGTAGCTAAATGACCCGTTTTTTGTCAGAAATACTTGATGCCAGGGAACCATCTTTTCGAAGAGGAATGAGTATGCTGGAAGCTGCTAGTGGGCACCCTAATGTAGATATTAAAATAACTTCTGAAATCAAAAACGGTATTCAAATAAAGCTGCGCGATTTGGGCCTCGATCCGATCGACACAACTCCCGAAGAGCTTTATCAAGCCTTACAGCTAAAACTGCAAAATGACGACAAATTGTTAACTTATAAACTACGCAAATTGGCTGCAACGCACGTTTCTGCTGAAGGCGAAGTGGTTGACGGTATTGTACACGCCATAAATCAATTACCTGATTCGAGGCGTTGTTTTGCTTTGCGACCTAGTGTATTAAAAACAATAATTAAAAGCCAGCCTCCTAAAAATGCCATGAAGCGCTTGGGCTACCGATCCATTGATTCATTTCTAAAACATGAATCGCCCGCGGCATTGCTGGCTGCGGCCTGGTTGAGCGAAGGAGAGTCGTGGCAAAAACGACTGCTAGCGCAGTATAAATCACTCAAATCGTCCGATTTTGAAGACCGAAATATCGCATTATTGAGCCCTAGATCAGCTCGCTGGAGACAATTAGCCGACGAAGTGGTAAAACAAACCGGGCATAATTTGATCGGTTTTAATGAAATGGGTGTTGTCATGATCCTGCCATTACAACCGGAAGGACCACCGGGAAGTTCTACAGCCCTGTTAGCACTGGTATTACACGAGTTAAATGAAATTCGAGCAGCCAGCACCTTTTTGAAATTATGCGTAGTCCGCCGTGACTTTGGCCGAATAGTTCAATCGGTAGCCAGTGAAGAAGCGGTGGCCAGATCACAATTAGTTAATAAACCGCCGCCATGGCAATTAATTCAACGTTATTTCAGCCAATTGGGAGAACAATCTGCGCAAGAATTTCAACACCTATTTGAGCCGCATATTTTACTGGATGAAATTAACTGGCATCCAATTGAAGAATCAGTGGCAACCATAGAACCTAGTTTCCGTTTTTGGCAGAACAGCGCGAGCTTGGGTCTGGTGAATCACTCGTCAGCGGTTTCGTTTAACCTCATAGATGTAGCTCTAAATTATTGTAATCACTTACCGTTTGAACAGAGAATGGTGCATTATTTAAGGAACTCAATCTGGAACGAGATATGGTTACGATATTGGCGGCCTGACTCGTTAGAACGAGCATTATTCGGGGATAGACAACCGAAGCTAGCAGAGGAATTAGTCGAAGTATGATAGAGCACACTGGCAAACTATGGTAGCTGTCAGATCCTCCGGTACTCAGCAATTACGTTATTCAATTTGCGTATCTGGTGCAGCGTCCGGAGAGACTGTAAAAACTGCAGCTCATTTAGCTACCAGATTAGGCACTGCAATTGCTAAAAGCGGGCACATTTTAACTACCGGTGCTACGGTTGGACTTCCATATTACGCGGCAATGGCAGCCAGTCGCGAAGGTGGCATGAGCATCGGCTTTTCTCCTGCAGTTAGCCTAAGAGAACATTTGAGCAAATATCGTCTTCCAAGCCATTGTTTCGATTTCATCAACTTCACTGGCTTACATTACGTCGGACGCGATTTATACTTGGTTCAATCTAGTGACGCGGTGATAACGATTGGCGGACGATTCGGCAGTCTACATGAATTTACTTCTGCCTTGGAAGCTCGCAAACCCTGTGGCATATTAACGGGGAGCGGGGGAACAGCGGATGAAATTCCTAAACTTATGGACGTATTGGAACCTCCCTCAGGAGATTTGGTGATATATGATGAAGAACCGGAGCAGTTGGTAGAACGTTTAATTGCTATTTTAGACGAAAAATATAGCGATCTAAGAAATGAAATAAAGCATCATGATCAGCAGTGGTTTCTGAGGTCTGACAATCCCACTCACCCCCACACGGGTTAGAATTACACACATAGACTGACGACTACCAGGGTTAAGCTTGGTACAATGGTAGGATGCCCAAATTTAAGTTAAAGGCGGATTTTAAACCGACTGGAGACCAGCCCACAGCTATTGAACAGCTAACAAAAGGGCTAGTTGGGGGTTTGCATGATCAGACCTTGCTCGGTGTAACCGGTTCTGGCAAAACTTTTACTATGGCTAACGTAATTCAAAATTTGCAGCGACCGACGCTGGTACTGAGCCATAATAAAACATTGGCAGCCCAACTTTACACTGAGTTTCGTAAATTTTTCCCGGATAACGCCGTACATTATTTCGTCAGTTACTTCGATTATTATCAGCCGGAAGCATATATTCCGCGTAGCGATACATACATAGAAAAAGACAGTCAGATAAATGAGGAAATCGATAGATTACGGCACGCTGCCACGGATGCCTTACTAAGTCGCGAGGATGTAATCATTGTGGCTAGCGTAAGTTGCATTTACGGTATTGGATCGGTCGAAGATTATAATAATTTGTCAGTCGATATAAAAGTTAAAGAACGCCGAGTACGTGACAAATTATTAAGACAGTTAACCGACATTCAATATCAACGCAACGATATGGACTTTCATCGCAGCACATTTCGAGTGCGGGGTGATGTGGTCGATGTTTTCCCGGCAGGTGAAGAAATGGCTTACCGAATCGAATTCTTCGGGGATGAAATTGAACGTATAACTAAAATCGATCCGCTGACCGGAGAAATTATGACCAAGCTTGAGTCTTACAGAATTTTTCCAGGCAGTCATTATGTTACACCTGAAGTAAAGCTCAAAGCTGCACTGGGGCGGATTGAAAATGAACTGGCGGAACGCCTAGCTTTATTTAAAAAAGAAAATAAATTGTTAGAAGCTCAACGCCTCGAACAGCGAACCCGATTTGACCTGGAAATGCTTCAGGAAACCGGTTTCGTAAAAGGTATCGAGAATTATAGCCGTTATTTGACCAATCGAGAGCCGGGTGAGCAACCGGCCACCTTGCTGGATTATTTTCCCGATAACTACATCATGATGATTGATGAATCGCATATGACAATTCCACAAGTCCGGGGCATGTACAACGGAGATCGCGCTCGCAAAGAAGTTTTGGTAGAACATGGATTTCGCTTACCAAGTGCCTTAGATAATAGGCCACTGACTTTTACGGAGTTTGAGCGCCATCTAAACCAGACTCTGTACGTCAGTGCTACCCCTGTTGAATATGAACTGAGTCGTAGTCCTAAACCGGCTCAGCAAGTAATACGACCAACTGGATTGTTAGATCCCAAAATTGATGTCAGGCCGATTGAGGGTCAAATAGATGATTTGATCAGTGATATCCGTGACACAATTTCAAAGCACCAGCGAGTCCTGGTAACCACATTGACCAAACGAATGAGTGAAGACTTAACAGATTATCTTAAGGAAATTAATCTCAAAGTAGCTTATTTGCACAGCGATATAGATACTTTAGAGCGGACAGATATATTACGGGATCTTAGACTTGGGGTTTACGATGTTTTAGTAGGAATTAATCTGTTGAGAGAGGGGCTGGACTTGCCGGAAGTATCACTGGTGGCGATACTGGATGCTGACAAAGAAGGTTTTTTACGAAGTGAACAGGCTTTGATTCAAACTGTTGGTAGAGCTGCGCGTCACGAACAAGGTCATGTCATTATGTATGCTGACCATGTAACCGGGAGTATGCAGCGGACTATCGATGAAACATTGCGCCGGCGTAAAATACAGAAAGCTTATAACAAACAGCATAATATTATTCCACGTAGCATCAAACGCGCAGTTGAAAAAGGTATGCGACCTGAATTACCAGAAGAAGCTAAGCGCGCCAAGCTCAATCTCAATAAAATTCCTAAGGACGAATATGGCAGTTTAATTAAAGATTTAACTTCTCAAATGGATCTGGCGGCTGCCAACTTACAATTCGAAACTGCCGCCGAATTACGGGATATTATTGCGGACATAAAGAAAAAGCTCTAAGCTGCTTCTCGTAATGGCTCTAGATCAATAACTGAATTGTCAAGATTAAACAATTGTCTGGCAAGCCCAGGGTTAAATACTAATGCAGTGTGCCCACCTTGGTATTTCCAGACATTATCAAAAGGCATGCCAACAATACCTTCTTCTTGAACCTCGGGTGGAATTAATCTATCTCTATCACCATAAGCGAAATGTATATCTGGAGCATCATGAGACTCTTTAAGGTTTACGACATCCTCATGGATTGAACCATGTGTTAGTTCAGCAATTTCAGCACCTATAGCCCAAGGTCGACGTACAATATGTCTGGTTGCAGCGAAACCGACTTTGGCCGCAGTGAGAGGTCTTCTTAATGAGTGCGCAAAAAGCTCTGAGCTTTCGGCGTAAAGATGCTGAACTGTTTCGATAAAAGAGGGATCACGTGGCAAAAACCCGGCCGAAGCTACAAGAGTTGCACTTACAGGTTTAGGCACATTCTCATGCCCCATTGCCATTATCGTCACCATGCCTCCCATCGACAATCCCGTAACCCTTTGTTCCCAATTCTGAGGCAGAGCTTTCATTACAGAGGCCATGTCCTCGGCATTAGACTCAAGCGCAGTTTGAGTGCCGGTATTTGAATATTCAAAAGTAACAGCATTATGACCGGCGCGAACGGCTTCTTTGGCGGCTGTTCTCATTGAGTTGAGCGATCCAGTCCATCCGTTAGCCAAGATCATAACACTATCACTTTCTTCATGGGGTTGTCTCAAAGTTATAGCTGTAGCTGTATCCTCTGTTAGGACCCACCCTTCACGTCGTGTTCCGTATGTTCTTTCATATACACCCCCCAGCCAAAGGTCAGGAGTATTTGGGCTGATTTGGATTTCCAGTGACATAATTTATTTAACTGTGAAAAATTTCACACTCCACCATTATCCTAATCCTTCTGCTTGTGCTTTGTAAAGTTAATTTTTTGTTAATTTAACGGATAAAAATACTCAACTTTTACTAGTTACTCTGGTACAATCGTAATAACTATGGCAAAGCTGACCCGTGATGATGTATTAAAATTGGCTCGATTAGCCCGCTTAGAGCTTTCCGAAACAGAAATTGAAAAATATCGAAGCGAAATGTCAAACATATTGCAATTTGTTGAGCAACTTCAGGATGTTGATGTGGATGGCTTGGAACCAACGCACCAGGTAACTGGACTAACCAATGTAACCCGACCAGATAAAATTGAAGATTATGGATACGCACCAAATGTTTTATTAGAAAATGTACCGCATGTCAAGGACCACCAAATTAAAGTGAACCGGATGCTGGAATGATAGCCTGGCCGCCAATTAAAGAGCTTGCTGAAAGTGTACAAAGTGGCAAATCCAAAGCCGCTGACTTAGTGGAGCGATCACTTAATTCTATAGCCAGAAACCGGGAATATGACGCTATTATAGCCACTACCGAGAAGCGTGCTCGGGAACGGGCAAAACTAATTGATAATAAGATCGCGAGCGGAGACAAAGTCGGGCGGCTAGCCGGCGTACCGTTTATTGCTAAAGACAATTTCTTGGCCTTCGGCGCAGAGACAACGGCAGCCAGTAATATTCTTAAAGGATTCCATGCTCCATATCAGGCTACTGCCATAAATCGTCTGGAATCTGAGGGTGCCATTTGTGTCGCTAAAGCCAATTTGGACGCTTTTGCACATGGTTCGTCAACTGAAAATAGTGACTTCTTTACTACCAAAAACCCTTATGACATTACGCGAGTACCGGGTGGGTCCTCCGGCGGATCAGCCACAGCTGTGGCCCTTGGTATGGCTCCCTTTGCAACCGGAACAGATACCGGCAGTTCAATTCGATTACCAGCAGCTTTTTGTGGAGTAGTTGGACTTAAACCAACTTATGGATTGGTTAGCCGCAGCGGAGTTGTGGCAATGGCATCAAGTCTGGATGTCATCGGACCGCTTACCCGGTCTGTTGATGATGCGGCTTTGATATTAGATGTCATTGCTGGACGCGACGAACTCGATAGTACAACTATTGAACGAGACTCAAATTCTTATACGGATTTATCAAATAATCTCGAAGGTACAAAAATCGGAATTTTGAAAGAATACATGGATGAAAATGTTGAACAGGGTATTCGTGATCATATTAATGGGGCAATTACGAAATTAAAATCAGCCGGTGCAATCATTTCGGAGATTAGCATTCCTTCCATGCCATTATCACTGGCAATTTATTATATTGTTTGTCCAGCCGAAGTTAGCAGTAATCTTAGCCGATATGATGGCCAACGTTTTGGTTATAGTTATCCCAATCCCAAAAATCTCGATGAAAGTTATCAGAAATCACGTTCTCTTGGATTCGGCGAAGAAGCTAAACGTCGGATAATGCTCGGTACATTTGTAATCAGCAGCGGCTATCATGATGCCTATTACAAAAAAGCTCAGACTGTCCGGACAAAGTTGATAAATGAATTCGCTGCGGCCTTCAACAAAGTAGATTTTTTAGTTGGTCCGGTTTCACCTACACCCCCATTTAAAATAGGTGAAAAAGCCAAGGATCCATTACAAATGTATTTAGCTGACCTGCTTATGGTGGCTTCAAACCTGGTGGGTATTCCGGCTATTAGCGTGCCTTCCGGAATTCTCGATGGTTTACCAGTGGGACTGCAAATTATGGCACCCCAGCGGGCTGACCGTGATTTGCTGGCAGTAGCTAAAAATGCTGAACGAGTATTGGCATGATCAGATTTTTTCGACGGCGACGCAAAATGGATGCCGACAAATTTACGATAAAATGGCGTGAACTGCAGCAAAATTGTGCAAATCGAAAAACTTGGCCTCAAGCAATTATTGAGGCCGACGAACTTTTATGCGAGGCCTTAAAAGTACGCCGCTATAAGGGTAAAACTACTGGTGAGAGGTTGGTCGCTGCCCAACACGAATTGAGCGACAATGAATCAGTGTGGTTTGGTCATAAACTTTATAAAACCATAATTTCCGAGGGAGCACCTAAGCTTAAGAAAATAGAGGTAATTACGGCACTGGCGGGATTCAGACAAGCTTTACGAGATCTTGGTGCTTTGAAGAGATGATTAGTTCGAAGATTAGATCCAAATATAAGGCCACTATAGGAATTGAGTGCCATGTTCAGCTTAAAACAAAAACTAAATTGTTTTCTGCCGTAGGTAACGATGCGCGTGAAGCGCCACCTAATACGCTGGTTAGCCATATAGATTTTGGTTTACCGGGTGCCCTGCCGGTTCTAAACCAAGAAGTGCTGCACCTGGCAACTAGAGCGGCATTTGCGCTTGGCACTAAGCCTGAGAAATTCAGCAAATTTGACCGCAAACATTATTTTTATCCGGATTTGCCGAAGGGTTATCAGATTAGTCAATTTGACCAGCCAATTATTGCTGGCGGCAAGGTTACAATCGACTTGGATTCAAAGACCAAAAATATTGGAATTACCAGAGCCCACTTAGAAGAAGACGCTGGCAAAAGCACACATCTGGTCGGCCAGGATTTTAGTTTAGTCGATCTTAACCGAGCAGGAACACCACTTCTGGAAATTGTCAGCGAACCGGATATAAGTTCCAGCGCTGAAGCCAAAGCCTATGCCCGTGAACTATATTTACTTATGCGCTATGCCGATGTGTCGGATGCCGATTTATATTATGGCAACATGAGATTTGATGTTAACGTCAGCGTTAGTCCAAATAATAAACTCGGTACCCGGACAGAAACCAAAAACCTTAACAGCTTTCGAAGTGTCGAAAAGGCAGTGGATTACGAAATTTATCGCCAGATTGAAGTGATAGAAAAAGGCCAGCGAATCATTCAGGAAACCCGAGGTTGGAACGATGCCAAACAAAAAACTTTCTCACAGCGCAGCAAAGAAAACGCTGATGATTATCGCTACATGCCTGATCCGGATTTACCACCTGTGGTTTTAAGCAACGATTTTGTGAATAAAATAAGCAAAGAAATGCCGGTAATGCCAGGCGAGTGGCGTCAAAGACTGGAAAAATTAGGTCTCGATAAGTCTCATGTTGAGACTTTGCTAGAAGCCGAGATCGAAGATTCTCAGACAAGTTATTTACCTCTAATAGAAATGTATATCGACAATCCTGAAGAATCTAAATTTCTAGCTAATGTGTTTGTGAATCTGGAGATACCTATGCGCCGCGATAAACAAACTTTACGTGGACTTAAAGATGCCGAGCGCGCTGAAATTTACAGTCTTGTTTATAAACTTGTATCTAACAATAAACTTAATTCTACTAATGCCAAAATTCTCCTGACGAAGTTGTTGACAGCCGATGTTTTGCCTAACAATATTGAAGACTATGCCAAGCAGCAAGGCTTAATACAAGTCTCTGACGAGGCGGCTATAAGTAAAATAGTCAAACAAGTAATTGATGACAATCCGAAAGCTGCAGCTGATATCAAAAAAGGTGAGACCAAAGTTATAGGATTCCTAGTCGGTCAAGTTATGAAAGCGTCTAAGGGTCAAGCCAACCCTGAGATAACTAAGAAACTGATCCACCGTCAGCTTGGCCTCTAATAAGGGGTACAATATTTTTGAAATCAGGCACCAATTCCAACAAATGTGTGCCGTATCGTCTAATAAATCTCTCAGGATCGCGAACTCCGAGTTTGGAAGACAGCAAGCTCACATTACTGTTTGCCAACTGACCAAATTTACTTATTTGACCACTTGAACGCCTGACTTTGCGTTCACCTCCAATTGATAGATCTTGCTGCAGTAATCCATGTAATATTGATACTTGTTCATCCAAAAATTCGGGCCAGGGAGGTGTTAGTTGTCCAGCTTCAGCGTCGAGAATTACCCGTTCATGAAACAGTTTTACGGTTCCCGCTAAAAAAACTGTTCTGAATGGGCTACCCACATTGCTTAAATCTGCACGTCTTAATTTGAAGTCATTGGGAGTGACGCACTTTTCTCCAGGTTTGTTTCTTTCAATAGTTTTTCCTATCTGTTCAATACTAAATTCATTAAAATAAATATCATCTTCATGGACTTGACGTCTCAAGAGCCAAGCTATATGGTAGGCCGCTCGCTCTTCTTTACTTTTAAAATTTTCATCTGTTAATGGTAAATAATCTAATGCATCATGGCCAAGGCTTTCAACGATTAGTTCCCGTCTTTGGACTGGATCGCCCCCTGCAGGATCCAAATCATCTAATTTTAGTGCTACAGGCAATACCTCGTCTCGAGCATGACCATAATTATGGTATGGTAAATCCCTATACAGAGGCTGTATTAAACCATCGAGTAATGCAATAAGTTGCTGTTCTTCTTTGTCCTGGGTTATAACTTCAATCGCCAACATAGAGTTGATTATACTCTAAAATTATGTTATCGCAAGTATTTTAATTGTCTTAATTTGGCGTGATACAATCTAAAACATGAATCAGCAGCAAGTTCGTACTGCAGTTATTGCGGCAGCTGGTTTTGGCACCCGATTTTTGCCACAGACCAAAGCCATGCCTAAAGAAATGATGCCGTTAGTCAACAAACCGATTATTCAGCATATTGTTGAAGAGCTTTGCGACGCTGGAATCACCGATATTGTGATTGTCACTGGCTATCACAAGCGCACTATTGAAGATCATTTTGACCACATAAGCGCTGACTTGATGAACAATCTAAAACAGTCGGGGAAACAGAAATTACTAGAAGAAACAGAGAGAATATCCAGTTTGGCTAATTTCGCCTACATCAGACAAAAAGGACCCTATGGCACCGGAACACCGCTGATGAATGCCGCTCACTTATTAGGTAGTGAGCCGTTTGTATATACTTTTGCTGACGACTTTGTAGAATCCAAACCCAGTCGATTTGCCCAGATGCTGAGAGTTTACGATAAATACGGAGCTTCGGTTTTAACTTGTGTACGTAGAGATGCCGATAGTGATTATCAGCGATATGGTTATGTTGACGGCCAGGAAATATCAAGAGGACTTATCGACGTCAGAACTGTCGTCGAAAAACCGGGCAGTCGTGAAAAATCTCCGTCTGATTTGGCAACTGTCAGTGGTTATGTTTTTGACCCCGCTATATTGAAATACTTAGAGGAAGATCTCAAAAATTACGATGGTAGTAATGAATTCATGATTCAAGACAGCATGCAAAAGATGATCAAAGACAAACACAAAATATACGGTTGTGAAATCCAAGGCGGAAAGTATTACGATACCGGGAATCAACTGGAGTATCTCAAAACCGTATTTGATTTTGCTTTGAAGCGTGATGACATCAGTCCGGAGCTGAGCGACTACCTACGAAAAAAGCTAGGCTAAGTCCAATAAAGGTTATACAATAACTGTCATGAGCACTACTGACACAGTATTAGTAATTATTCTTACGGTACTACTTAGTTTGTTTTTTATACTATGTATAGCCCTTGTGGCAATGTTGATAAAACTGGTTGCCAGTGTGAAAAGAGTAGTTGAGAAGGCTGAAGAGGTGGTTGATTCAGTTGAAGCCGCCACTGAAGTTTTCAAGGACACTCAAGGTAGGCTGGCATTCTTCAAACTGATCCGTAATATTATCAAAATGGTTAACAGGAGTCGCAAATCATGAGTCGCAGAGATCGCCGTCGCCAGAATTTAAAGCGAATAGCCATAAGTAGCGGTGTGGCTGCGGCGGCTGGCTATGTGGCGGGAATTTTGACGGCACCAAGCAGCGGTAAAAAGACCAGGGCTGATTTAAAGGCTGCGGCAGATCATAGTCGGATTGAAGCTGAGAAAGAACTAAAGCGATTGCACACTGAGCTTGACAAAGCCATCAAGGAAGCTAAAGCCGGCAGCAGTAAGTTAAACGTCAAGGCCCAAAAAGAGCTGGCAGATCTTGTTGAACGCGCCAAAGATACTAAGGAAAAAGCTCGTGAAGTACTAAGCGCCATTCACGAAGGTGATGCTGACGACCAAGATCTAAGACGGGCGGTCAAAAACGCCAATCTGACGATTAAAAACATGCGCAAGTACTTAAAAAAATAAGCAATTCCGGCTTCGGTGGCTTGATTTTTGGGAGTATAATTAAGATCACTGTTAAGGGTGTTTGAGGGGTATTTTGGCAAAACAAAAGACTAAGCGTAGCAAACTTGCCGCTAGCGATTTTGTGCATTTGCACAATCATACGCAATACAGTTTATTAGACGGACTTACCAAAGTACCGGAGCTTGTTAAATATGTCAAAGCCGCAGGTATGTCAGCCGTAGCCATAACCGACCATGGGACATTAAGTGGTTCAATCGAACTCTATAAAGCCGCTAAAGCCGAAGCAATCAAACCAATTATCGGAATAGAAACTTACGTCGCTGCTAGAAAAATGCATGACAAGGAGCCGTCTAAGGATAAACAATACTATCACTTAATTTTGTTAGCCATGAACCGTGAGGGATATCAAAATTTGATGGCGTTATCAACTATTGCCAATCTAGAAGGGTTTTATTATAAGCCACGTATCGATCGCTCTTTGCTAGAAAAACATAATGAGGGGCTAATCTGTTTAAGTGGTTGTGCAAGCAGTGAAGTGGGCGATGCTTTGAGACAGGGAAATTTTGATCAAGCTAAACAAATCGCCAATTGGTACAAGCAAGTTTTTGGTGATAGATATTATTTGGAACTTCAGGATCATGGCCACCCAAAACACCCAGCTGGCTGGACGGAACAGCAAGCCATTAATGAACAATTAATTAAAATTGGCGGAGAGTTGGAAATTTCTTGTGTTGTCACTTGTGATGCACACTATTTGCAGAAATCTGATCAAGCGGCACACGAAATTTTGTTGTGCATTCAAACAGGATCATTTCTAAGTGATGAAAAACGGATGAGTCTGGGTGATTTTGAGCTTTATGTTAATAAACCCGAAGAAGTGATAAATCGTTGGGGCGATCAGTATCCTGAATTTATTCTAAATTCAAAATTGATTGCTGATCGTTGCGATTATGATATTGAGCTTGGTAAAATACTCATCCCAAAGTTCCCCGTTCCTAAAGGCGAAACTGAAAAAAGCTATCTTGAAAATTTAGTATACGGAGGATTATTGAAACGATATCCACCCAAAGACAATAAAAAGAGTATTTTGGAGGAAAAACCGTCAAAGAAATTAATTTCCGGCGCAAAAAAAATATTGCCAAAACAGGTTTTAGAGCGAGCTGCTTACGAGTTATCAGTTATTGATCAGATGGGTTTCAATGGTTATTTCCTGATAATTGCCGACTTCATCAACTGGGGTAAAAATCAAGGAATAGTTTTCGGACCAGGTCGTGGTAGTGCGGCCGGGTCAATAATTTCGTTCGCTTTAAGGATTACTGAAATCGATCCGCTGGTTTATGATTTATTGTTTGAGAGATTTCTTAATCCGGATCGTATAAGCATGCCTGATGTCGATGTCGACATTCAGGATAACCGACGAGAGGAAGTTATTCAATACTGCGTCTCGAAATACGGTAAAGATCGAGTGGCCAATATTGCCACATTTGGCAGAATGGCAGCTAGAAATTCAGTTCGCGATGTCTCTAGAGTACTTCAAGTCCCCTATATCGAGGCAGACCGTTTAGCTAAAATGATTCCGCCACCTATTCAGGGTAGGCATATACCACTTGCAACTTCGCTGCAAGATAACGATGATCTGAAACGTGAATATCAATCCAACGAAACCGCCAAAAAAGTATTTGATTTAGCAATTCAGTTGGAAGGTACTATCCGATCGCATGGTGTTCATGCTGCTGGAGTTGTTATTGCACCTGAAGATATCGTGTTCTACACACCATTGGAAATGTCTCAAAAAGGTGTAGTAGCTACGCAGTATTCAATGGGTCCAATTGCCGAACTTGGCTTACTTAAGATGGACTTTTTGGGCCTATCAAACTTAACAACCATTAATAACGCACTTAGAATCGTAAAACGCGTATATGGTAAAACAATTAACATCAATGAAATTCCTCTAAACGACGAGGAAACTTTTGCACTCTTTCAAAGAGGTGATACGGTAGGTATTTTTCAGTTCGAATCAGCTGGCATGAAGCGATATTTAAAGCAGCTTCAACCGACTGAATTTGATGATTTAATTGCGATGAATGCACTTTACCGTCCGGGCCCGATGCAATTTATAGATGAATACATCAGTCGAAAACACGGTAAGAAAAAGGTTAGCTATGAGCACCCCGGATTGAAGGCTGCACTGGAGAACACTTATGGAGTGCTGGTATATCAGGAACAATTTATGCAAGTGTGTAAGGATATGTGTGGTTTTACGGGCGGACAAGCTGATACATTACGAAAAGCCATAGGTAAAAAACAGCGAGAAACTATGGCTAAAATGAGAACTGAGTTTGTGTCCGGCATGATGAAGCATAGCAAAGTTAGCCAAGCATTTGCCGAAAAATTTTGGGCCCGAATGGAAGCCTTTGCAGATTATGGCTTCAATAAAGTTCATTCAACACCCTATGCAATGATTGCCTACCAAACTGCTTTTTTAAAAGCACACTTTCCCGCGGCCTATATGGCAGCACTAATGACCAGCGACTTTGACAACATTGACAGATTAGCAATTGAGATAACCGAGTGTAAACACATGGGAATTACCGTTCTCCCCCCCGATGTTAATGAATCATTTGTGGAATTCTCAGTAGTACCAAATACACCACAAATACGATTTGGTATGGCTGCCATAAAAAACGTTGGTACCGGAGTTGTCGAGGAAATATTACGGTCACGCGAAGACAAACCTTTTGAAAGTCTTGAAGATTTTTTAACTCGGGTAAGCAGTCGAGTAGTTGGTCGTAAAGCTATGGAGAGTTTGATAAAAGCCGGAGCCTTCGACAGGTTTGTCGATAGGAGCACATTGCTTTATAACATAGATTTGATTCTGGCTTACTCAGCTCGCCAAGATAAACAAACAATCAGCGGCCAAACCGATTTTTTTGGTGACCAAGTTGATGTTGAATATAAAAAAGCGGGCTTAGAGCTTCTGCCTCCTGAATCATTAGTAACTGATCATGAGCAATTAGTCTGGGAAAGGGAATTACTAGGTTTATATTTAAGCCAACACCCTTTGGAGTTATTTGAAACCATTCTCAATGAACAAACCTTACCATTAAACACTCTAAATGAGATTCCGGAAGGTGAGAATGTAATTGTTGGTGGTTCAATTACCGAAGTGAGGCAAATTACCACCCGAAATGGTCAAAAAATGGCATTTATCAAAGTCGAAGATCGCTATGACGAAATTGAAGTAGTGCTGTTTCCCAAAAAAATGGATCAAACTCCAGGTCTTTGGGTAAGAGACAAAGTTGTATTAATTAAAGGAACTTTGAGTAACCGAGGCCGAGGCAATAGTCGAGATTCAGAGGTTAAACTTTTAGTTGACACTGCCAGAGAAATCACCCCCGAACAAGCTAAGTCTTATAAACCGAAATCATCAGCAACGGTAGCTTCGGCATCAAACTTATCAGAGGTTACACCGAGAATCAATAACTACAAAGATCCTCGGGTCTACATCAAGCTTGATGACACCAGAGACGAGCAAATGCTAATAACTCTTAAACAGACTATCGATTTGTACAAAGGACCAACAGAAGTGGTATTGGTTTTTGGGGACGACAATAATAAGCAAGCAATAAAATTACCCGGCGGCATCAATAGTTCAAGTGATGGTGTAAACGAGTTAAAGGAAATAGTAGGTGCAGATAATCTGGTTATAAAATAATCTTAATTGGTGATACCATTTGGTCGCGTTAAAATTAGTCCGGCACAAGAAATTACCAGACAGCCAAAGTCCAACCACGGATGCTTATAAACAAATTTTTCGCCTTGGCTCAGCAATAAATGCAAACGCCGTGAGTGTCCGGAAACTAATACTGTGAATGCTAACGTCGATATGGCAATTATTCCTACCAACATAGTTTGACCGTAATCACCCGTCAAAACTTGGATTCGCGTTAACGATAACGAATCACCAACGCTTGAGTTCACCAGTCCAGAATTGATTCCCGGGCTTAAAATATACCAAATTTTATTGATGACTATGGACAAGCCAACCACCAACAACGGTAAATATGGCAAATACGTTTTGACATATGATTTACCATGCTTGTGGTGCTGAGCTACCCTTTTTTTGTGATGGACATTTGGCGCCCGCCTTGTTGCTAAAGCCATATTATTTTTAGTTAGATTTAATTTTTTCCAAGTTGTTTATGTGTTTTAAAACATATATATTATACAACTGATCACTTGGAGTCACAAAATCGAAATGTATATAAGGCCATAGCCGCCGCTTGCACTACGTTAAATGATTCCTTTTGACCAATCATTGGTATTTCAACTATTTGGTCACAGCGATCAAGGATTTGCTTCTCAATGCCACCCACTTCCCTCCCTACAATTAGAGCTAATTTGTCAGGTGGAAAATAAATAGGTAATTGTACGGCTTGCTCCGATTGTTCTAGAGCAACAATTGAGAAACCGTTACGTTTGAGATCGTTCAATGGTTTACTTACGTTGGATACATGTTGCCAATCAATGGTCTTTTCGGCATTCAGCGAAGTTTTAATTATCTGTCGATTAACTTTGTGAGATATGTGTGGTAAGCGATTATCATCCGGCGACGATGGATATGGTGTATAACCTGTCAAATAGACCTTATCTACTCCCAGCCCCTCAGCGGTTCTTAATAATGAGCCTATATTATGCGCGCTGCGTAAATTATGAGCTATTAATACCAAAGATCTCATCGCTACCACTATACAATAATGAGCTGCTTATGCTTTATACTGGAGGGATATGAGCCAGGATGCTCGACGCGATGAGGAACAATCAAGTGAGCGCCGTGCCCGAGTTTTGGGCATGGACTATTTTGATACTTCATTTGAGGGCGACAGACCGATGTTTCGTGATCTGTTATCAGTACCAGAACTTTATGAATTTAAAGTAATACCTCTCAAACTAGAAGGTAGTAATTTGTTGTTTGGAGTGACAACAACGACGTCACAGATGACGATGAAGGATTTAACCCAGCGATTTGCTGACAAAGTTGTGCGTTTTGCAATTATTTCTGATATCGGTTTCCGTGACTATATGCACTTATATGATCCGCCCAAAAAAGTTGTATATCAGGATATTGAAGTCAATCAAGCCGGAAGTCAGGAGTTAGTAGGCAAAATATCCGCCATGCTACAGGAAGTGCGGGCCGATGATATGCTGGCATATTTGGTTTCACAAGCACATAATCTGAACGCTTCAGATATTCACATTGAAACCCAGGCGTCTGATGCTCGAATAAGATTTAGAATGGACGGTGTTTTACATCCCATAGCTCGCTTACAACCTGACAAGTATCATATTTTAATGTCGGCAGTTGCCAGTGCCGGTAATGTTTCTACCGGTAGTAATGAAGCACAACAGGGGCATATTGCTCAAAAGGTCAAAATGGCCGATGGTAATGAGGTAGATGTAAATGTGCGATTAGAAACCGTCCCCACTCTGAACGGCATGGATGTTGTAATGAGATTATTCAATATGGATGCAGCCATGTATAAACTTGATCGTCTAGGTCTTTCGTCGGCTGAGCGTCAAGTCGTCGATGCCATAATTGCCAAGCCCAGTGGTTTGGTCATGGTAGTGGGTCCAACCGGTTCGGGAAAAACAACAACGCTCTATTCAATGCTCAACTCTCTTAATACGGAAGAACGTAAGATAATTACTATTGAAGATCCAGTCGAATATCAGTTTCCGGGCATTACCCAAATTTCGGTGCATTCCAGCGAGGGCGGTAATGACAACAGTTTTGCTGATAAACTACGCGCCATTTTACGTCTTGATCCAGATATCGTAATGATTGGCGAAATACGCGACATGGATACAGCTCGCACAGCCTTACAGGCAGCTTTGACCGGGCATTTAGTGCTGGCCACTTTTCATGCCAGTTCCGCTGCTGCTGCGCTAACCAGATTGGCTGATATAATTGGACAAAATCCTCTGTTTATTTCAGCAATCCGGCTGGTAATGGCTCAACGTTTGATGCGGCGTCTCGACGACTCGATCAAGGTGGCCTATTCACCGTCTGAGGGAGAATTAATTAATATAAATAAAGTTTTGGATGGGTTACCAGAATCTATACCAAGACCAAAACTTGATGGATTGCAAATTTTCAAACCCGGTAAATCCGAAGCTAATCCGTATGGCTACAAAGGTCAGCTAGCAATTAGGGAACAATTTACCATGAGCGGGCCCTTACAAACTTTATTGGCAGATCCAAAGGCAGTTGTAAATACTGATAGTCTGGAGGTGGCCGCTCGTAAATCAGGCATGATGACCATGGTCCAGGACGGTATATTAAAAGTATTGTCAGGCGAAACAACACTTGAGGAAATATATCGGGTTATTGGTTAAAGTTTACCATTACCCTTGAAATTAAGAAGTAAATCGTATACAATTTATCGATTATGCCAGACATTATTGGGACTATAAATGCCAAATATAAGAAATCAGCAGTAGTTGACGTTCGTTCCGGTGATACTGTCAAAGTGCACCAAAAAGTCCGCGAAGGCAACAAAGAGAGAATTCAGATATTCCAAGGACTGGTTATCCGTACAGGCAATAAGGGTGGACACTTAAGTCGTATAACAGTACGACGAATAGCCAGTGGTGTCGGGGTGGAAAAAAGTTTTCTACTCCATAGTCCGCTAATAGTGCAAGTAGAGGTTGTTAAGCGAAGTAAAGTAAGGCGAAATTATCTTAGTTATATGCGACAACGCACCGGTAAATCTGCCCGAATGACTGGCGTAGATTTTGATAAAGACGCGGTAAATGCAGTTCGCGATGAAGCAGCCGAAGCCGATGAAGCTAAAATTCACGAACAAAAAGCTGCCGAAGCCGCGGCCAAAGCCGAAGCTAAAGCCGCTGAAGAAGAAAAATTAGCTGCCAAAGCCGCAGCAGTCGAAGCGTCGCACCAGCAAGCCAAATCCGAATAAGAATTAGCTTGAATTAAGTACGTCCATGCTGTCTGGTACAATTAATCCGTGATTACAGTGGGAATCGATGAGGTGGGACGTGGCAGTTGGGCAGGGCCTTTGGTTGCAGCAGCCGTAGTTTTAGACGGTTCAATCGCCGGACTTAAAGATTCCAAAAAACTAAGCCGGATTCAGCGCCAACGATTATCAAACTCTGTAGCAAATAAAGCTTCGGCAATAGGCATTGGTTGGGTGTCATCTAATGAAATTGACAATTTGGGACTCACCTTGGCGGTCGGCAAAGCCATGCGACGTGCATTAGATCAAATTAAATTAAATATCGATGAAATCATAATCGATGGAAATTATAATTATTTATCCGATAATACCAAGTCCAAATGTCTAGTTAGCGCAGATGTTTTAATAGACTGTGTTAGCGCAGCAAGTATTATCGCGAAGGTTGCCCGAGACAAATATATGGTAGAAATTGATAAAAAATATCCGAATTACGGTTTTGCTAAGCATGTTGGATATGGCACAATGCTGCACCGCCAACAACTAAAAATCCACGGGTTAAGCAAATTACACCGGCTTTCTTTTAAACCCATGCAATTGATGTGATGTTTTTTGCCATAGCTGACAATTTAAAAGCGTATAATTTCTTTACATGACAACAGTCAGTACCGGACATCAAGCCGAAACCGCTGCTAAGGTTTATTTAGAAATGCGCGGCTTTCATATTATCGAGCAAAACTGGAGAAAACCTAGATACGAAATAGATATTATTGCCCAAAAACATGGTGTCATATACTTTGTGGAAGTAAAATATCGCTTTGGCAACCAACAAGGTGGTGGCTTTGAAGCAATTACTTCAAGTAAATTACAACATATGAGGAATGCCGCTTGGGCTTGGGTTGATGAACAAAAATGGCATGGTGAATATGTATTATCGGCAATTGAATTAGCCGGACCGGATTTTAGTATTTTAAGCTTTATTGAAAATGCTTATTAAGACTTTCTAAGCCACTCTATAACCGTCTTTTCATTCCGCTGGCGCCAAGCTATGCGACTGGCTATTTCCTGTTCACCTAGTTTAATATCATGCCCTAAAGCCACATTACGCTTTAATGGATCAAAGAAGGCTTGATATTTCTTTAAATCAGCCGTTCGACTGAAAATACTACCAGCGTAGCGTGGAAAATATGAATAGGTTTTCTCACTGGACATTTCTTTGTCAATCCAATCCCAGTGACTAGTCATCCAATTCCAACTTGATTGTCTGGAATAGCGATTTCGAAGCAACCAAACGAACCAATGCATTAGGTCCTGGCGACGCACTGAGTCGGTTGTGAGCATTTCAAGTAGTATTTTGTAGTGCTTGGGATCTTTGGTTGCGGTTAGCGCTCCCGCCAGTTCCTCTTTTTCATCAGCATTGGTCACAGTTTCATGTAATTTGAGAAGCTTATTAAACTCTGATGATTGGCCATATCTAGCACCAATATAATAAATTACAGTGCGTGTACTTGGAGGCAGGTCCGCGGGAATTGTAAAAGCGTTTACGCGTTTAAGCCCTTCTTTAATTGTTAACTTGTCCTTGGCCGCGGCGGTAATCGATTGGGTGAGACTTCTTAAACGTAAAGTTTGTGGGCTATCATCCTGCTTATCATCCCAGCCCAGATCGTTTGACAACTTGACAGCCATATTTCTGATCATATTATCCAATTTGGCTTCAGCTACTTCGTCATCTTCTACTAGTCTTCGCACTTCGCCGATTGCTGCAGCCATTACACTCCAAACGTTTTCGCCAGACTCCTCTGAGTAACCTTTGAGAAGTTCTAACATTTCGGTTGTTGCAACCATTCCACCTCGCTGTAACAGGTTGTAGTTATCCATTAATAGCAAGCGATCAATATTGTCCACTTTGCCAGCTTTTATTGACTTTACAATCAGATCCAAGTGGGCCGATTGAATGTACCTGGGCAAAAAATAACTATAGCCATTATGATTAAGTAACAATGGGCCGTCACCAATTTTAACCTGCATATTTCCAATATGCTTTTCAAAAAGTGGCTCGGATAATTGATATGTTGCAGCCAAAGGTACGGGCCAAGGATTTTCATTTGTTGGTTTAACCATTGGATCACTATAAAATCGTTGTTGATCAAGGATGATTTTTTCGGAGCCCGGCACCCAATCCACACTAACCAGTGGGTAACCTGGCCTAGTTACCCAATTATTCATAAATTTACCGATATCCTCCTTTGCAACTTTGCCCAAAGCGGCCCATAAATCATCCGCCACTGTGTTGCCATAGCGGTTTTTTTCAAAATAAGCCGTTAAACCTTTGCGAAATTTATCTTCACCAACATAATGCATCAACATATAAAGAACCGATCCACCCTTAGCATAAACAATAGAATGATCAAAAACAGTATTAATTTCATCTGGGTGGTTGACTTCGGTGTGTATCGGCTGAACATCCGCCAAACTGTCACGACGTTTAGCATTACCAGTTTCTAAATTTACGAATTGTTCCCAAATATGCCATTCCGGATATAGTGCCTCTACTGCCCGATATTCCATCAGATTGGCGAAGCTTTCATTTAACCATAAATCATCCCACCATTTCATGGTTACTAGGTTGCCAAACCACTGGTGACTGAGTTCATGTGCCACCACCAAAGCTACCATTTGACGACTTTCCAGACTGCTAGTCTTAGGGTCAGTAAGTAGAGCTGTTTCTCTAAAAGTAATTAATCCCCAGTTCTCCATGGCCCCGACACTGAAATCCGGTAGGGCCACTACATCAAGTTTTGGTAGCGGATAATCAACTGCAAAATAGTCAACAAAAAATTCTAGTCCCCTGACCGCCACATCCAAACCGTGCTGCATTAATCCAGCATTATCGGGTGTGGCATAAATTCCTACTTTAATGCCATTCTTGGTGACGGTCTCTAGATTTTTCAGTTTACCAAATACAAATGCCAATAAATAAACGCTCATACGCGGTGTGGTCTCAAAGCTGGAAATTTGCTTTTCGCCTTTGACTGAAGTCGTTTTGACTGGTGTATTACTTAGTACGGTGTCACCGGCGGGGCTCGTCAAAGTAAGATCAAAGATAGCTTTGGCTTCCGGTTCATCAATACAGGGGAAGGCTTCTCGGGCATGATGACTCTCAAACTGAGTCGCAATTAACTTATTAGATTTGCCACCATGTTTGAAAAAACAGGGGTAAATCCCATTCATCGGCTTTGTAATTTTACCCTCAAATTTCATAGAAATGGTATAGCTTCCTGGATAAAGCATGGTGTTGGTATGTAATCTAACCTCATCCAAACTATTCTGGTTGTTAATCCGTACAACTTTAATGGTTTCAGTGTTTTTTTTGTTATGTTTGATAATCGTGGCGGCTCTAACTTTTAATTCCTTTTGGTGAAATGTGAATCGTTGCGAAGGTCGACTAACTTTCTGCCCTTTAATAGTTACCTGGCCGCTAAAAGTCATGTTTTCAGGATCAACAGCCATGTCAAGCCGATAATTATCAGGATGAAACTGCTCAAACAACCGATCAACTTTTTTCACCATATTGAAATATTGTAGCTCAGGTAACCGATAATTGACAAAAGGTAAAGTTTAATGCCATAATATTTTTTATATGTCTGAACAATTACAGCCCGGTGATGCGAAAAATCCAAATATTTTACCTCAACAGATGCTGGCTGAACTCTTGGAGCAGTTAACATATGACCCCCACGGATCACTCATACTGATGCAGACTTCATTACGTGTTGATATGGATTACTGCTTAGGATTTCCACGACACATTATTCGAGATGATCGAGATGCATTTCGATTAGAGCGAATACAATCCCAGCAATATGAGGCAATTAAAAACTATGAAGATATGCTGATATTATTCGGTCGCTATGGTGAACTTACACCGAGAAAAATAGGTAACTGGCTATCCATACCAAACAAAAATTTAAGAAATGATGATTTAATGACCGGGTCTAAAGATCTGCCAACCCCTTTTACAATTTTAGAATATGATATTCATGATGGAATTGAGCGTGACGAATTCAAACGGGTGGTCCGGGCATCAGAGGTTTTTATGAGAAACGATCAAGCAGCTCGAGATGCTTTTAATACTTTCTTAGTTTCTTAGCAAATTGACTTTGATTCCAAGGCGAGTATAATTAGTGGAAGTGACCGGCCGAAGTGGTCGGCTTTTTTCATTTATGAGAGCTAACAATTTGGATACCCAAAAGAGAGGAAACAAGAATGGATTTAGATATGAAACAGTTGGTCCTGGCAATCAGAACCATTGCCGAAGAGAAAAATCTGCCAGAGGAAACTGTCCAGGAAGTAGTTGAGCAGGCCTTAGCGGCTGCCTACAAACGCGATTATGGTGACCGTGAGCAGGAAATTCGAGTTAATATGAACCTTAATACCGGCGATGTGGATGCCTATATTTCCAAGGAAATAGTTGATAAAGTTGAGAACCCAGCCTACGAGATTAGCCTAAAAGAAGCTCAAACACGTAAAAAGGACGCCAAACTTGGTGATTCGCTGGAAGTGCACCAAAAAGCTGAAACATTTGGTCGGGTGGCCGCGCAAACCGCCAAGCAGGTTATATTGCAACGTCTGCGTGAAGCAGAACGTGAAATTGTTATGTCTGAATATGAAGATAAAATCGGTACCGTAATAAATGCCACTGTGGCACGAGTTGAGGGCAATATATGCCGCATAGATCTTGGCAAAGCTCAGGGAATCATGCCGCGCAGCGAGCAAATCCAGGGCGAACGCTATTATCCTGGCCAGCGACTAAAGGTTTATCTCAAAGATGTGGAGCGGGGTTTCCGAGGTCCTCAATTGGTAGTTAGCCGTGGCAACAAGGAGTTTATCGAATTTCTTTTTCGAGCTGAAGTACCAGAGATGGAAAACGGTGCTGTGGAGATTAAGGGTATTGCCCGTGAAGCCGGTGTCCGCAGCAAAATCGCTGTCGCCAGTAACGTGCCCGGAGTCGATCCGGTGGGAACATTTGTTGGTGGTCATGGTACTCGGGTTAACGCCGTAGTTGGTGAAGTTGGCGAACAGGAGAAGATTGACATTATTGTTTGGGCGGAAGAGCCGGTAGAATATATAACTCAGGCGCTAAGCCCGACCAAAGTTGCTAAAGTTATACTAGATGACAAACATAACAAAGCCAGAGTAATTGTTCCGGAAGATCAGTTGAGCATAGCGATTGGCAAAAACGGTCAAAATGTTCGCCTGGCCAGTAAATTGACTGGTTATGAATTGGATATCGAGGCTGAGAAGGCCACGGCTGATGTCGAGGCACCTGAAACGCCTGCTGAAGGTAAAGTCCAGACCACCGAGCTACCCAAGCAGCCCAAACTTAAGAAGAAAAATGAATTAGAGAGCTCACTCCTGGAAGCTATCGAAGAGCACGGCGACTAGTGTAATTGGCACTCTTGACGTGAGAGTGCTAAGTGCTATTATGGTAGTAGGCAAATCGCTTATAATAAATATAAGCTAAATGCACTATCCAATAACCCAGCAAAAAGGAGCCAACACCAAGCTATGATGCCTAGCACCCCTGACTTTCAAGATTTTTTAAATCATTTAACCAACAATGCCTTGCAGAGTTTGAAGCATGCCGATGCTATAGCGCGGAGCTTTGGTAGCGCTTACGTTGGGACTGAGCATCTTCTATTAGGTGTCTTAGCTCAAGATGGCAGTATGGGTGCCAAGATATTGGATGGTGCCGGGGTAAGTCTAGATCGAGCCCGTTTAGCGCTTAACCTAACCCCAAAAACCCTGGTCAGCAATGTTGGTGCCCGCGGTCTCAGTGAGACAGCCAAACTTACATTGAAGATGGCGTACGATATAGCTCAGGACTATTCTCAGGATTACTGCGGTACGGAGCATATTTTACATAGTATTTTGTCACAAAAGAACGCCCGGGCCACAATTTTACTTCGGGATATGAATGTAAATGTAGATTCACTGACCGGCGAATTGGAACAATTTCTAAATCGGCAGCAATACGAGGAACAAGAAACTGGTACTGATGGTCGACGCAGAGGCAAAAAAGACGGCAAAAAAACAGCTCTGGAATTCTTCGGAACAGATTTAACGCAAAGTGCTCGCCAGGGTAAATTAGATCCGGTAGTAGGACGTGAAAATCAAATTCGTCGGGTTATAACTATACTTAATCGACGGACAAAAAATAATCCAGTATTGATTGGTGAACCGGGAGTCGGTAAAACCGCGATCGTTGAAGGACTGGCACAACGCATAATAGCCGAAGACGTACCGGATGCTTTATTAGATAAACGTATCATTACCTTAGATCTGGCTGGCATGATTGCTGGAACTAAATACCGCGGTGAATTCGAAGAACGGCTCAAAAAAGTCATCGCTGAACTCGAAAAAGAAAGCCGTTCTATTGTATTTATAGACGAGCTTCATCTTATTGTCGGAGCAGGCGCGGCCGAAGGCGCGATGGATGCTGGTAATATTCTTAAGCCAGCTTTAGCCCGTGGCAAAATACAGCTTATCGGTGCTACCACCACCGCTGAATACACCAAATATATTGAAAAAGACGCCGCTTTAGAACGCCGATTTCAGCCTATTCAAGTACCGGAGACTACACCAAGTGAAACTTTAGCCATTCTCAAGGGATTGCGCAAACACTATGAGAATTTTCATGGAGTCACACTTAGTGACGAAGTTCTCGATGACGCTGTAAATTTGGCCAAACGCTATATTAATGATCGTTTTATGCCAGATAAAGCCATTGATTTGATAGATGAAACAGCGGCTCATCTGCGAGTTGATAAAGGTAAAACCAGTCCCGAAGTTCGGACGCTTCAGAAGGAGCTTAAGCTGGTCAACACTCAGATTGAGGATGCCGTTGACGCCGAAGATTATGAACGGGCCGCGAAAGCCAAAACTCGGGCGTCACAAATTAATGAAGAATTAACTGCCAAGCGAGCCAGTGGCAAACATACTAAGCGGCTGCATGTCACCAGCGAAGATTTAGCTGATGTGGTGTCACGCATGACCGGAGTTCCGGTCAAAAAGGTCATACGAAGTGAGGCTAAATATCTATTGAATTTAGAGAAGACCCTTAGCAAATTTATTATCGGCCAAAAGGAGGCTGTCGGTGCAGTCAGCCGGGCAGTCAGGCGAAGTCGAAGCGGCATTGGTAGCGATCAGCGACCGATTGGATCGTTCATCTTTCTTGGACCTACCGGTGTTGGCAAAACAGAGATGGCTAGAGTATTAGCCAGAGAGTTTTTTGGCAGCGAGAATGCTTTAGTAAAAATTGATATGTCAGAATTTGGTGAGCATCACAATGTGTCACGTCTGGTTGGTGCGCCTGCGGGTTATGTCGGCTACGATGACGGCGGCCAGTTAACTGATAAGATTCGTCGACAGCCATATAGTCTGGTGCTATTTGATGAAATTGAGAAAGCTCATCCCGAAGTTTTTAATATGATGTTGCAGATGTTAGAAGACGGATATTTAACAGATGCAAAGGGACGCCGAATCGATTTCACCAATACTATCGTCATTATGACCAGCAATATCGGTGCCGATAAACTGCAACGTGAAGCAAATCTGGGCTTTCATGCATCAAAAAATAGCGAGATTAAAGATTTGAATGAGATGCATGAAACCAATAAGACCCGTGTTGAGGAAGAATTGAAAAAACTGCTTCGGCCTGAACTATTAAATCGCATTGATAAAGTAATTGTTTTTCGGGCGCTTTCGCAAAAAGATATATATAAAATTATCGATTTGCAGGTAGATCTTCTAAAAACTCGATTACAACGTAAAGGATTTAGCCTTCAGTTGAGTAGCGGAGCCAAACAGTATTTGCTTGAGCATGGCTATGATGCCAAAAATGGCGTGCGTCCACTTCGTCGTCTAATTCAGGATACAATTGAAGATAGATTGGCCTCTGATCTCTTAGACGAAAAATACGAAAAAGGTGATATTATTCAGGTAGCTAGCAAAAACAGCAAGCTAACTTATGCCACGACGACTGAGTAAATATAACTTGACCACCCCCGAAAAAGGCAATATTATACCGATTTTGGTGTTGATATTTTTTCTGATTGGTATCGGCTTAATAGGGCTGAATTTTCAATCTATTCAAGATTGGATTCGCCTACGAGGTTATCAACCGCCTAACAGTGTCTCGCAACTGGCCGATCAGGACACTATGAATGCTTATACTAAACACTTATTTTATCTAAATAAACCGCAACTTTTGAACAGCGTCGAAAGTTTTCGGCAGAACTGTCCGGACAGCATAGATGTAATCGTACTTGGCTGTTACCACCCCGATCAAAATGGTATTTATCTATATAATGTTCAGGATTCCGCGTTATCGGGTGTGACACAGGTGACTGCAGCGCATGAAGTGCTACATTCTATTTACGCTCGACTAAGTGCTAAAGAGCGAGCAGCTCTTAATTCGCAACTACAAGCTTATTACAAAAACGGGCTACAAGACGAGCGAGTCAAAGAAGAAGTCAAACTGTATCAGCAAACTGAACCGTCCGATGTTTTGGATGAGATGAGTTGCACTTTTGGAACTGAGATTGCCGAGCTACCGGCCCCGTTAGAGGCTTACTATAAACGATATTTTAACAACCGCGGCGCAGTTGTCGCTTATGAACAAAACTACCGAACCGAATTTTCCACAAGACAAACTGCTATCAAAAATGATGATCAACAACTTGCCGATATCAAAAAATCAATTGATGCCGAACAATCGAATTTGACTGATGAATTAGCTCAACTCAACAGTGATAAAAATCGATTAAATAGCCTGGCTGCCAATAATCAAGTTAGTGATTATAATGCTTTAGTTCCAGTCTATAATTCTGAAGTAAACAGTTATAATCAAAGTATTGTTAAATCACGGGGTTTAATCGATAAATACAATCAACTGGTAGTCATTCGTAATCAAATCGCCGGTCAATTGACTACCTTGGCAAAAGCTATCGATACTCGTCTGACCACCCAGCCAACTAGATAAGTATAGCTACAATATTTAAATCAAGTTGTTAATTATTAGTTAATAATCGAATGGTAAAATTTAATATATACAATAGTGGAGGATATTTGGTAAAACGCCCAACTAGTAGATATGTTTGCAATAACTGTGGTGCTGTGGAAACCAGTTGGAGTGGCAAATGTCCTAAATGTGGAGAATGGAATACACTGACCGAACAACTTAGCACGGCTGACTTAGTAAAAAGCGCAGCCAGCGGCAATTTGTTAACACCATTATCAGTACATAAATCAGTAGCGGCCGACCAGACCCGATTAATTTCTGGGATGTCAGATGTTGATATGGTTTTGGGTGGTGGTATTGTGCAGGGTAGCGTTAATCTGATAGCCGGCCAACCAGGCATAGGCAAAAGTACATTATTACTTCAACTGGCCCACCATATAGTGGCCAATGGGGTAAAAGTTTTATATGTCAGCGCCGAAGAATCTGTACACCAAATTGGACTTCGAGCACAGCGTTTGGGCGCTGTAACGACAGAACTACAATTAGTATCCAGTAATTCAGCAGATGATATCGCGGCAACAATATTGAGTGGAAAGTATAAATTGGTTATTGTTGATTCCATACAAGCCATTACCAGCGATGCCATTAATTCACTGTCCGGCAGTGTTTCACAAATTACAAATAGTACCCGTCTATTGACATTAGCAGCCAAGCAATCTGACACCGCTATAATTATTGTCGGTCATGTGACCAAAGAAGGAGCGATTGCCGGACCAAAAGTGTTAGAACACGTCGTTGATGTTGTATTGCATCTAGACGGAGATAGATATGGCGGTTTTAAAGTACTGCGAGCAGTCAAAAACAGGTTTGGATCTACTAATGATGCCGGCATTTTTGAAATGCTTGAATCAGGTTTGAAATCGGTTGTTAATCCTTCGGCAGCGCTGCTTGCTGAGCGTCAGATTAGTGATGGTTCGGTGGTTATGGCCACGGTTGAAGGCACCAGGCCATTATTGGTAGAGGTCCAAGCGTTAGTAAATCACACCATTTATGGTTATCCGAAACGCGCGGCCAGCGGATTTGATTTAAACAGGCTAAATTTGTTAGTGGCCATGCTGGAGCGACGAACAAAATTAAAACTTAGCGACCAAGATATATACATAAATATTGTCGGCGGCATGCAATTACGTGATCCAGCAGCAGATTTGGCTATCTGTCTGGCGATAGGTTCGGCCGCCAAAGGCTTAAAGCTAAAACAAGATGTCGTAGTTTTCGGAGAAGTCGGATTATCCGGAGAAATACGTCATGTTGAACTGTCTGCAAAGCGCTTAACCGAAGCCAAAAAATTGGGATTTAAAGGTGCCATTGGTCCTACACAAAAAAATGGTAAAGAAACGACTGGTTTGTACGGTGTCCCTGATGTCCGTACTGCTCTCAATAAATTTCTTGTAAAAGATTAGTATTCTATTTTATGGTGTGGTTACTATGGGCGGCGGTGTTGAATTATTGGAATTGTTGAAGTTAAGAGTAGTACTTTGGCTTCCAGTGTACAGTACACTATCTGTTACGGTAGCAGTTAGCGTTCCGCTACCGCTAGATGTCGGCACATAATTAAACGAAATTGTGCTAGGCGAATCTTTAACGTCTTTGGTTTGGATGGTTTGCCCGTTAAGTGTGAATACAATTTTGCCTGGATATTGTGGGTATTGGGCATCATTTAGAGGATGCGTACCTTGGGTAACCGTGGCGGTAATAATACAACCTGAATTTGGACAATCCGTCGGCGCTGTCAAAGTTACTGTCGGAGGACTATCGCTGCAGTTATGAACTGTATCGACGACGGTACTTGTAGCGGTATTAGGCGTGGTGGTTGTACTTCCAATGCTTGGTTTGCCGTGCATAAATATATCGATATTCCAGGAAGCTACATTGGCGTTATTTACAAACTCTTTTGCTGCCACCGGTGTACAGCTGGTAGCCACGGCACCAGATACGCGATCAATGGTTTGTGATGTAGATTTGGCACCCGTACTACCTCCTCCTAAATACCAAGAGGGGAAGAGATCTTTGGCCGGACTAGGTTCTATATCTCCGAAGTGAACATGGTTACGGACAATAAATGCCGGTGCAACTTTGATATCCGCTGGTTGAACCCAGTTGACCGGTTTCAGACCGGTGTGGGCAGCTTCCATCATACCGCGAGTGAGCGGTTCAGTCAGGTACTCCATGGCAGTTCCAGTTCTGGAGGAAATATCAACATTTCGGGTATGATTACCCACCCAACTTACAGTGGCATATTTTGGCGACCAACTAGTCATTAACCCATCAAAACCACTGTTCGTGGTACCGGTTTTCACAGCGAAATTCCAGCCTTGGAATTTATGAAATTTATAGCCGCCTTGATTTAGACTCGTACAATTTGTTGCCGTACAGCTGCCCGGCAAATAGCTGGCATTCGGATCAGCGGCCATGTTATCAACTATATATGCCGCATCTTGTTTAATAACCTGAGTTGGTTTAGGTTGTTGCCATTGGAAGATGTTTTTACCGGCTGCATCTGTAATATGTAGGATAAAGGTTCGTGGAATGGCCTGTCCCTGACGCGCTAGCGTTGCCAATCCATTTACATGATCATCCAAATGCAGGAAACCACCATCACCAATAGCTGAAGAGCCATAACACTGAGTTTCATCCGCTGGCCCGGCATTATTTACATCAACACCGGCTTGGTAGCAGTTATATGTATTCTGATGCTGTCTTTGAAGATATTTATTATCCATCATTGCTGAAGCCGTACTAATTACCTTATTTATCGAAGCGGTATAACCGACACTTTTATCGTTTGGCACGGATTCGAGCATAGCTTTAACGGCCGGAATATTTCGCGAACCACCCATTGCATAACGAAGAGTAAGTGGTCCTGGTTGTAAGAAGTCGTAATCCTGAAGACAATTTCCCCCTTTCTTTGGAGGGTTGTGATTCGTACAGGGATAACCTGGTAACGGACCTTGAGTATCGTATAGAACAGACCCTGCCCCCACGTTATTATTGTTATTAATCAGAGTTACGTAATCGTAAGGTTTGAAACTTGACCCGGGCGGTATAAGAGAAGACGCCGCATAGTTAATCGCACCATGATCCGGGTCCTTGAAATTTATACCGCCCACTAACTCGACAATTTGCCCGGTTTGGACTTCTTCAGTTACATTTGCTTCCTCGTCTGCCAGTCCAGCGGTTCTCCGGACTACGTTTTTGTAATTAGATGCTACAAGCTGTTCACCCTTGCTTTGCAAATTCATATCCAAAGTCGTAATAACTTTCCAACCACCCCGTTTAACTGTGCTGTTTCCGTAAGTTTCCTCTAATTCTTGTTTTGCTGCCAATACGAAATATGGCGCTTTTATATTTTCATATTTGGAAGTTTGTTCGTTAATTTGAGCTAAAATATCGACACCCTTGGCTTCATCAGCTTGTTGTTTGGATATGTAATGCTGTGACACCATTTGGTCCAAAATGTAATGCTGTCGGTTTAATAGAGCTTCAGAATCAAATGAATCACTGGTAACAGATGGGTTAAATTTATGGCTGTCATATGGTGAGTAAAAGGAAGGCGACTGCGGAATGGCCGCCATCATAGCAGATTGCGCCAATGTAAGGTTTTTGGCACTGGTATGGAAATAATCCTGTGCGGCACTTTCCACCCCATAATCTTCTCCACTATACGGGGCAATATTTAAATAACCTGCCAGAATGTCATCTTTAGAATATTCCCGTTCAAGCTCAACCGCCAATATTAACTCCTTAACTTTTCTGGTAACCGTGCGATTAGTAGTCCAGTTTTCATTAAGTTTTACTAGTTGTTGAGTAATAGTTGAACCGCCTTGAACTGAGCCACTGCTACCAGTAGCATCACGGTATGCGGCTCGCATAATGCCCCGGACATCGAAAGCGCCATGTTTGAAGAAATCTTTATCTTCGACAGCCACGGTGGCATCTTTCATATATTGCGAGATTTCCTGGTTTTTAACCGGAATCCTTTTTACAGAGTTGAAGTCATTAAATAATACGATTTGCCCGGTACGATCGTAATAAATTGTATTTCCACCCAAGGAGTCACCAGACAAATCTTTTATTTTAGGCAAATCTTTGCGGAAGTAAGCGAATAACCCGATTGTCATAAAAAAACCGACGGCAATTGCCACGCCAATAATTTTGAGCGCCATAATTCCGCCATCGCGGCTAAACCAATATTCAGCTAAACGCTTGGGTTGTAACCGGAAAAGCATACGCTTTACTCGACCTTTGGGCATTGTCGCCAAATAAGCAGCTTTATCAGCTGCTCGGGCAGCCCGGCGAGCTTTAATACGATCGCTCATAGAACGGTTGAGCTTTATTGTATTACCGCTTTTGGTTGTAATTGTATCTCTTGCACGCCTACTTCTGCGGGCGTTTGATTGTCTGGCCATCAGTTGACGGTCTCCCTCGTGATCACTATAAGGACTCCTCTAATTATACCAAATTTGTGTGTTTAAAAGCATAAGTTTTCATCTGCACTACTTGCCTGTACGTTATACTATTAAGTAATTGTTTTTCCGCATATGAGTAATCAAATGAAATTATCGCATGAACTAACCTGGCGCGGATTTGTTAATCAGTCGACAATGTCTGATTTGACAGCTTTGGATAGAGGTAAATTAACTTTTTATCATGGCTACGATGCTGCCAGCGATTCATTGACCATAGGTAATCTGGCAGCCCTGATGATGGACAAATGCTTCCTTCGCCATGGCCATAAAGCGATATTTCTTACCGGGGGGGCAACCAGCTTAATTGGTGACCCGGGTGGTAAGGATTCCGAGCGATCATTGCAAGCGGCTGATGTTATTAAATCTAATATCGAAAAAATTACGGTGCAAATCAAGCGGCTTTTCGGTTCGGATGCATTAATAATTAATAATTTAGACTGGTTTCAGGAAATTAAATTGTTGGACTTTTTAAGAGACATTGGTAAACACTTCAGCATGACTCCATTGGTTCAAAGAGACTATATTGCCAAGCGAATGGGCGAGCACGGCTCAGGAATTAGCTATGCCGAATTTAGTTACACCATATTACAGGGCTATGATTTCTTAAAGTTATTTGAAGATCACAACGTTACTTTGCAATTAGCAGGATCTGATCAATGGGGTAATGGAATATCTGGGGTGGAACTCGTTAGACGCGTTAAAAGTGCGGAAGTTCATGTTTTAAGCTGTCCACTGATTGTTAACAAATCTACCGGTCAAAAATTTGGCAAAACAGAGGCCGGGGCTATCTGGCTCGACCCCAACAAAACTAGTGTTTTCAAATTTTATCAATATTGGTTAAATGTTGACGACGAAAGCGCCTTAGATTATCTCAAAATATTCACTGAGCTAGATAAGACAGCTATCGAGAAGTTGATAACAAGTTTTAAGCAAAATCCGGCCGGTCGACTGGCTCAAAAAACCCTTGCCCATGAAGTAACCAAGTTAGTTCACGGCTCAGATCAGACCGCAAAAGTTGAACAAGTCACCGAAGTATTGTTTGGCGAACAGGATTTTTTTAAATTATCTGAGCCTGAGATAAAGATATTACGCAGCGAACTGACAAATATTAAATTGCAAAAAGACTCTGCTCAAACTTTAATTAAAGCGCAATTGGCTACTTCCATATCAGATGCTCAGCGGCTAATTACTGAAGGTGCTATATCTGTTAATGGTATGAAGCTTGAGATAAACCAAGATCCAGAGTGGCGTTCAGGTAGTAATTTAGTTAAACGGGGAAAAAATAATTTCGCTATTGTGCAGCGCGATTAATTGAGGATATTAATGCCGAATAATATTAACTTAAATGATGCAAAACATCGCCGTAAAGCTGATCAATACGACGACCCGAATCATAATTACTTAAAATACTGGGAAGGTCGACAATACGAACATCAAGCTGAAGAAATCGCGGTCTGTAAACTACTCGACGGCAAACATTTTAATTGGGCAGTTGACATTGGCGGTGGCTATGGTCGGCTGAGTTTACTTTTAAAAAAGTATGCTGACAAAGTCACATTGGCAGAACCAAGTCAGCAACAGTTGGAATTGGCAAGGGAATTTTTAAGCAATCATACGGAGATTGAACGCCGTCAAATCCAAGCCGACGACCTGCCTTTTAAAAATAATAGTATTGACTTGATTACCATGGTTCGGGTTATGCATCATCTGCCCGACCCGGCACCAGAATTCCTAGAAATTCATAGGGTACTGACCGACGATGGCTATGCCATCATAGAAGTTGCCAATTATTTGCATATACGCAATCGACTAAAACATTTTAGTAAAAATCAACGGCTGCCGGTAAAGCCTGTCGATATTAGATCCGAAGTAAATAAACGTGATGATGAGATCCCTTTTGTTAATCACAATCCACAAACTGTAATAAGACAATTGGAGCTTGCCGGTCTCAAAGTTGAGGCTAAATTATCTGTTTCAAACTTGAGAAGCGTTCGGCTCAAGAAGCTGTTGCCCAATTCAGTCATGTTGAGTGCTGAAAGATGGCTACAACGGCCCTTGGCTCCAGTATATTTCGGTCCAAGCATTTTCTTTTTGGTAAGAAAATCTAGACTTTAAATTATTGTTGACACAGATTCTTTATAGTAATTCGTATAATAGGTAAATGACGTTGGATAGTCCGTTAACGGACTTAAAGGGAGTAGGCAAGGATCAGGCTGTAAAGTTTGCAGCTTTGGGTGTGCATAATATTGATGAGCTGATTAATTATTACCCCAGGCGCTACGAAGATTATTCAAGTGTGACAGCTATCAATAACTTACGTCCCGGGATAGTCACAATAGAAGCTAGTATCAAACAATCAAGCGGCCGATATGTCAGACGCGGTCTACATATTACAGAGGCAATTGCGAGTGATAAAACTGGCAGTGTGCGATTGGTATGGTTTAATCAGCCGTACCGTAACACGGCTCTGAAAAGAAATAAGCAGTATTTTATATCCGGCCAGTATGAACTTAGCCGTCAACGGTTTGTGATTATAAATCCAAGTGTAGAAATGGTTAGCGATTTGCCAATTAATACTGCTCGCATTCTGGCAGTTTACCGTGAAACCAAAGGGCTATCATCTAGACAGATTAGGACGGCAATTCACCAAATCAAGCCTTTAATTGAGGGCTTAACGGAATCTTTGCCACTGAGCGTCTTTGAGCAAAATAAATTAATCAGTAGAGCCGAAGCTTTGACGACTATCCATATGCCAAAGACCAGTGAGCAGCTTATGGCAGCTAAACGCCGTCTTGGTTTCGAAGAAGTATTGGTATTAAGCTTGGCCAGCTTATTAAATAAACAAGAAAATCAGCGAGAACTAGCTCTGTCAATCCCATTTCATGAACAATTAGCCAAAGATTTTGTAAATCACTTACCATTTAAACTCACCGATGGTCAGCGCTTAGCTATATGGCAAGCTTGCCTGGATCTGAATAAAACCCAACCCATGAATCGCCTGCTGGAGGGGGACGTGGGCTCGGGAAAAACGGTAGTGGCAACTATGGTAGCTCTAATGGTATTGGAACAGGGCTGGCAGGTAGCCTTTATGGCGCCTACCGAGCTTTTGGCACGCCAGCATGCCGAAACCATATTCCGGTTACTTTTGCCACTGGGGCAAGACAAGATGGTTAATCTATTAGTTGGAAGTCTAAAAGCCTCAGATAAAAAAACCGTTCACGAGTCTATTAAATCCGGTCAAGCACGTTTTATCATTGGCACTCAGGCTATCATTCAACAACCTGTAAACATGTCAAAATTAGCGTTGATTATTATTGATGAGCAACACAGATTTGGTGTTGAGCAACGTAAAGTGCTGATGTCAAAAGCCGGCCGTATGCCGCATGTGCTCAGTTTAAGCGCTACACCAATTCCCAGGTCATTGGCTTTGACACTTTATGGTGAACTGGACATATCAATATTGGCCGAGAAACCCGGTGACCGAAAACCAGTTATAACCCGTATTGTTTCTCCAAATTCCCGATCTAGTTTATACAAAAAAATAGATATCGAGTTGGCAGCCGGCCGCCAAATGTTTGTAGTTTGTCCACTGATTACAGATAATGCTGATACCAAATTCAAATCAGTCGAACAAGTTTACGATGATTTAAGCAATAACGTATTCAATCACCGTCGTATAGGTTTACTTCATGGCAAATTAAAGCCACTGCAAAAACAAACTGTAATGGAGAAATTCGTGGCAGGTGATTATGACATTATCGTATCGACTACGGTTGTGGAAGTTGGTGTAGACGTACCAAACGCTACCATAATGCTGATTGAAGGCGCCGAACGATTTGGGTTGTCCCAGTTACATCAATTAAGAGGCCGTGTGGGACGCGGCAAACATCAAGGTTATTGCTATCTTATGTTGAGCGATAGTCAGCCGGCCAGTCGGCGGTTGCGCACCCTGGAGCAGTCGAATGATGGTTTTAAATTGGCCGAGTTGGATCTGGAATTGCGTGGTCCTGGTGCTATTTATGGAACCTTTCAACATGGCCAACTTGATTTGCGAATTGCGCAGTTATCAGACTCCAAACTCATAGCAGCGGCTAGAGGTACAGCCCAAAAACTTCTGGAAAATAAAGAAAATTTGATAAAATATAAAAGGTTTTACAAAACAATAACGCGGCTCCGGGCCGTTACAAATTTAAACTAAAGACTATGTATTCAGGTTCAACAATTAGTGCTTACTCTGGCAGGTTGCTTGGTGCGCATCAAAAAATCGATCGATTAGCCCACAAGAAACTAAATCGATTAATACCCAATAGTCAGTTTCCAGGGGTAAAAGCAATTTTGCATTTCGAAGGGCAAAACGGCCCAGACGCAATTAAGCGCAAGAGCCCGGCCAAAGATGAGCCATGGCATTATATGCAGCCCAATAACCCCCAAGATACCCAATTAGTAAACTTAATCGAGAACCACTATAAACGACTTGTAAAAGCTTTGAGAGCAGAAGATAAAATCAGAGCCTCTTTTGAAGCGGCGTGGTTATCACATGCCATAGTTGACGGATTAACACCGGCTCATCATTACCCTTATGAAGAAAAATTGGTTGAGTTAAGATGCGGGCGCGGAATTGATGATAGAACTTCTATTGGCAAAAAACTAATTATGCCAGGTGTAGATATTTCCCATTTGATACAAAATAATTGGCGGATGTGGGGGCCAAAGGGCTTATTCACTACTCATGCGGCATTTGAAGCCGGAGTAGCAATATTGATTGCACCGGCCAGACTGTGTCGCTGGTCGCTAACCCCGGAAAATATTCAAAATTTTAAGGATCAATCAATTGCTCAATGGTTTAGAAGTCTAGCTCAGGATGTGGCTAATTTGCAGTTATATAATGCATTTTATGAATCAGGCTGGACAATTCCACTAGCTCGAAGGATTAGACAACAACTTACGCCAACCCTCGTTCAAGCTGTGGCCTTGGCTTGGTATGGTGCCGCCAAAGAAGCCGGGCTGGTCAGCGAAGTCGCGTAGTGAGGGTTATCGCAGGCTGGCTTGGCGGCCAGAACTTTAATACACCCGGCAGACACCGGACACACCCCATGAGTGAGAAAGCCAGAGGGGCTATATTTGGTGTACTGGGTGATATTAAGGGCTTAAATGTTTTAGACGTCTTTGCTGGTAGCGGAGCTTTATCTATTGAGGCTATCAGCCGGGGCGCTAGCCACGCTATGGCAATTGAAGTTGATAAGCGTGCCAAAGCAGTTATTCAAACCAATGTTAATTCGTTGGGAATTGACAACAGAATTAAAGTTGTGCGTTCTTTCTTTAGCGCCTGGTCTCAGCGCCATCAGTCCGAACAATTTGATCTAATTTTTGCCGATCCTCCATTTGACGAATTGCCTTACCGGGACTTAAAAGTGATCACGCGTCATTTGTCGGCTGAGGGAACTTTAGTTATATGCTGGCCGGGCCAAGCCGACATTTTAAAATTTGACGGTCTTGAGGTAGTTCAGAATAAACATTACGGCGATGCTCAACTGGTCTTTTATCAGAGAATTAGCTAAAATACTGCTGTAGTACAGGTGTGCGGCGGTGGCGGAATTGGTAGACGCGCTAGCCTTAGGAGCTAGTATCTTTACGATGTGGAGGTTCAAGTCCTCTCCGCCGCACCATTTATCAGAAAAAGTGAAAGGGCGGAGCAACCAAGTTGGTTAAAATACCAATTCCCAGAGCTACACCTATCACATCGCATAATATATCTGATAAAGAATTGCGCAGCGTTTCTCGGCCAAAAACAATATTATAGCGGCTTAGTATCGGTGATAAAATTAGCACCTCCAGGGGTTCCCAACCAATCAAAAATAGTAAAGCTATTGTTGGCGGCATTACCCAAGCCATTAACGCTCCAGTACTGACATGGACTAAACTCCAGATATCAATTAGCGCATCATTGCGACGATATTTGGATATTATATTGATATGTTGTTTGGCTTTTTGGGGCATAATATTACCATAACATGCCTAAGCTGAAGCTTTATTTAATTTATATTCCAGGTCTCGGAGATCAAAAAGTTCAGGGCCAACAGCGCGCTGTAAGAACCTGGCAATGGTGGGGAGTTTCATCAGAACTCTTCGTAATCAATTGGACCGATCAGGAAACTTGGCAGTCTAAATTAAATCGTTTGACTGTTCGCGTAGATTCTTTAAAAGTTGAAGGTTGGCAAGTTGCATTAGTAGGAGCCAGCGCTGGCGCTACGGCGGCAATAAACGCCTTTGCTATGCGTCAGAAATCAATCACCGGAGTGGTTTGCATTGCCGGTAAAGTTAATCGTCCAGATACAGTTCATCCAGCTCGCTTTCGAACCAATCCGGCTTTTGAGAAAGCCATTAAGGATTGTCCGGCTGCTCTAAAGAAATTAGACAGTTCAGCGCGCCAGCGCATTTTGTCGAGGTATGGTTTGTTTGATGAAGTAGTCGCTATAGTTGATAGCCGTATTCCAGGGGCCCGGAATCGGATTACCCCGACCTTTGAACATGGTTTCACGATTGCAGAACAGATTACCATTGGTGCACCCGGTTTTATCCGATTTCTTAAGCGATTACCGCCGGTTTAATCTATAATAATTGTTATATGCCACTGCCTCTTCAACCATACAAGGGCGCTAGGGATTTTTATCCGCCAGACAAGCGTCTGCAAAAATATATGTTTGGCAAGTGGCGGGAAGTTGCTGAGCGTTACGGCTACGAAGAATATGATGCACCAATATTGGAGTCGCTTGAAATTTATCAGGCAAAAACCGGTGACGAAATTGTTAATGAGCAAACTTACAGCTTCGAAGATAGAGGAAAGCGGCAGGTTGTTATCAGACCGGAAATGACACCCACGGTCAGCCGGATGGTAGCCGCCAGGCGCCAAGAATTGTCTTACCCGCTGCGATGGTATAGCATTCCCAATTTATGGCGATATGAGCGGCCACAAAGAGGCCGTTTGCGAGAGCACTGGCAACTTAATGTTGATATATTCGGAATCGCTGATTCAGGAGCTGAGTACGAGATTATAGTAATGGTAGATGACATTTTTAAAACCTTCGGCGCAGATTCAAAAATGTATGAAATCCGACTCAACAGTCGACAGCTTATTGATCAAGCTTTGATCAATTACATAGGCTTTTCTAGTAATGAATCGCGAGCTCTTAGCCACTTGATTGACCGCAAAGCTAAAATGGATAAAAGTAAGTTTATATCCGCCATAGATGACCTGGTTAGTCCTAAAGCCAGAGCATCTGGCAAAGTTGAAAAACTTCTAGCCCTGCTGGACATCGACAACCTTGATAATTTACCGGCAATGCTTAAATTACATGATTCGGCCTTAGACCTTAAGAAAATGTTGAGACAACTTAATCAAGCCGGGATAAAAAATACTCTTTTCGATATCAGCTTGATGCGGGGATTTGACTATTATACCGGCATAGTTTTTGAAGTATACGACCGACACCCCGAAAATAATCGATCAATGTTAGGTGGAGGCCGTTATGACGGATTAGTTGGGGCCTTTGGTGTAACACCCCTACCGACCGTAGGTTTTGGGTGGGGCGATGTAACATTAGCTAATTTTTTGGAGCTCCATCATTTATTACCTCAGATAAAAACCGAAACTGAAATTTATGCCGTGTTGCTAGACGATTTAGAAAAGTCTCAGGCACCGATTGCCAAACTTCGCCAACTCGGACTTGATTTGGCTGTTGATTGGTCAAATCGCAAATTAGGCGATCAAATTAAAACGGCAAACAAGAAAAGTATTCCATATTTGTTAGTAATTGGTAGGAATGAGCTTAAAAACAATAAGTTCACACTTAAACATTTAGAATCCAGTCAGGAGATCACCGGCAGCCTTAGTGAACTGGCAAATCATGTAATTGAGGAACGAAATAATCTTAAAAATAAACAATGAGGGCCATAAATCATGCTTTAACCGGTGCAATAATAGGCTTGACAGTCAGTGAACCTCTGATAGCCATTCCCGTTGCACTTGGATCACACTACCTATTAGATATGATTCCGCATTTTGGGGCTGGGTTGCCTGGCAATCAAGAATTACGAACAGCTATGTTTAGAAGGCTGCTTTATGTAGACGCGCTACTATGTTTTATTTTGGTAATTTGCCTTGCTATATTCAGTCCTGCTCATTGGCAATTGGCAATTGTTTGTGCCACAATCGCGGCAGCACCTGACGCATTATCATACGAGCGATATCGGAGCGTCATTAGAGGTCGAAAATGGAAAGAAAATTTGCACAGTCGCTTTGCCAGAAAGATTCAGTGGTTTGAACGACCGGTGGGTGCCATTATTGAATTAGAATGGTTCATTGCCGCATTGCTGGTAATCAGATTTTTAATCCGCTAATACTAGTAAAAAACCAATAAAGTTGTTAAACTAACACCTTATGCAAGTCGTTCAGGAGCAAATTAACCCTACCCGAATCAAGCTGCTTGTAAGCGTTGATAAAACCGGTATTGATGCTGTCCGCATTCAGGTAGTCAAAAGCCTGAGTCAAAATGTAAAAGTACCAGGTTTTCGATCAGGCAAAGCACCGGCTAACCTGGTAGAAAAACAAATCGATCCAAGCGTTCTCCAAACGGAGTTTCTGGAAGCCGCTGTAAATCAGTTTTATACGGAGTCTGCTCGGCAGGTAAAACTTCGACCGGTATCGCCGCCTGATATATCGATTACAAAATTTGTGCCCTATTCAGCTTTAGAATTCTCTGCCGAAGTTGAATCTGTCGGAGACATTAAGCTTCCCAATTACAAAAATATTAAACTCTCTCCTCAATCGAGCCAACCAGTCACCGCTAAAGATATCGATCAGGTACTTGAAAATTTGCGAGATCGCAGTGCTACCAAAAAAACCGTCAACCGGGCCGCCAATAAAAGTGATGAAGTGATTATCGACTTCGAAGGCCAAGATGCCAAAACCCAAAAACCAATAGATGGTGCTGATGGCAAGCAATACCCACTTATCCTGGGCAGTCAGACGTTTATTCCGGGTTTTGAAGAACAATTAATTGGCTTAAAAGCTAGCTATAAAAAGGAATTCGTACTGACATTTCCAGCTGATTATGGGACCGCCAGTCTAAGTAATCGACGAGTAAAATTTAATGTTTCCGTAAATTCTGTTCAAGAACTTAGTAAGCCTAAATTGGACAATAATTTTGCAACCAATATCGGACCATTTAAGACTTTAGCTGAACTCAAAAACGATATAAAAAAGCAATTAACTTCTGAGCGACTGCGAGAGGCAGCCCAGGCCAATGATAATCAACTTATTGATAAAATTGCAGCGCAAACAGAAGTCTCGTTGCCAACTCCTTTGGTAGACGAGGAAATTAATCGTATGGAAGAAGAAGAGAAACGTAATATTGCTTATCGAGGTCAAACTTGGCAAGAACATCTGACGGCCGAAGGGTTGACAGAAGACGCACACCGTGAACAGAAGCGACCGGCCGCCGAACAGCGAATTAAAGCCGGTCTGATACTGGGTGAAATTGCAGAGAAAGAACAGATTACAAATACTCCTGAAGAGCTGGAAATGCGGATTGAATTACTGCGAGGTCAATATACGGATGCGGCAATGCGTGATGAGCTTGACAAGCCGGAAAATCGACGCGATATTAATTTCCGGATGCTGACGGAAAAAACACTAGATCGACTTCGATCATACGCCGTCAAACAAAATTAATTTATTAGCACTCTGGGTTGACGAGTGCTAATTAACGGAGTATACTATCTGTTATGTTTCCTACAAACCAAGTATTAATTCCCACAGTAATAGAAAGTGAAGGCCGCTATGAACGCGCTTATGACATTTATAGCCGCCTACTCAAAGACCGTATAATTTTTCTCGGTAGCGATGTTAATGAAGCTAGTGCTAATATTGTCGTCGCTCAGTTTTTGTTTTTACAAGCGGAAGATTCCAAGAAAGATATTTTCTTCTATATCAACAGCCCCGGTGGGAGCGTATATGATGCTTTGGCAATTTATGACACTATGAAGTATTTAACTAATGACATTCAAACTGTTGGAATAGGCGTCCAAGCCTCAGCAGCGGCTATACTATTGAGTTCGGGCACGAAGGGCAAAAGATTTATGTTGCCCAATGCCACAGCCATGATCCACCAACCATCTTCCGGTACTCGCGGTAAGGTCACTGATCAGGAAATTGATCTGCGAGAAAGTTTACGTGTCAAGCAGCTTATTGAGGAAATAATGGCCAAGAACACAAACAAAAGTGCTAAAAAAATACATGAGGATATGGAACGCGATTTCTGGATGACGGCCATTGATTCCAAAAAATACGGTTTAATTGACGATGTGATATCCAGTCCGCCAAAAGTTGATAAACACAAAAACTAATTACGCTAGTCTAAAAAGTGTTGAAACTGCTTGACTTAAAGAACGTATTGCCTCACACTAGTAGGTAAGAAGTAGTGTAAGCTAGGGTTTTTGTAGTTCAAAAATGTAATTTCACAAATCTTATCGCTTAGGATCCTTCGACTTAAGTCAAAAATAAATTACAAGAAGTCAGTTACCACAAAAGAAGCAGGAAGCAGCAATTGGGGCTTATAAGTCTGTGGTGGATTATCAAAATATGGCCAAAGCGCATTTCGTGCCGGCTATTGCTTTCGCTGAACTTCATTAAATATTAATGTATAAAGAGGATTTTATAAGGCCTATGGCGAAATCAGCAAGTATCACAACAACAAGTAACACAATTAAGAAACAACCTAAAAAATCTAAACAACAGCGTATTTATTTTAGTAGTGTAAATGACACCCTTCCATTGCCAAGTTTGGTTGATCATCAAAATCGTTCATTTCAATGGTTTGTAGAAGAAGGTTTGGGCGAACTGTTGGCTGAAATCAGTCCAATAGATGATTACACCAGTGGAAAATTATCACTCCGCTTCAAAGATTATCGCTTTGGCGATTCAAAACTAAGCGAAGCTATGGCAAGAGAGAATAACGTTAGTTTTGAAGCTCCCTTAATGGCCAATGTCGAATTAACCAACAAAGTTACTGGCGAAGTTAAAGAGCAAGAAATTTACCTTGGTGACTATCCATGGATGACCAGTCGGGGGACTTTTGTTATAAACGGTGCCGAGCGAGTGGTAGTTAGTCAACTTATAAGATCGGCGGGTGTATTTTTCACTTCAGAGCCTCACGGTTCGGCTAATCTTTATGGGGCAAAAGTAATACCGGGACGTGGTGCATGGCTGGAATTCGAAACTACTGCCGCTGGAGCATTATTTGTAAAAATTGACCGCAAGCGAAAACTGGCAGTTACAACATTGTTAAGAGCGCTAGGTGTCAGTGAGAGTCAGATGCGAGATAAATTTAAGCATGTCGATACCGGACCTAAAAGCTATTTAGATTCCACCTTGGAAAAGGATTTAACTAAGGGCCAAAACGATGCATTGATAGAGGTTTATCGCCGACTACGCCCAGGTGATCTGGCAACCGTAGATAATGCCAAGTCATTGATAGAAAATATGTTTTATAATTACAAACGCTTCGATTTTAGTCGCGTTGGTCGTTATAAGATAAATAAACGCTTGGATCTAAATATTCCCAACACTTTAGATAACCGGGTATTGCGTCTTGAAGATATTGAGGCAATAGTGGCTGAACTTATTCGTCTTAACAATACTCAGGATCCGGCTGATGATATTGATAGCTTGGCTAATCGACGCGTGAAATTAGTTGGTGAGCTGGTACAACGTCAATTCCGAATCGGGTTATTGCGAATGGAGCGTAACACCAAAGACCGAATGAGTATGTCCGAAATAGAAACAGTTACTCCCGGTCAGCTGATAAATGCCCGGCCGATAGTGGCTGCTGTAAGAGAATTTTTTGCAAGTTCACAGTTGAGTCAGTTTATGGATCAGATCAACCCCTTAAGTGAACTGGCGCACAAACGAAGATTAAGTTCGATGGGACCAGGCGGTTTAAGTCGCGAACGGGCCGGGTTTGAAGTACGCGATGCCCATGCCACACATTATGGCCGTATTTGCGCGGTTGAAACTCCAGAAGGTGCGAATATCGGTTTAGTGTTGAATTTAGCTAATTATGCCAGAGTTAACGATTATGGTTTTATTGAAACGCCTTATCGTAAAGTTATTAATGCTGCATCCGCTAAGGATATTGTCGGCCATCTTACAGTTGAAGATTTAACCGACAGCAAAGGCAAAGTTTTGGTTAAGGCAGGTACTAAATTAAAAGCCACAGATGCTGCCAAACTGGCCAAGATTACAGAGAAAAAAACCTGGCCCGTCAAAGCCCGAGTCACCAAAGAAATCGTTTATTTGGATGCCTTTGAAGAGGAAGGTGCAATTATTGCCGGCGGCGGAAGTGAAGTTGACTCCAACGGTTATTTCGTTCAGGAACGCGTCAGTGCTCGCTCTCACCTCAAATCAGGTGAAGTAGACGCCAACGACGCAACTCATTTAGATGCAGCTCGCAATCAAATTATCGGTTCAAGTGCCGGATTGATACCGTTTATTGAAAAGAATTACGTTTACAGATCGCTGATGGGTAGTAATCAGCAGCGACAGGCTGTTCCTTTAATTCAACCATCCAGCCCGGTAGTTGGTACCGGTTTAGAGGTGGATGCTGCTCACAACACCGGTCAGGTAATTTTAGCAGAAGCTGACGGTGAGGTTATTGAATCGTCTGCTCAAAGCGTAGTGGTCAAATATAAGAACGGTAATGTTAAGTACGAACCACAGAGATTTGTGCGATCCAACGAGGGCACATCAATAAATCAAAAAGTGGTAGTAAACAGCGGTGAAAGAGTCAATAAAGGTGATGTTTTAATCGAAGGAATGTCAATTGCCGACGGTGAATTGGCGCTTGGTAAGGATTTGATCGTCGCATTTATGCCATGGGCTGGTTATAACTTTGAGGATGCTATCATCATCAGCCGAAAGTTGGTAGAAGACGATACTCTGACAAGTGTGCATATTGTAGATTTCATGATAGAGGTGCGCGAAACCAAATTAGGCCCCGAGATTGTAACATCCGACATTCCAAATGTTTCAGAAGAGACTTTACGACACTTAGATGAAGATGGAATAGTCCGAATTGGAGCCGAGGTTCATCCTGGTGACATTTTGGTAGGTAAAATTACACCTAAGGGCGAACAGGAATTAAGCTCTGAGGAAAGATTATTGCGTGCCATTTTTGGTGAAAAAGCTAAGGAAGTTCGTGATACGTCACAACGCATGAGCAATGGCAAACATGGCAAAGTCGTAGGTGTAAAAGTATTTAGTCGAGAAAACGGTCATGAACTCAAAGCCGGAGTAATAATGCAGATCCAGGTTTTTGTTGCCCAAACACGCAAAATAGCCGTTGGCGACAAGTTAGGTGGGCGTCATGGCAACAAAGGTGTTATTGCGCGCATATTACCGGTAGAAGATATGCCATTTATGGCTGACGGTACGCCGGTGGAAATAGTCTTAAATCCGCTTGGCGTGCCTTCGCGCATGAATGTCGGCCAATTGTTTGAGACTCACTTAGGTATGGCTGCCAGAGCGTTGAATATGAAAGTTGCTAGTCCATCCTTCGACGGTGTGCCTTCAGCCAAAATTCAAGAATTGCTTAATGATGCAGATTTGCCTATAGACGGCAAACAACAATTATACGACGGTCGAACAGGTGAAGCTTTTAGAGAGCGTACAACTGTTGGCAGTATGTATATGATTAAGCTTAATCATATGGTTGCCGACAAAATCCACGCTCGATCGACTGGCCCATATACCATGGTCACTCAACAACCTCTTGGCGGCAAAGCTCAGAATGGTGGTCAGCGCTTCGGCGAAATGGAAGTCTGGGCTCTCGAGGCTTACGGCGCTGCCAACACACTTCAAGAAATGCTAACCATCAAATCTGATGATGTCTATGGAAGAAGTAAGGCATATGAATCTATCATCAAAAAGACAGCGATTGTCGGACCAAAAGTTCCGGAGAGCTTCAATGTTTTGGTTAAAGAACTTCAGGGCCTGGGACTAAAAGTAGATTTAGTCCATTCCGATAAGCTGGTAGACGCTGAGGCCGTACTTGCTAGCAATATTCATGAAGAAGCGACTCACCCGGCCGAGGTGGAAGTGCCGCAAGCTTCGATTTCTGATATTGATGTTACAGAGGAAGTTTCGGGTGATGAGTTTGCCATAGAAGCTAGTGACGTTAATGAATCCAATGAAGCGCAACCGGTAATTGATTCGGAAGCTGTCGATGATTTGGCTTTGGCCAGATTGGAAGGTGAAGTGAAACAAGATGACGCTGACAAGTCAAATGAAGAGAAGGAGGCTTAGAATGACACCTCAAAGATATACCAATCCCAGCACTGATATTTCCGATTTTGACGCAGTGCGTTTAGCTGTAGCCAGTCCTGAAGATATTATTGATTGGAGTTATGGAGAAGTAACTAAACCGGAAACCATCAATTACCGAACTCAAAAACCAGAACGTGACGGATTATTTTGCGAGAGGATTTTTGGCCCAGTTAAAGATATTAACCCGCACGATGCTAAATATAAAGGTGTACGCAGCCGTGAAGCTGCCGTTGATAAAAATGGGGAACTTGTAACTCGTAGTATAGTTCGACGTGAGCGGATGGCTCACATTACCCTGGCCGTACCCGTTTCACACATTTGGTTCTTGCGAGGTACACCAAGTGCTATGGGTCTTTTGCTAGGCATGACAGTCAAAAATTTAGAGCGTGTGGCTTATTTTGCCAGTTATATAATTAAAAAAGTAGATGCCGATAAGCGTGATAAATTATTTGGCGACAAAGAAGCAGAATTTGCGGCCGCCAAAGAAGCAATTCGCGTGCGCTATGAAAAAGAGGCCGAAGATAAAGATTCTAATGTCAAAGCACTAGCCGAAATGCAAACCAAAGAACTCGAACAATTAAACAAAGAGTTTGAGGCTTTTCGAGATCAAGTTAGTAGTCTGGAGCGTCTTAATCTAATTAATGAAACTGATTACCGTAATTTGCCAAGCGAACTTCGAGCTTTGGTAGACGTTGGCATGGGAGGCGCAGCTTTGCAAGAAATGCTAGCTGATATTGACCTTAAAGAATTAATTAAGGATTTGAACGGCGAAGCTGAAGATGCCAAAGGACAACGCAAGAAGAAGCTAATGAAGCGGCTGAGGTTGCTGGAAAGTATGGATCGCGCTGGTATAAAACCACGTTCGATGTGCTTAAGTGTACTTCCGGTAATTCCACCTGATTTGAGACCTATGGTGCAACTGACTGGCGGACGCTTTGCAACCAGTGACCTCAATGACCTCTATCGTCGGGTTATTAACCGAAATAATCGTTTGAAAAAATTGATTAGTCTAAATGCACCAGAAGTGATTAGACGTAACGAGCAGCGCATGCTTCAAGAAGCAGTCGACGCCTTAATCGACAATAACAGTACTCGTTCTGGTCGGGCTGTGGCGGCCACTGGACAGCGACGACGATTAAAGTCGCTTAGCGATATGCTCAAAGGCAAACAAGGCCGCTTCCGCCAGAATTTATTAGGTAAAAGAGTTGATTATTCCGGACGATCAGTGATTGTCGCCGGACCTGAACTAAAAATCCACCAATGTGGATTACCTAAAATGATGGCCCTTGAACTATTCAAACCATTTGTTGTCGGAGAGCTTATAGCCCGAGAGCAGGCACATAATATTCGCAGCGCCTCTCGGTTAATTGAAATGGGTGAAACGGTAGTATGGGACGCCTTGGATGAAGTAATCAAAGGCAAGTATGTCTTACTTAACCGGGCACCTTCTCTGCACCGACTAAGCATCCAGGCATTTCAGCCGGTACTAATTGAAGGTCGCGCAATTCAGTTGCACCCTTTAGTTTGCAAAGGCTTTAATGCCGATTTTGATGGAGACCAGATGGCAGTTCATTTGCCTCTGTCTGATAAATCGCAAGCCGAGGCTAGGGAAATCATGGCAGCAAGTAGTAACTTGCTTAAACCTGCCGACGGATCACCGATACTTCACATTGAACAGGATATTGTACTGGGTTGTTATTACTTAACATACGAACGTCCTCAGGACAAAGACGAAAAAGTTTCAACATTCTCTAGTGTGGACGAGGCTTTAATGGCACTTGATAACGGTTCAATTAATTTGCAAAGTAAAGTTCGCTTGTCATTCCGTGGTGAAATTCGCGGAACCACCCTTGGAAGAATTTTATTTAACGAAATTTTCCCGGATGATTTCCCACTTCAAGATGAAACTATGACCAAGAAACGCTTGCAACAAGTGATGGCTAGCGTTTATGCCAAATACGGACAGGAAAAGACAGCTGAAATTGCCGATGACCTTAAAGATCTCGGTTTTTACTATGCAACTATTTCAGGTCTAAGTATGGGTATGGGCGATTTCTCGCAAATTAAGGGTATGGACAAAGTTCTTGATAGTGCCGAAGATAGGGCTATCGCAATTGCCGATCAATATGAAGAAGGTTTCATAACAGATGACGAGCGCCATCGCTTAACTGTAGATAATTGGACTAAAACTCAAACAAATGTTCAGGCTATGTTGTCAGAACAAATGGTTGGACAGGATACTTCTATGGCAATAGCCATAAACTCAGGCGCTCGAGGGAATATTTCACAGCTTAATAATGCCGTTGGGATGCTGGGTGTACTTCAAGACGCCGGAGGTAATGTCATTGAGCTTCCAATTAAGTCAGGTTATATTAATGGTCTTAATCCTTTGGAGTATTTCACAGGCACCAGAGGAACACGAAAAGCTTTAATTGATATTGCTCTTAAAACTGCTGATGCAGGCTATCTGACACGACGATTGGTTGACGTTTCGCAAGATGTATTTACGCTTGATGACAATGACACCGATCCAGGATTTGCTATGCTCAGATCAGATGCAGCTTTCATTGGTGTGTCATATACTTCACGCTTAAGTGGACGATTTGCAGCTGAAACACGAAAAGGTTTCACTAAAAAAGGTGAACTGATAACGCCTGAAGCAGCCGAGAAAATTGAGGCTGAAGAATCAATTGATGCTGTTAAAATAATGAGCGCCTTAAGTTGCACGAACGTTCGTGGCGTATCTCGAAAATCTTACGGTGTAGACCCGGCTACCGGTGTATTGGTGGCACCTAATCATCCGATAGGTGTAATAGCCGCGCAAAGTATTGGTGAACCAGGCACACAGCTGAGCCTTGACTCCAAACACCGTTCTGGCGGAGCGGTAGCCGATGATACTGCCCAAGGATTGTCTCGTATTGAGGAGCTTTTTGAAGTTCGATCACCGAAGGGACAAGCTTACCTAACAGAAATTTCCGGGGCAGCTAACGCATGGGAAGAAGGCGATCATTACATTGTTCAGGTAACGGCTGATGACAAAGAGAAAGTCACTCTGACTCTAGGCGAACGCAAAGCTCAGATTGCTAGTGGTACCGAGGTCCTGGCAGGTGATGTAGTTGCCGCTTTGGAAGATGCCTCTGAACCATTAATAGCGCCAATGGCCGGTAAAGCACAAGTAACCAACAAAGCTGTCGTAATAACACCTACTAAGCAGAGTGTGGTTCGTTACGAAATTCCTGGTTTTAAACAATTACAAGTGAAAGATGGCGACAAAGTTATAGCCGGTCAGCGGCTTACCAACGGTTCAATAAATCTGCAGGACCTAATCAGACTTCAAGGTGTAGAAGCTACGCAACGATATATCATGAATGAGATACTTAAAATTTTTGCGGCGCAGGGACAGAATATCGCCGATAAACACCTCGAAATAATTATCCGGCAGATATTCAGCCGGGTTCAAATAGAGGAAGCAGCTGATAGTGAATTTGTTACCGGAGACATTGTTAGTAAATTAGCAGTTGTTGAAGCAAACGAAGCCTTAATTTCGGCCAAGAAGAAGCCGGCAAAATACGTACAATTACTACTTGGCATTACAAAAGCCTCTCTCAGTACTGATTCATTCCTGAGCGCAGCATCTTTCCAAGATACTACACGTGTACTGATTGCGGCCGCCACCAGTGGCAAAGTCGACAAATTATATGGTCTAAAGGAGAATGTTATACTGGGCCGTAAAATCCCAGTTGGAACCGGTGCTAAAACCGAAGAAGATGAAGCCGACGAAGCACTGGCTGCTGAAGCAGAACACTTCATTGGCGGACCAGGGCTGGAAACTGTTGAAACTGATGTCTGAATCTGTTAAACTTTAGCCAAAGTAAATTAAGCAATCCGAGCCGGGGAAAACGGCATGCTCCTCGTAGCGGCAGATTGCATTTTAAGGAGAATAAATGCCTACAATTAATCAATTAGTGCGGAAACCCCGTACTAAAGTGACTTCCAAAAGTAAGTCACCGGCACTGCAAAGAGTTACAAATAATCTTAAAACCCGTAATTACGAAAAACCGGCGCCATTTAAGCGTGGTGTTTGCGTCAAAGTCACAACTAAAACTCCTAAGAAGCCTAACTCAGCCTTGCGTAAAGTGGCTCGCGTCCGCCTCAGCAATGGTTATGAAGTATGGGCTTACATTGGTGGCGAAGGTCACAACCTACAGGAACATGCTGTTGTGCTAGTCCGCGGCGGCCGGGTTAAAGATTTGCCTGGCGTCCGCTATCACATAGTTCGCGGTTCACTAGATCTACAAGGTGTAAGTAACCGCACTCAAGGCCGCTCCAAATATGGCACTAAGAAAGCCTCCAAATAATGCCACGTAAGAAGACCAAGTCGCTAATTCGTGACATTAAACCGGATCGAGTATACCAAAGCATGCCAGTGCAGCGTTTAATTAATCGCGTCATGCTCAACGGTAAGAAACAAATTGCTGAACGCTTGGTTTACGGCGGCATGCAGAAGGCCGCTGACCGACTTAAAATTGATAATCCACTGGACGTATTCGAGCAAGCAATGAAGAATATTCAGCCCCAATTAGAAACCCGCAGCCGACGTGTTGGTGGTGCAAACTATCAGATACCTTTTGAAGTTAAAGGCCAAAGACAGCAGCATCTTACAACTATGTGGTTTGTGACTGCTGCGCGATCCCGCAAGGGGATGAGCATGCTGGATCGCATTGCTCAGGAACTTCATGACGCCTATAATAATCAAGGTTCAGCCGTCAAAAAACGCGAAGACGTCCATAAAATGGCCGAAGCCAATCGCGCCTTCGCCCACTTCGCTCGGAATTAAAATTATGCGATTAATTAAAAGCTTTGATAGTGTATTAGGCCCGGATCGATCAACAGGAACTCAGTTTGGACCGCTCTTACCGCAAGCAATAAATCCAAACATTCAAGATTTTAACGTTGCACATGGAATGATACGATCAATTCCAGATGCCTTTCGACTGTGGCCACCACCATTGGAATCAAGCGAAGTTGAGCCTGAGGAATGGTCAGGCCATTTGCTAAAATTTCCGGATTACGCGGATAAAAGGTATGAACATTCTGCTCTAATATTTGCATCTAGTCGTAGAAGTGTTGAGGGATTAAATCCGAACTTACAATCATTGGTCGGTAGTTTAATATGTGTTTATTTTAACGAAACAGAACTACGATCAATTGCTGGTATTTAGAAAGATTATTTAAGATATGGCAGATAAGAAGACAACTATAGATAAGATTCGCAATATTGGTATTATTGCGCATATTGATGCTGGCAAGACAACGACTACTGAGGGGATTCTTTATCGCACCGGATTAAAACACAAGATCGGTGCAGTTCATGAAGGTGAAACTACCACCGATTGGATGGCTCAGGAACGCGAGCGTGGCATCACTATTGTTTCGGCAGCTGTTACTTGTTACTGGAAAGATCACCAGGTCAATATTATTGATACGCCGGGGCATATTGATTTCACTGTTGAAGTAGAACGATCACTTCGTGTACTGGACGGTGCAGTTGTAGTATTTGATGGCAAAATGGGTGTTGAGAGCCAGTCAGAGACGGTTTGGCGACAAGCTGACAAATACAGTGTGCCAAGGATATGTTTCATTAATAAAATCAATCAAACTGGCGGCGATTTCAAAAAATCTTTAGCTACTATTCATGCGCGATTAAACAAAAGAGCATTTCCGGTTCATTTACCGATTGGATTTGAACAGTCTGTGAATGGCATTGTTGATCTGGTAGAGATGAAAGCTTACACCTATAAAGAATTTACTGATAAAGCCTTAGTAGAGACGGAAATTCCAGCAGACATGATGGACGAAGTTAAAAAATATCGTTCGCTGCTGATTGAAAATGCTGTCGCAGAAGATGAAAAAACGTTGGAGAAATATTTTGAAGTAGGTGAAGCAGGATTAAGTACGGATGAGATCAAGCAGGCCATTCGCAGTGCAATTTTATCTGGTAAGTTTTATGCTGTAACCGCCGGAGATGGCCGTGGAGTGATAGTCGAAAAAGTTCTAGATATGGTGAATGATTATTTGCCAAGTCCGCTTGATAGAGGCAACACTTGGGGCACTCATCCTAAAACCGGAGACAAAATAGAGCGTGAACCCTCTTCATCTAAACCATTTTCAGCTTTAGCATTTAAAATTACAACCGATCCATTTGTCGGTAAGCTGGCATATTTCAGAGTCTATTCCGGCAGCCTCAAAGCCGGCTCTTATGTACTTAATAGCTCAACAGGTGAAAAAGAGCGCGTTGGTAGAATTGTACGACTTCAAGCCGACAAACGCACCGATGTTACAGAAGTGGACGCCGGCGATATTGCCGCTATCGTAGGATTAAAGGGTACAACCACCGGTAATACATTGTGTGATCCAAATCACCCAATTGTGCTAGAAAGCATAACCTTTCCCGAGCCGCCGGTTTCAATCGCTATTGAGCCTAAAACCAAAGCTGATCAGGAGAAAATGAGCTTGGCATTGCAGCGCCTGGCCGAAGAAGATCCGACTTTTAGAATTCGCGTTGATGAGGAGACAGCTCAAACCATAATCGCTGGCATGGGCGAGCTTCATCTGGAAATTTTAGTCGACCGCATGAAGCGAGAATTTAGTGTCGAAGCTAATATTGGCCAACCACAAGTTGCCTACCGAGAATCTATACGCAAAGATGCTGTCGAGACTCAGGGTAAATTTATTCGTCAATCTGGCGGACGCGGCCAATATGGTGATGTGTGGCTTCGTTTAAGTCAAAACGAACAAGGTGCTGGTTTTGAATTTATTAATTCCATCAAGGGCGGTGTTGTTCCGTCAGAATATATAAAACCTGTCCAGCAAGGCATAGAAGAAGCAATGGCAAATGGTGTGATTGCCGGTTATCCGGTAGTTGACATCAAAGCTGAGCTTTACGACGGGTCTTACCACGATGTGGATTCTAGTGAAATGGCCTTTAAAATCGCTGGTTCAATGGCCTTGCAAGAAGGTGTCAAACGAGCTAATCCAGTATTACTTGAACCGATAATGAAATTAGTGGTGGTTACACCCGAAGAATTTATGGGCGATGTCATTGGCGATTTGAACAGTAAACGTGGTCGGATTGAATCTATGGAAGATTTGAGCCCTGGAATTAAAGAAATCACTGCACTGGTACCATTAGGCGAAATGTTTGGCTATACCACAAATTTACGCAGTTCTACCCAAGGTCGCGCTAGTTCTAGTATGGAGCTCGATCACTACGCTGATGTTCCAAATAACGTTGCCGAAGCCATCATCGCCAAAAACGCCAAGTAATGCTTTACAAAACAGACTGTTTTCAATATACTATCATCTGTAAGTAGTGTGGGTTCTGTTATACCTATGCAAAAGTAATTTATTATTAGCTATCAAATGACTAATTTTAAGGAGTAAATAATGGCAGACAAATTTGACCGCAGCAAGCCACATGTTAACGTCGGGACTATGGGCCACGTTGACCACGGCAAAACCACATTGACAGCGGCCATAACGGCAGTTTTGGCTAAGAAAATGCCGAGTGCTGTTAACAAATCCGTCGCCTATGATCAGATCGATAACGCACCGGAGGAGAAGGCCCGCGGTATTACTATCGCAACTTCTCACCAGGAATATGAAAGTGAGAAGCGTCATTATGCGCATGTCGATATGCCCGGGCATGCTGATTATGTGAAGAACATGATTACCGGTGCTGCTCAAATAGACGGTGCCATACTAGTGGTTGGTGCTAATGACGGTCCTTTGCCGCAGACACGTGAGCACGTGCTATTGGCTCGCCAGGTCGGTGTCCCATACGTTCTAGTATTTCTTAACAAGATGGATTTGGCTGACCCCGAGTTGGTTGATCTAGTGGAAGAAGAAATCAGAGAACTTCTGGAGAAAAACGGTTTTGATAAGAAAGCGCCTATTATCCGAGGTTCAGCCACCAAAGCATTGGAAGGTGACGCCGACAGTGAACAAGCTATCCTTGACCTTGTCAAAGCCATGGACGTTTCCATACCTGAGCCAAAACGCGAGCTAGACAAGCCATTCTTAATGCCCATTGAAGATGTTTTCTCTATCAAAGGTCGTGGCACAGTGGCAACTGGGCGCATCGAAACAGGTATAGTAAAAGTTAATGATGACGTTGAAATCGTCGGTATCCGCGACACTAAGAAGAGCGTGGTAACCGGTATTGAAGCATTTAAGAAAAGTTTGGATCAGGGTCAGGCTGGAGATAATGCCGGTATTTTGCTTCGCGGTATCGAACGTGATGACATCGAGCGTGGCCAAGTTTTGGCTAAGCCAGGCACTATCACTCCTCACACCGAATTTGATAGTGAAGTCTACATCCTTACCAAAGAAGAAGGTGGTCGGCACACGCCATTTTTCAAGGGTTACAAGCCTCAGTTTTATTTCAGAACAACAGATGTAACAGGTGAAGTTGAACTGCCTGCAGACAAAGAAATGGTAATGCCAGGTGATACAATAAGTTTCAAGGTGAAACTATTGGCCCCCATCGCTATGGAACAAGGGTTACGATTTGCTATCCGTGAAGGCGGCCGCACCGTCGGCGCCGGTGTCGTTACCAAAATAGTTAAATAAAACTTAAACTTTATTGCCTTAATATTAATCGAGGCATACAATAACTATCACTATGAGTTTAAGTGCCAGCGATTTGCAGTCTATTCGCACCATTGTTAAAGAAGAAGTACGGGAAACATTACCCTTTGAAATTCGTAAATTCGCCCGTGATGAATTAATACCTGCTTTGCGTGGAGAGATTAAATTTGGCATTGAAAATGGCCTGGATTCTATAAACGGCCAATTGGATGCACTTGAAAACGACGTAAAAGAAATATATTTCATGCTATCGCCCAAGCCAAACTCTTCCAAAAATACTTAAATCTGTTATAATAATTTTGTTAATAATAAATATGCTGACTAAAAGTCGCTTGGTGTTGACCAGCCGATGTTACAGCAAACTAACGATAGTTAGAGAGGAATACCACCTATGGCTGACGCCAAAAAACCAGTTGCAGATCAAAAACAGCGAATTCGTATTAGATTGAAAGCCTATGACCACAAAGTTATTGATCAGGCAGCAAAGCAAATAATTGATACAGCCTTACGAACTGGAGCAACTTTGGCTGGGCCAATACCGTTACCAACCCGTCGTAGTACATTTACAGTAGTTAAAAGTCCTCATGTTTATAAGAAAGGCCGTGAACAATTTGAAATGAGAGTTCACAAACGATTGATTGATGTATTTGAACCAACCCCCAAGACCATCGACAGCCTGATGAATCTCAGTTTACCAGCAGGTTGCGACGTCGAAATCAAGATGTAATATGATAAATAGCCCCAATGCCAGATAGAGAACCAGTTTCGCGGAATATACGTTTAGGACAAACAGAGACTTCGTTTTATGTTGAAGTACAGCCGCGTTTCGAAGATGATACGACCATGGACTCTCCAAGACAAGGAATAATTGCTCTTAGATGATGTCCCAAAAGCAGCAGAAAATAGCCAAGTCTTTGTTTATCGCAAGGTAAACTTTGGCTTTACGGATAGAGACAGAGTACCTGAATTTACAAGATATGTTCTAGAAAAGGCTGAAAAAATCGGTAGTATTGCGGTAGATAGTGAGATCATTGAGGTTAAAGAAGGTGTAAAATCTCTTTTTCCTCTTAAAAGAGGGAACAGAAAGTTTGCAAAATAGTTGTATTACTGGTGATTTACGAAAACCATACTAAAATTACAATTTGCACCATAACCGCTTATTTCCGTGTAGAATTTGCAACAAGTTGACAGGGGTAAGAATGCCGTGTTACGGTAGTAGGGTATCTTAGTCTTATTTGGGCTTGGTTCGCGCTCGCAGGTCTGCTTGTAACAGAGTAGAAACCACGCGCAACCAGGTGTTTTTATTTCAATCCCAGATAAGTCTTAGCCACAACAATAATCATATGAAAGCATTAATTACCCGTAAAGTTGGCATGACTAGCACCATTAATGATGATGGTACTTTGCAGGCTGTGACCTTGTTAGCCGTTGGAGAACATACGGTGCTACATCATAAAACTGTAGAAAAGGATGGATATATTGCACTGCAGGTTGGCGCAGAAACCGCCAAGAAACTTTCCAAAAGTATTGCCGGACATGTCAAGTCAGCCAAAGTAATGCCCCAAATTATTCGAGAATTTCGTATGGATGAAATTGCAGAGGAAAACAGCGTCGGCAGCAAAATAAGCGCCGACGTTTTTAATGTTGGAGACACCGTGAATGCAACTGGCCTGACTAAAGGTAAAGGCTGGGCTGGAACAATTCGACGTCATAACTTTCATAGAGGCCGCAAAACTCACGGCGGACGTTCTTATCGACGGCCTGGGTCAATAGGTTCAATGTATCCCCAGCATATATTTAAGGGGACCAGAATGGCCGGCCAGTTAGGCCACGAAAAGGTTACCATTCGCAATCTCAAAGTAAGTTTAATTGATTTAGATCAAGGTGTAATTGGCGTTACTGGAGCAGTACCGGGACCGCGAAAATCAATTGTAATTTTAAAAGGGATTAAATAATGGCCATTCCGACGTTTACAAAATCAGGTACCAAAGCCACTACACCAGCCAAGTTGGACAAAACTATATTTGGAGTTTCTACCGACAATCATGAATTGCTTAAGGCGGCATACGTAGCTTATTTATCGAACGGCCGAACCAATTTAGCCGTTACCAAAACACGTGGTTTAGTAAGAGGCGGCGGTAAAAAACCCTGGAAACAAAAAGGTACGGGCAGGGCTAGATTTGGATCTTCACGGGTACCTTTATGGCGGGGAGGCGGCATTACATTTGGTCCTACAGGTCAAGAGAATTATAAAGTACAACTCAACACGAAATCCAAAAGATTGGCAGTTAAACAAGCGCTTAGCTTAGCTAGTAGTAGCGATAAGATTTTGGTTATAGATGAAATAAGTTCAAAGTCTGGTAAAACGGTAGAACTTAACAAACTGCTAAATAAAATTGGCGCTAATCGAAATACTTTAATTGTAGTAGACGTGAAATCATCAGAATTGTTGCGTGCCGTGCGCAACTTGCCACAAACACAAGTGGTAAGCGCAAAATATGTAAATGTATACGATGTTTTAAACGCTGACTGCGTAATTTTTACACAAGCTTCACTCAAAATGACCACCGAATGGCTCAAAACTACACCGCCTTCAATCGTGGAGGCAAAATAATGGATAAAACAATTATTTTACGTCCCCGCCTGAACGAGAAAACTTATGGTTTGGCAGATAGCCGAGTATATGTATTTGATGTCAACCGATCTCTTAACAAACACAGTATTGCTCGTGCCGTCGAAGCCCAATTTGAGGTCAAGGTCGCAAAGGTAAATACTACAAATATCGTGGGCAAATCCAAGCGTAGCATTAGTATTTCAGGTAAACGCATGAAGAATGCTGGAGGCCGGCAATCAGATTTTAAGAAAGCTTACGTAACCTTATTGGAAGATAATAGCTTGCCATTCTTTAATGCCATTGAAGAAGAGGAACAAAAAGAACAAGCTACACAAGCTAAGATAGATAAAGCAGTTGCCAAGCAAGCAACCAAAGAAGGCAAAAAACAATCTAAAAAAGATACTCCAGAAGTCAAAACTGAGGAACCAAAACAGCGACGTGGCTGGCGATTGCCGAAACAATTAAGATCAAAAAAAACTGATACGGAGGAAGATTAGATGGCTATTAAGCAATACAATCCAACAACTCCCGGCCGCCGCGGTATGACTACCCAAGATTTTAGTGATATAACGACTAAGAAACCACTGCGTTCTCTGTTAATCGCCAAGCGAAAAACTGCTGGGCGTAATAACCAAGGCCGTATTACAACCCGCCACAAGGGTGGTTCAGTCCGAAAATTTTATCGTTTAGTAAATTTCAATCTAGCAAATGGAATTTCCGGCAAAATTGAGCAAATTGAATATGACCCTAACCGCAGCGCTCGTATTGCCCGTATCAAAGAGTCGAACGGCACTTATCATTACGTTTTAGCGGTTCAAGGAATGCAAGTTGGCCAATCTATTGTAAGTAGTAGCGAAGCGCCAATTGAGACCGGCAATCGTTTACCGTTGAAGAATATACCGATCGGTAGCACTATACATGCCATCGAATTAAAGGTAGGCGGCGGTGCCCAATTAGTGCGCAGTGCCGGCAATAGCGCCCAGCTTATGGGACGGGATAATGGTTTCGCTCAGATACGATTGCCAAGTAGTGAAGTTAGATTAGTTAATGAAAACTGCACAGCATCGGTCGGAGTCATAGGCAATGAACAGCATCAAAACGTCAAAATAGGCAAAGCCGGACGCAATCGGCTAAAGGGCAAACGTCCCTCTGTTAGAGGCGTAGTTATGAATGCCGCAGATCATCCACACGGTGGTGGAGATGGTGGCCGACATGGAATTGGCGGTGGTAAAAACCACGGTGCAGCTCCCAAGACACCTTGGGGTCAGAAGACTTTAGGATTCAAGACTCGTCGACGCAAAAGCACATCCAAATTCATTTTACGCACCCGCCACCAGGGGAAGAGACGATAATATGACTAAAAATGCGAACGCCCTAAGTATGGTGCCAGAAATTAAAACACGTGGCCTTAGCGATGCCGATATTGAATCACTACATGCTAATGAACCTACAGATGTTAATGGTTGGAGAGCTTTTCAGCAAGGATTAGTAGAGGCCGGCAATGGCGGTGAAAAAAATCCGGATTTTCCAGATGAATTAAGAACCAAAATTGAATACGGCATAGGATTTAAAGTAATTGAATTAGTGCAGGAACGTAAGGAAGGAACTTAAGAATGAGTCGGTCGTTGAAGAAAGGTCCATTTATAGATTTTAAACTGTCCAAAAAAGTTAACAATCTTGGTGACAATGATCGAACAATTGTTAAAACTTGGGCACGAAGCAGTACCATAGCACCTGAATTTGTTGGCAAGACAATTGCTGTGCACAATGGTAAAGTTCACGTTCCGGTGTTTATAACTGAGAACATGGTAGGCCATAAGCTTGGTGAGTTTGCACCAACTCGTAAGTTTCGCTCACATGGCGGTAAGTTAGCGAAGGGTAAGTAACATGGCCGTTAAAGCAATCGCCAAAGGCGTAAAAATCAGTCCGCGCAAGGTAAGTGTAGTCGCCGCTTTAGTTCGTGACCGCACGGTAAATGATGCTCTGGTAATCCTTGAACATACGCCGCGGCGAAGTGCAATGGCAGTTAAGAAGACTATTATGAGCGCCCGCGCCAACGCTGATCACAATCATGGCTACAAGCCTGACACACTTCAAATAACTGAAATTTCTGTGACTCCCGGGCCACGCCTTAAGCGGTACCGCCCGATTTCACATGGTAGAGCACATCCATTTCAACGCAAGACAGCCCATATTAGGGTAATTGTCGACGGTCAAAAACGTGAGGTTAAAAAACCATCCAAACCAGCAACTACAACCGGAGGTAAAAAATAATGGGCCAAAAAGTTAATCCGATTAGTATGCGCCTCCAAGTCAATAAAGACTGGAGTAGTAAATGGTTTGTCAATAAGCGCGATTATGCCAAATATCTTAAAGATGACCTAGCGGTCAGGCGATTAATAATCAAAAAGCTGGGCAGCCGTGCTGCTATCAACAAAGTTGAGATTAGTCGAACGGCCAATTTGGTGACCGTAACTATTTCTACAGCCAAAGCCGGTATAGTTATCGGTCGAGGTGGTGCTGGCGCAACCGAGCTCAAAGATCAGATTGAAAAAATTTATACCATTCCGGTTCGAATTAATATTGAAGAAGTTAAAAAACCGGATATGTATGCCAAGTTAGTTAGCGAGAACATCGCACACCAACTGGAACGACGTATGAGCTTTCGTCGTGCAATTAAATCTGCCTCGGCTGCCACAATGAGAGCCGGAGCCAAAGGAGTCCGGATCGAAGTTTCAGGGCGATTAAACGGTGCTGAAATGTCTCGCAGTGAAAAAGAAGTTGCCGGCAGCGTACCACTTCACACCCTCAGGGCAGATATCGATTATGCTCAGACTGATGCACAGACAGTGGCAGGAATTATCGGAGTTAAAGTTTGGATATATAAAGGTGAGGTACAAGCGTGATGCCCCGTTTCATTAAATATTTGGAGTTTTCAATATGTTGATGCCCAAACGAACCAAATATCGGAAAATTCGCAAAGGCCGCGTTCGAGGTGTAGCCACTAGCGGTAACTATATTTCCTTTGGAGATTATGCACTTCAGGCTCAAGGGCAACAGCGCATTACGGCTCGCCAAATAGAAGCTGCCAGACAAGCTATGACACGTTATATTAAGCGTGGCGGCAAGATCTGGATTAGAGTTTTCCCGCACATTTCGGTAACTCGCAAACCCCAAGATGTAAAAATGGGCAGCGGCAAAGGCAATCCTGAGTTTTTTGTGGCAAAAGTTCGCCCAGGCACGGTGCTGTTTGAAATGCAAGGGGTCGATGAAGCAACGGCTAGGGAAGCGATGCGCTTAGCTGCTCATAAATTGCCGGTCAAAACTAGGTTTTTGACAAGGGATGAGGATTAATGACATGAAAGTGGTTGAAATAAGAAAACTTAGCACAGCCGAATTAACTACTGAAACCACTAGGTTGCGAGAAGAGATTGCCGAACTAAGACGCCGAGTTCATCTTGGTGAGGTTCAAAATACCAGCTTGATTCGTTCTAAACGTAAAGATTTAGCAAGAGTATTAACCGTCCTTGGTGAAGCGCTGGTCAAGGAGGCCAATTAATATGGCAAAGCAGATAACCGGTACCGTATCTTCAACTAAAGGAGATAAAACTATTGTGGTGACAGTTCAGACCCGTAAAACTCATCCACTTTATGGCAAGCAATATACCGTCAGCCGAAAATTCATGGCGCATGATGAAAAAAACGAAGCACAGGTTGGTGATAAGGTGGCAATTGAGGAAACACGCCCACTTAGCAGTCGAAAACATCATAGTTTAAGCCAAATCATTCTAAAGCCTACTTTAAGAGAAGATTCATTGGCGGCAACTAAAACTGATGAACCCAAACGACCGGTAGCCAAAGCCAAAATTGATAAGGACGAGGACGCTGCAGAAATTTCAGATAATGACCAGCCTAAGCCTGAGGTAAAAAAATGATTCAGCAGGAATCCAGAGTTTTAGTAAGCGATAACAGTGGCGCCAAAGAATTGCTTTGTATACGTGTACTTGGTGGCAGTCGTCACCGGTATGCAAAGGTTGGTGATGTAATTGTGGCTACAGTGAAAGATGCTAGCCCTAACGGTACGGTCAAAAAGAAAAGTGTCGTCAGGGCGGTAATGGTGAGAACACGAAATCAAATCCGGCGCAAAGATGGGTCAACTATCAAATTTGATGACAATGCTGCGGTTGTAATCGGCGATGACAAATTGCCCAGGGGCACTCGAATTTTCGGACCGGTCCCACGCGAACTGCGTGATATGGGTTATGCCAAAATAATTTCCCTGGCACCGGAGGTTTTGTAATGAGTACCTACGCCAGTAAGTCTTTAAACGGTCAAAAGCTTTATAAGATTCGACTTAAAAAAGGTGATAATGTCATGGTTCGTTCCGGAAAATATAAGGGTAAAACAGGTAAAATAACGGCCACTCACCCTTTCGATAACAAGGTTACGGTGTCCGGGATCAACGTGGTCAAAAAACATGTCAAGCCAAATCGTCAGTATCCTCAGGGAGCCATAGTTGATATAACGAAACCCATTTGGGTTGGTAAAGTCGGCATTGTAGATCCGGTATCCAAGAAAACCACTCGTATCGGTTATAGAATTGGTCAAACGGACAAAAAATCGCGAATATACAAATCTAGCGGGAAGGAGATTAAATAATGGCAAATGCAGCTGTCAAACCGGCATCCAAACTCACTAAGTCAACTACTTCTGCGGCTGCGCCCCGGTTGCGGGTTCTATACGACAACGCCATAATTAAAGATTTGCAGAAGGAGCTAGAGCTCAAAAATCCGCACCAGGTTCCACGGTTGGATAAAATCGTAATTAATATCGGCCTAGGCAAAGCCAAAGACGACAAGAAAACGTTTGAAGCGGCCACCAATACCCTACGTAAAATTTCCGGTCAACAACCGCTAAGCACGGCTGCCAAGAACTCGATAGCTGGTTTCAAATTGCGTGAGGGTAATAAAATAGGCCTCAAAGTTACGCTTCGAGGCAATCGGATGTATGAATTTGCGGATCGCGTTATTAATCTGGTGTTGCCGCGCCTACGCGATTTTCACGGTGTCAATAAGAGATCGTTTGATCAACAGGGTAATTTCGCGATAGGCTTCATCGATCAATCAGTTTTTCCGGAACTATCTTTTGAGGAAACCACCACCGCTCATGGTTTACAAGTAATTTTTGTGATAACAACGATTAACAAAGAGCACTCTAGAGCTTTATTAGAAAAGTTCGGTATGCCATTTGAGAAGGAGAGGCAATAAAATGGCCAAGAAATCAATTATAGTTCGAGACGCTAAAAGATTAAAAATGATAGAAAAGTATGCCGCCAAACGCAAAGAGCTCAAAGAATTAGGTGATTTGGAAGGTCTGGCCAGACAACCACGTAATTCGTCTCCTACCCGTCGTACCAATCGCTGTATAGAAACCGGACGTCCCAGAGGTTATATGCGACAATTCGGACTTAGCCGAATCAGTTTTCGTGAACACGCTAGCCGGGGTGAGATACCCGGTGTAACAAAGGCCAGTTGGTAGGCTAAATTATGAGTAAGACATCTACCGATCCAGTAGCAGACATGTTAACCCGGATTCGAAATGCCGTTTTGGTTCAAAAATCAGAGGTCATTTTACCTCATTCTAATCTAAAAGAGTCAGTCGCCAGGTTATTGCAGAAGAGCAATTTTATTGATGGAGTTAGCGTTGACCAAGCACCGGTCGGTAAAACGTTGACCGTCAAAATCAATGATGATTCTAGTAATGCACGGATTACTGAAATCGTTCGCCTAAGTAAGCCAGGACGTAGACATTATGTCAATGCGCGAGACATACCAACGGTGAAACACGGTCGAGGTATAGTAATAATTTCAACTTCCAAAGGCGTTATGACCGGCGATGAAGCCAAGATAGAGCATGTTGGTGGTGAATTAATTTGTAAGGTTTATTAAGGAGTCAGCGAAGAAATCATGAGTCGTGTCGGCAAAAGCCCCATTCCAATTCCCAGCGGAGTCACAGTAAATCTGACTGACGACGAGATAACTATTTCCGGTAGTAAAGGAAACCTCAAACAATTCACTATGCCCGGAATACTTGTCAAGCAAGAGGGAAACGAGCTAGTGGTCAGCCGAGCCAATGATGAGCCAAAAATTAGAGCTAAGCACGGCTTAATGAGAGCTCTTCTAAATAACATGATAAATGGAGTGAGCCAGGGTTTCAGCAAAAAACTGGAAATCAGTGGTGTTGGCTATCGAGTTAATGCTCAAGGCAGCGATTTGAAGTTAAACTTAGGCTTTTCACATGATGTTATATATAAAGTTCCAGCTGGAGTAACAGCTTCCATTGAGCAAAACACCAATAGCATTACAGTCAGCGGTATAAGTAGACAGCAGGTCGGACAAGTGGCGGCTGAAATTCGGGCATTAAAGAAGCCCGAACCATATAAAGGCAAGGGCATAAAATATGAAGGTGAGCGAATAATCCGTAAAAGCGGCAAGAGCGGTAAGGAGAAATAAAGTATTTTACTATGAGCAAGCAACTAATCCACAAAATTAATAACCGAAATCGCCGCAAAGGTCGGGTTAGGGCATTAATAAGCGGAACCAGCAAACGCCCTAGATTGAGTGTTCATATTAGTAACTTAAATGTTAATGCACAACTGATTGATGATACCAAGAATCAGACTTTGGCTTATGTTACTACCGTTGGTCAAAAAGTGCCAGGTACTATGACCGACAAAGCTATTTGGGTTGGTAGTGAAATAGCCGCTAAGGCCAAATCAGCCAAGATCAAATCTATTGTATTTGATAGAAACGGCAAACTTTATCATGGGCGGGTAGCCGCTTTAGCAGATGCGGCTCGTAAATCAGGATTGGAGTTCTAATGGCAGTTGCAAAATCTGAAGAACGGCGAAATCGCCGGCCCGAAATTGTTCCCGAAGAAAAGCAGTTTGACGATCGTACACTACATATTGACCGTGTTGCGCGAGTTGTTAAGGGCGGACGGCGATTTCGATTCCGAGCTTTAGTTGTAGTCGGCGATCGTAAACACCGGGTAGGGATTGGCAGTGCCAAAGGAGCGGACGTTACTGCTGCAGTTACCAAGGCAACCGAAGTCGCCAAGAAGAATTTTATTAAAGTTTCTTTATATAAAGGCACATTGCCTCACGAAATAGAATATCGTGTTGGCGGCGCTCACATTTTGCTAAAGCCGGCAAGTCCGGGTACCGGATTGATAGCCGGTGGCGTAGTGCGCACAATTTTGGAAGTAGCCGGTGTAAGTAATGCGCTGAGTAAATCACTGGGTTCTTCGAATAAAACAAATACAGCATATGCTACCATCGGAGCATTAAATGGCCTGGTACCATCCAATTTGTGGGTGACTCCAATTGGTAAGCCCAAGCTCCCAAAGGCATCGTCAGCTAAGTTTACTTCAAAATCCGATGTGCCAAAATCAGATGAGTCAACACCAAAAAAAACTACCACCAAGAAATTAGCAAAAGTTAAGGCTAAGAAGTAGGATTTAAAAATGAAGTATCACGAACTACTTACATTGAAGCCGAATCGACGACAGCGTGTCGGCCGGGGGATTGCTGCCGGCCGCGGTAAAACAGCCGGTCGTGGCACCAAAGGTCAAAAATCTCGAGCTGGCAGCAGCGCTAAACCCGGATTCGCCGGTGGCAGCAATCCCTTAATGCAAATGTTACCTAAATTACCTGGTTTTAAAAGTCATCGACAACCGATTGAAAATGTCTATACCGGGCAACTTGAACAGTTTGCAAATAAAACAATCGATGCCAATTTATTAGCAGATGCTAGGCTTATCAGCTCTCCATATGTAATCGTCAAATTGATCAGAAAGGGAGAATTGACTAAAAAAGTTACAGTCAAATTGCCTAGAGCCAGCCAGTCAGCCATTGCCACTGTTCAAGCTGCCGGCGGTAGTTTTACACCTATTAGCCGTTTAAGTCGCCCTAAAACCTCGTCAAAGTCTAAAACGACTATTAAGTCCGAATAGTCCCGTAATAAATTTACAAACTTGTGACAGATTATTGGCTGCCGTAGTATTAAATGTATGGAGAATAAGGAGTTGGAACGCGATAAAACAATTACTCGTGAAGTTCATCGCTTATTTTGGCGGGCAATGTTTTATACACCGCGATATTTTATTCCGACCCTAATATTTTATATTCCGGCCTTTTTTGTAATGAATGTTTTCATACCATTGCAAATTGCCTATGGTATTCAAGCAATTATTACGCGTAATTTTGATAATGTCGGACATTATGTATGGTTGGTTTTGTGCCTGACGGTGATTGGCCAGGCAATTTACTCTTTTGCGACCTGGGCATTTAATCGCAATGGTATTTACGGTGGCACGTACGTCCAACGTGCATTATTTAATAATTATTTAAGCAAGGATTACGAATTCTTTAGCAGCACATATATTGGCGCCCTAGGATCACAGGCCGCCAGAATCCGCGATGCGTTTACGGATTACAATCGCTTCGCCATGTTTGAGTTTCCCCGAAATGCCGTAATACTGGTAGCTAGCCTGATTGTATTAGCTTATAATTCTTTAACTTTGGCGTTGATTACAGTTATTTGCATGTTGATGACTCTTAGCGTCACGCTAATATTTTCTAAATATCGGTTGAAGTATAGGCGTTTAGTTGCCACAGCTAGCGGTGAAGTGGCGGGTGTTTTAGGTGATGCATTGTCTCATGGTTCAGCCGTAAAAAACTTTGCTAATGAAAAATATGAAAATCAACGCTTAAATGTACCAATGAAAAAATGGGAGCGGGCTCAGCTAAAATCGTGGGATTTATTTCTTCCTCAAAACGCGATTCGCAATATCATGATGTCTATAACTATGGTGTTGCTGCTTGTAGTATCGGCCAATCTTTATAGAAACGGTGAAATTTCAATCGCTATCATCACATTAGTACAACTCTATGTAATTAGACTTATTGTTGTAACTATCGATGTTGCCGATATGGTTAAAGAATACGAGTTAATAATGAGCACTGCCTACCAAGCCGTAGCCACCACTTTAACACCGGTAAAGGTATTAGACCCGGTAAAGCCTAAACATTTAGTGCGAAAACATACCTATAATTTAGAATTTGAAAATGTTACTTATTGTTACCCTGAAGCCTCTAAGGGCACTAAAGCTGTAAATAATTTTAATTTACTAGTAAATGTAGGCCAAAAAATCGGATTGGTAGGTTATTCAGGTGGCGGAAAGACTACTATTACGAAGCTGTTACTGCGATTTATGGATGCTGATATTGGCAGTATAAAAATTGACGGTATTAATATTAAAAAGCTTACTCAAGAAGAATTACGACGAACCATTGCGTATGTACCTCAAGACCCATTGCTATTCCACCGTTCCATTAAAGAGAATATTGCATACGCTGAACCGGACGCTAGTCAAAAAACCATAGTTAAAGCTTCCAAAACTGCTTATGTAGATGAGTTTATATTTGAATTACCGAACGGCTATAAATCTATGGTTGGCGAACGAGGTGTGAAATTGTCAGGTGGTCAGAGACAGCGAGTAGCCATTGCTAGGGCCTTAATCAAAGATGCGCCAATATTAGTACTGGATGAAGCCACCAGTTCTCTGGATAGCCAGAGTGAACTATATATCCAAAAAGCACTTTGGGATCTTATGAAAGGCCGAACAGCAATTGTTATTGCCCACCGATTAAGTACTATCCAGCGAATGGATCGAATTGTAGTTATGGATAAAGGTAAAATTTCCCAGATTGGTACCCATAGTGAATTATTATCTGACGAAAAAGGTATTTATTCACGCTTATGGTCACATCAAAGCGGGGGATATATACCGACAGCTTGACTTTGATAACACCTATGGATGTGATTAAATAGAGTTCAAGCAATGAGAGGCAAAACAAGAGTTTGAACTGGAAAATAATCGGTCGATCTTTAACCCATAAAGATATGCGAGGGCGAATATTGGCCGTCCTGGGTATTCTGCTAGTTTTTCGCATTTTGGCGCACATTCCAGTCCCAATAAGTAATCCTGAGACATTACACCAGGTTCTGCAAAATCTGTTTAATTCCAGCAATACGCCACAGTTATTAAGTTTTATTAATGTGTTATCCGGCGGAGCGCTGGCCAACTTCTCCATAATGATCGCCGGTATGGGCCCCTATATAAATGCCTCCATTATTATGCAATTGTTAACCAAAGCTGTACCTCAGCTAGAAGCTTTACACAAAGAGGGCGAATTTGGCCAGAAAAAAATTAATCAATATACCCGTATATTAACTTTGCCTTTGGCAATAATTCAGTCTATTGGATCGATATATCTTATTCGCCAGGCTGCCCAATCAATCGGTGGCGTAGGCGATATTACCGCTCATTCAACCTTTTTACAATGGGTTTTAATGGTTGCTGCCTTGACTGGCGGCTCGATGTTACTTATGTGGTTGGGTGAACTAATTACCGAGCAAAGTATTGGCAATGGTATATCGCTTATTATTACGGTTGGAATTGTTAGCCGACTTCCTTCCAATATCGGAGAAATTGTCGGCGGCGTAATTAAGAAAAATGATCATTTTAGAATATTTGGCCACGTCTTACCCATAGATAAACACGCCTTAGTTGCCGGCTTGGTCATGTTGTTTTCAGTGGTTTTGGTGACATGGCTGGTTGTGATGCTAAATGAAGCGGCCCGCAATCTGACCGTGAATTATGCTAAACGGGTTCAAGGCAATCGCGCCTATGGCGGTATTACCACAGTTCTACCGGTTAAATTGATTACTGCTGGTGTTGTCCCAATTATTTTTGCGGTCGCATTTCTAGCGGTTCCCAGCTTTATCGGACAATTATTAAGCGGCAGCCATAATCCGCACCTAGCCCATATTGGTACTAATTTGAGTACCTGGTTTCAAACACCGTCAGCTAACACATTTGCTACCCAAGGTTTGAAAGCTTATATTTACCCTATTACATATTTCTTTTTAGTGTTTACTTTTACATTCTTCTATACCAGTATCACATTCAACTCCAAGGAAATTGCAGAAAATTTGCACAAACAAGGAGGCTTTATTGAGGGTGTCCGAGGTGGCGACCAAACTGAAAAATATTTGGGCAAGATAGTTAATCGATTGACATTTTTCGGTGCCTTAAGCCTTGGTTTGCTGGCAGTCATGCCGGTTATCGCCCAAGTGTTTATTACTACCAGCATTACACTTGGCGGTACCAGTGTTCTTATCTTGGTATCAGTTGCCCTTCAAACTCTAAGGGCTGTAGAATCACGTGCTTTGATGGTCACCTACGATCAATATTCTCAGCCAGATTTCTTCTATGACACGGACATAAGTGGTGCTGGGGCTCCGCCGGGCGGTGGTCGTCTCAGATTTGGCAAGCGCTTGCTTAGGCGTGGTGACTCTGATAAATCTTCTAAAAAATAAACCAATCGGCACGTGCCAGCTTTATAATATGCTACTTTATAATATGCTACAATTGAATTAGTTAGGCACTCAAATTGAAGAGTGCCATAGATTTGTAGTGGAAAACGCTTTACAAAGTGTTGTAGTGTCTGCTATACTTTACTTCCAGTAGTTATATATGGCAGCCAATAAGGAAGTAATTGAGTTGACAGGGACTATTATTGAGACCCTGCCAGGTACGCAATTTCGCGTTGAACTTGAGAACGGCCATAAAATTATAGCTCACGTTGCCGGCAAGATGAGGAAACATTTTATCCGAATTGTGCCCGGTGACAGCGTTACGGTCGAGTTGACCCCTTATGATCTTACAAAGGGCAGAATCACCTACCGCAAAAGTTAATAATTTAGAGCAGTGAGTCACACTCTGAAAGGAGATGATCCGCATGAAAGTGCGTGCCAGTGTTAAAAAAATTAGTCCGGATGACAAAATTGTGCGCCGCAAGGGGCGCGTTTACGTTATCAATAAGTTCAAACCTAAGCACAAGCAAAGGCAAGGATAAATAATGGCCCGAATTTCTGGAGTAACAATTCCGGCTGACAAGCAAGTTTGGGTGGCACTCACTTATGTTTACGGCATTGGTCCGAAGAGCAGCTATGATATTCTAGAGCGCGCTAAAGTCGAAGCGACTACCAGAGCCAAAGATTTAACAGATGCCGAAATTTCCAGAATTCAAGAAGCCATCAATGCCGATTATGTTGTGGAAGGTGAGCTTCAGCGCATTGTAAGCGGTAATATCAAAAGACTTAAGGATATTAAGTCTTACCGAGGACATAGACACACTTTAGGATTACCATCGAGGGGCCAGCGAACTAAGACCAATGCCCGCACTCGGCGAGGTAAAAAAGTAACAGTCGGCGGTACGGCTAAGAAAGTAGCATCGAAGACTTAAGGTAGTTTATGGCAGAAGACGATAAAACCAGTACAGTATCCACAGAATCGCCTGTTGAAACATCTGCCGATAAGCCTGATTTTACTGAGACAACGGATGATAAAAATATCACTGAAGTAGATACAAAGCCTACTCCGACAACTCGCCGTAAAAAAACCAAGCGTAGCGTTCCAGCTGGACAAGTGCACATCTTAGCTACTTTTAACAATACCGTAATTACGTTTACCGATTCCAAGGGCAATGTGTTAACAGCATCCAGCGCTGGGGCATGCGGATTTCGCGGATCTAAGAAAGGCACGGCCTATGCTGCTCAAGTAGCGGCTGAACGCGCCGCTCAAGCAGCAAAGCAGCAGTACAGTTTTAAGAAAGCTGATGTTTTTATCAAGGGAGTAGGCTTAGGTCGGGATGCCGCTGTCCGAGCTCTCGGCAATGTAGATATCAATGTTGACAGCATATGCGATGTTACCGGTGTGCCGCACGGCGGAGTACGACCGCGTAAAGCGAGAAGGATTTAGAAGGATAATATGGCACGCGACAGAAGTTCTATAGTTAAAATGAGTCGACGCGAAGGATATGCCTTGCATCCTAAGGCCCACAAAGTATTGGTTAAACGATCCTCCAAACCCGGAGCCGGTCCGCAGCAAAGACGTGGGCGAAACGCAGGTAGGAGCAGCCAGTACAACCTGCAATTGCGCGAAAAGCAAAAAGTAAAACGATTATATGGTCTCTTAGAAAAGCAGTTTAGCAATCTAATGAAGGAAGCATCACGTCAAAAAGGTCAATCAGGTCAAATTTTGCTGCAATTATTAGAGCAACGCGCTGATAATGTAATTTATCGGGCTGGTTTCGCTCCCAGTCGGCGTTCGGCCCGTCAATTGATGACTCATGGCCATTTTATGTTAAATGATTCACGCGTAGACATTCCATCAATTCGCGTTCGTATTGGCGATCAATTAAGTTTGCGACCACACAGCCGTCAAACTGAATATTTTAAGAGACTTGATGACGTCAGTCCCGTACCAGGTGACATACCGGGCTGGATAAAAGTCGACCGTAAGAAAGTCACCTTGTCGATTACCGGAGCGCCATCTCGAGATGACGCCGAACCTGATATTAATGAACAGTTAATCGTTGAGTATTACTCACGTTAAAATAGGGAGCCATAACCACATGTCAAATATTATTCATACCCCTGGACTTGTAAAAGTCGATGAGCACAATGCCAACAGTGCCTCATTTGTAATCGAGCCACTTCACAACGGCTATGGAATGACTTTGGGCAACAGTTTGCGACGAGTGTTATTATCCAGTATCGCTGGAGCTGCGATTACGGCTTTCAAAATCGAAGGTATAACTCACGAATTTACAGATGTAAACGGCGTAAAAGAAGATGTCGTAGATATAATGCTGAATCTTAAGGGTGTCCGATTTCGGGTTTATGGCAATGATCCTCAAAACTTAAGGATTGTTAAACGCGGTAAAGGTATTTTGACCGCCAAGGATATTCAAACCAATGCCGATGTCGAAATTGTTAATCCTGAGCATATAATTGCCACATTAGATAATGCCAAAGCTGAATTGACTATTGATCTGGCCGTAGAAGTTGGACGTGGTTATCGCACTATTGAAGAAGGAACAGCCAAAAAAGCTAGCGATATGATTGCCGTTGACGCCATATTTAGCCCGGTGCTTAGAGTTCGCTATAAAGTTGAAAACACGCGTGTTGGTCAAGCTACAGACCTTGACCGCCTGTTGTTAACAGTTGATACTGATGGCTCAATTACACCACAGGATGCCTTCGAAGAGGCAGCAGCTATTTTGGTTAATCAATATAACGCTTTAGCCGGTAAAACAAGGGTAGCTACGCAGGAACCGACTCTGGAGAGTGAAGACCAAGAAGGAGAGTTCGGCAGCGATATGTTAGGAGACGAAGCCACTGCCTTGAGCACTTCAATAGAAGACTTAAATTTGTCTGCCCGCACCACTAACGCGTTAATTAACAATGATATTCACACTATTCGCGACTTATTTGCTTTGAATGATGCCGAGTTGCGTGACCTCAAAGGGTTCGGTAGCAAGGCACTGGACGAAGTAAAAGAGAAATTAACAGAACTGGAGCTCTAAAAAAATGCATCGTCACGGCTATCAAGGCAGAAAGTTACATCGCGAACGCGATCAGCGTCAAGCGCTGGTAAAAAGTTTAGCCGAGTCGCTAATTAAATATGAGTCAATCGAGACCACTTTACCTAAGGCCAAAGAAGTCGTTCCTTATCTGGAAAAACTAATTACTCAAGCTAAAAAAGGTTCACTTCACAATCGTCGTCAAGTTTTGAAGGGGTTGCAAACGGTGGCAACTGCCCACAAATTGGTAGACGAAATTGCACCAAAGCTTGCCAGTCGCCAGAGTGGACATTTACGTATCGTTAAAACAAGTCTTCGTCGAGGTGATAATGCTCAATTGGCTCGAATTAATTTCGTTGATGATCTCTCCGAGGCTCCAGTCGCCAAAGCTGCTACCTCTACTAATACTTTGGCTGATAAACCGGAGTCTAAATCCGTCAAATCTCCGACCGTCAAAAAAGTGGCTAAAGCAGATAATAAAACTGAAACTAAGAAAACGTCATCAGCCAAAGTTACTAAAAATGCCACTTCAAAGTCAAAGGCATCAAAATAATGAGAACTTACAGTGCCAAACCATCTGATGTGGCCCGTAAATGGTATATCGTAGATGCCAGCACTATGCCGCTAGGACGGGTCGCTACTAGAGTTGCCACCCTACTAACTGGCAAAGCTAAACCCCAATTTACACGGCATATAGACTGCGGCGATTTCGTAATTGTCATTAATGCTAATAATATAGTAACCACTGGCGGTAAACTTAATAAGAAAATCTATTATCGACATAGCGGTTACCCGGGCGGTTTAAAATCAGCTAGCTTGCAAGAATCCCAAGATAAAGACCCAACCAAGGCCATAACTCAAGCAATAAGAGGTATGATCCCGGATAATAAATTGAGAGCTGAGAGGATGAAACGTCTTAAAGTTTATGCTGATTCTGAGCATCGACACGAAGCACAGAAACCAACCTTAATCGATCTAAAGGAAATGAAATAATGGCTAAAGATAATTATTATTACGCCATCGGACGTCGTAAGAGTGCTACAGCGCGGGTGCGTTTGCAGTCAGGCAAAGGTGCAATTTCGATCAATGATCAAACAGCCTCAGATTATTTGGCCGGCAGCAAGTACCTTCTAAATAAATTGCAACAACCGTTTGTACTTTTAGATTTAGTTAATAAGTATGATGTCAGCGCAGTAGTCTCCGGTGGTGGACACGATGGCCAGACTGATGCCATCCGGCTGGGAATAAGCAAAGCTTTAACTGTAATGAATGAAGATTTGAAAAATACATTGAAAAGAGACGACCTATTAAGCCGCGATTCCCGAGAAAAAGAACGCAAGAAGTTCGGTCTAAAAGGCGCTCGTAAACAACGCCAATTCACCAAACGCTAACACTCAATATCAGTTGACGCAATTGACAAACTGTGTACAATATATGCTATGTCGAGAGTGCAGCTACAACAGTATTGGTTTTTTACCGACTTTAACCTAGGCGGTGAAGCATTTATATCGAGCTAACAATTAATAATCATAAGACGAACCGACCGCCGCCAAGGCGGTTTTTTAATATAAGGAAAATACGGTAAATACAATGACACCAGAATCCGGACATATGACTCAACCTACTATCAGATTAGAAGCAGAATATTTAACTGATCAAATGCTTGAACAGCAGATTGCCCTTAATGATAAAATTACAGAAATGAAAACTGGGGTTTTTGCTAGTTTGCGCGAAGCAAGCGGTCTGACAACACCGGACGAAATTGATAGGACGAAGCTTACCAACACACGTGTAAAATCAATTACTACAGCCATAGAAGTGGACGCTTTGAAAAGTGTTCTGGTTCCGTCACCAAGATCCGTTAGTACAGTTTTAGATGGCAGAGAATCTGCTACAAAAATATTAAGTGGAGAGGATGACCGATTACTGGTTATTGCCGGTCCATGTTCAATTCACGATCCCGACCAAGGCATGATTTATGCAAAACGCTTAGCAGAAATGCGTGATCACTATGGTAATCATCTTGAAATAGTAATGCGGACATATTTAGAAAAACCAAGATCAGAGCTTGGATGGAAAGGCCTTATTAATGATCCAAATATCAATGGGACTACCGCGATCAGCTTGGGATTAACTATGAGTAGACTTTTTCTTTGTCAAGTAACAGATATTGGTGTTCCGACGGCGCTTGAACGCCTAGATTCGTTAACAACCCAATATTTTGATGACTTAGCCGTAGTAGATGCAATTGGCGCACGTGATTCCCTGTCTAATAGAGGGAGAGTATATTTATCTGTCACAAGCGCCGTCGGACTGGTAAAGAACCCGTTAGACGGAGATCTAGAAAAAGTTGCAGAAGCTGTCAGAACTGCCCATACGGGCCATACATATATTGGTGACGATGAACAGGGTCTTCTGGCTGCTATTGAGAGCGAGGGTAACCCCACTGTAACACCAATTTTAAGAGGCGGGGCCAAAGGACCTAACTTCAATCGAGCAAGCGTGCAAGAAATGAAATCAATTTTAAGTATCAAGAGCCTGCCAGAAAGTATAGGCATTGATGCATCTCATGGTAACAGCGGAAAAGTTGCTGCCAAACAAGTTGAAGTTGTGAGAGACGTGTCAAGTCAAATTGCTCTAGGTGAAACCGCCATAAAGTTGGTTATGATTGAAAGCAATCTTGTTGCCGGACAACAAGCTCCTGGTCCGATTGATACTCTCGAGTTTGGTGTAAGTATAACCGACGAATGTGTTGGACTAGGAATAACCGAGCAAATGATGGATACCTTAAGTCAAGCCGTTCAAGCTAGACGAGTCAGCAACTGATATAATTAGGTTAATCATGACTAAGCCGGTAATTTTGACGGGCCTTAGGGCTAATAATAATTTGCATATTGGAAACTATTTGGGTGCCCTTTTGCCTCTTGTTGATATGGCAAATCAAAAAGCTGGCGATTATCAGATTAATTTGTTTGTTCCGGATCTGCATAGTTTTACAACTCCGATTGAGCATGCCAATCTACAGGCTGCCATAATGAATAATTTACGCATTTTTGTGGCGGCTGGTTTACCAATTGAGCATAATGATGTATATCTTTATAGGCAAAGCTTTATACCAGCTCATAATGAGCTGACTTGGATTTTAAGTTGCTTTACTGGTTTTGGCGAATTATCGCGAATGACTCAATTTAAAGATAAAGCTGCAAAAATTGGCGTAGACCGTCTTAGTGTCGGATTATTTAACTATCCGCTGTTAATGGCAGCCGATATATTGCTTTACGGTGCTGAATATATACCAGTTGGTGACGACCAAACTCAGCATTTGGAGTTTACGCGAGATATCTCGCAGCGATTGAATAAACGCTTCGGAGAATTATTTACTATTCCCAGACCAGTCAAAAGTCAACATGAATTTTTTAATAAAGAGCAGGGGTTACGTATCCGGGATTTGCATAATCCAACCAAAAAGATGAGTAAAAGCGATGTTTCCGGACGTGGAGTTATATTTTTAACAGATAATCCGGCTGATGTACGTAAAAAAATTATGAGTGCTGAGACAGATAGTTTGAACAAGGTTAAGCACGATTATGCGACACAACCTGGTGTAAGCAATTTATTGGATATACTCAATTTACTTAGCGGAAAACCAAATAAATACATCGGTCAAAATCAATATGGGCCATTAAAATCAGCTGTTGCTGATTGCTTAGAGGATTTTTTAACCGATTTTCAGAAAAATTTAGCAAAAGTAGACGATGCCATTATTATGCGAAAGCTCGAATCTAGCGAAAAAGAAATGGGTCAAATAGCTGAAAAGCGATTACACAAAGTACAACGAGCCGTCGGTTTGAGGTAAGCTGTGCGACATCAGGAAATAATCAAGACTGATCGTTTAGATCAATATGTAGTAGCAAATATACAACATTTAAGTCGTTCAGCAGCAGTTAAACTGATTGAATCAGGGCAAGTGAAAGTTAACAAAATACCAATGCTAAAGCCAAGCTACCGAGTACAGCCAGAAGATAAAATTTTCATTAGAACCGAAGCAAGTGTTAAAAAAATACCACCAATAATTGATATGCCAATTTTATTTGAAAATGAAGATTTCGTGGTAATCAACAAACCTAGTGGCATATTGACTCATAGTAAGGGCGATTATAATCCGGAAGCGACCGTTGCCACTTGGCTTAGCTATCGTTCACCGGCGATGGTCGGAGATCGTGCCGGGATAGTTCATCGTTTAGATAGAGCGACCAGTGGAGTAATGATTGTCGCCAAATCCTCCGAATCACTTCAATGGCTTCAAAAGCAATTCTCACAGCGTAAAGTGAAAAAAACTTATATAGCTATAATTGAAGGTCAACCAAAGGAGCCGGCAGCATTAATAGATATGCCGATTGAGAGAAACCCCAAGCATCCTCAGACTTTTAGAGTCGGTAGTCATGGCAAAAAGGCAGAAACGGGATATAAAGTAATAAGTAACTCAAATAAATATAGTTATATTGAACTTAAACCGACTACCGGAAGGACACATCAATTACGCGTGCATTTAAAACAATTGGGTCATCCGATACTAGGCGATAATTTATACGGAGGACTGTCAGCCGATCGATTATATTTACATGCCAAAGAGTTAGAAATTACTACACCGGACAAAAAACGACGAATTTTCACTTCAACAATTCCAGAGGAGTTTGATAAATATTTATAGCATGAGTGATCTGTTAATTCACCCCTCAACTTTGTCACAAATAGATAAATTTGGCCGCCAGCCTTCACAGGCCATTTTAATTGTTGGGCCAACCGGTAGCGGTAAGTTAAGCTTGGCTGTAACTTTGGCAGAAAGAATTTTGTCTATACCTCAAGGAACCTTCGGGGGTTATCCTTACAAATTGGTGCTTAATAATGGTGACAATAAATCAATAGGGATTGATGAAATACGACAACTTGATGGATTTATGAGTCTTAAAGTTCCCAGTAATGAAGTTTATAACAGAATTATTATTATTGAAGACTCTCATTTAATGACTATTCAAGCCCAGAATGCGTTATTAAAATTACTGGAAGAGCCGCCAGAATTTTCAGTGATTATATTGACTTCCGCCAAGGAAAAAGCCTTATTGCCGACAATTCGCTCCAGAGTTCAAACCATGGTGATTAAACAACCAAGCCTTCCAGAAGTTGAACTTTACTTCAATAAAAAGAATGTAGATACAACAACCGTCAAACGAGCTTACGCTATAAGCGGCGGCTTAATCGGATTAATGCAATCGTTAGTGAAAGAATCTGACCATCCACTGATATTAGCTACCCAAAAAGCCCGGCAGTTACTTAGCCAATCGGTTTATGATCGCATTATTACGATTGACGAACTCGCTAAACAACCTGTCTTGGTCCGTGATACGGTTTTTATATTAGAGCAAATGGCTAAAATAAGCTTACAGTCAGCTACGGGTAGTTCAGCTTTAAAATGGCAGGCTATTTTAGAAACGGCTTATCAGGCACAGACAGCATTAAGTGTCAGTGCTCAGCCAAAACTTGTGCTGGCAAATCTAATGCTAGGTTTATAGGACATGATAAAATATTTAGTAGATGTATGCATTATTGATCGTTGCGGCTTTTGCATTATTGGCAATCCAAAACTCTGTCATTCACGATGACGAAATAGCCAATGTTTCACGCAAGGTGGGCGACCGACTAGGCAAATTATGGGATATAGCCCACCAAGGCATGCGTGAAAATCGCTTTCTGCGGGCTGAAAAAGCATTGTTAACCATACTTAAAATCGATGAAAAAAATGCCGCGGCATATAACAGACTTGGTATCTTATATGCCAAACAAAAAGAGTATCGTGATGCCATTGACTGTTTTGAGATAGCTTCCAGCATTGACGCCACCCCATCCAGTTTGCATAATTTAGGGTTGATCTATTATGAAACTGAAAACTATGAGAAATCAGCAGTTGCATTTGAGCAAGCGCTCAAATTAGAAGATGATCTGGCGGCCCGCCACATAGCTTATGCCAAGGTGCAGGAGAAACTTGGGAATGATAAGTTAATGTTTCAAGAACTTCAACGTGCTTCTGAACTTGAACCAAATCGCGAAATATTCACCCTGCTACACAATGCCTATATGAAACACGATATGCAAGCAGAAGCTGATCTGGTGGCAGAGCAGATCAAAAAACTAAATGTGCCAGCCCGCCGCAAGCGTATACTTCGCCCCCGTCGGGTAGTGGTTTAGGACTGCCGAACCAGATCAGCAATTAACTCAGCCTCTCCATTCACAACTAATTTTCCGGCACCCAATCTGACTATTCGACACCGATTATCGTAATAGCTCATTGCTTCTTGTACCCAGCTGGGGTGTAGTAGGCGATCTACTACATGCATACGACTTCTATTTGGCAAAGTTGCATATGTGTTGTAATGTTGCACTGCTTCAATTGGTGCAGGTTGCTCAACACTATCATCAATGTGAGCCTGGTGATTGTAAATAAGTAGACCATTTTCACTGAGAAGGTTACAAAGTAAATTATGAAGTTTTAGCCTATGTTGAGGATTTAACTCCTGTGTGACATAATTTACCATAATTAAATCGAAAGTATCGGGGTATTGCTCGCTAAATTCAACTAACTCTTCGCGTTTTAGAAAGTCAGCAGCTTGGAATTTGACTATAGAATTTCTGTCATATTTTGAGCTAGCCCGATCCTTAGTATTCATCAAATTCTTGATTTCACCCATATACGCAGGATTATTTCTCTCACTAGGTCGCAAACCGTGGAGCGCAAATTGTGCTGCCCACTTATCGAACCCCTGCCTGCCTTCATTATAAAATGGAAAAGTATCGACAGCCACTATCTGTTTAAACAATGACTCCTTGGCTAGTATCAAATTAGCCTGAGCTGTAAGATCATCATCAGTTTTTCTCCCAGGCACCTCAGCTGATACATTCTCAAATTCGATAGGTAATAGGTGTTTGTTGGCAATCGCTAGACTTCCCAAAAATAAACTACAGCCATAATCGAGAGCCCGAATACCATCTGGAAATCTATCTCGACTTAACTGGGCAATCAATTCCTGGTTGTAATATCTTTCTCTGACCGGAGTGGCAGCCGTGAAAATAATCAAAGCAGTCTCTATTTTATTGAATGTATCCGTATGTTCACTTACTAGATCTTGCTCAAGCTTATCGATAGGTTCTTGCCAATCTTCAACTGTGGTGCGGTCCTTATCCGAAAATACATTATCGCCGTAGGTAGTCGATAAGGAATCAATAATTACAGTACGGAATAGACTCGCGGCCGCACCACGACTAACGCCTCGATTCTGTATAGTAAGTGATGCTGCCATGGCTACTAATTCGTTTGTTGCTGGGCCACCATTATTAAGGATATAGTTAAACATTGCAGCAGTCTGAGGTTCCACACCCGGGCCACCCGCCGTTTGGGATATTAATTCACTTTTGAGTAAAAGACTAGCAAATTTAGTGCTAGAGCCGCTTTGAGCACTTGTTTCGTATGCCATCACTGGGGCTCCTAACACCTCTTATAAAATATTTTTTTACTATTTTTGTATCCTAGAACTTCAATTATAAAAGCTTTACCTAATTAATCAAATCTAACGTAAGGGTTGGCAGGGCGCAATAAAATTCTTACAATGTCATACATGAGAGCCAATGGATTAACGCAAATTATGATGCAATTAGGGCAACTCAATATACATGACAAGGGGGAGATTTATCATACCCAAAGTTATACGAAAACTTTATTTATATTGCAAAGCGGATATGTTAAGCGTTATAGACTTTTAGAAAATGAGCGGGGTGCGATAGAGCTAATATATGGGCCAGGTCATATATTTCCGTTATCTCAGCTGTATAGTAATCTTTTTGACTTGCAACTAAACCAAGATAATTTTGTTTATGTTTATCAAGCTATGACAAAAATTAAAGCTCTTAGTCTCAGAACAACTGAAATTTTACCAGCACTAAAAAAAGATTCATCCCTATATATTGATCTTTTTTATGAAGCTGGATTACGTTTGAAATCGAATATCAATCGCTTGGCTAGCACTGCATATAAGGACAATTACTCAAAGATTGCACATCAGTTAGTAAGTTTAGCGGAGGAGTTCGGCGTCGCCAAAATGATAAGCGGCAAAATGCATTTGAGTATACCGATTCCGTTGACCTCAAAAGATATATCTGAGCAGGTAAATATTAATCTAGAAGATACTGATACGGTTATTTCGAGTCTTGTGCTTCGGGGTTTAATAGTATATAAAAAAAATAAATTCACAATACCGGACATTGATCTGTTGAAAGATGTATATTTGTAAAATATGTTAGCCGGCTGCAGTCAATGCGTCTTTGGCATCGACTATTTGATTTTTGACTACTAAGGTGACAATTAAAGAGGCTGCCAAAGCCAAACCGGCTCCCACATGCAATGCATTGCTATACCCGTGCACTTGTGCCGTTGATAATGCAACATTATGCGTCATTGTATCTGTCTTGATAGTGGTAAATGCAATTGCTGATAAGATGGCCAGGCCAATAGCTCCTCCAACTTGCTGAGAAGTATTCAAGATACCTGATGCCAACCCGGAGAAATGTTTAGGTACGCCAGAAGTAGCTACCAATGTGCCAGAAACGAATGTTAAACCCATCCCAACTGCGCAGGTGGCTAACCCTGGGAAAACATTGTGCCAATAATTACCGTCTACCTTTAATAAATGACTAAGCAAGTATAGACCAAAAGAAAGCACCAGTGGTCCCACCATCATCGGTGGTTTATAACCAACTTTACCTACCAGGTTAGAGACGATAGCCGACATTATACCTATGATAAATGTTATTGGTAGGAAACATAATCCGGTCTTTACCGGGGAATAGCCAAGAATATTTTGTATATATAAAGTTAGGAAAAAAAACATTGAAAACAAGGTACAAGCAATCGCTAAAAATGCAGTATTACCGCCGGCAACGTTTCGTATTTTAAAAATGGCTAATGGCATCAAAGGCTGTTTTACCCGGCTTTCATTAAAAACAAAAATCACCAGCAATATCAAACCACCTATAATGAATTTCCAGACGGTAGCCGAGCTCCAGGTAAGTGTCGGCGCTTTTGACAGACCGTAAACCAAAGATATTAGGCCGGATGTGGCAAGAACGGCACCTGACAGATCTAATTTTAATTTTTGATTTTCTTCACCGATGTGGCGTGGCAAAAGTCTGGTTGCTGCTAGAACAACAAGAATTCCAACAGGTACATTTACGAAGAAATTCCATTCCCAACCCAAATATTGAGTAAGTATACCGCCTAATAACACACCAACTGCGGCACCGCCGGCAGCCACTCCACCCCATACGCCCATAGCTTTATTTCGCTCTTTGCCTTCTGCAAATTCAGCTAAAACAATAGATAATGCTGCTGGTGACATTATGGCGGCTGCAAACCCCTGAGCAGCCCTGGCGATAATTAACTGAGTTTCGGTTTGTGATAAGCCACACAGCAATGAGCAAAACGAAAATAAACAGACCGCACCGATAAATATTTTTCTTCTACCGAACAGATCAGAGGCTCGCCCACCCAGCAGTAGGAATCCGCCAAAAGTCAATGTATAAGCCGTTACAACCCACTGTAAATTATTTGGAGCAAAATGTAATTCCTTAAATATAGTCGGCAGTGCTACATTTACAATCGCTACATCCAGGATCACCATGAATTGAGCCAATGCCAATAAGGCTAGAATTACCCATTTATTTTCAGAGTGCCGCGACAAGGCCCTTTGATTATTACTCGAAATAAGTTTGTCTCCTCAAACTTTCATTAAAATTAAGCATAGCAAAATCGTAACTTATTGCCTAGTTACTGAGTTTCTGTCGATCAATTACTGCTTGACATAATTTATTGTGAATCATAAGATTTAGGTAGGCATTAAAACTAAATAACAAGGCATCAAAATGAATGTAATATCAAGACTGGGATTGCTAACCGCCGGATTAGTAGTGACGAGCATAACAGGAATAGCGATAGTCTCAGCTGAACCAAATATGCACGCTAATGCTGAAGCATCCGCTCAATCCGCTGGTCAACAAACTGATCCTAGCTCACATCGAACTGCGAAATTAGCGGATGCTAAGCTCAAAGCTTGCAAAAACCGTGAAAAGGCTATTAATAACATTTTAAAACACATTAGTGATCGCGGGCAGAGGCAATTAAACTTGTTCACTTCAATTGCTACTAAGACCGAAACATTTTACACCGACAAAGGCAAAACACTTAGCAACTACGACGCGCTCGTAACTGACGTTACCGCTAAGAAAGCTGCAGCTCAAACTGAAGTTGACACGGTTAAAGCGGAAAGTGTTACCTTCAAGTGTGATGGCACTGATCCTAAGGGTGCTGCATCTAGTTTTAAGGAGGCCCTCAAGGGTGAAATCCAAGCTCTCAAGGACTACAAGACTTCAGTCAAAAACTTAATTGTAGGCGTGAAATCTGTACAAGGTACTACCGAATCTATGGACAACACTACGGGGGGCAACCAGTAATGAGTTTAAACATTAACCAATCAGGTTTCTCAGTCGTTGAAGCAGTTATTGTGATAGCTGTCGCAGCTATACTAAGTTTTGCAGGCTACATGGTCTATAACAATCAGAGCACAAAAACTGCTGACAATAGTTCTACTACTGGCACAAACCAAACGGCTAGCTCAAGCACGGCCAAGGCCAAAAACGATGCTACTTCACCTAAAATCAGCTCTACGAGCGATTTGGACAAGGCATCGGCTACCTTAGACCAGACTGACCCTAGCAGTAGCAATAACTCTGACTCTGGCCAGCTAGACGCGCAATTAGCTAACTTCTAATTTTAAAGAAAACCAAAAAACACGCCATTATAGGCGTACCAAAAAATTGTATTTAAGACTAACTAATGGTATTATATTTCTCTTAATTAGTAAATTAATAATTATTTTAAGTAGAAATATATTTATAATGGCTATATTAGAATTTGGTAGAGTTGGATATCAGGAGAGTCAAAGAGAACTAAACTTTTGCCTTAATTGCAATAGTGATCTTAACGTTCCCGTTAAAATAGATAATGTATCAAATAATAATTTTCATGTACAATTACGCTGTCTAGATTGCGGTGCTGATGAGGTTGGAGAATTTACAGCTGATGAAGTATTTCATCTTGCTGATACTCTTGAAAAAAGTACTGATACAATTTTTAGCAATATGGGTAGATTAGCTAGCGGTGAACACTTGTTTATAGACAAGCCATAAATAAGCTTCATCCCTGAGATCAATAATAACAATGGAACAAATGCAAAAGGTGCATCATTCGTAATCGCACTCCATGAAAACGCAGAGCGTAAAAAATATCTAGCTCTTGACTACTTTGCGCCAACCACCAGCACGATTATTTGAAATCACATCTTTTAAAAGATTTAACAGAGCTCTTTGATTTATTCTGTCATTTTTATAGATTTGGATGGCTCTGGCTGTTTTATTACCTTTACCTTGGTTGATAATGCCTTCGGGGTCAGGTGCTAAAGGGTCATATATAAAAACGTTTACATGGTCTTTAGCAGCTAATAGGGCACACACATTACCGTTTAATTCAAAGTACGGACGATTAGTAAACTTAATGACTTCAATTACATCGGGATCGGCTTGATGTACAATATCCCGCACAATTCGGCAGATATCCTGCTGCCAGGCCGGTAAATCAGCAATGTATTTATCTACCAGAGGGTGATGATGTGCCATAACTTTGATTTTATTATATTTATTGCTCCATTCATTTTTTTAGAAGTTGAAAATGCCTTGGTGCAGGGAGAGGGATTCGAACCCCCGAAGGCTAAGCCAGATGATTTACAGTCACCCGTGTTTGACCGCTTCACTATCCCTGCACATGTGGAGCCATCTCGGGGATTTGAACCCCGGACCCCATCCTTACCATGGATGTGCTCTACCCCTGAGCTAAGATGGCAAAAGTCCTTAAGGGGAAGTCTAATAAAACTATGCCAGTGTAGCAAATTATATCTGTTTTTGCTACACTTTATCCCTGGTAAGTCAGTAATTTTTTGCGCCGGCGTAGCTCAGTGGCCAGAGCAGCTGTTTTGTAAACAGCGGGTCGTGGGTTCGACTCCCTCCGCCGGCTCCATTTACAGCCGATTACTAATCTGTTAATATTGAAATAAGTATTAATAATTAATTAAGAATTTATGGCAAAAAAAGGCGACAAACGTAAGATAATTGGTTTAGTTAGTGAAGAGTCGGGTGAAAGATTGTATTACACCACCAAAAATACAATGAATACACCTGATAAGCTTATTCTTAAAAAATACAGCCCTAAGTTGCGCCGGCACGTTTTATTTTCTGAGACCAAAAAGAATCTGGGGCGTAACGAAGCGCCTAAGCGCTAATTATTGTTGCTTAGATCAAGTATGGTATTGACTAGTTCTGCATGACTCCATACTAGCGGCGTAACTCCCAGCGGTTGGCCGGTTTCAGCATCAAATTGCTCACTCAAAGCACCGCTCGGTAATTCGCGTTTTAAAGACCAGTCTAGAAGTGACTGGGCTTTTTCATCCGCACCCGCAGCTTTGTAATACTGAGCTAGCCAAAGTGTGCTGACAATCCAAGGATTGCCCTTAAATTGTGGTTTAGATAAGAAGTAATTATCGTTTTCGTATCTGATGACACCCCCACTGGGTGTGCAATTTAGCAGCCGGTTTTCTATTTGCTTTAGCGTACCTTGCAAACGTGGATCACTAAGCTCCAAACCGGCGAACATAAATGGCCCATACAAACTGGAAATATCAACCGTATCATCGTATTGAAGGTCACCGTTCTCTAATAGTAGAAAACCTTTTCTGAAATAGCCGTCCGGATGATAAAGTTTATCCAAATTTGCTTGAATATCATCGGCGGCCTTACGCCATTTGCTGGCTTCATCGGCCCTTTCAAATGTATCTGCCAATTTTGCCGCTGTCCGAAAACCGGCGATGACAGTGCTTACCGTGTATGTGCTGGTAAGGAATTTTTCTTCCCATAGGTCATAGCTGGCGTGAGGCAAACCGGTCCGCTCATCAATGAAATTTAACATCCAGTTGGCACCGGTGACCACAAAAGTATTAAACAAATGTTCAATGAAGTTTCTGTCCGATGAGTTAGCATCGAAGTACTCTCCAATCATAAATATAACGCTAGCGGTTTCGTCTTCTTGGATTGCTAACTCACGGCGACGGCCATGTACTAAGGGATGCCAGGTGCTACCTATAGCTCTATCAGGTTGGTATTTATGCATTAAATAGCCGTCCTTGTGGACTGTATCTCTGGCAAACTCAAAAAATTGCTTAGCTTCTTCGAAGTGATGCAATCGAATTAATGGCCAAACTGCATAACAGGCGTCGCGCGGCCAACAATAACAATAGTAATCTCGACCATAGTTGAAAATACTGGAGTCGCCACTGGCCAGCACGGAGCCTCGTTCATCGCAGTGAGCCTTAATTATCAACAGGCTATGGTTAAGGCTGCGAGCTTGAAAGTCCGGTAATTTTCCCTCGTTCCCAACTAACCATCTTTGCCAGTCGCTTCTGATACGATGCAAGCGCTCGGACATAATCTCACTTTTGAACTTTATATGAGATTTTTCGGCATCAGTTTGGCTACTAGCGGCTACTACCCAATAGTCAACTTCCGTGCTAGCCCCTCCGGACAGTATTTTACGAAAGCGAATGACGCTGTCCACTCCGCCGTGCTCGACAGCGTTACCTGATAATTCGCCGTCTTCAGCGTCTGAAAATGTGCCGGCTTTGCCCTCAATACCGTAATTTCCGACCGCATATTGGTCGAAATCCTGATGATCCCGAAATTGGCCGGCAATTAACAGACAGTAACGACCCTTGTAATCAAGAATATAGTGCTCTCCAGGCACGTATATGGCGGTATCAGCCCGGCCAGCACGAGAAATTTGAAATACCTGATGCATAAATAACCTGATATCACGTTCATTATCGGTGTTATTGGTAATTGTGATATGTCGAATTAAAGCATTAAACTCATCATCTACGAAATCATGAAATTCTAAACTTATAGCCAATTCATCTGACTTTAGTTTGATCGAACTGACTAATGCATCAAATTCAAAATCTACTTCTGCCTGCCAGGTGCCATCATCTGTCCACTTGAATTGGCCGTTAACCCATACACCGATTTTATGTTGGCTGCTACGAGCAGTGGTCAAATTCTCTAAACCAACATAAGGGTAATAAAAGTCGTGCACCAGACCGTTTTCATCAAGACCGACAAACAGCCGGCCATTGCTTAAAACTACCGGACGGCCCATGTCCCACCCCCGAATTTCATGGTGATATGCCTCGCTGTGCGAGTCTGAATTGGATATCTCTAAAGGCGTTCATGAAGTTAATATAACCTTCGTAGGGCGTGTCATAAGGACTGAAATAAGCATGAATGTCACCATCGTTAAACCATTTGGTGCACATATAGTAAAAATGATCTGATGTTTGTAATCGTCGCCAATCATCAATCAAAGCTAAATCGCCGCTCCCAATAATGTTATCCTCCATTCCATACAGGGCGGTAATAGCGGCAGCCTGCATAGCATTGCCCAGCCAGGCAGATAAATCTCTTTCGGTGTCCGCCCAGGTTACAGTATCAGGTACGTCAATTTTATCGACTGGCTGAAAATTATCTATAACTTCGCTTAACGTCATGAAAGTGTTGCCTGATGTTTTAAGCCACTCACCTGGCAAATGCTCTAAAAACCCAAATATTCCTGACTCGTCCCATTGATGCTCGCCAAATGTTTCATAATCCATAAATAAGTTAAAATTTGTAGCATTTTGATCCGACGATAACCAATGGGAAAATTTGTCAGCTGTCAGTGGCCATTCATTCCATTCACTGTCACCAAAGCGAAAAGCAATATCATCGCTCAAGCGGTAGTTCTTCAATAGCAATTTTATGTGCTCGGTATGAGCCGGTTGATAAACATAATTAGGACTTCGCCAACCTAGAATCGGATCCCAACCCTCGGCCACAACTCCTTTATAGCCAGCCATATCAGCCCAGTTTGCCAATTCATTGTTAAAAGCTAACTCCGTGTTTCGAAAAATCGTTGGTGTTTGTCCAAATACCTCTTGAATTTTTCGTTTGTGCATATCGACTTGCATTTCAAATTCAGCTCTTGAATAGAAAAAAGCCAAGCTGTGGTGATACGTTTCCGCTAAAATTTCCACCCGGCCAGTCTCGGTTAATCTTTTGAAAGATTCTAAAGCTTCAGGTGACCAACGCTGTAATTGTTCTATTACCGTACCCGTAATGGATAAACTTAACTTAAATTCCGGATTTTGGTGCAATAATTCCAATAGTCGGGTATTAGTTGGCAAATATGATTTCTGTGTAATTTTTTTAATAATTCGTTCATTGCTAGCTGGATCTTCAAACTTTGCATCAAAGTAATCGTGATTATTGCCACTATCAAATACTGTATAGTGGCGAATACGATAAGGTTGGTGTACATGCAAATATAACGCGATGGCCTTAGTCATACCGTTGCCTTGGCTAAATGCTGATGGTATAAATTGCGAATTTTATGGCTGGCGGGTTCCCAGGCCATACGTTCATATTCATTATAAGAGTTTTGCTGTAGTTCCTGCTGAAGCTCGGGACTCCGGATAACAGAAACAATTTTATTTGTCATTTCATCAATATCCCAGTGATCAACTTTCAGGCAATTCATTAGAACTTCACTGACACCAGATTGTTTGCTGATCAGAACTGGTGTACCGTATCCAATGGATTCCAGAGGAGTTAAACCAAAGGGCTCAGACACAGAGGGTAAAACGAAAAGATCACCAATCGCGAAGGCGTCGCGCCAGCGTTTACCGCGTTGGAAATCGGCGAAAAGTACGTTAGGACCAATTCCTAAAGTCGCGGCAAGTTCTATTAATTCGGCATATTGCTCGCCACTGCCGACAATCAGAAACAATGACTTTGGTTCTTGATTTATGACTTTTTGTGCAGCTAATAACAGATTAGGTAGGCCTTTTTGAATTGTAAGTCGACCAATGTTGACGATAACTTTGTAGCCCAAACTCTTCATTACGTTTAGATAGCGGTATGAGTTAACTTCTGAAAGCTTAGCTGACAAATCCGGTTCAATGCTGTTGTGAATTACTTCTATTTTGTCAGCTGGAATTCCATAATCATTGATTATAGAGCGTTTAGTATGGTTGCTAACCGCAATTATTTGATCTGCCATATGTAGCGCTACAGATTCAATTTCTTGAACTTCCGGATTGCCATCTGGTCGACCGGCTCTATCTGATTCAACCGAGTGTACATGTAATACAATTGGACAATTTTTAATGGCTTTTACTCTCAAGGCTGCTTTAAAAGTCAACCAATCGTGGGCATGTACAATATCGAATTCTTTTTCTTCAATTATTTTACTAACTGATTCTTCATAAAGTTGTTGCTGTTCGTAAATATTTAGCCAACGTTCACTTCCATCGGCCATCAGATATTTAAAACTGTCATAAGCGTTCCCAGACTTGGTAATATTCAATACACCTTGTGGGTTAACAGCCGTAATGTTCATAAAATTGATGTCGTGTTTAGCTGAGTATGGAAGCAAAAACTCAATATCGACGTCATTTTTTGATAATTCTTTACATAAATGATAACAAGCTGTACCTAAACCACCGCTGTTATGAGGTGGCAATTCCCACCCTAGCATCAGTATTTTCATCAGTCTTTTTAGTGTTAAATTTGTGTTATTTTTTAACCCCTACAATTATAGAGGTTCTTATTTATAAGCACAAGTATAATGTAAAAAATTATTTTGGCAGGGGCACGTGGAATCGAACCCGAAAAGTGCCAGTGGCACTTTTTGTAGACACGAGCGAAGCGTCATCGGTGAAAAATGGCAGGGGCACGTGGGATCGAACCACGATCTAGGGTTTTGGAGACCCTTATACTAGCCATTGTACTATGCCCCTATGACAGCAATTGACTATCTGAAATATAGTACGTGATTAACGACGGCATGTCATCTGTTTTAGCTTTTAAATAGGCTGTAAATCTGCTATACATAGATGTATTATGGCCAAAATATACCCACAGAAGCCTTTTCTGCTGTTATTTTATGGCTATCCAGGGTCGGGTAAAACTTATTTCGCCAGACAATTTACCTCAAATGTTCAAGCCGCTCATATTCAAGCTGATCGTATTCGCATGGAGTTGTTTGAACAACCTCGATATGATCAACAGGAGAACACTGTGGTCAAGCAGTTAATGGACTATATGACTGAGGAGTTTCTAGCAGCCGGATTAAGCGTTGCCTATGATATAAATGCCGCCCGCTACGCTCAGCGTCGATCGCTTAGTGATATGGCTTTTAGACATGGAGCTCAGCCACTTCTGGTTTGGTTTCAGATGGATCTTGATACGGCCTTTACTCGCAACGTTAAAAGAGATCGTCGAAGGGCCGACGATAAATTTGCCAGTAGTTGGGACCGAACCACGTATGAGAATATTATCAGCCATATGCAAAACCCACGACCGGGAGAAGATTACGTTGTGGTCAGTGGCAAGCATTTATTCAATATGCAGCAGAGTGCGGTAATAAGTAAATTACGTACCAAGGGGGTTTTAGGTCACGATGATGCTAACTCCAGAGTTATTAAACCAGGCTTGGTTAATCTGGTTCCCAGCCATCCAACGCGCTATGATTTATCACGCCGAAATATTTCTATTCGTTCGTAAATAATAAAGAAATAAACATATGCCAAGCAAAGACTTTATTGTTGATGAAAATCTAGCTGTAACCGTATACAAACGCCGAGGCAGTCGTAACTTGAGCTTGAGAATAGTTGCTGGCGGTAATGTGAGGGTTACAATTCCTGCTTGGGTTTCCTATAAAACCGGGGTGGATTTCGCTAAGTCAAAGCAAGAATGGATTTTAAAACATAAAACTAACGATCGACATTTATTACATGGCCAAGCTGTTGGTAAAAGCCACCACCTACGATTTAACGCTTCAATTAGTGCGTCGTCTGTAAAATCGCGGGTAATGCCGAATGAGATTTTTATTACATATCCCATTTACGAGAACCCTTTAAGCCAACAAGTTCAGCGAGTAGCTCAGGAAGCTTCTGTTAAAGCTCTCAGACTTCAAGCTGAACAATTATTACCTCAACGGATAGCTGAACTGGCGGCAAAACACGGCTTCAAATACGGTAGTATATCAGTTAAACGTCTAAAAAGCCGTTGGGGTAGCTGCGATCAAAATAAAAATATTGCACTCAATTTATTTTTGATGCAGTTGCCTTGGCAGCTAATTGACTACGTTATATTACACGAATTAGTACATACTCAGGTGTTAAAACACGGACCGGACTTCTGGAAATCATTTTCGCGAGTTTGTAACGATCCAAAAGCATTAAGGAAACAAATGCGAAGTTATCGTCCGATAATTAATGGAGCTCAAACAATTTAACCAGGCTGTGGCATAATGATAGAAGCATGTCGCTTAAGTCTAATAACGATGTCGCCGAGGATAGAGCTGATCAACTTGAGCACCAGCGACTGACAAGTTTGATTAACAGTATGGCGGATGCTGTAATTGCTGTGGATCAGGATAATAAAATAGTTTTATATAACGGTGCAGCGCTCAATATTTTTGATGTAAACACCATAAATGTTAATAGCGACATAAGCGATTTGTTTAGACCAATAGATTCAAATAATCAGCCATATGATGTAAATTCTCTGATTCGAAATTCCAAAATACCGATGACTAGTCGCGACTTACGTTTACATATGGCTGACGGCACAGTAATTAATATATATTTAAGCATTGCGCCAGTACACGTTGGCTACGGTATAAGTGGACAACGCGGACATGTGCTGCTACTGAGGGATATAACTCGTGAAAAATCTCTCGAAGAAGAACGCGATGAATTTATAAGTGTAGTCAGTCATGAACTTAGAACTCCAATTGCCATATCTGAAGGTAATATTGGAAATGCTCAATACATTGTTGAACGGGGTGGCGACATTGCGGCCGTTAGAAAAGCTTTAGCAGATGCCCACAGCCAAGTAATGTTTTTGGCAGATATAATTAACGATTTAGCAACATTAAGTCGTGCTGAACGAGGCATGCTAAAAGTTGAAATTGAAACGATCAATGTGCACGATTTAATCAAAGATTTATCAGACAGTTACAAATCAAGAGCTGAGAATAAGGGACTTAAATTTATTATTGAGTTTGATCCCAAATTGGAACTTATTTACTCCAATAAATTATATGTGCGTGAAATATTGCAAAATTTTATCACCAATGCTATTAAATACACCCAAAAAGGTCACATCACATTGATGGCCAAAACCGAGTCAAAAGGTGCAACATTTTCAATTGAAGACACTGGTATCGGTATCAGTAAATCAGACCAAGAGAGAGTATATGATAAATTTTTTCGCTCAGAGGATTATAGAACACGTACTGTTAACGGTACGGGTTTGGGTTTATACGTGACATTGAAACTGGCACACCTTATACACGCTGAATTAAGTTTGAAGAGTCAAGTCAACGAAGGTTCTGTTTTTACGGTTTTTGTACCAAATCTGGAGTAACGATATTTGGTAATTGAGGTAAAACGCGCATCGTCGGAATGCACACATTTCGCCCTTTCCAAATTACTTCGCTAAACTCATATTTCCACATCGAGTAATTCAGTAATCCAACATCATAAATAACGGCAACCGGTAGCATAATCAAACTTAATACAGCAAACTTTCGATTAGTCAAAGTTACAAATTGTGCAAAATTAATAATTAATATTAAGCTTGATATCCCGCTAATAAAAATCAAAAGTAGATTATGATGCAGTAATCCGGTTGCTAAAAATATTAAAGGTCCAATTAATACTATCAGCTCTACCATGCTGATAACCACTACGGCTTCGGGTCGTTTATGAAGCTGAGGATAGCGGGTACGAATGGCGGTTGCTCTCTGTTCTGCTAAACTCTTAAAGCTGTATAATCCCATTTTTTCGGAGCTGGTATATAGATTATAACTGCTTGGATCGTGCCTTAATAACTGTCTTGCATAAAAGCTTTCGGGTGAATGACCATGACTTATGGCTTTAAAATCGCCTGTTTCCAATAAGGCTTGCCTGGTAATTAGCCAGCACGTACTGAGTACTGGTGGGCGTTTAAATTGCCAACGCGGCAGTGCAAGTTCCCAGCAATAGCGCGATGGTTGTACTATATTTGCCACAAATTTTGAATGATTAGCACGGATATTGATAGGTACGTAGCCAACCATTTGTTTGTTTTGTTCGAGCATTACTTTTACCATTAATTTTAATGATTCTGGCTGAAATCTAGTATCCACACCACAAAACATAATTAAATCGCCGTTTGCCTCATTAAATAGTTGCGAATATGCATAATTTTTAGCCAACCAACTATCTGGAGGTTGCTTTCCTGCTATAAAACGCACGCCGGCATGAGCAAAACTTCTAATAATTTCTGGCGTAACTTTATTCTGTGAGCAATCGTCAAGCACTAATATTTCAAGCTTAGGATAGTCAGAATTGATTAAAGATTGTAAGCAATCATCCAAGTCTTTGGTTTCATTTCGTGCTGGTATAGCGACGGTCAAACTTGGCAATTCAATTTCGCCAATCTGTTTAACCGCCTTATTAATCTTAGCTTTATTAAGATTGTAATAAGTTGAAAGCTCAATAACTACAGCAGATATAAAACTTAATCCAGATAAGGCGTATAGCCAATATGTGTAATCTACATCGAAAAAATTTAGTAGTTGATTGACTATTAAAGCCAGTAATTGCAAAGTGATTATGGTTAGCGAAGAGCGTAAACTTACATTATATAAATAAATTGTTTGCATTCGATTTCGGAATAGTCGACCCAAGTTTAATAGTCGGTAACAACTAAAAATGGTCAATACAATAATGATTTGACCAAAATAATATTTAATAAGCAAAATATTTGTAAAAATTAGTAAAACAGCTACTAGTAAACTTAGATATTTACGCCATTTCCAAATCAGAGGTAACCATAATGATTGTTCGACCAAACAAACTGAGCAGAAAAGTAATATAGCAAATTGCATTTATATTAAAACTATAGCAAAACGCACTTGCTTATTATCAGTTCAACTGCTAAACTTGACAGTGTTGACCTACAAATTATGTAGGTTTTTTTATTGGGAAAAGGTGTGTATTAAGTGGCAGACTCATCAGGGAAAAAGACTAAAAGATTAGTCAAAAACCCGGAAACTTTTCGTGAACGTGCATTAAAGGCCAGTGAAGCTGCCGATCAACCTAAGCAACCCGGCCGAGTTAGGCGGTTCGTACGCAATTTATTTGGAAGAATATTTCGCCCAGTAAAAGCAATTTCCAAATGGCTATATCGATTTAAGATTATTCGAATCATTGGTCGAGTAGTAGTTCCCAAATATATTCGTCAGAGTTGGAAAGAACTCCGGTTGGTAACCTGGCCTACCTGGAAACAAAGTGTGCAATTGACTTACGCCGTACTGATTTTTGCCGTAATTTTTGGCGCCACCATTGCGGCTGTTGATTATGGTTTGGATAAAATATTTAGAAATATATTGCTAAGGTAAAGGATTTTATAAGCAGATGAGCAATAAACGATACGATACAACCAAACAGTGGTACGCCATTCATACATATAGCGGTTATGAGGAAAAGGTGGCCGAAAGTATCCGTCAGCGGGCGGAAAGCTTGGATATGAAGGATAAGATTTTCGAAGTTCTGGTGCCTAAGGAGAAAATGATTGAGATTAAAAACGGTAAGCGCCGAGTAGTCGAAAAAAGGATTTTCCAGGGTTATGTGTTGGTTCATATGAAGCTCAGCGAGGACGCGTGGTACATAGTTCGCAATACGCCTTCGGTAACCGGTTTTGTGGGCAGTGGAACGGACCCTACGCCAATCGAGCAAGACGAAATTGAAAAAATTCAGAAACGGATGGGTCTCGAGCAACCCAAACATCGAATTGACTTTAACATCGGCGAAGTTGTCAATATTATAGACGGACCATTTAAGGGTTTTGACGGTAGTATAAACGAAATTGATGCAGCCAAAGGCAAGCTCAAAGTATTGGTTAATATGTTTGGGCGGGAAACACCAGTCGAGCTAGATGGCCTTCAGGTAAAGCGCGTATAGAAGGTACATATGAACAACTCAGAGCACAGACCTCCAGTATCAAATTTCGAAGATAAATTGAGTAGAACTTTTATCGGTTTTATGGGTGGAATTGGCGTTGGGGCAGTAGTAGAAAGTGCTGGAGCTCCGGAATGGGCAGCCGCCGGTGCTTTTTTAGTGACTTTGTATGTTCTGTATAACGTTATGGCTAGAATTCCAAAAAGAAATTAGAATCAAAACATTCTAGACAACAGAGGTGATTCATAGTAAACTTATATAGTTACGCACTTCTGTCTTAATTAAGAAAGGGAAGGAGAGGCTGGAGCTGAGCTCGCCTCGCAATAAATCTTATGGCAAAAGCAGTTAAAGCTAATCTAAAAATGAAATTACGCGGCGGTCAAGCTAGTGCCGCTCCACCTGTAGGCAGTACTCTTGGTCAATACGGTGTAAACATGATGGACTTCATTCAACCATTTAATGACGCGACAAAAGACATTCAAGGCAAAACCGTTACAGCGCACATCACGATTTTTGATGATCGGTCAATGACTTTTAGAGTGGTTGGCACGGCTACAGATGACTTAATTAAAGCTGAACTTGGTGTACAGAAGGGCTCAGGCAAACCAAATAGTGAGAAGCTTACCAAGAAACTAACGCAGTCCCAGCTTCAAAAAATAGCGGAGACAAAGGCACATGACATGAACGCTGAAGATATTGAGGCTGTTAAGAGGATGGTCGCCGGTACCGCCCGTAGTATGGGCGTGGAGGTCGAATAATGGCAAAGACTAAAACCGATTGGTTAAATGAAGCCAAAGACCTGGGTATTAAGGTGGAACCGAGCACTAAAATAGCCGACCTTAAAAAACTTATAGATGATCATAACATGCCATCAAAGAGAGCAAAATCGAAAGATAATGAATCTGAATTGCCATCTGACAAGATTGCGGCTGTGGCGAAAGCCGGCAAGCGAAGTGCAAAAGCTATTCAGGAGGCTGAAGCTGAGCAAGCCAAGGCAGAGCAAAATCAAACTAACAAAGGTGCAGAAGCTACTAACAAGCCTCGGCCAGTAGTTAAACCTACTCGTTCTCGATTAGAAAGACATGGTAAAAAGTTCCGCGAACTGGCCAAGCTAATAGAAAAGGGTAAGAAATATGGCTTAGAAGAAGCAGTCGACTTAGCCCATAAAACCAATGCTGCCAAGTTTGATGCCACAGTAGAAGTTCATGTAAATTTGAACGTAGATCCGCGGCAAGCGGATCAGAATGTACGCGACACAATAGTATTGCCGTCCGGAACCGGCAAAAATGTACGTATTGCTGTTTTCACTGACGATACCTCAGCCGCCAAAAAGGCTGGAGCCAGTATTGCGGGAGATCAGGAGATTTTGGCCCAATTGGATAAAGGGATTATGGAGTTTGATGTATTAATAGCCACACCGGCAAATATGCCTAAGCTCGGGAAGTACGCGAGAATATTAGGCCCCCGAGGACTTATGCCTAACCCCAAGAGTGGCACCGTCACAACTGATATATCAAAAGCCGTTACTGAAGCCAAAGCTGGACGTGTCGAATACCGCGTAGACAGCACCGGAATTATTCATCTGGGTATTGGTAAGTCAAGTTTTACAACCGTACAGTTACTTCAAAATGTTCAAGCTCTGTTAACCAGTGTTAAAGCCAATAAACCGCAGAGTGTTAAGGGTAACTATTTCAAAGCCGTTTACTTGGCAACGACCATGGGACCGTCCATATCAGTAGACATAGCCAGTGTCAGCTAGCTCAAAAATGAAAATAATGCCTCAGCCAATTTCCGGAGGGCTGGTTGTAATTTTTGAAGGTATTGATGGCAGCGGTAAGACAACCCAGCTGGAATTAGCCAAAATGAGTTTAAACAAAGATGGCTGGCAGAATATTATTAGCAGTCGAAATTTAGGTGGTACTCCTGTTGGTGAAGAGCTTCGCAAAGTTATATTATCTCCTCTAAAACGCCCCAGTAAAACTAATCTATATATTTCTGTAGCTATTCAAGCAGCACTTGTTGAGAAAATTAAAACCGATCGGCAGGAACAAAGCATAATCTTAATGGATAGGGGTCCTATATCATTAGCCGCATATGAAATATATGGCAGTAAATTAAGTGAAAATTTTGGAATGCCTTATGTAGAAAACGGTATGGCGTCTATTAAGCCAGAACTTCTTATTATTTACCAAACAGATGTTGTTACTTCACTCGAGAGGGCGCGTAAAAAAAGAACACCAACTGACTACTTTGAAAATCAATCGATAGAATATTTTAAGAGAGTAGCAAATGGCTATGAACAACTTGCCAAGAGATACCCGGAATTTACTATGATTATTAATGCAAATCAATCTATTGAATCAATTCACAATCAAACAATGAGTGCTATTTATCAGGCCCTTAGCAGGAAAATAGGGTCGTAATAAGCTTTGACTAGGGTAAACCACATTGCCCTTATGCTTGCTATGTTTACAACGCTTAAACTAAAATTATACATAACCTAAGAGGTGCAATGGCTGTTTATAGCAATACCCAAATTCGTCAAGCGATTACTGATGGACATATAGTATGTCACCCGTTTGAAGCTAAGCATATTAGCCATGCCAGTATGGACGTGACACTAGGTTTCTATTATTACCGAATCGAGCGAATGAATGAGCGGACAATCTATAACCCGTTTGACCCAGAAGACGTGGAAAGGTATTTTGACGGACCATATAAGGCCATGCCGCATCATGAGTGGTGCCAATTGAATGGATTTAAACCACTTAATAATATTCCGGCAAACCACCCGGTAATTAGTCTTAAACCGAGGGAACGCATTCTCGCTCATACTCACGAATTTTTCGGTATACATCCACCTGGCGCATACGAAGTTAAATCTCGCTCAAGTTGGGGTCGAAATGGCGTGGCCGTGTGCTTTGATGCTGGCTGGGTAGATCCGGGGTATATTAATCGCTTAACACTTGAAATATACAATCTTAATGAACGAGAAACGGTACTGTTGCCTGTCGGAGAACGCATTGCACAGGCCATATTTCTTGAAAGCGGCCAAGTTGATGGTAGCTACGGTAAGGGCCGCGACGAAGGTTTCAGCGGTAAATATCAACAGGGTACGGACCTTGATACGATAATTAAAACCTGGTCACCGGATATGCTATTACCAAAAGCATATAAGGATAAACGGTCATTGCCGCAAAAAATTGAAGGCTTGTTCTATGAATAGAGGCAAATATATTGTGCTGGAAGGAGTAGAAGGCGCTGGCAAAACCACTCAGCTTCATGAACTAGAACGTCGCTTGCGAGCAGCAGGTTTGCCCGTCAGGCGTTTGCGTGAGCCGGATAGTCAGAGTGATCTGACAGCTAGAGCTATCAGGCAATTAACTCAAGACCCCAGATATCCTATGAATACTCGCGCTGAGGTATTGTTATATAATGCTGCGCGAGCTCAAAGTTTGCAGATTATACGCCAAAGTGTGGATCACGGAATAATATGCTTAGTAGACCGAAATTACCTTACAACTTTGGCAATACAATATTATGGTAGGGGTGATGTGCCAGATTATGAAACCATAAATAATATTATAAAATTTGCTGTTGACGGAGTTGAGCCTGATTTATGTGTGGTTCTAGATGCACCAGTTAACATTTTGCATGATCGTTTAAAAAATCGATACAACGGCGAAAGATTTGATAATTTGTCAGATGAATTCTTAGAACGAGTCCGGGCGGGTTATCTATGGGAAGCAAAACAACGAAGTTTACCCGTAGTTTTCTCTAATGAAAATCCGGAACTAGTGGCTGATAATGTATGGAAACTTGTTTCTCAGGAGTTATCTGTACGTAATTCTAATAAGGCAACAGAAGTTAGTGCGCCCGCTAGTGTCAAAGAAATTATCGATCAAAAAGCCATATCACCAATTGAGCCTGTAAAATCAGATAAAATCACAAATGATCAAGTCGAAGAGTATGTAACCAAATCTAGCGACGGTAATTATTCTATAACAAATGCGGGCCGTGCCTATCTGGCAGAGGCAGTGACTGACAGCGATGGCAATGTCTACGCATTTGGTGATAAATTGAGTCCAGTAACTATTGCCGCAGCAATGGCTCGATTAAGCCGGCGTGGTGATGATATGCGGATCACCATATTGGATGAATTTGCAGATAAAGTGGACAAAGACGCACAATTATTAAAGAGAGTTATAACAGCATATGGTGATGATTCGGTCCAACAACTTGGCGGCATTCATGTCGTAGTTGAAAACGCCTCCAACTTATTAACCAAAAAATTAGAATGGGGCAGATTAGCAGCTTATCTTGAACAATCGACTCGCTATATATACTTTGATCGTAAAGATGCTAATGGAAAATACCGATTTTATACGCCGGAATACTTCAATACTTCGCTTAAAAAACAATACGAAGAAGCGATGGACAAAATTTTTAGTATTTACTCTGATATGGTTCACCGCCTAACCGACTATGTACGCAAAGGGTCTGACACACCTGAATCGAAAAGAGATGTAGCTTGGAAGGGTGCCACCAGAGCTCAAGCCTGTGATGCGGTTAGGTCAGTATTACCGGTGGCTACCAAATCAACAGTCGGCATCTTTGCTTCAGGCCAGGCTTTGGAAAGTCTAATAATGCACTTGTTGAGTGATGAATTACCAGAAGCTCGTAAAACCGGTCAGGACCTGCTTGTTCAGGCTAGAAAAATAATTCCAATGTATCTGGAAAGGGCTGATCGCCCGGAGCGAGGCGGGGCTATGATTGCCTACCAGGCTAACACCTCAAAAGCGGTAGAAAAATTAGCCAGAAAGCACTTGCCTGATACCTACGCGACAACTAACGAAGCGGTCAATCTGGTGGACTTTTGGCCAAAAAACGAACTGTTACTTGTGCCGGACATGCTATATGAACACAGTAATTTATCACTTGAAGAGCTGCAAGCGGCAGTAAATGATTGGCCTTATGATCGTAAACGATCCGTTTTTAATGCATATTTCGGCGAAAGACTAAATCGCCGGCACCATCCAGGCAGAGCACTAGAAAAAGCGCATTATAGTTGGGATTTGATGTGTGATTATGGAATATTCCGCGATTTACAACGACATCGCATGGTAGATGACTTAAATTGGCAACCATTAACACCGCGATACGGTTTTGAGATTCCCCAATTGGTTGAAGAAGCCGGATTAAGCGAACAATTCGAAGCATGTTTTGATATCAGTTTTAAATTATATGGCCTGTTACAAGAGTCCGGGTATTCACTAGAAGCTCAATATGCCACACTTTTGGGTCATAAGATGCGTTGGAAGCTGACTTATAACGCTAGAGAAGCATTTCATATTCATGAACTTCGAACCAGCCCACAAGGGCATCCCGGATATCGCAAGTTGGTACTTCAAATGCATGAAAAGCTAGCAGAAGTACACCCCCTACTGGCCGAGGGCATGAAATTCGTAAATACTGATGAAGACCCGGAGCTTACGCGACTGGCAGCTGAACGCTACACCCAGTTTAAGCTCAATCAAATAAGTTAAAATTATGTAGGCAATTATTACTATAACTTGACAACAATATACTGGTGTGAAAAAATAATTCTTATGTGCAATAACTATAATCTCATGGTGGTGATTATCAACCCTGCTTAAGCGGGCAGTTTTGCATTTCAAAAAGCAATTAGCTCCCGCGCCAGCGGGAGTTTTTAATTTAAAAGGAGAAAAAGATTATGGCAATGCACGACAAAAAAAGAGAACAATTAATTGGCGATAGTTTAACGGCAGAAGTTGAAATTGCTCGGCGATTTAAACTTACACCCGCCGATCAAGAAAGAATGCATTCGCAAACTCCGGGTGATCCGGTTAGTGATTACATTGGTCATGCAAGTGTTCAAGCGCGCATGATCCAAGAAGAACGTGAACAATTGCCAACACAGGATGACCAAGAGCTTTTACCAAGACTCCAACATTTGGGACAGTCTACTTTGTCTTCATTCGATTATTTTGAATCTAATTCTGCACGGGATCAGATAGCCTCAGGATACAATTAGAATGATAACGTTTTCTAATTCGGAAGTAGTATCTACAGATGAAATGCTTGTTGATTTACCAGAAATTTTGGGGCTAGATACTAAACGACTATTAGAAGTCTCTTCAGGGTTAGCAGAGCTAGTGCTTGAAGCTACGGATGATCCAGACGTTATAAGACGGTCTGAAACTATTTATGCTCAAATACATAGAATATTGAGTAGGCCTGATGAATCAAACTTCTCTGCTATAACAATAAGAAACGAGTTGGGACACATGGGTGTGCAAAATTGGATGCTCCCATATCGATTGTCAGGAACACATTAATAATTTTCTTGCTTTAACAGAGATAGGCTGCTATAATTTCTATCAAGTTGCCAGAGACAGCGACGGGATGATGCAATATTGTCTTTGATAAGGTCGCCTAGGTATAATCAATCTATTTTTTAGTAGTTTGAACGTCTTTGGTCTTAACGGATCAAGACGTTTTTGTTTGGCAACAAGACTAAGCTAAATTGGTCGATAAGCTTAGCCAGAACTTTATTTATATAAGGAGCAATATGGCGCTTACAAAAGATCGTAAATCAGATGTAGTCAAAGAAGTTAGTGAGTTACTGAGCAATTCTAAAATGACAGTCATTGCCAAGTACCAAGGCACAGGAGTTAAAGAACTCCAATTATTGCGCCGTAATGCCAAAGTGAATGGTACAAAAGTTAAAGTTATTAAAAACCGTCTGGTAATTCAGGCTATTAATAACCAAGATAATCTCAAGGACATAAATACTGATTTATTTAAAGGTATGCTTATATATGCCTTTAACAGCGACGATGAAGTGGCACCGGCACAAAGTCTACACATTTTTGCTAAACAATACCCGACTCTGGAATTTGTCGGCGCAATTACCGCCGAAGGTAAGTTTTTGGAAGTCGATAGCGTTAAAGCTTTGGCAGTATTACCTGGTAAGGATCAATTAATCGCCGGCTTAATTATGCAACTAGTTCAGCCCGTACATGGATTATTACGTGGACTCGGTGGTAACTTGCACGGAATACTATCAGGTTTAGAAGCTAAAGCAGTTAAATAATAGAAGGATAACTAAGGAGATTAATCATGGCAGATTTAAAGAAAATTGCCGACCAATTGGTAGGCTTAACAGTACTAGAAGTTAATGAACTTGGTACAATTTTAAAGGATGAGTACGGTATCGAACCGGCTGCTGCTTCAGTGGCGGTAGCAGCAGCCCCCAATGGCGGCGAAGCTGCTCCTGCTGATGCGGAAAAGAGCGAATATGATGTCATTCTTAAGGACCCGGGTACTCAAAAAGTAGCTGTCATCAAAGCCGTCAAAGACATTACCGGACTTGGATTAGGTGAAGCCAAAGCGGTGGTTGATGGCGCACCAAAGCCTGTGCTGGAAAAGGCAAAAAAAGACGACGCTGAGACGGCAAAGAAAACACTAGAAGACGCCGGTGCAACAGTGGAAATGGCTTAAGATAAGAATTGTAAAAATAATTTATCCACAACTTGAATCGTGTCTTTGACTTGAAGCGTCGGACGTGGTACTTTGTGGAAGAGAGTGTACCTAAAAACACTTGACGAGAGACAGACAGTATGCCAGACGTACCAGATAAACAAGTAAAACGTTTAAGAGCCTTAATACAAGAGGCAGAGACTAATTTAGCGGCCGCTACTGAGCTGTTGATTAGTTTAGTTGGTGATGACGATAAAGTAGCCCCGATTGCCAGAGAAGATACATTGGGAAAGGTCATTGAAGGTGTTTTTGATGGCCAAAATATGGTTGGCTCAGATGGCAAAACCTATCCCGTGCCGGCCAATTACGCAAGTAAGTCTAAATTAGTTCAAGGTGACATTTTGAAACTTACAATAGCCGAAGACGGTGCTTTTTTGTATAAACAGATAGGGCCCATTCCGCGCAAACAAGTAGTCGGTACCCTTATCCTAGAAAACGGGCATTACTTCGTTGACGTTAATAGCAAAAAATTCCGTGTATTGCTGGCAAGTGTTACTTATTTTAAAGCTAAGCCGGGTGACCAAGTAAGTGTAAATATACCTGAAGATGATAGTAATGCTGAGTGGGCTGCATTAGAAGCTGCTCTATAGATTTCATTAAAGTCGAGATTATTACCAATACTACAACACTGTTAATCAATACTTAGGTTGTATAATTGTATAAGCAATGGGGCAGGCTTTATACAGAAAATATCGTTCAAAATCTCTCGACGAAATCGTCGGTCAACCTCACATTACCCAAACTTTGGCGAATGCTCTAAAGCAGAATCGCATCAGTCATGCTTATCTATTTAGCGGTCCCCGAGGGGTTGGTAAAACTTCTTTAGCGCGTATTTTAGCTTATTCTGTTAATAATTTACCGTATGATGACAGCGGTTCAAACATGGATATTATTGAAATTGATGCGGCTAGCAATCGGCGAATTGATGAAATCCGTGATCTTCGGGAGAAAGTCCATATTGCTCCGGCAGCCGCGAAATACAAAGTGTACATTATTGATGAAGTACATATGTTAACCAAGGAAGCGTTTAACGCATTGTTAAAAACTCTAGAAGAACCACCAGCACATATAATATTTATTTTAGCTACTACTGAAGTTCACAAATTACCAGAAACTATCATTAGTCGGACTCAGCGGTTTAGCTTTAAGTCGGTGGTCAAATCTGATATCGTAAATCATTTAAGATTTATATCAAAACAAGAAAAATTAAATATTAATGAGGCTGCATTAGAAATGTTGGCCGAACATGGCGATGGTAGTATGCGTGATAGCATTGGATTGCTTGACCAAGTATCAAATAAATCAGGAGCAATTAATATAGAAGACGTTGAAATCATGCTCGGCATCCCATCTGACGAAGCCATCAATAGTCTATTGAAGTTGATGTTAAACGGTGGCACTTTCAAAAGTTTGATATCCATTCTAGGTGGTCTTTATGACCATGGTTTTCAATCTTCATTAATTGCTAAACGCTTATTAACGAAGCTTCGTGCCAGTTTGCTGGAAGACAATGCTGATAAAGATAAAATATTAGGAATTATGGGATCATTAATTGACGTGACGGCATCACCTGAACCGGATAGATATTTAGAGATCATTCTTTTACGAAATTTACCGGTAACTGATCATAAATCTAATAATTTTGATAATACAGTAAACATTACAACATCTGAAGTTAAATCTAGTGATTTCACTATCGAAGCTTCAAAGAACAATAAAAAGTTAAATACTCCAATAGCCAGCATCAAGCACACTGAGGAGCTCGCTAAACCAGATGTAAAAATTAATTTAATCAAATCAAAAAAATTATTGAATTCAACTGTTTGGCCAGAGGTACTAATTATACTCAAACAGCGTCACAATACACTATATAGCGTGGTACGTATGGCTCAACCGGACTTTACTGTACCGGGTACCTTAAAACTATCTTTCGCGTTTGCTTTTCATCAAAAACGACTTAATGATGATGCCAATCGTCAAAAACTGAGCGATATTATTAAAGAAATAACCGGACAAACTATTATAATAGAGGGTCTACACGATAATAACGCTGTCTCACCGGAATTAGCAAAAGAGCTTGTTAATTCTACTAAAATGGATAACTTAAATCTAACCGCCGTTAGTAATATATTTGGCGAATCAGAATTGCTTGAGTCTTGAACCATGGAACCTTTTTCGAAAATTGGGCCGCAGCCACAAAATGCTGAAGCAGAAGCCAGTTTGCTTGGTGCCTTGCTTATAGATAGTGAAGCTATTGTAAAGGTTGCCGATAGTTTACAAGCCGGAGATTTCTTTGACAAAAGGCATGAGCGAATTTACGAAGCTATAAATCATTTATATGAGCACAATGAAGCCATTGATGTATTAACTTTAGCCGACAGACTGAGAAATAGTGGTTACTTGGATGGTGTGGGTGGAGCAGCGTATTTAACTGAACTAACCAATTATGTACCGACTGCGGCTCATGTTGAACAATATGCCGATATAGTTGCCCAAAAAGCATTACGACGCCGTTTAATCGCAGCCTCTAAAGAAATTACTGACCTGGGTTATGATGAATCTAAACAATTACGCGAATTAATTGAAGTTGCTGAAACTCGCTTATTTCAAGTTAGTCAACAAAACATAAAACAAGACATTATCAGCTTGGAAGCAATTTTGGCAGAAAGCTTTGATAGATTAGATGATTTGCATAAGGATAAACAAAAAATCAGAGGTGTGTCCACAGGTTATAAAGATTTGGATGAGAAATTGGCTGGATTTCAACGTTCTGATTTGGTAATTTTAGCGGCCAGACCTTCAATGGGTAAAACTGCCTTAGCATTGAATTTTGCACATAGCATTGCTGTTAATTCTACGCAGCCTGTGCTAATTTTTAGTTTGGAAATGAGCAAAGAACAATTAGTTGATCGTTTGTTATCTATGGAGTCAGGAGTAAATGCCTGGTCGCTACGAACCGGTAATTTAACAGATTCAGATTTTGAAAAAATTGGTCACGCTATGGGAACATTGAGTGAGGCACCAATATTTATAGACGACACTCCGGGCATTACAATTAGCGATTTAAGGACAAAAGCGCGTCGAGAAGCACACCGCAGACCACTCGGTCTGGTGATTGTAGATTACCTCCAACTTATGAGTGGCGCAGCTAGATATGGTTCGGAAGGTAATCGTGTGCAGGAAGTATCAGAAATTTCTCGTGGTCTCAAGGGTGTTGCAAGAGAATTAAACGTGCCAGTATTGGCGATAAGTCAGTTAAGTCGGTCTGTTGAGAGCCGCAATCCGCAAATACCTCAATTAGCTGATTTACGCGAGTCCGGTTCAATTGAGCAAGATGCTGATGTAGTGGCTTTCATGTACCGCGAAGAGTTTTATAATCCAGATACTGACCGCCGTAAATTAACTGATATCTTTATTAAAAAACATCGCAATGGGCCAACCGGTGGAGTTGAGCTGTATTTTGATAATGAAAGGCAGAGATTTAGATCTGTCGATACCAAACATGATCAGCAGCCGTTTGGAGTATAATCCAAAATGAAACAATTTGGAAAATATATTCTGACACACTACCGAAGTATTGGTTGGATAGTGTTAGCAACTTTACTAATAAGTTGGTTACTCACTTATAAATTGGGCAGCTTAACCGGTGGTATTGGTCCGACAGAATACGCTACCGGAACACAACCGGTCGGTTGGCATGGATTATTTCACGATCCATTCTATTTGCCGCTTAAGCTAGCCAGGTCAGCGATATTTGCGCTATTTATTGATCATGGTCAAACGCTTACCAGATTACCAAACATATTTTTTGGTGCATTAACAATAATAAATTTCTTGTGTCTTATGCGGTTGTGGCATGGTGTCAGGACGACAGTGCTGGCCGGGTTTTTATTTGCAACTTCAGCTTGGGTATTGCATGTCAGCCGGCTGGCTAGTTTTGATGTACTTTATCTATGGGTTTTACCCACGCTCTTTCTTATCGACGCCTTGTTACGCAAATATGGAGAACACACCCTCTTAGTCTTTATCTGCATCATTGTTTGGGGATTAATGTTATATATTCCGGGGATGATTTGGTTTGTTGGTTTCAGCTTCTTTTTGGAACGCAGGTTTGTAATCAAAAGCTGGCAACAAATTGAACACTGGCAACAGCGAGCTACACTTATTGTTATTGGATTATTATATTTGCCCTTATTATTTGTACATTTAGCTAGAGCTGGTAATTTACATTATTGGCTTGGATTACCAAACCGTTTTGACACAATACAGTCTGTCGGCAAACATTTTCTAGCAGTACCAGTCCATATATTTATTCGAGGTCCGGAGAATCCACAAATATGGTTGGCTAGAGCGCCAGTTTTAGATATATTCACTTTGGCGATTAGCGTAATCGGTATATATTTTTATATTACACATTGGCGCGCACAGCGTAGTAAATTGTTATTAATATCAACTTTTATTGGATTTATATTAGTTGGATTGAATGGAGCTGTACAGTTAAGTTTATTGATTCCTCTAGTTTATATTGCGGCTGCCGCGGGATTAACGTATTTACTAAGAGAATGGTTCAAAGTTTTTCCATCAAATCCGTTGGCACGGGGCTTAGGCCTCAGTCTAATTAGTATAGCGGTGTGCCTAAGTTGTATATATAATCTGCGCTCTTATTTTGTCGCCTGGCCCCATAATCAAATTACACATGCCGTCTTTCGTTATCACATTTAGAACTGTTATACTGGTTGATAGATAAGTTATAGCAAGGGAGCTATATGAGCCGATTTGAGCAAGCTAAAATGCTGATGAAAGTTAAAAAGATTCAAAGTGAGCTTCAAAAGCAGGTTATAACTGTTGAAAAAGGTGAGGGGGCTATAAAAGTCGAGATTAATGGCGAACAAAAAATTAAAAAAATTCATATTGATCCGGAATATATCGACCTTAATGATATTGGTCAATTGGAACGTTGGATAGAAGATGCCGTCAAAGAAGCTATTAGTGAAAGTCAGCGAATAGCAGCCGAAAAAATGCAGCCGATGATGGGCGCCCTTGGCAATCTAGGACTATAATAATTGTAGCTAATGCAAGTATTGCCTCCGGCGTTGAGTGACTTGATCGAAGCATTCGGTGTATTACCTGGCGTAGGCCCGCGAACTGCAGAGCGGTATGCTTATTACTTCATAAGAAATTCTGATGACAGTTCAGCCGCAAGATTATCAAAAACATTAATAAACCTAAGTTCAGCCATCGACTATTGTTCTAAAACCTTTGCTCTGGTACCGTCGGGCAAAAAGCTATCCGATTTATATACCGATCCGAGGCGTGACAAGCATCTGATTGCCGTGGTTGCAGATCACTTCGATCTTGTAGCTATCGAGAAAACCGGCCAATTTCATGGAACGTATCATGTATTGGGTGGTTTGGTATCTCCGATAGACAATATCGAGCCGGAGCAGTTGCATATCAAAGAACTATTGAGTCGCATAGACGAAGACGGTGTGGTAGAAGTAATATTGGCCACCAATGCCAGTGTAGAGGGCGAAGCCACTGCGCTATACATTCATCAGCAAATCGGCAAGCGCAATGTAAAAATTAGTAGATTGGCAAGAGGTTTGTCAGTTGGTGTGGATTTGGAATACGCCGATCAAATTACCCTTGGCCGTGCTTTAGAAGGACGTCAAGCAGTCTGATTTGGGAATACTAAACAAAGAATCTACAATTGTACAAGATGTACCAAACTGCTGATCAGATCAATGAGTTAATAGACTCCGCCAAAAGCATTGTAATAGTTCAAGCTGATAATCCTGACGCGGACAGTTTGGGCAGCTCACTTGCATTGGAACATTTACTGGGCGACCAGGACAAACAAGTTTACCTTTATTGCGGTGTGGAAATACCAAGTTACTTGCGCTACATGTCGGGCTGGGACAGAGTTCAACGTGATTTGCCTATAAAATTTGATTTAAGCATTATTGTTGATGCATCAACAATGACTTTGCTTGAAAAATTAAAAACCTCCAATCAAATGGGTTGGTTATCAAAGCGTCCAAGCATAATTCTGGATCATCATGAAACTGTAGAAAACACGGTGCCATTTGGAACTGTTACTATCAATGATCCAAAGAGAGCGTCTACCGGTGAATTAATTTACCTCTTAGCCAGACAATTAGATTGGTCCATTTCTAAGGAAAGTCAAATATTTTTGATGAATTCAATTCTTGGCGATACACAAGGCTTAACTAATCAATTGGCATCTGCCGAAACATATAAAATTATGGCTTCATTCGTCGAGGCTGGTGTCAATCGTCCGCTGCTTGAAGAACAACGGCGTGATTATAGCAAAATGCCTGTTGAAATATTTCGTTACAAAGCTGAATTAATAAAACGTACTGTTTTTTATTCAGAAGATCGGATTGCTTCAGTAATCGTCGGGCAAAGTGAAATTAATCAATACAGTCCTTTGTATAATCCGGCACCTTTGATTCAGAATGATATGTTACAAACCGAAAAAGTCCGCCTATCCATTGTATTCAAAAATTATGACGATGGTAAAATCACGGCTGCTATACGTGCCAATTCAAATTCCCCGGTAGCTGGAAAGCTGGCCCAAAAATTCGGCGGCGGTGGTCATGATTTTGCTAGTGGCTTTAAATCAACTAGCGGTGAATCAATTGAGCAAATAACTAAACAATGTGTGGAGGCAGCCATCCAACTTCTTGACAGCAATAGTATAAAGACAGAAGCTAATAATGAGACTTTATAACACTTTAAGCCGGAAAATTGAAGAGCTTAAACCACAATCACCGCCTCAAGTTAAAGTTTATACTTGCGGTCCAACGGTATATGATTATGCGCACGTTGGACATTGGTTTAATTACGTGCGAATGGACAGTTTAATTCGAACACTAAAGGCCAATGGCTATTCTCCAACCTGGATCATGAATATTACTGACGTCGGTCATCTTACCAGTGATTCCGATGAAGGAGAAGATAAACTTCAAAAAGGTGCCCGTCGTGAGGGGAAAAGTGCTTGGGATATCGCAGAATTTTACACACGAGATTTTATTGACGGAATGAGGCTGCTTAATATAACAGAGCCGAATAAAATGCCGAAAGCCACCGATCATATATCCGAACAAATAGATTTAATCAAAATACTTGAACAAGATGGTTTTATCTATGTGATTGATGACGGTGTATATTTCGATACGTCAAAATTTCCAGACTATTCTAAATTCGCGCGGTTAGATTTGGATGAACAACTACCTGGAGCCCGCGTGAGTTTTAATCCGTCTAAACGTAATGGTTCAGATTTTGCATTATGGAAATTTACTCCAACCGGACAGCAACGAGATATGGAATGGGATAGCCCCTGGGGCAAAGGGTTTCCAGGCTGGCACATCGAATGTTCAGCCATGAGCTTAAAATATCTAGGGGAAACACTGGATATCCATACCGGAGGCATTGATCACGTTCCGGTTCATCATACTAATGAAATAGCACAAAGCCAGTCAGCTACCGGTAAACCATTATCCAGATTATGGTTACATAGTAATCATGTAACAATTGACGGAATAAAAATTAGTAAAAGCTTGGAGAATGGTATACGTCTTCAGGATATAGCGGACAAAAAAATACCTCTGGAAGCACTGCGTCTTCATATAATGGAATCCCATTACCGCAATCAATCAAAATTTACCTGGCAAAGCTTGCAAGCTGCCCAGAATCGCTGGCAAGATCTAAGAGCTATGGCAGTGCTACGCTGGCAACCGAGGGCTATTATTTCTGATGCCGCCACGTTTGCGCTAGAAGATATACCTAAACAATTGCTTAGGATAATGTCCAACGACCTTGATACTCCGCAGGCCTTGAGATTTCTAAGTACTGTATCTAATCAAATACTAAGCGTACTTATTGAAAAAGGTAAGGTAAAACAATACGAAATAATGCTAAAAGGCATAGATGAAATAATGGGCTTTAATCTGTTGCAACAACCGGATATTACAGATTCCCAGAAAAAACTTTTAGCTGATCACGAAGTGGCCCGTTCAGAACAAAAGTGGGAAATTTCTGATAAACTTCGGGATAAGTTATTTAACCAAAAAATTGGCTTAAGAGACACGCCGCAAGGAACTATTTGGTTTCGGTTGTGACCTGTTGAAATTCCGGGGTGTTAATAATATCTTGACTCCGTAAATATTCTAATGTTGCAATGCGCAAGCATCCGGCTACTGGAATGGCTACTAAGCCGCCAAATAATCCACCAAAACTAACACCGACAACAACCGATATAAAAACTAATAATGGTGACATATTGGTTGAATTGGCCTGAATTCTAGGCTGAATTAGATAATTTTCAATCTGCTGATAAGTGATGTAATAAGCCAAAATTATTACTGCCGAACTGGTAGAGTGAAAAAGTGCGACAGTGGTAATAATGATTGCGCCAATTGTGTGTCCTACCATTGGGATTAATCCACAAATAAATATAATTACAAATAGTGCAGCCGGATAACCGATGTCTAAAAATAGTACCGCTGGTACTATGACTAACGAAGCCAGTAGAGCTAATGTAACTTGGCCATTCACAAATCCTTTAATAACTCTATACATGTCATGCATCATTCTATCGGCCAATTGCTGGTGATGTTTGGGAATAACACTTCTAAAAAATTTTAACCATCTGGGTCCTTCAACCAACATCATAAACGTTAGCACCATAATTGTCAGAATAGAAAATATACTCGATCCAATACTTTGCAATTCACTAAATGCTGAACCGCCGATATGTTTTAAACGCGAAGATAATTGATTCGAAAGATCATTTACTTGTTTTTCCAAATGGTACTTGCGTATTATGTGACCAACTTCACCTTGCTGTGAACGAAAATCACGTACTAAGCTGGGGGCTACCTTAATAAAGCTGTTCGTCTGGCGTACTAAGGGGGGTGCAATACTGGCAATGAAGGCGCCCAACAATAGAATTACAATAAAAAAAGAAAGGGTTGTGGCCAATGCTCGACTGTTTCTACTTTTGCCAGGTAATTTACGGCCCAGCCAATTAACCGGCGCATTTAATGATAATGCCAAAAAAAACGCCGCAAAAATTAATATCAGTGCATGAGAGGCTTTGTGTAATGCAGACAGTAAAACAATGGTCAGAACAATAAATATCGCGATCCTAAAAAATGTATGAAAAGATATGGTCAGCTCAATTTCAGGTGCCGAATCCGATTTACGGAATAATGACATAACCATCATTATCTATCGAACATTACGATTACGCAATGCCCGACTGTATATTTTGATAAGTTGGTGACCTACAGTGTTAACATCATAGATTTTGGCATGTGCAGCGGCCCACTTTTTCATGGCTTTGGATTCTTGGTCGTGAGTCATAAAATATTCCAACTTATTTGCCAGCTCTGTTGAATCTTTGGCGTTAAAAAGCAAATTAGGTTGTTCCTGCATTACTGATCTGTAGCCCGGGTTATCACCGGCTAGCACAACTGAATGTCCGCTAGCCATAGCTTCCGCCAAAACTATTCCAAAACTTTCACCACCTGTACTGGGAAAAACTGAAATGTCGGAAGATGCATAATAATTCGGCTTGTCAGACTCACTGACATATCCTTCAAATTGAACTATCTTACCCATATTGTATTGTTTGCTATAAGACCTTAATCGTTTTTCTAGAGGACCGGTTCCACATATTAATAAGCGAAAGTTAAGTCGTGGCGACCTTCTACTAATTATTAACGCCGCTTCCAATAATAATTGGCAGCCTTTTCTTTCAACCAAACGTCCAAGAAATAAAATGTTTATTTTATCTTTATTTAATAATATTTTTAGCGGTTTCGCCTCGTGAAACCGAGGATAATCAATTACGTTAGGCAAAACTTCGGTACTTATATCAAATGTTTGAGATGCAAAATCGGCGGCTGCGGAGGATACGCTTACTATTTGATCAAACCTTTTCAATGATGGTCTCAGCCAGACTCTAAGCAATTTATTGCCAAACATAGAAAGCCAGTTAAATGGTGCAATATGAAAAGTGCCGATTATGGCGGTGCTCGGATCAGCCGCTAGTATAATTCGCTGAGCTAACCAAGGATGATGCGGTACCTGTACGTGCAATATATTAAATTGTTCTATAGCTAATAATTTTTGTATTTTTCGTTTATTCGACAGCAGCGGAATTGTACCTGTATTGCCATTAAAGCTAACTTTAATATTTCGACTTAAACTTTGCACGTTAGCGATATCGGTACGCTTGGTTTGTCCGACGAGATAATGCACTTCATGACCGTTTAGTGTAAGCCATTTACCAATTGCTAAGACATACTGCTGGACACCGTCAAGCGAATCCAAACCACTATCCAGCACCAATCCAACTTTCAGAGGATTGTCACGATCGGCCATGCCGCAGAAAAGCCTCTTGGTAGAGTGCTTCGTATCGTTTCACGATATCATCATAATTAAATTGTTTGACATAGTTTTTAGCCCACTTTTGCCAAAGTTCTCTAATCTCCACTTCATTTAACATAAGATCTAAATGTCTAGCAAATTCATTTATATCATGTGGATTTACCAGAGATAGTCTGCCTAAACCCTGCATTACACCGATATATCCGGGATTACTGCCAGCCACACAGACCGTCCCCGATGCCATTGCTTCCAATAATACAATACCAAAACTTTCACCAAATACCGCTGGTGAACAAAATAAATCCGCTTCATTTAGCAGTTTTAGTTTAAGTTCTTCGCTTACAAAGCCAAGAAAACTAACGTTTGGTAGTTCCAAATCTTCTGCTAATAGTTCCAGTCTTTCTCTTTCTGGACCATCACCAGCAATAATTAGTCGAATGTCTGAATTGCTTTGATCTAATTGGGCATAGGCTCTTAGTAAATAACGGACGCCTTTGCGTCGCTCTAAACGGCCTATAAATAAAATAGTTTTTGTTGAAGATTTTGTTTTTTTCGCCTCAGGCCGTGCATTCTTGTATTTTGTTAAGGCAATACCGTTCGGGATTATGCTGATTGGCTGATCTGTTAACCCGGCCACATATTCGGCACCTTCTAATGAAACGGCGGTCAGCTCGTGCAAGTACTTTAGTACAGACCGTAAATAAGGTGTAACTACCCGAATTATCACACGGCTCATTAAGGCTTCTGATACCTTGGCATGAAAAGTGCCAATATTGATACTCGTAGACCGTTGCAGAAGTTGCCGGCTTAATAAGGGCATCCAAGGCTCGTGAAAGTGTAATATATCAAACTTTTCCTTTGCTAACATGTCATCAATTCGCTCGTTGTCTACAGTGCTCGAAACTTGTGAAGTGGTGTCTGAAAATGACAGCGTTCTAAAGTCCGTAGAGGTACCTGCAAATATTACATCCGGATGAGGGCTGATGTCATGATTGCGCGGATAAGGCGTAATAATGCGAACCTCATGGCCATGCTTAGCTAGGCCTGTTTTCAAGGCCAAAATAACCTCTAACACTCCGCCACTTCTGTCAATATTATATGGGCAAACCAGTCCAATTTTCATCTTGTTATCAATATACCTTACTTCGCACGAACCAAAAAGCTATGTAACTTTGGTGGAATAAGCGCTGCTGCATCTTTTTCATTTGCAATAACGCTTGGTGCATGTGTCTCCAGATCAACAATAGCCGAATAAAACTTAGAAAAAATTATCTGCAAGTGTTGATCTACCAAGCGATGGTCGAAGTAAATGTCTACTTTGGCTCCAACGTGCCATACAGGTAAATCTACTTGTACCCGACAATTGTCAAAAGTCAGAAACTCAGCAGATGTGAATGCCCATGTACGAATATCATTATCATGCCACAAGCGTACTTCCATATCTTTTATTTTTTCGACTTCATCCTTATTAGACGCTAATTTAAACTTGTGCTTGGCATTATGAGTTCGCCCATAAAAATTTCGTAATACCCAAGTGTTAATTGCTGTGTAACGAAAAAATAAAGCGGGAAGCTTATGAGACAGTATCATTTTAGTAGCAAATAAATAGAAAAAGTATCGTGGTTTACTAAATGTAAAATCATCTTTATGGGCGAACCCAACTACGCTTATAACCAAAGTAACGTTCTTAATTAGTTCTGGGTTACGTTGTAACATTCGTGTTACTATCACAAAGCCAAAGCTCATGCCGACTATAATCAGCTTTTTACGGCGGTAACGAAGCTTAACAAAGGCTGTTAAATAGTCTGCTAAGTTATCAATCGTTGGCTTTTTTCCAATTTTGTAAAAACTATCCATGCCTCCGAAACCAGGTAAATCCGGCATTGTCACTGCTCCGTAACGATTGAGCGCTTGGGCTAAACCCCACCACCGTTCCAAACTGGAGTGATGCCCATATACAAACATAATTTCTCGGTTTTTTGCAGTTTTGGAAGGAGGTGGAGGTAATCTGAGCATACGACCATCAAGGCCGTTAATATTTAACGGAAATATATAGTCAGCAGGATCGTTTAAAGTTTTTTTTGCCATGAAAGATACGCAAAATTAAACTAACTTTAGCATCCTTAGCTATTACCGTCAAACCATTTTCATCTGTAAAACGGTTGTGCAATACCCTTAATTACTATAAAATTTGACCTGTTCTATGGGGCGTGGCCAAGTGGTAAGGCACCAGTTTTTGGTACTGGCATTCGGGGGTTCGAATCCCTCCGCCCCAGCCACGGTATATAATTTTGAATAGTTATACACAATAACTATTTATAGGATAAAAAAATTGTATAATTTTACATAAGCATGATTAAATTTTGCTAATCATTTTATAAATAGAATAATAAAAATTGCAGTAACTAAGGTTAATTAGATAATTAATGTGCAACATGGTTATGGTAAAGCATATCTAACTATTTAATTGACTAAATAGCTATTAGTTACATATAATTTATATAATTCATCCCTTGAA
>DATIIY010000006.1:0-8765 GCA_035479135.1 Saccharimonadales bacterium (SeqCode)
CAATTTATAGCACCACGACCGGTACTGGCGGCGTAAATGACCTGACCGGGTTGTCTGGTAATGGACGATACGTGCGTATATATGGCACTGTTCGTGGGACACAATGGGGTTATTCACTGTGGGATATGGCAGTGTTTGGGACACCGTAATTAAATTAGAAAGATTGAATATGCCTAATAGCGAACCAAAAGAAGCACAGCCAAAATCGAATGGAGCACCAGTTCCCATAACCGGCGTCCCAGCTTCATTCAAATATAACAATAAAAAAATTATTATTGGACTGATTATTGTAGTATTAGTTTTAACAGGGGTGTACTTGGTATTTCACTCCAATAAAAAGTCAAACACCATCGCTCCAATTAATAAGATTTCTCCGGCACAAGTCAGTATCACCAGTACTGGTTTTATGCCTGCAACTATTACTATTAAGACCGACCAAGCTGTTACCTGGACCAACCAAGATAGCTCACCTCATTGGGTAGCCTCTGACCCTTATCCCTACGATAATACGCTAGCCGGGCTCAATTCCAAGCATAACTTGGCTGTACGTGACAGCTATAGTTATCTTTTCAATAAAGTCGGTACCTATACCTATCATGATAATCTCAACCCATATACTATAAAAGGCACTGTAATTGTCAAAGAATGAAGCACAATAGTCGCAATAATGTCGTAACTATGTTTAGACAATACTATACTAACCAAACTAAAAGAAATCAGCGGATAATATCCGCCATAGTTATTCTAATAGTTGCTGGTATCGGTACCTATCTTATAGTTGGCAGTCATGCTTCCACACCATACGTTAGCACCACTGCTGACTCAGGTTCCCTTGCCAATGGTGCGGTGAAACAATCATGCAGTGGTTCAAGCAATGGTAATTGCGTAGTTTTTAATGGAGCTTCTTCGGTTAGTCTAGGTAACCAGCCATCACCTCCTGCTTTATTTGATTCCACTGACGGTTCTACTCCATATTTAACCTCGCAAATTCCCTTAAGCCCAAAACTTGATCCAAATTCATCTGCTCTTGTAGGTACCTTAAGTAGTCAAGTGCTTGGAGTAAATACAGGGCCAGATTGGATAATACCACTTTATAATACTAATAATTCTGACCCATCATATAGCCCTGTATTTAGTGAGGATTGGGGTTGTACAGAAGGTAGTACTAATGTTATCCATATTCCTAATTATGCAGCTCGAGAAACTCCCGGCCCTAACCCATCCTATTGGGATGGTTGGGTTGGAACTGTTAATACTGATACAAATATGGTTAGCGGTATCTGGAAAGCGGATAAGTCAACCGGAAATTGGAATGGTGCTTGCGGAGGATCATTCCCGCTACATGGCAATGGTTTTAGAGCCGGTGAAGCACATCCTACATATGGAGTTGGTACAGGTTCCGGTTCACAAATTGGAGCCGGGTTAATACTTTATTCTGAATTAATTAGCGGGTCCATAAATCACGCCTTGTATATGACATCTCAAATTACTTGTGGTACTTACCGGGCACCTGCATCAAAGTCTGATGGAAACCACACGGGTACTTGCTGGCAAATGGGCACGCGCGTACAACTCAATCCAAGTATAAATTGTGACACTCTTGGTGGCAGCGCCGTTGAACGAATGGTTTGTCATGCCCTTGAAAATTATGGTGGATATGTAATGGATTCTGGCGGTGGAGGACCATTAACAGGAATCGCGACAATCGGTGACGATATGACTGATCCGGCGCGATCACCATGGCAAAAACCCGGAGCTCCAGTTCGAGGTAGTGCAAACTGTGCACCTATATCAGCCACCTGTGGAGTATTAGCGCATTTTGGAGTAGTAAATGGAAGCAGTACTTTTCCTCATATACCTACTTCACAATTTAGAGCGTTGAATAGCTGGAACGGTACTTAAGTTCATAAATCTTAGTTTGTCGGCCAAATTCAACACTAATTAAATTTTGTTTTTGGAGTAAATTACAAATTCTTTATTTTGATTGATAGAATTTACGTTTCTTTTATTTCGTCTTCTCTTATTGCGACGGCTTTGCCTAAGTTTTTTAATTGCTCTTCTGACTGCTATGTGACCCAAGTTAAAAATGTTTGATTTATTCGCAAGACTGGAAGTATTCTTGTCAGTTACCGGATTTGAATCTAGGGTATTCACACTAGAATTCTTAAATTCAACTCTTGGTGGATGATTATTTAAACCGTAGCGACTCCCAATATAATATTCGACTTGGGTTCGATCAGGTGCATATGTATAGCGTGAATATTGTATTATACTTGCCGATGTGTCGAAAACGGGTTTTGGAAGATCAAGGGTAACAGCCGAGAAAGCTGCAGTTTTCTCGCCGTCGATTGTCATATTAATTACAAAACTTCGATTATTCATGTGTACGAGATCATATTCGCTAAATCTTGGTTCAAAATATTTTTGCATGTTTCGAGCATCATCAGCGCCAATTCTAAAGGCAATCATTGATCCAACATTACCGAAAACTGCATCTTTTACATCTTGTGACATTTGAGCAATGTACTGATTCGCGACAGTTAGGTTTAAACCATACTTACGCGCTTCACTTAAAATAGTAGCGAAACTGTCGGTAGCAAAATGTTGAAACTCATCTACATAAAGATAAAACGGTGTACGTTCAATGGCTGGTATATTAGCCCGGCTCATAGCTGCTAATTGAATTTTTGCTACTAGCAAAGAACCAAGTAAGGCCGCGTTATCTTCACCTATTAGACCTCGAGTCAAATTTACAATTAATATCTTACGATCGTCCATAATCTGTCTTATATTAAAACTGCTTTTGGGTTGTCCAATTATATTTCGGACTATTGGGTTTGCAGTAAAGGCTCCGACTTTATTTAAAACAGGAGCCACCGCTTCGGCAGCAAATTTGTCATTCCAGGAAGCAAATTCTACAATCCAGAAGTTACGTACCACTGGGTCATTTACATAACTTATAACAACTTTTCTAAAAGTTCTGTCTGTCAATAATCTTGTAATATCAAGCATAGTTGATTCGGGGTATTCAAGAAGAGCCAGCAGACTATATCTTAAAATGTACTCTAATCTGGGTCCCCAAGATTCAAACATACGTTTTAATACCGCAATTAATTCAGATACCGTATGTGTGCGAAGTTTTGGATCTAATACTTCCATAGGATTAAAAGCAATTGGATAATCCACATCGGCCGGATTGAAATAGATTACGTCTTTTACCCGGTGGGGTGGAATTTGCCGAAGTATGTTAGATGCATAATCACCATGAGGGTCGATAATTGCAAATCCATAAGTGCTATTGATATCGGATAAGGTTAATAATTCGAGCAATGCAGATTTCCCTACTCCGGTTTGACCTAAAATATATAGGTGCCTTCCCCGATCTTCTCTAAGCAATCCGAAGTCGTTATTTATTCCCCTAAAATTGGTAATTGCCATCGGGCTTAACATGTCCGGTTTAAATTCTTTTATTAGTGGTAAGTTTGGCGGTGGTTCAGCAGTTTGAGTAGTCGCCCAAAGTATATTTGGTGTCTCAACATTGGTGTGGGGAAGATGAAATAAGGTGGCAATTTCTTCTATATTTAATATTAGAGGCCGTTTACCGATTGCTCTTGCACTATATTGCTTCAATGGGTTAATTCTATTAAAAATATGCATTTCTTCAAGTCCGTTTAAATATGTCGTACTAAATTGTTTATAACTCGAGATAATGGATTTTAAGCGAAGTTTAGCTTCATTTATTGAAGTATCACATCTGTAAAATATTCGTAACGAGGCTTCAAATGCTAATTTATGACTTTTGTCTTCAGCGCCAGATATTTTGACCTGATTATATTCAGATATTTTAACTGAGGGTGACGGTGATTGATTAGGTGCATCCCAAAGTGCTTTGATTATGCCCCCACTAATAGACGGCGTGCCCCCATTTAATTTTCCGATATAACGCTCGCTATTCTTATGCCATTTGTCAGGTGCTGGTTTTAGCACTAATTGGATCCAAGCTTCTTCATTTTCGTTAAACTTAGCTAAGGTGGCCGTAATTGCCGCTAGTGGGTCAACTTCAAAACTTTGAAATGTTTTTATTGGCAGCGCATTATTTGCCGTTAAATGTAACTCGGATATTAAGTTTATACTGGACCTATGTTTGTTTTTTTCGGTATAATCTACTACTTCTGAAATTTGCACTGATGGATATTGGGCGTAAATTTGTTCCTCTACAAAATTTTTCAAATATGTCGGCACGCAGACGTAAAAACCAATGCGTTTGCTTATTACTGCAATTTCAAAGCTGATAACTGCATGCTTCGGTAGTTGAAATAATTTGCTGGACGGAAAAGTTAATAATCCTTGTAGAGAGGCAAACATTTGTTCGGCTGCCAACTCTTTTTTATCATTGGTTCTTGGCACCTGCAAAAGCAAGACAACCTTTTGATTATCATAATTAGTAATATCTCCTTGAATTTGCTTAGAATACGGCCAATTTAATAGTTTCATACCATTTGTTCAATTATTTAACGAACTTATTAATAGCACATTACAATTTATTGTTGCCAATAGTATTCATCACCTCTACTTTGGCTCGTAATATTAACATATTTGATATATATTACAAATCATAAACATTTTCGCCCTCTTACACTTTTTCGTCCTACAGGACTCTTCAGCATGACTAGTTAATTCATGGAAAGTGTGAGAAGTGACTTGGAGATTAGGTGCGTAGTAAAACGCCTAAATCAATCCAAGCCACTGCCCGGAGGAACCATAAATGGTTTAACTCCTCCGGGCGTGACTCCTATCATTGATTAGAGACTTGATTGCCTCTTCTGGTGATGCTTACGGCGTACGCTGGTACACGCGACGGACCAATTTGATCGCACTGCCCAATGCAACAATCAAAGTTGCAAATAGCATTACAATTAACAGGATGTCCCCTGTTGATGGTCCTGGGTTTGTACATGGAATACGGGATGAACAACTCCTGCCTTTAATGCCCAAGGACAGCAGTAGAACTGCTACGATAAGCTCAACTGGTATTAGTGTGCCGATGATTTTGTCTCGATTAGACCAGGTCTTTGATGACCACAATAGCACCATACCGATGAGCTCACCTATTACCAATAAAGGTAAACCTAGAAGCAAAAGGCCGACTGTGATTGTGTCAACGAATCGGGTTCGATTAGAATCCATAGTCGTTGAACGAATCCCAGTAACCGCTCCACGCGATGCGAACTACCGCTTTACCTCCTGACAGGTAGGTGAAACAGCCCCACGGGTAGGTAACGCCAAGTGTTGCCCAATTTGCCATGTGGATCCAGCTTGGGTAGTAATCCCATGAGTAGTTTGACCCATGATTACCGAGGCAAAACGGACCCCATCGCCAAGAGGCAAATGACGCTCCCCCGTACCACGTAATCCGGCCGCTGCTACCACACCAACCGTTCTCTCGAACGTATACCCAGGCTACTGTCGCACCTGCCTCTGTCCAATAGTGCTCATTCCACGGGCTGCCGTAGCATCCAGCAGTATGAGCCTTTACTTTGCGCTGTGCTGCTGAAGCTGCAACTATGGACCGTTTTGGACCGACAAATGCCGGTGCATTCTGTCCATTATTAGGTGAACCCACGTCACCAGATCGGAGATTTCCGTAACGTAGCAAATCATATGCTACATCCGGGTTCTCGTTGCTTTCCAGCAGTGCTTTAGCGTTACCGGCAGCAATAGCTGAACGAACCATTGGCGCAAGCGCCGCCTGGTTTGCTTCAGCCTGCTGTTTGGTTTCAGCTGATGGTAGTCTGCTAGCTGCTACTTCAATACCTCTGACGTTCGGTAGAGAAGATGCACCGTTAACTTCAATTGCGTTTGCAGAACTTACTCCGCAAACTGTCAAGAGTCCAACTGCCAGGCAACTGGACAACCAACGGGTTAGAATTCCTTTAGAACCCAATTGAATCGACTCCTTTATAGTTGAGAGTACTCATTTTGAGTAATCTGTTACTCAAAACTTAGGACTTCTTTGGGTAACAACTAATTAGTATTTGTCAGGTGTAACACCACCTTATAAATTGTTAATAGAGCCACAATCCAATCACCTTAAAATTCAAGGGATGAATTATTTAAATTATATGTAACTAGTAGCTATTTAGTCAATAATATAGTTAGATATGGTTTACCATAACCATCTTGCCCATTATCTATCGATTTAAACTTTTTAGAAACTGGTCCAGCCACCTGGTGGCATTGGTGGTAGGCCATTTGAACCCATGGTTGAAACCAGCGGGTCGCCATGTATTATCGTGTTAGGAACTGGTGAACCACCGGTATAGTCGTTGATATCCAGTGGGTAAGAGCTAAGGCCTTTGATTATTGGAAATCCGCTTAAAGTTAGCTTACCTGCCTGTGCACCTTGGTTAAACGTTTGTCTGACACCATCCATCCAAATCCCATAAATTGTACCAGTGTTGTCACTGGCATCATTGGTACATATCGAAAAGGTATGGATTTTATTATCAACCGGAGTCTTACTTACCCAGGCAGGCGCACCAAAATTCCTACCGTTTCCAGCATATCCTTGAAATCCAAAAGCAAAGGCATTGGTGTAATTGTTATACCAAGAGCTAACGCCCACATTCCAGCCTTGGTAATCTACACTTGGAGACTTAGCTTCGACGAACTGAAACCAACTATTGTGTGGTACTGTCGCCAAGCCGTTAGGAAACTGAATTGGAATAGTTGTACACATTGGTACTCCAACTGGGTAGATTGGCGGGGATAAAATATCCCCACGGTAATGGCCTTCATTACCAGCCAGACTATCTGCGCTGGTTATATTGTATTGCAATTCATGTGGATTTATAACTACGAGCGACCCAGCCCTAAAATAATGGGTCGGATATTTAGTTAAACCACTGTCAAAAGTACCGTCAAAGACCAGCGTACCATTGCCGCCTGTACCGCCGGTTCCGCCACCAGCAGAACCGCCAGTCCCACCAGTTGTTCCGCCTGTAACGCTAACTGTAGTGCTCGCGCTAGCACTTCCTCCATCGCCACTACAACTAAGGTTATATGTGGAGTTTGCACTTAATGCACCGGTACTTGCAGTTCCACTTGTAGATTTAGTCCCGCTCCAAGCGCCACTTGCTGTGCAAGAGGCTGCATTGGTAGATGACCAGGTCAAGGTCGAACTGCCACCAGAAGTAACAGAAGTTGGGTTAGCCGATAAGGTAACGTTAGGTTGTGGTGAAGAAGACGTTGTAACGCCATTCAAGGTATATGAATTAATCAATAAATTACGGTTAGCTGGCCATGTACCGCCATACGATCCAGCCGATCCAGATGCTTTTATACCGAAGTAAATAGTTGTCGGGCTGTTAGTAAAATTAACAGTCATGTTTTGATTGGTCACATTGGCTGCAGTACTAACTTTCCAAACTATATTTGTTGGTGTGCCTGCCGCTAAAAATACAGTGTCATAGCCTCCGTCGGCATAAGAAGCGTTAAAAGTAATACTGGTTGCTGTGGTACTTGCCGGCAAATTATACTGATACATTGCCATATCGCTTATATGATTGGTGGTAACACCTTGGTCAAATTGCAATAGTAATTTGCTTGTCTGAGAATGAGTAAGATCCGTTGTCACTCCAGTCCCTAAAATATATTTCCAGTTACCCCAATCATTAGTCGATGTATATGGAGTAGTTGCAGCATGACTTAATACTATGTAGCTAACCCCGACTATCGCAATAATTACGACAAACAGCATTACTAAAATATCGTGTGAAAAACCTTTATTGTTTAATTTAAGCATTTTTGTTTTCTCATTTATATGATTATCCCCAGAATTCTATCACGCTTATGTATATTTATACAAATTTTTAATTGGCTTGCAAACAAGCAAGTTCAATTTTACCTGATGCTTCGTACGAATATATAAGCGCAACTTGAACATTATTGCCGTCTACAGTTGTTAGGTTATCAGATACTACATTAGGAGTAGGACATTGCGCAGCTTCGTCATATATCATTCCATCAACATTATACGGATTTGTAAATGTTGTACCCCCGTGCCAATAAAAAACTTGCTCACCAGCTCCCCCGGTTAACCATAAATAATTATAGTTACCACCTTGGCATACAGTACTGACAAAGCTGTAATAAACTAGGTTAACCTGATTATTAATAATATAATTGCAATCCGTAGACCAATCAGTCCACAAACTGAAGGATCCGGATTCATAACCTGGCATCAGCCCATTATTATTTGCAATCCAATTTTGTATTTCTACTGCCACATGAGATGCATCATTTTTTCTTTGAAGATTACGTTTTGTTTTACTTAGTGCCGGTATTGCTAAAAAAATAATTAAGAGAATTAACCCTGCAATTACTAACACAATCATGACTTCAATAATTGTGAAACCTTTTTGGCTTTTTAGCATACGCAAAGTATAAAGATATGTTTAATCAAAAACAATTGTGCTTATGCATTGGCTGGGGCGGAGGGATTCGAACCCCCGAATGCCAGTACCAAAAACTGGTGCCTTACCACTTGGCCACGCCCCATTATCTATCATGGATAACAGATAGATTTTACCATACATTCCGCTGGGCAGGACTATAATATTCTGCTATAATTGCAAGTAATAGAACCTCACTATTATGGCGAAAAAATCCACCAATCCCGCCGACTACATAGTGCCGTTGAACATTAACGGCTTGGACGGCCGTATGCTGCACATGCCAGCCGATGGTAAGTCAAAGCGTGAAAT
>DATIIY010000007.1:0-1543 GCA_035479135.1 Saccharimonadales bacterium (SeqCode)
CAGTAAGTCGAAAATAAACACTTACAAAACTACGGATTTACACGATCCGATATCGCTCCAAAAAAGAGCGGTCAGTCACAGCCTTAGGACGATAAGCGCTAAATATTTTACTAAAATGGGCGGATTTGTCGTCCGGGCTCCAGCAATTGAAATGCACTCCACGAACGTGGGGTGCATTATTTTGTTTTATCGTTTATGCTAAGTACCAAATGAAATCGAGTAAATTATTTATCATTTCAATCTCTCTAATCTGTCTACTACTGTTAATGCTTTTTACCGATCCAAGCCACGTAGCACTGCCAATTTTACTGCTGCCGTTTTTGTTAATTGGTTTTTTGGTTAATCAAACTTCTAAACTAGTCATTAAATTTGCAAAGATTAAACAGAGTACAGCTAGCCGTTTAATACCAATATTACTAGCTTTTAGCGTGGTCGCGGTTATGGTTTTGAGCTCATTGCATCAACTGACTTGGAAAGACACGGTTCTTATTCTGGTATTCGGTATTTTGTTTGCCTTATATATAGTCCGAGCTGACTTTTTAAAATAGTAAACACAGCGAATCTAAAATGGATATGGTCTTAACAGGGATGTTTGCGCTATACTGTAAACCGATATGGAGTCAGAGAATAACAATATTATACCCAGTGAGTTGCCGCAACCTGTACCTAATCAAGAACAGGTGCATGAGAAAGTTGTAACAACGCCTGAGACTAAGCCATCTGTTAACACAGCAGCACCAATTTTACCGGTAGTCAATCAGTCGCAGTCTCAACCTATTAACCCAACTCAGTCGACCGCACCAGTAGCGGCAGCTCCGTTGTCAAACAGTCAGACAGATGATTTAATCGCTGATGATGCTGATCTTATAGAGAAGGAATGGGTTGATAAAGCCAAAGCAATTGTTGCCCAGACGAAGGACGATCCCCATCTACAAAACCAAGAAATAACAAAGGTAAAAACTGACTATCTCAAGAAGCGCTACAACAAAGACATTAAACTGGTTGATAAATAGGCTGACGTAGCGATTATTATGAATGGATTAATCATAGCTTTAGGGGTAGTACTGGTCATCGTCATGGTGGCTGCGCCAATTATTTTTGTGCAGGTCAGACGAATTTTCCGTGAGCAGAAAAACTACGAACGCGGCCTGAAGATGGTTCCACTATTGATACATTTGCCACCACTGAGTGAGGACGCTGACGCGGCGGGCCGCGACGTGCGTGATTTGATGGATGAGAATATTTCTAAAGCCCAAGTCATGTATGACATTATTGCCAGTACACTTCAGAAGGGCTTTAAGAGCCGTTTTTATGGCCAGCGGCACATATCGCTTGAAATAGTTGGTTCGCGTGGTTTTGTGAACTTCTACGCGGCCGTACCAGTGGTTTTAGTGGACGTTGTGCGCCAGGCCATCGTCAGCGCTTACCCAACCGCTCGCGTCGAAGAAGTAGCCGAGCATAATATCTTTAGTCCGGTCGGTAAAATCAGCGGAACAGTTGGGGGCGAACTGGTTCTGAAAGAATCCTACGCCTATCCAATTGC
>DATIIY010000008.1:0-57669 GCA_035479135.1 Saccharimonadales bacterium (SeqCode)
AAATTGATATGTCTAAAATTTCAGTGGTTGGACTAGGGTATGTCGGGTTGCCGTTAGCCTTGCTCATTTCCAAAAAGGGCCATGAAGTCGTCGGTATAGATTTGGATCAGCGCAAAGTGACCAAAATTAATAATAGGCAGGATCCGCTAGATGATGACTATGTCGCTAACAATATTGCCGACACAGCTCTAAAGGCATCGATTAACCCGCAATTTATTGCTGAATCAGACATTGCCATTATTTGTGTACCGACACCTATAAAGAAAGGTGGACACCCTGACCTGACTATATTAAAAAATGCCGTCACTCTGGTAGGGAAACATCTAAAAAAAGATTCATTAGTAGTTATCGAATCAACCATCAACCCCGGCGTGTGCGATGGTATTATCATTCCCATACTAGAAGCAGTTTCCAATTTACAGATAAATAAGGATTTCTGGGTTTCACATTGTCCTGAGCGTATTAACCCCGGTGATCATAAGTGGACCGTTGAAAATATCCCTCGAGTGATTGGCAGTAGTACTACAGAGGGCTTACATCGCACCAGATTATTTTATGAGTCGATCATTAATGCGCCAATTACCTCTATGGCTACCCTAAAAGAAGCTGAAGCCGTAAAGATTGTTGAAAATTCTTTTCGAGACATTAACATAGCTTTTGTAAATGAACTGGCTATGTCATTCACTAAACTGGGCATTAATATTAAGAATGTTATTAATGGTGCATCCACCAAACCGTTTGGATTTTTGCCGCACTACCCTGGAGTGGGTGTTGGTGGCCACTGTATACCGGTTGATCCATATTATCTGATTGAATATGCCAGAGGCTATGGCTTTGAACACGAGTTTATGAACTTAGCACGTAACATAAATAATCACATGCCGGAATTTACAGCTGGACGTTTGATTGAAGGTCTTCACGAGGCAGATTTATCCATTGAGGGTGCCCTGGTGACTGTTCTTGGCCTGTCTTATAAGCCCAATGTGGCTGATGACCGCGAGAGTCCTTCGTACAAGTTGATAGCAATTTTAAAAGCCAAGGGAGCTAAGATTGAGATTTACGATCCCTACTTCCCAGCTAAATCGACTGCCGCTTCTCTAAAAACAGCGATTAGTAACAAGCAAGCTGTAATTGTCGCCACTTGTCATAACGAATTTCTAGATTTACCAAAACAGCTTTCAACAAAAGTTTTAATAGATGGAATGAATATGTTTACCAAGAAAGATTTTAGCCAGTCAGGCATTATCTACAAGGGACTCGGTACGTAGCTGGCCAATATACTCTGGTTCTTGTTCATACGTAAGCCAGTCAGCGGTTTTGTAATTAATAAGCTGCTGGATACCATGCTCCAGTTCGGTAAAAGGCCTTCCAAGCAACCGTTTCATTTTGACAACATCCGGCTGACGCCGAGTCATATCACCTTCTTTTAGAGCCGGTAAATGTATAATGTCAGATTTGTTACCGGTCCTTTCCGCAATTATTTCTGCCAAATCATTAATAGTCATTTCAGTTTCGCTGCCGATGTTAACAACATTATTAAGGCTAGACTCATCGTTCAAAGCGTTTATAGTAGCTTGGACATTATCTGCCACATACAAAAATGTTCGGGTTTGCTGTCCATTTCCGTAGATAGTTATATCATTGCCGGCCAGTCCGGCATCCAAAAACTTGGACATTACAAAATCAGAACTTTGCCGAGGTCCATAAGTATTGAAAAACCTAAAAATAGTGTAGTCGAGACCATGCTCATGATGATATGAACGCAGAAAGGCTTCACCGGTATTCTTAACAATTGCGTAAGGTAACCGGGCATTTAGTGGCGTCCGTTCCTCATGTTGTGGAATTTCAACTGGTTCCCCGTATACTTCTGAAGATGAGGCGTAGAAAACCCGTTTAACCCCGGTAGCAACTGATAATTCCAATACGTTTTTAAATCCATCTAAGTCTCGCATCACTGATAGCGGATTTTGAAGAGTGCGCTTTACACCTACTACCGCTGCATAGTGAAATACATAATCAAAATTACCAAGATAAAACACTTGGGACATTTCCGTTAAATTGTTGGCATCGGCTTTAATAAACTGGATATTGGGGATTTGGCTAATGTTGTCGCTATGTCCAGTTAATAAATTGTCGACTATAGTAACTAAATTATTTGGGTTAGCGGCTAAACTATCGGCTAAATGGCTACCGATAAAACCGGCTCCACCGGTGATCAGATATTTTGACATAAACCCCTCTTTGAGTTTCTGATTACCCACCCAACTCTTATGCATAATCATCTTAAATTAATTTGGACGAATTGACAAGTAAATGCAATAAAAAATACAACAAGCTAAGAGCATTGACCTAGTGTAAATAGTGTTTGCTGGTTTTGGGTTTATGATTAACTTGATTGTATAATATATTTTTAACTATTGACTGGATTTCATGAAGGCGATCGGCTTACCGCTCGGTATTAGCTTTACATTTTGGGCGGCAATGGGTCTATTGCGCCTTATAACCCAATTTTTCACCGGGTTGCGTCGCAAAACCACCGTACTACCTTATACATCGGCTGATATAGCTGTTATTGTGCCGGCACACAATGAAGAAATGGTGATCCGCAGATCTATCCAGTTTCTCAAAAAGTCACTGAATAAAAAACAAATATATGTTGTGTCGGACGGCTCAAGCGATAAAACTTATGCGATGGCCAGAAAAGAAAAAGTGCATGTAGCCAAGTTGAATCCCGGCCGCGGCAAAGCCAGAGCCTTGGTTTACACACTGAATAAATTCCATCTCTTCGAAAAGTATAAATTAATTTTTATAGTTGATGCCGATACAAATATCGACACATCATTCATTCCAAATGCCCTTAAATTGTTTGAAGATCCTGGCACAGTGGCCGTATTTGGCAGTGCCCGCATCCGCTGGCCTCAACACTTCATTCCGTCATGGAAATATTATTTAATTTCTTACCGCGAGCGGCTCAATCGTACGCTTCAGTATTTTCTGATATACGGCCAAACCTGGCGTTACACCAATGTCAGCTTTGTTGTTCCCGGCTTCGCAACAATCTATAAATCTGATGTCCTCAAACAATTGGAGATAGATACTCCCAACTTATTAATTGAAGATTTTAACCTAGCCTTTCAAGTCCATAAGAGAAAACTTGGTAAAATCGGTTACTCACCCTCAATGATTGGTTGGGACCAGCATCCGGACAATCTATACGATTACTGGAAGCAGGTTCGCCGGTGGAATATCGGCTTCTACCAAACGGTAAAAATGAATAAAATTTGGCCATCGTTTTTTTGGTTGTCACTGCTGATCTTCAGTGCCGAGGTACTATTAAACTCTTTGTTAATGTTTATGATGCCGTTCTTGTTGCTCTACCTGCTGGCCGATAATTTAGATTGGCTGAGTCCGGTTTTTGCATCTTATCACCATGTTTATTTAATTGCCGGACCATATAAAAACCTCAGCCTGGCGACGATTTTGATTGCCATTTTGTTGTTTGATTACATCGTCACGGTAATCATCGGTCTTATCAACAAAAAGCCTCAGTTTGCCTTCTATGGGCTATTTTTCTTCTTCATGCATTATGTGACGTCTCTGATTTTGATAAGTTCTATTATTCCCGGCTTTTTTGGTAAGTCTGATGGACGTTGGATATCGCCGAAGCGGCGATTAGAATAATTATTGGTAGGCAGAAATTTTAGGCCAGATGGCGGGATCTTCTTCGCCCAACCGCCAGAGCGATACACCACCTAAATGATTTGCTTGCGCTAGTTTAAGCTTCTGGTCGATGCTCTCCGCATTTTCAAACCACACAGTATGACTTTGACCCTGGTCTATATAGCTAAAATATGGTGATTTGGCAGCGTTATCCCATTTTAACGCTTCGTCTAACTTACCCAATTTAATTTGAGTATCTTGATAGGTTAAGTCAGTCGCCGGACTGTTACTGTCTTGAATCCAATCATAACCGTAAACTGGTATGCCAAGAAAAACTTTATGCATGGGGAGATTATTGTTTTTCAAATAGGCTACTGCCTGACTAACCCAAGGGTAGGATGCAATTGGACCGGCAGAGCTGCCATTTTCGTGCTCATCATAAGTCATGACAGTCACATAATCTGCTGACTGCGCCAAGCTAGCATCATCCTGGAAGTAATAACGCCCTGCCGCTTCACTGCTGGTTATCGGATGAAGTGCGACATTAAGTAGTTTATTTTGTTGATGCAGCCGGGCGGCTAATTGCCTTATAAAAACTGTAAAGTTACTTCTTTGACTGGGTGCCACTTGCTCATAATCGATGGTAACACCGTCAAATGGTAATTTGTTAAACATAGACATAATGCTGTTAATATGACTCGACCGGCTGGCATTATCACCTATAACTTTTTCTACTCTGGTTGAATCCCAATCGTCTCCGGCTTGCTCACCCAGGTTAGTAATTGTAAACAATGTCTTAATATGGTGGGCATGAGCTGTTGCCAAAATGTTCGGATCTGCTTGGGCGTATTGATATTTGGTAATCTGGCCATCCGGATTAATGTAATACCAAAACAATGCCACTTGATTTAGCTCATCGGCGTGGTCTGTCATGGATTTGACGGCATTTGTCTGATCCCAATATGGTATTGAACCCCTTACCATTAGCGGCTGATTTTGAGATGGCTGGGATTTTTGTGGCGCAGGTTTGCTAGGTTTGGAGTTCATGATGTGATACCCGATTGCCAGTCCTATTATGACGATTGCGGCTATTAAAAATTTTTTCAAAATGCCTACGCCGTACTTATCAAAATTGATCGGACGGCACCAGGATCAACATTCATCAATAAGTCGATTATTGATAAGTTTGGCAACCAGCCATGCTGTTTCATAAACCTCTGTTTATATTCCGGACAAGCCCAATCTTGAATAATAACTTTAATTCCATTTTTCTCCAAAAGAGCACGGTCTAAATATGCGTCGACTGCTGTCCCACCACAATAATATTCAGTGGCTGCCACTTCTTGGCAGAGTCCCAGTATTTTTTCAGTAGCGGAAGCCTTTTGATTAAGTTTAATATATTGACTTTGACTTCCCTGAGTAATATTTTTTAAACGTGCCTTAGTTCCCTGCATATTAAGTTGGCTTAGAGCCCAGCTTATCGTAGATATATTTAAATCTGCTAACGACACATACTTTTTGGTCAAAAGATTCTCAAGTTGAGGATAAATAGTTGTAAAAAATGGAGCCTTACCATAAGCTAGCCGGATAGTTTTTAAATGTAGTTCTGGCCAGTCGGTATTATTGTTAAGTTGGGTTTCAGCAATTGAACTATGATTATCATGTTTAGTTGGTATCTGAAGCAACTGTATACCATTTGCAGCCTTAATTGGGGTGTGAGACTGATACGACGGTCCGTTATACCCTCCAGGATATTTATGCTTACGAACATATTGGGCATCATCGCGGAGCATAAAAACATCAGCATTCAGTATGCGATTAAAATAATGTAAACGTGGAAAATACTGAGGTTGTGTGCCAGTATAACGAATTTGAGCAGTCAAAAACTAGCCTTTAGCCACCCCGTTAAATAACCGATATACTGTATAACTTTCAGCAAAAGTCGTACCAGCAAATAGGCCAGAAAACCGAGCAACCTTTTCGATGCCTTCGGCTGTACGTTGGTGGCCTTTGGATCTCACCTGGGAGCTGTAGAGATTCATGGCATTTGATTTAGCCACTATATCTTCGGCCCGCAATTCTAAATGAAATTGGGGATTTTGCAATTGCGGTTCAGCCCAGCCGCTGGTCATGACTGAGCGATAGCCCAAAATTACATCGGGGATAATCCTATCAGATAGGGGTGCCGGCCGGGTGGCAGCTAAAACGGCTGAAGCAGTAGCTCGGTGATCCTGGTTATAGTCCTGATGATGAACGCTCGCCAGTATAGTTGGCTTGGTTGCCTGAATATATTTTTCAATATGGCCAATAAGAGTCAATTGTGAGACTTGATCCAACTGAAGATGGTAACGGTTTCCTTTAAGGGCGATATTATAGCTGTCAAACATTAGAGATTTGGCAACTTGCTTAATCTCCTTAATTCTCTGGTTTGCAGTCGATTTGCCCTGGGCTGAGTAATCCTTGGTGTGTCCGACTGTCATGAATAGGACATGAACACTACCACCACCCTCCTTAACGTGTTTAATTAAACCGCCACAGCCCAACACCTCATCATCCGGATGTGGTGCAATAATAAGTAGGGTTTGACGATCAAGATTAAGCATAGATTTTGACGAGATAAAGATACTCCCACTGAGCCACCCTTGGCTTACTATATTACCTCAGTAATATTCGATATGTCAAAATTGCTCTGTTGACTTTAGTGGCATTGGCGCTTATCCTTAAAAAGTAAAAGTGACTTATTTGACAGAATAAAAATGTTTCAAAGAATTAATCGAAATTTGGGATTAGTTGGCGTCGTATTATTGTTCGCAGGTATCGGTACTTATCTGATTTTATCATCACATGCCGCACCACCCAGCACTAAGCATTGGCATAATGATAATTTTACGACGGCCCTACAATCTAACGGACAAATAGAAGCCATAAGCCAGGCTTATCATCAAAATCATGGTCGAGCTCAGGCGGCCACAAAAGCATTAAGTGCTTACGCAGATCAACGCAAAACAATATTGTTAGATTTAATGCAAACAAATCCTCAGGAAGCTGCTAATTTATTGCTTCCGGATAATGTATCAAATGATATTAATTCATTTGCAAATGGCTCAGTTGAGAAAAAAGTAAATATTTCCGGGACGTTTATATTTATACATCAAGATATTCCCAATGGTGAGGACAGGACTATTTTTAGCGTTCAAACGGATAACGGAACTTATGACCTATATTCAAATGGTCAAATACCGACGATGAAGGCCGGTACTAAAGTAACTTTAACTGGTTATCTATTAGGAAATTCCATTTTTTTGCCAACGGTGACACATAATGATCAGCCTGCAATATATGCATTTAGTGGCGGTAGTGGATCGCCTGGTACTTTAGGTGGCGTTACACCACTTGGCCCTGTAAATGCAGCAGTTATAGTAGCTAACTTCTCTAATTCACCTACACCATTAAATATGACAAATATACAAAATGCTTTCAATGGCAATGCAGGTAAAGATGTGGACAGTTATTATGCAGAAGCTTCTTATAATAAATCAACATTAAATCCATCATTTTTTACATTAACCTTGCCAGAAACTTTAGACTCACAACAAAATTGTCCAAAACTTGCCAATCAATTATCATCCGAAGTTTTAGCTGCCGAAAGTTCAACTATTACATATGCAAATTATCAAAGATTTATATTTATGTTTAATTGCAAGGGTAGTTTAGCTGTTAATCAGGGGCAAGGAGGCGAGGCTCAGTTATGCGTTCCACAAAATACAGGCGTAGTAAACAGTGTTTGTCCGTCACCAAATGGTCTTGTAACATCATCTGTAATGTGGTTATTTGGCAGCGCGACTACTGACGCACCTACAATAGCTCATGAATTAGGTCATAATTTAGGAAATGCCCACGCTAGTATTTATGTATGTGAGCCGTATAGTTTTATACCTCCGACAAGATTTGACCAAGGCTGTATTACTCAGGAATATGGCGATATAACTGATGTACTTGGAAGTGGCAATGTAGGTGGAAATGTGTACCACTATAATGCTTTACATAAATCAAATGCCGGATGGTTTACTGCTGCAAATTATCCAACATTATCTACACCGGGGTCATATACATATAAGATAATGCCATTTGAGTCAGTTTCTACCGGAGTAATGTCATTAAAAATACCAAGAGGTAATACCGGCACTTACTTTACCGTGGAATATCGTCAACCTATAGGATTCGACAGTACCCTTGGCGCTAACTGCTCATCATGTACTTATAATAAAGGTGTGGCTATTAAGTTAGCAGATACCTATCCGGGTACAGGCGGAGGCGGCGACACCCAAAATATTGATACAACACCTAACAGTCTTCAAAGTGGTAGCTATTATAATTCCAACGATCATGCTGACGCTGCACTTTTGCCGGGTAAAACATTTTCTGATGCGGAAACGGGCATAACTGTTAATACTGTTTCGGCTGATTCTACAGGTGCTACCGTTACAGTAAATGTACCTGCAGCTGCCTCATGCACAAGACAACAACCTACAATTACGTTATTAACTCCGTCTAGCCAAACAGCCACAACATACGGTCAAACTGAGCAGTATACATATTCAATTAAAAGTAACGATTCTAGTTCTTGCTCATCCGAGAAATATAAATTTATAACTCCAACAGGATTCGGCAATAATGTTGATTACACTACTAATAGAAATATGAACTTCACTATTAATAATGATTCATTTACATTAGCACCAGGTGCAACTACTACCGTTACAGCAAGTTGGTTTCCTCAAGATGGCTCTATGATTGACGCAACTTATTCAACGGTTGCGACGTTATATTCTGATTCAATTGCCGTAAAATCAATACCTACTCCTGCTATATCCTATATTTTAAAGACAAATTCTACTTCTGATACGACGCCTCCATCAACTCCCTCCGGTGTCACTAGCATTGTTGGTTCTGGCAATGTCCAAATTAAATGGAATCCATCCACAGATAATACTAGAGTGGCGTATTATCAGATTAACCGAAATAATGGTAGCGTTTGGACCACTGCCAATACATCTTTATTAGATTATGGTCTTTCTCCTAATACAACATATACCTATACGGTTACCGCATTCGACGGTCATGACAATCCATCACAGCCAGTTAGCATAACAGTTACTACACCAATTCTATCTGACTTTTCAGCTCCAACAGCGACAAACAGTGTAACTTCAACTGCGACTGATCACTCTGTTACTCTAAATTGGTTGCCTAGTACAGATAATATGGGGGTATTTTATTACTATGTTTCATATTCTGACGCCTTGGTAGGCGGAACCACACGAATTGTTGTACCAGCATCACAATCTTCTATTACTATTAACTCCTTAGAATCAAATAATTCATATTATTTTACAATTCAAGCAGTCGATAGTGCCGGTAATGCTTCAACTGCAGGTGCTAGTAATTACAATGTTTTTGGCGCAGATGTATTTAACGTTGGATCACCTTTAATCATTGTAAATACTGCATTAACTGGAACGACAATCCCTACCACTCCAACTAATTTATATTCACCATCAGGTACCACAACAGGGGGTATTAATTTAACATGGAGTGCAAGTACATCTCCGACAGGAATAGCTGGTTATCATGTATATAGAAATGGACTTCAGTGGGCAACAGTGACTACAAACTCATACAATGATCCAGCTACCGACTTAAATCCTACAAATAATAATACTGGAAGTGGACAATATTATTATTACGTTGAAGCATTTGACTCAGCTGGTAATATTTCTGCACCAAGCGAAGAAGGGTATGTAACTTCACCACATACTTTATCAACTTCAGATAGCACAGCACCTACAGGCAGTATAACAACGCCTACAAATAGTTCAAATGTAACTGGCACAGTTACTTTTCAAGCAAGTGCTTCAGATAATGTTGGAGTTACTAATGTGACGTATTGGTTAATGAATGGATACAATAATATCGGTTGTCAATTGTATACTAGTCCTTATACATGTTCGTGGGACACTACAAAATATTCAAACGGTCCAGTTACGATTTATGCAGAAATATATGACGCTTCAAATAATTACATAACTACTACACCAATAAATTTGACCATAAATAATGGTGGTAACAGCGATACAATTCCACCAACTGTTAGCATAACTTCCCCAACGAATAACAGTTCAGTATCAGGTACGGTAAGTGTAAACGCCAATGCTAGTGATAATGTAAGCCTAGCCAATGTGGTTTTCCAGATTGATGGAAATGTAGTTGCTACTGATACGGCATCTCCATATGTATATAGTTGGGACACAACTAAGATTTCAAATGGTACTCATAATATTACAGCTATTGCTACTGATAGTTCAGGATTAACTGCAACATCTAATGTGCAGGTGAATGTTTCAAATGCAGATACAACTCCGCCCAGTGTGCCGACAGGCCTGACAGCTACTTCAACTGCATTTAATAATGTTAATTTATCATGGAGTCCTTCTACGGATAACACAGGTGTTGCCGGCTACTACGTCGTTCGTAACGGCGTAACAATTGCGAATGTCACAAGTGGTACAAATTATAGTGATTCATCAGTTTCGGGATCAACGGCGTATACTTACCAAGTATTAGCTTATGACGCAGCCGGTAATAATTCCACTTTATCAACTTCAGCAAATGCAACAACTCCGCCAACACCGGATACGTCGCCACCGTCTCAGCCAATAAACTTAGTTGCAAATGTTATTTCAAGCTCGCAAATAAATCTTAGTTGGACGGCTTCAACAGACAATGTGGGAGTAACTGGATACAATGTGTTTAGAAACGGTGTTAAAGTTGCAAGTGTTGGCACAAATAGTTTTGGAGATACCGGATTAAGCGCGAATACAATCTATCAATATTATGTTATTGCTTATGACTCTGCCGGCAACATGAGCCAGGCCTCATCGACAGTATCTGCAAAAACACTATCAATACAATCATTTGCAACATTACAAGGTACAGTTAATGCCAGCAACACTAGTAAGGGCTTAGCTGGAGCAACAGTTAGTATTTCGGTGAATCAAGCAACCCAAAATTATACCACTAGCAGTACCGGAACTTATTTAATATCAAACTTAATTGCCGGTACATATAATACAAAATACAGCAATGGGGGTTATAAAACCCAATCATTCAGTTTAACTCTTAACAGCGGCCAAACTTTAATCAATAATGTAACATTATCTAAAAATGGGAATAAATAATGACTGATTCTGAGCATCCAATAGACGATAAGATTGGTAACGGAGAAAATGAAGTTAAATCAATAGATAATAGTAAAGTTTCTAAACAGCATCTTTATATCAATTATTTGGGCGTATTTGGGTTAATTACTCTTTTAATTATTATTATTTTAACTATGCAACCTCCAAGTAAAACAATAAAAGCCCCATCTGTAGCCACAATAACAATTACTAATCAAGGTTTTGTACCGGCGACTATGAAAGTGCCAAATGGAATGCAGATAATATGGACTAATATCGATTCGAAACCCCATCAAATAGCTGCCGACCCATTTCCATTAAACAACTCAATTGTTGGGTTTAACAGTATGATAATACTCCAGCCCAGGGATAGCTATAGTTTTATTTTTGCTAAACCGGGCACCTATACCTACCACGATGAACGCAACCCTCTCAATCACAATTTACACGGCACAATAATTGTAAAAAGTTAACTTTGCAAGCATTAACCTACGTATCTAAAGGGTTCTTCAAGCTGGCGGTTTACGCTGTCTACTAAATCGGACAATATCCAATCCGACTTGACTAAAAAGTCTCGAGCTCCCAGCGCTAGGGCTTCATGTACCTCTTTGGAGTCGTTAACGTTAGTGGTGACTATGACGCGCATTTTTTTGCCCCGCTCGTCAGCTCGTAGTTGCTTAAGCATCGACAAGCCATCTAATTTAGGCATGAGTATATCAAGCAATATTACATCAGGTTCTTTATCTAAAGCCATTTGTAGTCCTTGTTCACCGTCTTTTGCGACAAAAACGTCAAAGCCTTCACCCTTAAACCTGTCACTCAAGATTTCCAATAGGGCTTCATCGTCTTCAACGATTAGGATTTTGTGGCGTTTGTCTGCCATAACAGCTCCTTTAAAAAGTGACTATATTTATTTAAAGATTTTAGCATAGATAATGGTATATTTGCTTCTTACTTTTCTTTTTTATCGTTATTGCTTTTGTTCTGAAGGTGGCCATTTGTGGGTAGTTTGACGTAAAATGTTGTTCCTTCATTTTCTTTAGATTCAAACCAAATTGTACCGCCTGCTCTCTCTACCATAGCTTTTGTAATATACATCCCTAGGCCCGATCCATCGCTACCCTGTTTCCTGGCATTATCAGCTCTAAAAAACTTAGTGAATATCTTGTTTTGCTGTGCCATAGGAATTCCAAAACCTGTGTCTTTAACATGAATCAGAACATGTTTTGGCAACTGTTCGACTACTACACTTACATGTTGCTTCGGTGCGCTGTATTTAATTGCATTGGAAATTAAGTCTTGTAATATAACTCGGATCCAGGATCGGTCGATGTAAATAGGGGCAAGTTTTTTGTCAAATTTTTTGTCAATTACAATGCTTTTTTCTCGGATACGGGCTGACTCATCGTTTATCACTTGTTCCAAGGCGTGCTTAAGATACACTTTATCATCCTTAGCGGGCAACTTATCAAAATCTATTCTAGAAACATTTAGAAGCGCGTTGACTAGTTCAATCATTCGTTCGTTGGAAGCATAAAGTTGTTGTAAATAATGTTTTTGCTTTTCCCCGCTGAGTCTAAACTTAGGATCAAGCAAGGCTTCGGCATACCATTTAATCGATGTAAGCGGTGTGCGTAATTGGTGTGAAGCCAATGATACAAAGTCACTTTTGGACTTATCGAGCACTTCGAGATTGTCCAGCATGGAATTAAAAGTAGTTGCCAGGTTCCCCAATTCATCATTAGATGAATTGTGAACCCTATCAACCAGCTTTCCACGACTAACTTCTTCTGCCACTTCGTCAATATCTAAAATCGGCTGCGTAGCGCGTTGGGCAAGATAAATTGCGCTAAATACTATCAAAACAGAGCTTATGAAAGACAATAATAAGAATTCGCTTCTAAGTTGAGTTGCCGCCTGAAAAGCTTCTGTCTGGTCTATCTTGACTACTAAACCCCATTGACTGTCCTTGATGTAACGGGTAGCTGCCAGTACTTTCACTCCACGATAATCTTTGGATTTGATAATGGTTTCGTTTTTGCCACCCAAGGCCTTGGACATTGCTATATCAGATCCAGCAACTGTCCGATTAAAAGCAGCCTGCCGGTCAAACCTTAAAGATGTGAGATAGATTGACTGGCCGCTTGGTAAGTTTTTAGCGATGGTAGTTTCGCCAGTTTTCTCCAGCCCCGTATAGTCTTGTATGGTAGCCAGCAAATCGTCTGACCCCACTTCAATTTCAGCTACGCCATTAACTTTGCCATTTATTTGTAATGGCCCAAACAAGTAAAACACTGGCTTCTGACTCTCGCCACTGCTGACCAACTGTACATTATTATGAAGCATTCCGGCTTTAAAAATTTCGGTGTTTGCTAAGTTGGACGTAATTCGTTTAGGAACAGTTGAAGCTGCGACTATACCCTTGTTGGTGATAATAGTGATGCTCGAAAGGTTGTCGTCGCCGGATTTAGCTTGAGCAATGTTGGCCATAAGTTGAGCCTGAGCGGATGAAGTCGGCCGGTTATCGTATTGTCCCAATATTGTCTTCAGTTGCGGACGGCTTGTAAAATTCGTCAGGCGTTCAAGGTTTTGGGCACGATTATTGGCAATTCGGTGCTCTTGAATAGTTGCTATACTGTTAAGGTTTTTTTCAGTTTCCTGTTCGATATTTTGAATTGAATATTGATATAATAAACCCCCCACAACCATCAGCGGAACCAGAGCTAGACCCAACAAAAGTAAGATAATTTTTTCGATAAGCCTCATGGACCAACACCTACTTCTGCCAATTTTCGCAATTGTTTGGCACTGGCCTTAATAAAAAGGTATCCTATCGCTTGGATAATAATAAACAGATAGACAATTACAAGAATTAACACCAAGTTTATATTTTGTAACTGCTGGCTTCCAAGCATAGTTATGCCCTGCAGGATGATGGCACTGCTAAGCACCGCTAGTAAGCCATGAAAAAAGCGAACTATCGCTAATCTCCACATCGGATGAGACAGAGAATGTACATATTGTTCAGTATTAAGCGCAGCTTGCAACCCCAGAAACCAGGTTATAGCCAGCGGGGCGATAATAGTTAGTAAAATTAATAAGTCCGTCAAGTAGTAAGTAGCAAACTGTCCACTCTGTAAAGAAGTTTGGCGTGTTGGATTGCTGAATACCGCTATACTGAAAAGCAATGTAAAAAGCACTGTTGCGACCAATGCTGGCAAGGGCTTACTGCGTACACTAGTGGCGTAATGACTACTGCGAGCTAATAATCTAGTCCCCAGATACAAAAAGACAAAAGCAACTAGAGTAAATGTAATATGTGCATAATTACTTATAATTGTCAGATTGATTACAACACGGTGATTAGACTGCCAAAAGTTACGAAAAGCACTAAAGAATGGGCTGGTAATCAAATCAAGTATCAAGAAGCTAAGACCCCACATAATTAAGCCAAAAGCTATACTGTTGGCCAATCGCTTTTGGCGGGCAACACTGTAAAATTGTCCGAAATGATACAAACCAAGAGCTGCAATTAGCCAAGTTAGCAGGTATGGAATGAACAGAGTTGCACTTAGACTAACTATTACTAACTTACTTAAGTGGACTGAACTGCTTGTTTTTGGTGCGGCTGCAGTCAACCATATATAAGATACCCAGGCAAACAGAACGAATCCGAAGTAAAACGGTTTGATTAATGTTTTTTTCATTTTTTATCACAAAAAGCTTAATCATTTTTATTATAAATCGTCCCTTGTCAGAAGTACAGTCCATACCACTGCATTAATAAATAAAGTATCGAATTTTACTTAATATCGATAGGTGTGCCGGTTGAAGCTAGCGGGTAAATGCGGCGTATATTGTCATTGGTTACACGTACGCAACCATGCGAAGGTCGACCAGGTACAAGCCACGGCTCATTGGTGCCATGAATCCCCATTGTACCGCCGCCGGGCCAATCGGTGGTACCGGATGCATTTACACTAGTCATAATGATTTCAGGTCCATAAACACTGTTAGGTATGGTATTCCCAAACAACTTGAAGCTGCCTGATTCATCATTATGTAGACGGCTGCGAACCCAAAAATGACCGGCAGGAGTGGGCAGGCTAGGTCGTCCAATGCCAACAGGTGCATGAATTACTGGTTTGCCGTCTTTGTACATTGTGAGAATGTATTTTTCTCTGTTAATTCGGATTTCATCATGACTTACACCAAAGTTGCCTAACGAATTACGGGTAACCCAACCTTCCTTTGACCGTACCCCGTCGGGTATACGTATGCGCGCCCAATCCACCCCATTTGAATCACGCCAGGTAGAGCGTACGATATAGACCTCTGGGTCACCATCAGGAGCTAGTATACGCAAAGGAAAGTGTTTCTTTGAATTTGCTGTAGGCCAGTTTCTAACCTGGGTATAGGCGTTAGCGTATGCCCACTCAGTTGTTTTAAACCCGTCCGACAAGCCTACCTGACCGCTAGGCCCACCTTTTGGGGCCGGGATGGTGTCCGCGTTTGCGGTTTCGCCGCTACCTATCAAACTTGCACTAACTGCCATAGTTGTTAGCAATTTTATCGCGCCAAAACGACGCATTTTGTCTAGCAAAGTAATACTAGACTCATCAGTGGTAACATCCAAAGGAAAATCTTCTTGACGCTGCCAATCGTAAGGCTTGTTCATAAGTGTATTATAACATAAAATAATAATGATTACAATACCCTAAAGGGAGGATTGAATAATTAATATTCGTCAATTACAATCTTCTTTTGCTGCATCAAAGTTTTGAATGCATTCGGTTTTTGCATGAGTTCTACCATATCTGCTGGTATAACTTGCCAACTCAGACCATACTTATCCTTGCACCAGCCGCATTGCTCGGATTCAGGAACACTGGAAAGTTTTTCCCAAAAATAATCAATCTCTTGTTGATCTCTACAAGCGATGGCAAAAGACACTGCTTCACTAAATTTAAATTCAGGTCCAGCATTTATAGCTGTAAAACGGACGCCTTCAAGCTCAAATTCTATGGTTAGAACTTTGCCCGCAAAATCTTTCTGAAATTCAGCCAAACCTTCCTCAGCACTTTCAGGGTAATGCTCAGTAGACAAAATCTTACTATTTTGGAAAACAGAAACATAATAGTCCACTGCTTCTTTTGCGTTTGTATTAAACCATAAGTTCGGTGTGATTTTTTGCATGTGCTACCTCCTTTGTCCGAATTATACCCCAAAAAGAAAACAGAGGCACTTGGCCTCCGTTATATTGAATCTTATTAAATAGCTCCTCATAGTGATGGAAGTTAGATCTTTGATGTTATGCTTTTGGTATGGTCATGACAGTGCTTACTGCAAGAGTGGATAAAAAGCTTTGGGAAAATCTCAGAGAGATCTATAATGAAAAAACTTTGGAAGTTCCTAATGAAATCCATAGCTCCTATTTGGTGCAGAATACTGATGAAAACGACAACTGGCAAATAGTTACAATCTGGAAGACTGAAGAAGCCCTACAAGCAATGCGCAGCTCTGGCGAAACTCCTACCGGAATCCAAGTCTTTAAAGCAGTAAATGCAAGCCCTGAACTGACTGTTTTTGATATAGTCGAAAACGCACTAATAATCAAATAATAAACAGCGCTTATGATTGGCTCTTTGTCGTGGAAGATCCGCTAGCGGTTAGTGGCAAAGCCTACTTCAAAACTTTGTATCTGATGTGCGTTACAACACTGGTGCCGCTTATTTCTATTGGTTCGAGTTTTAGATCAGGTACTCCTTCAAAAAGTCGAGCACCTCTACCGATGGTCACAGGAGCAATATGCAGCCATAGTTCATCAATAATAGCTGCAGCCAAATACTGGTTCACCGTATTCGCTCCGCCCATAATTTTTACGTTTCGGGATCCAGCTGCTTTTGTCGCTTTTTTGAGCGCTGATTCAATGCCGTCAGTTACGAAATAAAATGTCGTGTCTCCCTCCATCTCGATTGGATCTCGTTCATTGTGGGATAGAACAAAAACGGGTGCATGATATGGAGGATTATCACCCCACCATCCTTTCCATTCCGGTTTGTCCCTTCGATCTTTTGGGCCAAACATGTTACTACCCATAATGAACGCGCCGGCATCAAGAATTGCGTCAATTTCTCTTTTATGTTTATGTTTTTCCGGTTCGGCGAACATCCAACGATCTAGTAAGTCTGATGCAAAATTATCTCCAAATGGTTTTTCGAAGCTTTGATTAAGGCCAGCTCCAAATCCATCAAGAGATATTGTCAGCCCGGCAGTAACTTTCGACATATCTGAATTATAGCAAGGCAGAAGTATTTTTTTGATTTAATACCATGCTGCCTATATAAAAATGTCAGCACCGAATAAACAGTTCTAACTTCATCCATTACGGCCTGGCTCCGGGGACTGGATTCGAACCAGCGACCTAAGCGTTAACAGCGCCCCGCTCTACCGCTGAGCTACCCCGGAATATTAGAAGTCAGAACTTGGGCAATTATAGCGAATGCTTCAGATTAGAGCAACCCGAGTTATCTCTGATTTTTGAGTGCGGCTCTAGTGCGGCGAGCATCATCGCGAGCCTTGAGAGTTTGGCGTTTATCATAATGTTTTTTACCTTTGCCTAACGATATGCGTAACTTTATGTATCGTCCGGATGTCAGCATTTCTAGGGGCACAATGGTTCGTCCTTGTTGCTTGGCGGTGATTAGGTTTGATATTTCACGCTTTTTTGCTAAAAGTTTTCGGGCTCTGGTTTGGTCGGCTTCACTGATGGGGGTACCACTGGTGCTAGAGATGGTGGCGTTTATTAAAAATAGTTCATTACCTTTGACAGTCACATAAGAGCCTCTAAGTTGACCGTGCCCTAGTCGTAGATTTTTGGTTTCGGCACCGGTCAGTTCCAGGCCCACAATTAATGAATCACCGAGCTCGTAATCATGTCGGGCGCGGCGGTTTGAAATTCGTTTAGATTGGGGGTGCTTCTGCTTAGCCATAACAGAGTTATTGTAGTTAAGTTTTGATCAGATGACAAAGAGTTAAATTATTGACTAGTTTGGAATTCTTGTTTGGCAACGTTCATAAGCGAGGGGTCGTGCAGTACTAGTTGTCGGTAATACCAATATTCAGCGCCCCATAGATTGATTTGTTTCATGCCTGTGGCTTCAGCGTATTTGAACCTGTCATGGAGCCTTTGGGCATTGATTGATTTATTTTGTTCGTCCAGCGAAGTTTCGGTGATAGTCTGGCTATTAGGCGGCCAGGCTTCAGCCTGGAGCTCTTCGATTGCCATATCCTTATGCAAAAATGTTTTTTGAACCCCGGCTAGGAAACCGTAATACCAGGCCGGATAGGGGTATTCCAAATATCGGTGAGTTACGCCGGCATCCCATACTCGTTTATACACTGAGATACCAAATTCGTCGGGTTGAGGCTGGCCAACCGGAAAACCCAGTGCATTGTTGCTGCGGCTGACTATAATCGGATGAGCCGGGTCCAGTCGTTTGACTAGGTTATATTCATCAACTAATCGCTGACGATCGAAGTTGGTACAAGTTCCGAAACCTTGAAGAAAATACTCGTTTTCGACCTGATAGTTCTCGAGGCTGGGTGAGTTTTTATAACGCTCCACCACTTGTTGCATAAAAGTTTCAAGTTGCGGTTGCCATTTTGATACTGATTGCGAAGTGTTTACCCAATCTGGTGAGTGACACTCCGGCCAGCGCGGTTGCCTCAGCCCCAAAGTCAAGGTTACTTTGACATGGGCGGCTTCAGTTTTGCGAAATTGCCAATCTAGCTGGCTGAAATCATATTGTCTCGGACTGGGCTCAATATCGCTCCAATAACTGACTAATCGAAAGTGCTTAACGCCAATATTCAATAAAGAATCCATGGTTTGCTCCGGATGCACCCCCAGGCTTTGAGCATAATCAGGTATGAAACTGACACCGAGTTGTAACGGTTTGGAGGATTCACTATGAATATACCATTGCGCAATCAAGTACATAACGATGACTATCATGATAAATGCAATTACAATAACGCTGACTAACTTTTGCCAAAGTCCCCTTTCCCAGAAATTTACAGGCCAGGTTTTTAAGCTTTTTAACAGGTTTTTCGGATATAATGAAGAGGTATTCATGAAATTAAGTATCGTCATTCCAGTATACAACGAGGCCGACCGGCTCGACGCCTGTCTGGAAGCTATTAGCCGTCAATCAGTAACACCACTTGAAGTGATAGTGGTTGACAATGGATCTTCTGATAATAGTCAGGCAATTGTCATGGCCTATGATTTTGTGACTTTATTAGAGGAGCCAAAGCAAGGTGTGGTGCATGCCCGTAATACGGGGTTTGATGCGGCGCACGGCGAGATAATCGGCCGTATTGACGCCGATACAATTTTGCCAACGACTTGGGTAGAACAATTGATTACAATTTTTAAATCGTCTGAGGCGTCGGCTGTTTCTGGTGCGCCACATTATTATGATTTCGCATTATCAAATCTGGCAGACAGGATTGATTATAATTTACGGTCACGATTAGCGGTGCGTATGGCTCACCAAAATTTCTTATGGGGTGCCAATATGGCTATTCGACGATCAGTTTGGCAGCAAGTCCGTTCTCAATTGTGCACTTCTCGAGATCTTCACGAAGATTTTGATCTGGGCATTCATATCCAGGAAATGGGATTTAAGGTGGATTATTTCCCAAAACTTGTAGCCGATGTGTCTTCACGTCGTATTGACACCGGTCTAGTTGATTACATTAGATATACATTGGTCAGCCCGAAAACTTACGCTCATCATCAACTCAAAAGTTGGCGGTATATGTACCAAGTATTATTTGCCTGTTGGTTTTTCTATTTACCAGCTCGACTTATCTACCGAGCTTATGATCCGGCGAAAGAAAAATTTTCTATTAACAGATTACTTACACCTACACAAGCTCGTATAAATCCGACCGTCAATGTTGTTTAAGCAGGATTAGAAACATAGCCGCCTCTGTCAGTTTCGGTGGGATGACAGTTGCCCCACAGACCCTTATGGGTGGCCATAGCTAGTTTTTCATCTGCCTCAAATTGTGCTGACTTTGTAAACGGGAAATATGGGTAATAAAATCCATAACCTTCTTGAATCAACTTCTCGTTCAAAATCTTGCCATCGTTAAGATACACATAGCGCAGCAGGCGGTTATAGCGATCTCGGTCGGTGCTAAGCGAGTCTGAAACCAATCTGACATGAGAGTTGCCAATGGTGTTTTTAGTAAAAGCGGCCGCCGCCGGTCCGTAACATTGAACCGGCGTATTGGGCTTATGAGTTTCCGGAGTGTCAACACCGACGAATCGTACCGTTTCCACCTTACCATTCATGTTAATGGCAATGGTGTCGCCATCAACGAAGTGATTGATGCTATATGATCCCGGTTGGTCAGGTACGGTTTGGCTGGCAGCCGGTCCCAACCAACCGGCTTTTTGCAAACTTAATAATATTACCAATAATATAAAACTGGCGGTCGCCAACCATTTATGTCGTCGAGACCAGTAACTTCGGGGCATACTACTTAACTAAGTCGATCACTGTTTGTCTGTCAAGTTTGGTACCGTCGATTTTAATGAATTTTTCATTATCACGTGGTGGCTGCAGCTTGGAAACTATCGATTCAAACTGCTGATCCGTCATGGCATAAGGATATCCATTGCGGCTGTCATGTATATCAACCGCCCGGCTTTTAGCGAGTTCTTTGGCCAGAGTTACCCAAAGTATTATGGATTTAGCGCCATATCGCTCTGCAATTTCACGCAATTTCTGTCGATCTGCAAAAAAATTGAAATTGGTGTCGAAGACTACGCTCTTACCTTGGCTAAGTAATTTTTCGACACGGTGGTTAAGATCTTCATAAAGTTTTATACTCTCGTCATTTGAATGAGTCGGATGTCCAAACTTCAGTTGTCGTTCGTGATCTGCCCAAATATGCGATGCCCTGAAATATTCAGCGATGTATTTGGAAACGGTTGTTTTACCGGCCCCCGGATAGCCGATTAACAGATAGAGTTTTGGTTTGTCCATTGTTTGATATTATATCGCATCGGCATTTGGAAATTTTTAGAAGTCGATACCCTTGTTAGCTAAAAATTTATCGTCAAAATGATGTTTTAATTTATGCATGTCTGTCGCAATATCAACGTAACGCAACAAATTTTTGGGGAAATTTCGGCCAGTCAGGCACAAACTGGTATTAGGTGCACGTTTAGTGATAAGAATTATTAGTTGGTCCAAGCTAAGCAGTCCATCATGTAAGGCGTTATTGATTTCATCACAAATTACCAGATCGAATTTGCCGCTGGTGGCAGCTTCAAGGGCGGCCTTATAAGTTTTAATTGCACTTTTCTGATGCTGGGTCTCGGAAATGTGCTGCTCACTTAATTCGCCGGCTTTATAAAATCCTTTGCCGCCTTTATAAAAATACAACTGATCCTTAAATAATGATTGGATGTCCCTAATAAAAACGTGCTCACTGACACCCCAATACTTAATAAACTGAAAAAAGGCTACTTTTGATCGGTTGCCTAAGGCTCGTGTCATTAGTCCCAAGGCAGCAGAAGTCTTACCTTTACCCTTTCCGGTAAAGACGATCACCACTGAGGGTTTAGTCTGATAATCTTCAAATACCATAGCCACAGTATAACTGCAGCGTTTGGATAAATGCTTAAATAAATTCTGTTTTAAGTAAGTGTTTTGCTCTTAAACTGGCATCTATTCGTGGTCTGTCAAAACCTATGATTATATCGCCGTCCAGATCAATCACTGGAATTCCGCGTTGTCCAGATTTGTTGACGGCGTCTAATCCGGCCGCCGGATCCTTATCTACATCCAGATATTTGTACCCAACTCCAAGCTTATCTAGATATTGCATTGCCGTATGGCAGAAAGCACACCAAGGAGCACCGTAAATTATAATGTTAGTATCTGTCATTCTATATCCAATTATACCACTATACTTTGTAAAGTACGAATATAATAATCTATGACTTCGGTGAGTTGCGTGATTTATGTCACATCTGTTATAATCAGAGAGAATGAAGAAGTCGCGTAAGCCTCGACCACAGCCCGCTGCCGCCGAGACGTTTGAAGAGCGCGTAGAGGTGGCAAAAAAGGCTAATAGTGCAAGTGCGGTGTTTATTAATATGGTGCTTGATATGACCTGGCGACTGGCTATAGTAGTGTTAATACCACTTATCGCCGGCTACCAAATTGATAAACATATGCATACCAAACCGCTATTTACAATTGTCGGTTTTGGTCTGGCGCTGGCTGGTACTGTATTGGTAATTCGTCAAATGCAAACGGCAATTGATAAATTACCTGCACCGAAGACACAAAATCCGCCTAAACATAGGAAGTCGGCGTGACCGGAGTCATTACCAAAATTCTGGCGGATATTGGGCCCTCCGTGCATATCGCCCCAGCCGGTGATTTCCATATTGGCCCCTTAGTTATTACCAATTCAATACTCTATGGCTGGATATGCGCTGCATTAATCTGTTTCGGTATGATCTGGGTAGCTAGACGCGTTACAGTGAAACCTAAGGGCGGAGTTATTCAATATGTTGAATTGGCGGTTGAATTTATGGCTAATGTCGTTCGCGACGCCTTTGAAGATCCTAAAATTGGCGAACGATTCGTGCCGTTCTTCGTCACGCTATTTGTTTTCATATTGCTGAATAACTGGCTTGGCTTATTGCCGCTCGTAGGCGAAGGTTTCTACGCCGGTGGCCATCCATTGCTAAGACCATTTACCGGTGATTTAAGTGGCACGTTGGCGATGGGTGTGATAACGATGGTTCTGGTTTATATTTCGTCAGTTATATATTCTGGCGGTTTGCTCAATTATTTCCGGCATTTCTTCGTCGGCAATCCCCTAAATCCGCTGTTTTTTTTCATAGGAATACTGGAGATGTTGACGGATTTTACAAGGGTTATCAGCCTGAGCCTTCGATTATTCCTGAATATTACCATCGGTGAAATAGTAATTGCGGTATTTGCTTATCTTGGTCACGTTATCGCACCGGTTACGGCATTACCTTTTACTTTATTGGAAATATTGGTCGGTGCTCTGCAAGCCTATATTTTTTGCATTCTTGGAGTTATGTATCTGGCCATTGCAGTTAATGCTGCGGCTGAGCATCGCGAAGAGGATGATCAAGCCACTGAGAGCTTGACCGAGCATAATGTTCCTGAAACAATAGGGGTAACACCTGGAGGTAGCTTAAGTGGGTAGTATTTGTGCGGACTTAGAGAACTCTAATGACATATAAGGAGGATTTTACAAAGATATGAATTTTGCAGAAGCAGTAAACACACTGATTATCAGTAAGGGATTGATATTAGGCGGCGGCTTTATTGGCCCCGGTATCGGTATCGGGCTAATTGGCGGAAATTACTTGCAAGCCGTCGGTCGAAACCCCAGCGCTTCAAAATTTTTGCTGGGTCAGGCGTTGATATTCGTGGCAATTGTAGAACTTTTTGGTTTGCTGGCCTTCGCATCTATATTTATTGTTAAATAAGGATTTTAACCTAGAGAATGATTTCATATTTCGCAGACAGTTCATCAGGCATTGGTGCTCTGGGCTTTGATGGTCAAGCTTTCCTAATACAGCTGATTACTTTTGTTTTGGCATATTTGGTATTGCGACGGTATGCTTTTGGGCCGATTCTAAATGTACTAAAACAACGTCGGGAGACGATTGAGCGAAGTGTTGAGCTGACTGAGAAGCTACAAAAGCAGCAGACAGAATTAGACCAAAAAGTCGAACAAGTGATTAGCGGAGCTCGACAAGAAGCCGATTCTATTATAGCCACTGCCCAGGATGTTGCCCGTCAAACTGTCCGTGACTCTGAGGACAAAGCTCGGGTCAAAGCCATTCAAATTCTTAAAGATGCCGAAACTGATGTGGCACAAATCACTTCCAGAGCTCGTCAAGCGTTGGAAAAAGAAATGGTGGGTCTGGTATCGGAAGCGACCGAAGCCATAATAGAGGAGAAACTTGACGACCGTCATGACATAGAGTTGATAGAACGTACGCTGCGGAGTCGGCAGGCGGCATGAAACAGTCGCGAGCCAAATTAGCAAAACTGGTAGCCGACAAGACAATTAATGGTCGCACATCTGATATGTTCATCAAGGAATTAGCCGCCTATTTACTAAGCGAACGGCGAGTAAATGAATTAAATTCTTTGGTTCGGGACGTTCAAGCAGATTGGGCTGACCAAGGCTTCGTTGAAGTTATCGCCAGCAGTGAACATCAACTGACTGATGCTGTGAAACACCATATCGTTGATGCGATTAAACCGCTCTACCCTCGCGCCAGTAGTATTAAGGTAAGTGAAAACCACGACTCTTCGGTAATCGGGGGCGTACGCTTAAATTTACCGGAACATCAGTTGGATTTAACAGTAAAGGCTAAGCTGGACACTTTCAAACACCTGGCAGCTAACGGAGATTATTCTTAATGGCCATAAAAACCGAATTATCAATAAATGATTTGTCAGCCGATATTCGTACGGCTATAGCTGAGTTAAAACAGCGTCCTGAAATTGAAAATGTTGGTATTGTTACCCGCGTCGGAGACGGTATAGCTTGGATATACGGTTTATCCAAGGCCGGCTATAACGAAATGTTGGAAATTGAAGGTGCGCAAGGCCAACCGATAACCGGTTTTGCCTTGAATCTGGCGGAAGACGAAATCGGGGCTGTATTGCTTGGTGAAGATGTAGAAGTAAAAGCCGGTGCCACAGTTCGCTTGAGCGGTAAAGTGTTGGAAGTGCCGGTTGGGCCTGAGCTAGTAGGTAGAGTGGTCGATCCATTGGGTAGACCTTTGGACGGCGGCGGTCCAATAAAAACCAAACAAACCAGTCGTGTGGAACGAACCGCACCGGGCGTGCTGGACCGTCGGGGCGTACATGAACCGCTGCTGACCGGAATCATGGCCATAGACTCTATTGTGCCGATCGGCCGCGGTCAGCGAGAATTGATAATTGGAGATCGCCAAACCGGTAAAACGGCTATTGCCGTAGACACTATGGTTAATCAAACCAAGCAAAAATCAGGCGTTATTAATGTATATGTAGCGATCGGACAGAAGTTATCAAAAATTGCTGCCCTCCAATCGAGACTGAAACGCGAAGGTGTTATGGACCAATCTATAATTGTGGCCACCGGGCCAGCTGATCCGGCAGCCTTACTTTTTTTGGCACCTTACGCTGGCTGTGCAATGGGCGAATACTTTCGTGATAATAAGCAGCATGCACTGATTATTTATGACGACTTAACCAAGCATGCCCAAGCTTACCGACAGATGTCATTGTTACTTAGACGGCCGCCCGGTCGCGAAGCTTATCCGGGTGACGTTTTCTATATCCATTCCAGGCTATTAGAGCGGGCTGCAAAATTGTCAGATAAACTGGGAGCCGGTTCCCTAACTGCCCTACCGATCATTGAAACTCAAGCCGGCGATATTAGCGATTATATTCCAACCAATGTTATATCGATAACTGACGGTCAAATATTCCTGGAAACCAACTTATTTTATCAGGGAATCAGGCCGGCAATTTCGGTTGGATTAAGTGTTTCAAGAGTTGGCGGTAATGCGCAGAGTAAGGCTATAAAAGCCGCCGGCGGTGGGTTAAAACTCGATTTAGCTCAATTTCGCGAGTTAGCGGCGTTCAGTCAATTTTCAACAGATTTGGATGCTGATACACGTCATACCATCGAACGTGGTCAGCGTTTAACTGAGCTGCTTAAACAGCCCCAATACAGTCCTTATTCAACTTGGGAAATGTACGCCAGCCTGTATGCCGCGACACAAGGCGCTTTTGACGATGTTCCATTAGAAAAGATTAAACTGGCAGAACAGGCTCTTCACCGGGAATTAAAAGCCAAACAATCAAAACTTACGGAATTTCTGAACACTGGCGATAAACCGACCGATGCCCAAAACGATGCAGTGATTAAGATTGCAAAAACCGTAGCCACCAGTTACAAGCAAACCTCGCCGGTCAAAAATGCCAAAGACGGAGAAACTAATTAATGGCCAGTACAATAACGCTTAAGCGGAGGATAAAATCTATTACGAACACTAGGCAGATTACCAAGGCTATGGAGTTAGTAAGCGCCAGCAAACTTCGTCGGGCGCAAAGTTACGCGGGGCGTAGTCGCGAATACCGTGATTTGGCGTACGATTTACTCAAAAAGTTAAATGCTATGAGTGAGGTAGAGAGAATGCCGCTGTTCCAGAAACGTCAAGTTCGTAATCGGCTGTTTGTAATTATTACCAGTAATACCGGGTTGGCAGGTGCCTATAACGCCAATATTTTGAAATTGCTGACTCTTGGACTTAGAGAAGGCCATTCTAATGTGAAAAATCACGTTATTACTATTGGCAGCAAAGGTGCCCAATTCGTAAGGCGATTACAGGATGTGGATCTCATGGCCGCGTACTCACCTTTCGGCGACCAACCTACAGCTAATGATATCCGCCCGCTATTGAATACCGTAATTGATGCCTATACGGATGAAAAAGTAGATCAAGTAAGCATAATATATACCGATTTTAAAACAAACCTAGTGCAGGAAGCTGTAAATCTGCAACTTTTACCTGCGCCAATTTTGGATATTGACAGCCAGACTCCGGCAATTAGTAATTTTGAACCCGATGTTGAGACGGTGGTTCAAGAAGTTACCACCAGATTAATCGAAGCACAGCTTTGGCAAGCGGTATTAGAAAGCTTAGCCAGCGAACATGCCATGAGAATGGTTGCCACTAAGAATGCTACTGATAATGCTAACGATCTGATAGATGATTATACGCTAGAACTCAACACTGCCCGTCAGGCTGCCATTACACAGGAATTGGCTGAAATTAGCGGCGGGACGGAGGCCTTAAATGGCTAAAGGCACTATTACTCAGATTGTGGGTGTGGTGATTGATGTTGAATTTATCGAGGGTGAACTACCTTCTATCTATAATGCTCTAAAAGTTAAACATGGCGATGATGAATTGACGCTTGAAGTTGCCCAGCACTTAAGTGAAACCAGCGTCCGGGCGATTTCACTAGCATCGACAGATGGACTGGCGCGTGGCACAGAAGTTAAGGACACCGGTGGTCCGATAAGTGTACCAGTCGGAGATGATACTTTGGGCCGGATGTTTAATGTAACCGGCCAACCAATTGATGCCAAGAAGGATGAATTTAAACAGAGAGCGCCTATTCACCGTTCACCGCCACCTTTAATAGATCAATCCGGTCAAGTTGAAATTTTGGAAACAGGCATTAAAGTTATAGATCTTATATGCCCTATGACCAAAGGTGGTAAGGCCGGACTCTTCGGCGGCGCGGGTGTAGGTAAAACCGTCCTGATCCAGGAGTTGATTAACAATATTGCCAAATTCCACTCCGGTTACTCAGTATTCGCCGGCGTCGGCGAGCGCACTCGGGAGGGTAATGATTTATACCATGAAATGGAAGAATCCGGCGTAATTAAAAACACTTCATTGGTGTTTGGGCAGATGAATGAACCTCCCGGAGCACGCTTGCGCGTCGGCCTGAGCGGACTGACGATTGCCGAAGGCTTCCGTGATAAAGGTAATGACGTTTTATTGTTCATCGATAATATTTTCCGCTTTACTCAGGCCGGCGCCGAAGTTTCTGCATTGCTCGGACGTTTGCCGAGCGCTGTTGGTTATCAGCCTAATTTAGCCCAGGAAATGGGTCAACTACAGGAGCGAATAACGTCTACCAAAGAGGGTTCCATTACTTCAGTGCAGGCGGTTTACGTGCCAGCTGATGATTTCACAGATCCGGCTCCGGCCACAACTTTTGCACATTTAGATTCTACAATCGCCTTGAGCAGGGCTTTGACTGAGATTGGTATTTATCCGGCAATAGATCCCTTGGATAGTAATTCGACTATTTTGGATCCGGAAATAGTTGGTGACGAGCACTACAATGTTGCCCGAGAGGTACAAAGAGTTTTGCAGCGATATAAGGACCTTCAGGATATAATAGCCATTCTCGGTATGGAAGAATTGTCGGAGGAAGACAAGCAGACAGTAGCTCGGGCCCGACGAATTCAGCGATTCTTAAGTCAACCGTTTTTTGTTGCTGAACAATTCACTAATAATCCCGGTCAATACGTCAAACTGGCTGATACCATAACCGGATTCAAAGAAATTTTAGATGGCAAGCATGACAGCAAACCGGAAAGCGCTTTTTACCTTAAAGGCAGCATCAAAGATGTCAAGGAAACTAAAACCGGCGCCAAATAGTCATGTTTCACTTCGTACTGGTGTCGATCAGTGGTAAAAAATTTGACGAACAAGTATACGAAGTTATCTTACCTACTTTGGACGGTGAAATTGGAGTTTTATCCAGGCATATGCCGCTGGTTAGTGTTGCAAAGCCCGGGATTATAACCGTCCGTCGATCGTCCAAAGATAGTGAGTCTGATCAGGAATATTTCGCTACTAATGGCGGTGCCATAGAGGTGGCCGATAATACTATGCGGGTATTAGTAGATGAAGCCGACCATGCCGATGAAATTAATGAAGCTGAAGCCCGCAAAGCTCTGGATCGGGCCGAAAAGATGCGGGCCGAAGCCAAAGATCAAGTCAGCCTGGAGCACGCTCAACAAATGATAGATCGTCAAGCTGTAAGATTACAAGTCGCCAACATCCGCCGACGTCACAAACATAACTAATTTTATAAAAAATGTATTTTTGACTTGTATCCCGGATGAATTGTCGCTATGATAAGTGTCAAAATTGTGATATTAAACACAATCGGAGAGCTAAAATTTGCCGGAACGATTTATCCAAATGACGAATAATAATGAAAAGGTGGCACCGCTTGTTAAAGTTAGCAGGATTTCCGATGGTCTTGGTTTTGGCGAGGGCCTAATTTCCGCTACCGAAGAAGATAGTCATATCTTAGAATTACTGGACATAGCTATTCAAAGCGGTGACGGAGTATTGATTCAGATTGATACTTATGATGATGGCTGCAGTGACGGTCGCGAAGCGGTTGAGGCTTTTACCAAGCGGTCTAATTACAGCCCTCACAAACATAGAGCTAAAATATTCGGTGGATCGGTCACTATGGTAGCAGCGGCAAAAATTGGTATGGGACAGGCGGCCGGGCAACAATTATCTGAAGTATTCGAAAGCTCAATTGAGAATTTACTTGAATATAATATAAAATTTGGAGCGCATACTGACAATTTGTCACACGGAGAAAATTGCGGTTGCGGTGCAATTGATCGTGCAGCTGAAGTCCCCTGGATGGCAAAAAAATATGAAGCAGAAATTAGAGATGCTCTTAAGATATTTGGAGTTGACGCTGCAAGTATTGATCAAGTATATGAAAATTATAGTAAATATGCCCGAGAAATGTTATCTGGACCGGATCATTATAGCGGTAAACAAGTATTGGAAAGTATCTTGGATTCAGGTAGTGTAGTTAAAAAATTAGATGGCGAACATCGCGAACGCCGAATTATATTAAACCAAGTCAGAGGTATGACGGTAAATCAAAGACTCGTCAGGGCAATAACTAATGGTCGTGCTCAAGTTTTTGCTATTGATACTTGGAGATTAGAAGATTTAGCTAAGGGCTTGTATAAAAATGATCCTGTAGCACAGAATCTGGCTATAGTAAGTGGGCTAGTTTATACATTGGCTACCTCAGCGGTTTTGACCAAGGGTGACCTGCCTATTGATATGATTGAACCGGTAGAAACATAATATTACGGCTTGAGCGCCTGCTTTACAAACTCCGAAACTAACGGTATTCTTATGACATAAAATAAGTGGAGGTTAATAAATGCTTGGAAGACGCAACTCAGCTGCTTTGTTGGCTGAATTTTTAGGTACCGGAGCACTTGTGCTACTGGTTTTGAGCGTGCAAAGATCGACGATCGGCGTTCCATTTTTCGTAGCTGCGGCAGCTGGTTTAGTCGTAGCCTTAATGTCTTTTACAGTCGGTGGTGCTTCAGGCGGCTTTTTTAATCCAGCCTTAACATTGGGCTTTTGGACGCTTCGGAGGATATCATTTGTGAAAATGCTAGCATTTGTGGCCGTAGAATTTTTAGCCGCCTATTTAGCACAATTACTTTACCATTACATGGTAAAAACACCGCTACAGCAAGTTGGCGGACACTGGAATGTCCATATTTTTGTAGCTGAAATTGTCGGTACGATAATTTTTGGTTTAGGCTTTACAGCAGCCATTTACAATGGCGTAACCAAAGGTGCAACTGCAGCCTTTGCAGGACTTGCCCTAATGGTTGGAATAATTGCCGCCTCACCGGCTTCGATTGGAGTTTTGAACCCGGCAGTAGCGGTTGGAATTAAAGCAATTGCTTGGGCCTACATACTTGGTCCGTTTATCGGCGCATTAATTGCCATTAACCTGTTTAGCTTGGTTTTTGCGGAAAGCGATAGGAGTCCGATAAATGCGCTGTTTAATAGCATGGGTAGCGGCCGATCAGTAACCAGTTCTGCACCAGCCAAGAAGAAAAAGTCCAGCAAAAAATCCAAAAGATAATTAACTAGACTTTACCATCAATTAAATCTTGCTCAAACTGCAATAGCCCTCGCGTATTCTTGGGGTACTTACTGACATCAGGAAAATTTAGCTGAGTTATATGTGACCACACGGATTCAACCAACCTAATAAACGTTAATATTTCGGACGATACAAAATTTAGCTGCAGGTTTGGCTCTAATTGTCCACGCTCACTTGCCTCTACAAAATCCAATTTGCCCATTGAAACAGTTGAATTACCTCTGTAAGTTGCTGAATTTTCAATTAAAATTTTATAAAATAAAAGTTGTTGGCGATACTTGTGAAGCTTAAGTTTCTCATAATCATCTTTACCTTGCCAAGAGAGCGCCGGCTTACCGGTTTTAAAGTCAATAACGCTGGCACCGACAATTGAATTTAGGCTTATTTTATCAATCTTGCCAGTTATATGAGCACTACCTATTTTGGCGCCTTCGTTTTCAAAACTTTGCTCCACGATATCTTGAGATTTAAATAAATATCCTCGTTGCTCAATATATAGCTTTATTGCATCTTGGCCTCGACGTTTAAGCCGTTTATTCTCGGTTAATTTTAAATGTTTCCGATCCAGCGAATCCACAAAAAATGCTTGCATTTTAGCTATGGACGGAAGTTTTCCACTGGCTAGCAAATTAACATGGCCCCATTGCAGCGTTTTATGTACGGCATCGCCATAGGCAGCTGACGGAGTGGGTGCTTCAGGAAATCTGAGCAGGTTATGCATTAAAAAATACTCAGGACCATTTTGGGTGACGTCTACAAAATTATTCAAATGAGTCACATTTAGCTTATAACGCTCTAAAATTGGTTCAAAAAGCGTCGGTTTATCAGCTATTATTTGACGAAATCGATAAGCCCAATCGGTAGATAAAATTTCTATAGCTTGTGCACTGGCAGGCTTTTCAATAAATCGGGTTTCTTTAATAGCTTGTTTAAACTTAAGCGTATTTAAGAAGCTTAAACCAGGTGATAATTTATTGGACAAATCATGGGTGTAACCTGTTATATATAGCGAATGCTTAGCTCTTGTCATAGCCACAAATAGCAGCCTTAGCTTATCATTATCTCTATCGCTGGCAGGTTCAATTGGTAAATTTTTGGGCATTGTAATACCCGGTGATCTAGTCCGGGAAGTCGGCCCCCAAATTTCGTCCTGAGCATTTATAACGAATACCGCATCAAACTCCAAACCCTTGGCTTTATAGGCTGTCATGACTTGAACGGCATTGGTGGTTTGGGTGTGCGGGTTGCTATCAATGATTTTTATTTTAGCTGCGTGGTGTAGTGATGCAAACTCCGCGAGATCATTAATATAAAGCATTTGGTTCGGTTTCCATGCTCGTAAATGCTGGCGTAGACTTGATAATTGCCCGAGAAGTGTTAAATATTCAGCTGTAGAATTATCATAGCGCTTTAAATTAAAGTAATAATACCTCATAGGTGACACGAAAGAACTTTTATTTGGCTTTGGTGCAATTTTGATTTCAATATGTTCTAGCTCATTAAGTGCGCTGCCTGGCACTGTTCCCATAAACTGATCCAATATATATTCCAAAGGCTCTAATGTGCCTTGTTTAGCTAATTCCAAAAACCAAGCTACTATAGATTTTAATTTAATGTTTTTATACTTTGGTAACACGGCTAACCAATGTAAATTATTATTGTAACAATGCAAACTTACATCTATTAGATCTTGCGCAGATATTTCCCAAAAATCAAAACTCAGCACTTTGCTTATCAATCCATCGACAGCGTCCTGGCGATTCTCAGCAATTGCCACAACTAACTCGGCCATCGATAAAAGTTGAACTATTATGGGCGCGTCAAGAATATTTTCGCGGCGTTCATAGGCTATCGGTATAGACAGGTTGCCAAGGTATGGCATTAACCGTTCCAAATATCGATGACGAGGAGCAATTATCGATACTGATTCAGGCCTTATGCCTTCATTTAGCAAAATACTTACCTGCTCTGCTATCCATCCGTATTGGGCCAATTCGCTATGAAAATCCAATTTTTGTAAATTATGGAACTTGTAGCTTGCCTTTGCTTCTAAAGCTTTATGATTATCAGGAATAAAAGCTTCAAAACGATCTGATATTTGTTCAGCGACGCTAAACCCGGCGTCTAATATTTGGTCGGTAGAACGATAATTTTCATTTAGGGTAATTAGAATCGGATTTTTATATTGCCTAACAAAGATTCCCATATTAGATGCTTCAGCACCCTGAAAAGAAAAAATTGCCTGATCATCATCGCCAACAGCCATAATATTTGGCCGTTCTTGGTTAATCGGATTATCTCCAAGTGAAGTCATCATGCGCAGTTGAGCCTTATTTGTATCTTGAAACTCATCAACCAAAACGTATTGAAATCGCTCTTGAAGGTTTAACTTCAAATCGTCGTTGGATTCCATAGCATGAACTGTTTCCATAATCATGTCGTCAAAATCATATAAACCTTTGGCGGACATGCTATCCAACAGTTTTTGATAAACGTTGGCGACTGCTTGTATTTTGCGGGAATTGCGTCCACTGTCCTTAAATATATGGTGTCCAGCCGCATCTTTTTGGCACCAAGCATTACGCCAAGCCGTGATAGCTGGAGCATAACGGCCTTTGGCATCTGTATTTTTAAGCGCCTTTGCTAAATCAGCTGTGCATTCAGTTGCATAGTCTGGAAATCCAAAATAATATAACCCACTTTTTTGCTTTGACATTTTATTAAGTAAATGGGTGTAAGATGCCAAAAATTTTGTTGATGGTGTAATGGCAAAAGTATCAGCCAGGGCTGACTTAAGACTTTCGAAGAATAAATTATTGTTTTTAATTATTTTATGAAGTTCTAATGGCGACAATGCGTTTTGCTTAAACCAGCTTATGGCATTTAGTGTATCTTTTAGAAATATAAAGTCGTCACCGACTTTGATACTTAACGGATTGCTATGAGGAAGTTGATCAAAAATTTCGCGTAAAAGCTCATAACGCCCTAGTTCGTCAACTTGCTGTAGTAACTGTCTTTTCAAGAAATAATCCGGATATCGATTGATTATGTCGCTACCAAAACTATGAAAAGTATAAATTGCCACATGAAAGGCGGATTGACCGATAATAGATTCCAACCGTTCACGCATATTGCGCGCAGCATTATCGGTAAAAGTTAAACACAATATATTATTTGGCGCTGTGTCCGTTAGCCGCAAAATATTTGCTGCTCGCATACTAAGCAATTGTGTTTTGCCTGTGCCCGGTCCGGCAACTACCAATACAGGCCCTTCTATGGCATCGACGGCCTGTCTTTGAGCATTATTTAACTGTTTATAGGCCGCCTGAAACTCCGGTGTCATAAGACTATTGTATAGCTAAATAGTTTAACGAGACCAGCTATTTGGAATTGGCAATGGCACAAATATCGCAATCGTCTTCAACTGTAAATTCTGTGACAAACTGTTTAATTGCGGCCGGCCAAGGTTCAAAGTCATGAAATCCAATAACGTCGGCAGCTTCGCGCAACAAATACCCCAGCCAGCCATTGACTCTAAATCTACCCCAAATGACGGCAGCCCAATGTGGACCTGCTGGAATGACACTGACTGGCTTTTTGGCGATATAACTCTTGAAATTTTTACCTGAGGCGCCGCGACGAAGATTATTGGCTACGAAGCTTCCGTCTCTAAGTGCAGTCTGCGCCATGCCGCTGAATGGCGTGTTGGCATTATCACCAATTACAAATATATTATTCTCAGCTAGCAGATAAGTATCTACTGCTACTTTGCCACGCGCCGTAAGAACGAAATTATTAGCGGCAAAAAAAGGATGGTTAGTAACACCTGCCGTCCAGATAACAGTGTGACTACGAATCGGTGCCCCGTTAACAGTCAACTCATCTGCTGTCTCACCCTGGACTGCACTGCCTAAATATAATCGAATTCCTAACCGCTTGAGCTGCCGTCTGACTCCGCGTGACACATCTTTGGGCAAACTTGGCAATAGTTTTGGCATGGCTTCGATCAGGTCAATATGTAACCGCCGACGCGCCAGTCCATGATTCTTTGTAATGTATTTCAAATATTGCGGTAACGCCCCGGCTAACTCAATGCCAGTCGGGCCGCCGCCCACAATAATATAGTGCGGATCCGGCTGATGTTCATCCGTTAATTGTTTGTGTAAGTGGGTTTTGAGTCGCTTAACTTCGGCTTGAGATTTAACACTATATGAATATTCTGATAACCCCTTGATTCCGAAATAATTAGTTACCACACCTAAGGCCATGATTAAATTATCATATTCAATTTTTTGACCATCTTTAGTATTAATTATTTTAGCCTTACGATCTAAAGTTGTAGCTGTGGCTTGAATCAGGCGCACCGGTTTGTTTTCAAAGATCTTGTGCAAAGGAATACTGGAGTTCGAACCTTTACTACCGGTAGCTGTATGGTAAAGCGTCGGGTAATAACGCATATCCGTACTATCGCTAATTAGTGTCACTGCAAAACGTGAATCGTCCGCCAATTCTAGCGCAGCTTTAACACCGCCAAATCCGCCGCCGACAATCAGGACGTGATGTGTGTTTTTCATTATGGTAATGATTATACAGATGAGGCTTACCCAGAGCCAAAATTAATTATGTCTTATTTGCTCAAATGTGAAATTATTTGCTGGATCTGCCTATTAATTATGGCTTGCGAAAAGTGTTGTTGATAAAGCCTGTTACCAGCCAGGCCAATGGTTCGTAGTTGATCCCAATGTAGTTGTGCCCAAGTGATGGCTTCGACCAGCGCTGTGGTGTCAGCCTGGGGTATCACAAGACTATTAATTTTATCCTTAAAAATATTATTTACTTCGTTTCGACCAATCAGAACCGGTACGCCTAGCGATAGGAATTGATAGGTCTTGCCGGTTATAACAAACTTTGATTGCAAGGTGTTGCCAAGTGGACCACCGATTGACAAACCCGCTTCCGCTGCTTGCATAGGTATCTGGCGTAGCGGTATCCAAGACTTATATTTAATATTGGCTCCGGCATTAATGGCCGCCTGACAGGCATTGTAAGCACTGGTTTTGCCGCCAACAATGATAAATTCAATTTCAGGTAAACCTTTCAAAACTAACGCTGCTTCCAGCAAGTATTTTAAGCCATGAAGAGGTAACATATTGCCATAGTAGAACACTTTAAATGGTTTATTTGTCGGATGATAATCATGTATTTTTTTAAAAATTGATTCGTCGGTGCCAACCGGAATTATCCGGTATTTGGAGCGTGGTAAATTATTAATTTCAGCTGAATAATTGGCATGAGCATCGGTATCGGCCAAAATAATCAGACATCGTTTTACTAACCAAGCATACAGCCGCCGAAATATACTGTAAGAATATGTTCCGTGCTTTAACCTGCCATGTTCCTCCATCCACTCCGTGAAATTAATAAATTCATCAAATATAAGGGATCGGCGTGTAAATGTTAATGCCATGAAAAGTAGCATTTCGTAGCCCCTAAAAGTAATAACATAAACTTCTGGTTTATTGATCAGCCTTGCCTTTATAATTTTAATTGGCACCTCAATATAGCGTAATAATCCGAGATGAGAGTTTCTAATATCAAGCAGCTCCACATCTCGTGCGGCTGCGAAACCCCGGCGTAAGGTTGTAGCTCGAACGTATTCACGTTGTCTATAACATGTAACTATGGCAATCTTCATTCCGCTATAGTGTAACAAAAGCTTGTTTTAAGCATGTAAACCCCTTAAGCTTAATTTAATGGATGAACTTGTTGAAAAAATAAAAAAGGCCGGTTTTCAGGGTGAAATAGACCAATCACCGGCTACTCTGGATGAATATAGTCACGACGCATCGATGTTTGAATTACGCCCCAAACTGGTAGTTAATCCCAAAGGTGTTAAAGATGTGGAACGGCTGGTTAGATATGTCGCCGCTAACAAAAAAACTCACCCTAATTTAAGTCTGACTGCCAGAAGTGCCGGCACTGATATGTCCGGCGGAGCGATTAACGACTCTATTATTGTGGATTTCCTACAGCATTTCAAAAAGATCGAAAACATTACTCACAACTCGGCCCAGGCACAACCAGGAGTATTTTACCGGGATTTTGAAACCCAAACACTTAAACACCAAGCTTTAATGCCCTCCTATCCGGCTTCCCGGGATCTGGCATCAATCGGCGGCATGGTAAACAATAACAGCGGCGGTGAAAAATCTTTAGAATACGGTAAAACCGAGGATTTTGTTACGGAACTAAAATTTGTTTTTGCTGACGGAATTGAACGAACTATCAAACCGCTAACTAAAGCTGAACTTCGCAAAAAAATGAGTCAAAAGGATTTCGAGGGCCAAGTTTATAGACAACTATTTAAGTTAATCGAGGACAATTTTGAGGAAATACAAAGCGCTAAACCTCGCGTCAGCAAGAATTCGACTGGATATAATCTTTGGGATGTCTGGAATCCTGAAAAAGGTGTGTTTGATCTGACGAAGCTGATTGTTGGAGCACAAGGCACGCTTGGCTTTGTTACAGATATTAATTTTCGCCTGGTACCGGTCCGCGCACATTCTGGGCTTTTGGTACTGTTCATGAGAGATATCGAGGATCTAGGTGAAATTATACCCAAAGTATTACAGTTCAAGCCTGCTACATTTGAAGCTTTTGACGATCAAACACTTTGGCTGTCAATCAGATTTATGCCCAGTTTCTTAAAATTGTTGGGTTGGCGCAAGTTTTTACATTTACTGATAACCTTAATTCCGGACGGTTTACAACTTCTGCGTGGAATACCTAAGCTAATCTTGATGATAGAGTTTAATGGCGAAAGCGAAGAAGATGTCAGGCAAAAAATTCATGAATTGCACCGCGAGTTACAAAAACATCGGGCCAGGTACGAAATAAACGGTTTCGAAGAAGATCCAACAGAGGGTAAATCCGAAAAATTCTGGTTAATGCGGCGTTACAGTTTTCAATTATTGCGAAGTAAGGTCAAAGATAAACATACTGCTCCATTCATAGATGATTTTGTAGTGCCACCAGCCCATTTAAGTGAATTTTTGCCTAAATTAAGAGCCATTATCAAAAAATATAAATTATTTGCGACGTTAGCCGGGCATATGGGTGACGGTAACTTTCATGTAATACCATTAATGAAGTTGGAGGATCCGGCTGATCGCAAGAAGTTATTGCCAGCCATGAAAGCCGTCAATAATCTGGTATTGAAATACCATGGTTCGCTATCCGGTGAACACAATGATGGTCTGGTACGTGGTCCATGGCTTGAAATGATGTATGGCCCCAGGATGTTACATATATTTCAACAAGCCAAACACATTATGGACCCCCATGCTATATTTAATCCTCACAAAAAAGCTAACGCCGACTGGGAATATAGCTTTTCGCACATCCGTGATCATTTTTAGAATAATTAAACTGTCAATCTTCGATATGCCAGCAGGAGTGAAAATGAAGTGTGCTCAGGGCAGTAATTCGCCGACCGAAAGCGCAATGCAATATATCAATAATACTATCAAAGAAATTTTAAACATTTGGCGCCCCCAAACTTTGTCATCGCTAGCTTTAAGACCATCTAATCCCGCGAAAAGCCAATATAAACCTGCCGAGAATATTATCGCCATATATACATAGCCAGTGTAATCAAACACTGTCAGCAGTGATGCAGTGACCGTAAACGCTGCGATATAGCCTATTATTTGATGTTTAGTATGACGGAAACCTTTTGTAACTGGCAATACCGGTAAGCCAGCCGACTTATAGTCTTGAAAACGATAAATGGCAATTGAGTAAAAATGGGGCATTTGCCAGAAAACCATGCTTAGGAACAAAAAGATTGCGGCGCCATTAAAATCTCCGATTACAGCAGTATAGCCCGCAGCCATCGGGGTGGCACCTGAAACACTGCCAACGACAGTGCCCAGCGCTGTCTGACGCTTCATGATACTGTATACAATCAGATAGAAAAACAGTCCAATCACACCTAGCATTGCAGTAATGTTATTTGTGAATGTAAATAACAACCAAAACCCAATTATACCAAGCAATACGCCAAATAATAGTGCTGAACGGGTTGGTATTTTACCTAAAACCAATGCCCGATTACTGGTGCGAGCCATATTCTTATCAAGACCGCGGTCAATGTAATTATTAATTACGCAACCACAAGCAATAACCAGTGAAGTGCCAGCTATAAAAGCAATGTATAATCCTGGGTCGAATTTTCTAATTATGCAGGATGCAAAAAGAAAACCGGCAGTGGCACTTAGCGCGTTTCCATAAATGATGCCGGGCTTAGTTAGTTGATAATAAAGCTTTATCAAATTTATATCCCGCCGTCTTGTTTTAACATGTAGTTATTAATTTGTTCCGGTGTCATCCGGTAATTCAAATTTGACATTATCCAAAGCGATCCAAACACTAAAATAAAAACTACTCCAAACATAAAGCCGAAAACCAGTAATTTCCACTGTGGATTACTCTCGGTACCTAATCGCAAGAAATAATACAGCTGCACGATAAATTGGGTTATCGCTAGAACGGCGACACTAATAACCAAATAACTGACTGTGCCAAATGCCCGGTGCGTAATTATGAGGTACGCAGTAAGAGTTAAAATAAGTGATGCAATGTAGCCACTGACGTACGTTTTGAATGTACCATGACCGATATCATGTTCAGCAATTATGATATTTGTAGCTTTATTCATGTCTGAACGGCTCCTACTAGGTAAACAATAGTGAATATAAAAATCCAAATTATGTCAAGAAAATGCCAAAATAAACTAAATAATGTTAGTTTTCTAATTAAGCTAGATTTAAGCCCTTTGCGGGCTATTTGTATCATAAGTATAACGACCCAAAACAAGCCGATCGTAATATGCAAACCATGCGTTCCCACTAAGGTGAAAAATGATGATAAAAAGCCGCTACGACGCCAACTATTGCCTTCCACTACCAGGTGTCTGAATTCCGATAATTCCATGCTTAAGAAGATCAAACCGAGTATAAAAGTTACTATTAACCATATAAGTGTTGGTGATTTATGTTGATTTCTGGCAGACAGCAGCGCTAAGCCACAAGTAAAACTACTTGTTAGCAAGGCCAAAGTTTCTACTAGTACATACGGCAAGCTAAACAGCTCGTGTCCTGAGGGCCCGCCAAATGTATTACCACGGAGTACCGCATATGTCGCAAAAAGACTGGCGAACAATACACAATCGGTCATAAGATATACCCAAAAACCAAAAACTGCTTTGGTATTGCCGCTAAAGGTTTGGGTACTGATAGTCATTGGTCTATCTAGTTCGGTACTCAAGTTTACGCTCATAACACTTTGTTCCCCGTTACACTAGAAGATTCGAGTTTATTTAAGTTCGACGCAGTTAATGTATATTCACTGTCTTCATCGAAGCTTTTCAATATTAAACATATAACTGCTCCAGTTAATCCTATAATCGCCAACCACCATAAGTGCCAAACGGCTCCAAAACCACTAATAAAAGCTGAGACAGCAATCAAAAATGAATATGGAGTATTTTTGGGAATCTGTATGTCACGGTAAATCGGTTTTACCGATACCTCATCATTTTGCTTAGTAGCCCAAAAAGCGTCTCTATATTCGACTTCAGGAATGACTGCAAAATTATAGAAAGGCGCCGGCGACGAGGTAGACCACTCTAAAGTTCGTCCGTTCCAGGGATCTCCGGTGGTATCCAAATTTAAATGCCGCTTGTTTATGCTAATAATCAATTGCAGTAGCTGAAAACCAACTCCAATACCAATGATCATGACACCCAATCCAGCGACAATAAATAATCCCTGCCAACCTAATGAAGCGTCATAATGATCTAAACGTCTGGTGGCACCCATTAACCCTAATACATATAAAGGCGTAAATGCCAGTAAAAACCCAATCAACCAGCCCCAAAATGCTTTCTTGCCTAAATATTCATTAAGGCTAAACCCGAATATTTTGGGAAACCAATAAGTCAACCCGGCAAAATAGCCAAATACTACACCGCCTACAATCATCATATGGAAATGCGCTACCAAGAATAAGCTGTTGTGTACTTGGTAATCTATAGCCGGTACTGACATTAATACACCAGCAACTCCGCCAATAGTAAATATGACTACAAATCCTAAAAACCACAACATCGGCGAAGCTAAATGAATGCGTCCCTTATACATTGTTGCCAACCAGTTAAATATTTTCACACCCGTGGGCACGGCAATTACGGCTGTCATTATTCCGAAAAAAGCATTTACATCTGCTCCGGCCCCCATAGTAAAGAAATGATGTAGCCACACAGTAAAAGACAATAGTACAATTGCCCAAATTGCTATAACCATAGAACGGTAACCGAATAACCGCTTGCGCGAAAAGGTGGCAACAACTTCAGAATAAACTCCAAAGGCCGGGAGAATCAGAATATATACCTCAGGGTGCCCCCAAGCCCAAATAAGATTGACGTACATCATGGCATTACCACCATTACCAGCAGTGAAAAAATGCATACCCAGAGCCCTGTCCAAAAAAAGCATGCCCAAAGTAGCTGTCAAAATGGGAAAAGCGAAAATTACTAATGACATGCTGCCCAGCACACTCCAACAAAACATCGGCATTTTCATAAGGCTCATGCCCGGAGCCCTCATTCTCAATATGGTTACCAAAAAATTAATACCCGACAGTAAACTACCTAAGCCGGCTATCTGTAAACTCCATATCCAATAATCCACTCCAACTCCGGGACTGAAATGTAATTCAGATAACGGTGGATACGCCAGCCAGCCGGCGGCCGAAAATTCACCTATTGCGAGAGACGTATTGACCAACATCATACCCGCTGCAAATAACCAAAAACTGGTGGCGTTCAAAAATGGGAAGGCTACGTCACGAGCACCTATCTGTAAAGGCACTACCAGATTAATTAAACCGAACATCAAACCCATAGCCACAAAAAATATCATGATTGTTCCATGGGCTGAAAATATTTGCTGGAATTGATTGGATGAAATTATGCCGTGAGACGAACCGACAGAGGTGGCTTGCTGTGCTCTCATTAGAATTGCGTCAGAAAATCCGCGAATTAACATAACCAGCGCCACAATAATATACATTACACCGATTTTTTTGGGGTCAACACTGGTAATCCATTCGCGCCATAACCACTGCCATTTTTTGAAGTATGTAATTATAGCAATTATCAGTAGCCCGCTTAATGACATACCGACGACAGCCCCCATTGTTATTGCACTATGATGGAAAGCTTGTAAGTTTAATTTACCCAGCAAGTCAGCATAAAATTTCATTCGCTGCCCACCATATGCATATTACTCATCGGGCCCATGTATTTGGTAATTACTGAGGGATAGATTTGCGGGTCGGCAAAGGCATAAAAAGTCATCGGACTGGTGCTCTTATTGTCGGCCAAATAATTATACGAATTAAGATTTAAATTATTCGGAGACTGTTTGACTTCTCCTATCCAATTATCAAAGTCAATTTGTGAACTGGCGTGAGCAATAAAATTCATGTCAGCAAATCCCTGACCGCTAATATTGGCAGAAGACCCTCTAAAATTACCGCTGCGGTCAGCTAATAGATGAAGTTGAGTTGACATTCCTGGCATGGCATAAATCTGACTGCCTAACTGTGGGATCCAAAATGAATTCATCGGTGCATCAGCTGTAATATCAAAATCTATAGGAGTTTGTGCAGGAAATTGTACATAATTTAAGGTTGCAATTTGCTGCTCCGGGTATACGAATAACCATTTCCATTGCAAAGCTATGACCTGTATATGAAGTGGTCGAGCATTAGCATTTACTGGCTTAAATGGGTCTAATTGATGCGAACTGTCCCAAATAATTACGCTTAAAATAAGTATTAATATAGACGGTATTAACCACCAGATGGCTTCAATAATGCCATTATGATCTAATTCAGGCGCGTAAGTTGATCCATTATTCTCTCTGTATTTCGAGGTAATATAAAACAGCAGGACAAACACCGGAATTACCACGATAAGCGACAGAAGAACTGTAATAACTATCAAATGGTACTCTGATCGACTGACAGGTCCCTGAGGATCCAGCACGGCTACGCTGTGCTTATGAAAATAACTGATAGAGACAATTATTAATATTAATATTGGACCGGTCCAAAGAGCGAATTTGTTCAAATTTTTCATTTTACCTCGGCCTAAGCATAAACTGTTTCTACTATAACACTTATGGCCTTACTTAATTACAGTAATTCAGGATAACCGTAATCTGGATTTAACGTGAACGCTTAAAACAATAATAGCCAATAAAGATAGGAAAATTAAATACGCACCACGATCAATAACATTTGCTGACAATATATCCGGTGTAGAAACATGGTGAAACCTTTGCGAAAAAACTAAAAAAGCTTCACGAAAACCAATTGCATCAGGCGTAAGCGAGACAAATAGTGCAAAATTTGCTGCTCCGGCGTAAGATACGGCTTGACCCCAACCAATGTCGGGATTAACGGCCTTAAGTTCCACAAAATAAGTAATAGCGGTTAACAGTACTTGTAGAAAACAAAAAATAATCAAAACTGCTAATAGACTGCCCTTCAAGTGAAATTGTGAAGTCGCCGAATTTTTATCGCGCCTCATGAATTGCTTTATAATCCAATAGCTTATACCGGCCACAATAATCAGCACTAGACTCATTTGCCACCATGGCAGATTACCGGCAAGTAAAAACAATGCACTAAAACAAGCAAATATTCCGTAGTATATAAGCGTTGCCAATCCATAGTCTCGTAATCTCACTTTGTGACGGGTTTTGAGATAGGTAGCTCTTACTCCGGGTCCGCTTTGTAAAGGACCGAAAAAGTTAATTATTGACGAGTAAGAAGTCAGCATAAAGTTTTCGCTTATAGGAATACGCTTAGCGCAAAATCTAAGTAAAACCCCGTAGATTAATACCAATAGAATAATCATAGGGATATTTAATATGATGACGGCAATTATCCACCAAGGGTTTGTTTGTCGAAGTTGTGTTAAATATTCCGGGTGTCTTGCAAAAAAACTAACAAAAACTATTAATGTTATAAACAATATAAAAACTACCAAAATGTTTTTTGCTTTTCGGCTGGCCAGTTTTGATTGCATCGCTGTAATATATCCAGACAATATCATAGCGACAGTTTAACACGGAGTTATATTAAGGTTACTTTAAGAATCAAGGTATACTTTAATACGGAATTACAGATGACAAAAGCCGAAAGTAAATTTTATACGCGTTTGAGTAAATATGTCGGTAGTTCGCATTTTTATCGCTTGGTAATTGGTATTCTAATTGTCCAGGCGGCTTGGATAGCATTAACCGGCCGATATCCAATGGCCTTTGATGAAGATTTTCACCTTGGGATTATAAGATTATACGCGCACCACTGGCTGCCAATATGGAGTGGTCAGCCACCAGGAGCTGATATGTTCGGTGCGGTGGCCAGAGATCCCTCTTATTTATACCAGTATATTTTGAGCTGGCCATATAGATTAATAGCATTATTTACTAATGATCAGAACCTTCAAGTAATAATATTGCGCGCTATAAATATTGCTTTATTTGCGTATGGTGTAATTTTATTTAAACGATTACTCGAGAAAACCAAGGCTTCAAACAGTGTTATAAACATAAGTATTTTATTATTTGTATTAATTCCAATCGTCCCTTTGCTGGCAGCACAGATTAATTATGACAATTTATTTCTTCCGGTTACGGCTTTTATATTATTAAAAACATGGGAATTTAAAGATCGACTAAATTCATCAAATAAGATCGATATTAAAGCATTGATGAGCTTAATTATATTTTGTATGCTGGCAAGTTTAGTGAAGTACGCATTTTTACCGATTTTTATAGCCATAATTATTTATATATTATTTAGTTTATGGAAAAATAATAGGTCTCTTAAAGGTATTTTTAATAAAACCCGAAGCGCATGGTTAAAGCTGGATCGGTGGTGGCGGATAGGCTTGGCACTAACTTTTATCGTCACTAGTTTGCTTTTTGCGGAGCGTTACATTATCAATATTATTCGATATCACAGCCCTGTGCCTAATTGCAATAAAATATTAAGCGTATCTGCTTGTAGTAAGTACGGGCCCTGGATTAGAGATTATACTTTTGAAAATAACAAAGTTGAAGTATCACGTAGCCCGGTTATTTATACTAAACAATGGCTTTATGGAATGTGGTTTAGGTCATATTTTGCAGTTGATGGTCCGTCTACCGACTTTCAAACCCGTCGACCTCTTCCGGTACCATCGTATAGTGCAATATTTTTTACTGTATTGGCATTTATAGCGGCGATAGCCAAGCGTAAAACACTATACCGAAAATATAACGGACAATTAATCTCATTTTTATTAGGAGTGGCTTTTATATACGTAGCGACACTGTGGGTGGATGAATATTTAGCGTTCTTACGCACCACTCAGCCGGTCGCTATTAATGGGCGATATTTAATACCCGTAATCTTACCAGTGATTATGGTTGGATCTTTGGCAATTAGTGAGTTGCTTAAAAATTATCAAATTTTAAAGGTAATTATGGTCAGTACAGCCATATTTTGCTCTATTTGGGGTGGCGGAGCTTTGACTTATATCTTAAGAAGTAATGATCAGTGGTACTGGCGAAATCAAACGGTTTACGATATCAATCACGCCGTCAATAATTTAATGGGGCCAATAACCCCAGGTTATAAATAAAACAAACCTTAGTTAAAGTTTAATTCTTAATTGAAACCTTATCGAAGCGTAATCGTTTGGCTTGCTCCAGGTTATCTTCGATAAGTATGCGATTAATTCTAATAAGGTCGGCGATTACATTTAAGACAAAACACATAAAGGCCACTATCATAATCACTGCTCCGATTAATAAAGATTGGATATGTCCCCGGAATGTACCATCTTCAATACTAAAAAAGAAGTATCTCGCAAAGGGTATGAGACCAATCACAAACAATAAGACCCCCAGTCCGCCAAATAAAATGTATGGCTTATACATAATGTAAGCCCTGATTATAGTTATTGCCGATTTGCGAACATGTTGAGATGTCGATTTGAATAACCTGGATTCTCTTAACTGCTCGTTTGTTTCTACCGGGATGCTGCTAATATGCAGACCTTTGTTGCCGGCCTGTATTATTGTCTCTGTGCAGTAGCTAAAACGAGTGATGGTATTCAGACGTATTATTGAATCACGGCTATAAGCCCGAAACCCGCTGGCAGCATCCGGTATTTGAGTACCGGCAGCTTTATTTACTACTTTACTACCTAATCGTTGCAATAGCTTTTTTGTAAATGAGAAGTGTTCAATCGTGTGAGTTTGTCGATCGGCAATTACAATATCAGCTTCGCCATTTAATATTGGTTGCACTATATCACCAATACGGTTTTGCGGATATTGATTGTCGCCATCGGTGTTTACAATAATGTCTGCACCCAATTCCAAAGCTTTTTGTGTGCCGTCGTGGAATGAGCGCCCTAAGCCTTGGTTGCGATTATGATGAACGAAATGCTTTACGCCGTGGCTTTTTGCAATGTCAACGGTTTTATCAGTTGAGCCGTCATCTATTACTAATACTTGTATTTCATCAATACCTTGAATATGCTTCGGGATACTATTAAGTACTAAAGGCAGGGTCGACTGTTCATTCAGGCAAGGTATCTGGACAACCAATTTCATGACTTTACCAAGTATAACTGACAGAGGTCCGTATATAAAGTGTGACTAAAAAAGTTAGCAAGCAATTGCTTGAGTCGGTATAATAGTATCTACTTTACAATGCCCCAAAAACCAAGCCATACACCGCTATCTGGATCTGCCTCAAACAGGCGTCCAATTCAGGATATAGTAACCGTCAAGCAACAGGCAGCCAGTTTTCCGACTGTCGGCATGACATTACGCAGCTATAAATATGATCCTCAAGATTATCGATCTAGGGTGACTCCTCGGAGTGTTGCCGTTACAAGAAGTCGCTGGCAAAGAATTCGCAGTAGAATTACATTAAAACGTATTGCTTTGAGCTTTTTAGTATTACTTTTGTTAATCGGCGGTTGGTTGGGGTTTAAATTTGTTTATAATGCTCACAGACTCTTCGGTGGCAGTATATTTGGAGTACTTAGTACTACCAAACTTAAAGGTGAAAATGACGGGCGTGTAAATATTCTGCTAGCCGGCAACTCAGCTGATGACCCCGGGCACAGCGGTGCTAATTTAACTGATTCAATAATGGTAATTAGTATTGACACCAATAACAATAAAGCCTTTTTGTTAAGCGTACCTCGCGATCTATGGGTTCATATACCGCATGATGGCCATAATAAAATAAATAGCGCTTACGTGATTGGTCAGTCAGAAGAATTTGATGACTCGGGCTATCCAAAAGGCGGTATGGGACAACTGGAGGAAATAGTCTCTCAGGATCTTGGTATAAAAATTGATTACTATGCACTAGTTGACTACTCTGCGCTGAAGGATGCTGTTAACGATGTCGGTGGGATTACAGTGAATATTCAAAGCAGTGATCCACGCGGTTTATACGATCCTAGTATTGATTGGTCGACTCACGGACCGCTTGTAAAACTTTCGAATGGTAAGCATGTACTTAACGGACAGCAGGCACTCGATTTAGCCAGAGCTCGCGGTGACGCCTACGGATCATACGGTTTTGCGGGTAGCGATTTTGTTAGAACCCAAAATCAGCGGCAGATGCTTGTAGCTCTAAAGGATAAAGCAACGACAGCTGGCGTGCTGGCAAATCCAGCCAAACTGAGTTCCTTATTTGATACTGTAGGAGGCCATGTGAAAACAGATTTCACTTTAAGCGAAGTACACAGGCTTTATGATCTTACCAAACAAATAAACGGAAATAACATTCAATCGCTTAGCCTCAATCCGGCCAGCGGTAAAAATTTGCTAAAGAGTTATAGCAGTCCAGGTGGTGAATCGGCTTTAATACCTGCTGCCGGATTGGACGACTTTTCTGATATCCAAGCTTATATTAACCGTATAACATCGAATAACCCGGTTGTGCAAGAAGGCGCAACTGTGGTCGTTTTAAACGGCACTAAAACAACCGGTTTGGCCAACAAAATTAAAGCTAAGCTTCATGCCAATCAAATTATTGTCGATAGTGTTGGAGATTCGCCTGATGCACCGCAATCTCATACCGTAATTATTGATAATACAAAGGGTAAAAAGCCGGCCACCGCCGCAGCTTTGACTAAGATCCTGGGGCCGCATTTGACTACCAATAATATGTACGGTGTTACGTATAATGACGATTTTATTGTGATTGTTGGTAGTGACCAGATAGCACCACCTACTAATAATTCAAAAACTATTCAATAGTTAAATTAGATCTGACATTTCCCCACGCAATAGTAGTATTATTGATATATCAATATGAGTGACCAAATTGCATTGAATTATTTACACGTTTTCTTAGAACGACATCCAGTTAGGACGTTTAAAAAACGCGAAATGATTGTATTTCAAGGTGAAGCACCTAGACAGGCGTATGTGGTCAAAAACGGTACAGTTAAAGCATATAATTTAAGCGTCAGCGGGGATGAAAAACCAGTTGCTTTTTACCAGACTGACAGTGTGTTTCCGGCTACTTGGGTATATGGCCAGGAGTCCAGTGCAACATATTATTACGAAGCTTTCACACCTCAAGTTGAAATATATTGTATTGATCGTCCAGTATTCGTTAATTTTATTAAAAATAGACCTGAACTACTATATCATGAACTACATCGCATTTTAGCTGATCAGCTGGGTGCATCTATTAGGCTGAATGCCCTTCAACATTCGCGGGCCAGTGACAAATTAATTTACACACTTCATTATTTGGCTTTATCTCATGGCAAATCGTCTGGTAACGGTAAAATTGAACTTACCTTGGATGTAACCCATCAGGATCTGGCAAATTTGACTGGATTGACTCGTGAAACGGCGGCTACTGAGCTAAATAAACTCAAAAAGCAAGGAATTATAAAATATGGTAAACATACGCCCTATCAGTTAAACCTGGCACGACTAACCAGATTGTTGAATGATGAATTTATTGCTGACTTAGCCAATACTTCGGTATCTTCAGCTGCTTAGTTCGCAGTCGCTGAGGCTGTTGGATGCGGGCTTTTAGCTTGAATAGTATCATTAACAACGCGTGCTAGATTATGTGGGGCTGTCCAAGATTTAATTATACAGCGATGTGCGCCAAGTTTGTAAGCTTCTGCTACCTCCGGCGAATTCTCCATATTTGTAAATATCAAAACTTTGACATCTTTATGCTTTTTAGGTTCGTACCATTGTTGGAGAAACTCCAAGCCACCCATAACAGGCATTAACAAATCCAACAATATCAATTCCGGATTGAAATTTTTGAGTTTTTCCAAAGCTTCTTTACCATCAAATGCTTCTACTACCTCGTGACCTTCATGCCTAAGTATGATGCAGTAAGCTCTGTTTAGATCGTGATCATCTTCGACTACTAAAATGCGCGACACAGTTGCCTCCCTTTGGTGTCTTATTACTTATATCATAGTTCGGCGCGAAGCAATGTCACTTTTCTCACACAATATATCTAACTGATTGGTGCTGGAGCCTTAATTAAAATCGGTAGTTTTTGCTTACGCGGTAAGCTAAACGAAAATTTGGTACCTGATTGCTCGTCACTAACAAACCATATTTTGCCACCAAGCGCTTCTAATAAACCTTTAACTAAGTAAAGCCCCAAACCTGTACCGATAGTTTCGCGCTGCACGATGTTTTGAGCTCTAAAAAACTTACTGAATATCTGATCTTGAGAATATTTTGGTATTCCCCACCCTGTATCGGTTACATCAACCACAATATTATTTTTACGTAAGTTAATAATTAGTTCTACTTTACCACCGTCCGGTGTGTATTTAATGGCATTGGAGACTATATTAGCAATAATTTCTTTTACGATTAGTGAGTCAGTACGTATAGTGCTACTGGCTTTACCGCAAACGGTAAATATCAATTTGATAGATTTCTTATCGGCGGCCAGTGAGAGCTCTTTAATAACTTCTTCTGCTATTTTGTCAATTCGTAATAATTTGGGAGTAACTTCTACACTGCCACTTTCGATACGGGTAACGTTTAAAAGCGTACTAATCAGCTCGTTCATGCGGTCGGCCGATCCGATAATGGTCATTAACGCTTTTTTTTGAGCAGAATTAAGGTCACCCATGTAGCCTTCATAAAGCATGTGTGTATAAGTTTTAACGGCCGATAACGGTGTCCTTAATTGATGTGAAGCCAGGGATATAAATTCACTTTTCATGCGATCTACTTCTTGTTGCAAGGTAATATCGCGAAATACTTCGATGGCGCCAACCGGCTTGTCATGCAAAATTATTGGTGAAACATTTACTGCCAGTGGTATTTTATAGCCGTCCTTGCGTCGATAGTAAATGTTTTTAGCAACCGGCTTACCAGTCAAATAGGCTTTAGTAATCGGCCGATCCATTAGATTTATTGGCTGATCGTCAGCGGTGACAGCTATTATGCTTTTGGGAAACCAGGTACCCAGCAATTCACCCTCACTATAACCAAGAATTTGTTGCGCGGTTAGGTTTACTCCTGTAATACGGCCAAATTCATCAGTCGATATTGCACCATCACCGATACTCTTAAATAATGCATCCACTTCAGCTCGATGTCCAAATTGCAATTGCTTAATCTGACCGGATTGATTTTTGGATTGGGTTGTCTTCGTCATAGTAATTTTTAAGCTTTAAATTCTATTTTCCAGCAGTCGCTGTCGATTCAGCTAGTTTTTTTAATTCATTGGTATATTCATCTATAATTTCATCATCTTCTGTCAATAAAGAAACGACTACGCGAATCCAATCAATTAAACCAAGTAAATCTGTTTTAGATAATTCGTCAGGTGGTTTGTGTAAATGATTTTCGACTTGTCGCGCAATAAATCTATCGGCGGCTGGTCCGAGGTACACATGAGTCACCTTTACGACTTGTTCATACACGGATTCACGCGACTTGGACGGCATAACTATTACACTTCCTCAATCTTTTTGAGATCCGTTGCCCCCAAGGCTAACAATATGAAGCCAACAGCGCTGGTTACTCTAAATAAAGCCGTAAAGGCAGCTCTTAAATCTAAACTTGGCGGCCCAACTGTCGGATGCAGGCTACTCATGTACTGCAAAGCCACAAAACTAAATATGATAGTTAATAATCCAGCGACCATAATTCTAAACGCTTTACGGTACAATATCCCTTGTGAATGACGGCTATATAACTCAATATCAAAGGCTGCCAGAAGTCCGCTAAACCAGGCAAAAAGATATGGAATCATAATACTAATAATCACAAACCATGTCGGTAGATAGTATGCATTATTTGTCGAAGTAATAGAGTTTAAGTCAAAGTGTTTTAATAATAAAAATGAGTATGATACCCCAATTAAAAGGAATACAGCTAAAAATATTCGAACCATGCCAATAGTAAACTGTGTTTTATGCCTTAATACCAAGCTGCGTGAAGCAGTCGCCAGTATACTCAATCCAACAAATGAAAATAGCAGGTTCGTGTAATTGCTAATAATTACCGATGTTGCGTATAGATTAGTCCATTGTTCAGCAACGGCACTCAATATTAACGTTAGAATGGCAGTAATGGGCAAGCTCCAAACTAGCCAATTACAGCCTTGAGCTAGCTTTGAAAAACTCGATCCGTCGACAGTAGAACTAATCGAATTCACATATTCTTGGAGTTTAGCATAGCCATAAAAGGCGGCAAACCAAGCTCCAAACAAGGGCAATGCCAATACAAATAATTCAATCCGGTATTGCGTGGCAGTAAATTGATGCATATCTAGAACTGACTGATTAGCCGGAAGTACGATTATTAATACCAATTCCAAACAAATTAAACCCAGTACTTGTTTTATAGCTTTAGTAGTGGGTCGTTCTTTAGCTTGAATTATTGGCATAGGAAATATTGTATAGTTAAAACCCATGTGTAGCATATTAAATCACATTGACAGAAGTTTTTGGGTAAGAAATTCGACACCTGCTTAAGCCTTTCACTAGGGGGGTTTTGATAGCATAAGAAGTTAAGTCATAATGGCAAATATGAAATTGACTGGCAGTAATATCAAGCTCAACCGACATTATCTTTTTTTTATAATACTTTTTGTGATTGCGATATATGTAATTTTGCCCCAATTGAAAGTTTTTCACTCCAGTTGGGATCTGTTATTACACCCTAACTACAATTGGATTTTAGTAGGATTGCTTTTTACAGCCGCAACTTATCTGACTGGTGCATTAACATATTGCTTGCTAGCATTTAAAAAGCTGAATTATTGGATTACAGTTACTGTCCAATTGGCTGCTATGTTTATAAATCGCATATTACCTGGTGGTATCGGCGCATTAGGTGTAAATTTTTTATATCTTCGAAAAATGAAACATACTGTGGCTCAGTCGACCAGTGTATTAGCAATAAATAATATTTTAGGTTTGATCGGTCATTTATTGCTTGTAATTATTCTTTTAAGATTTTCAACAAGCGATCAAGCATTACCAAGAGATAGAGAAATTAGCAAATCAGCAATTGCTATCACATTAATCGTATTAGCATTAGTTGTCAGCGCCGGTATATTTATTCGCAGGGGCAAAATATTCAAATTCTTGATTGATTTACGCGATAATATTTTGAGCTATAAACGTCGTCCCATTAACTTAATTGCAGCGTTAGGCAGCTCATTGATATTAACGTTAAGCAATGTTATATGTTTGTTTTGCTGCGCGCAAGCCTTAAATGTTCATTTGCCTTTCGTTGCCTTATTAATTATTTTTAGTTTTGGGCTTGGCACTTCAACTGCCATACCTACACCTGGTGGACTAGGAGGTTTTGAAGCCGGATTAACCGGTGGCTTAGTGGCTTATCATATACCCAGTTCATTGGCTTTGTCAGTTGCGTTGCTTTATAGATTAGTAAGTTATTGGATACCATTAATTGTCGGTGCAATAGCTTTCATTGTTGTCGAAAAAAGACGGTTGCTTACATCTGAATCCGGTTGAAGCGATTTACCGCCAAAGCCAAGCAGGCAACAAATGTAACTGTCATAACAATAAGATCTTTGGTTAGCCCAAAGTGAGTTTGGTTTGTTAAAAAATATCTCAAAGCATCAACCATATAACTGACAGGATTTATGGTGCTAATAAATTTTAAGACCGGCGGCACACTATTAATAGGGTATAGTGCACCAGACAAGAAAAATAGCGGAGTAACAATAAGATTATTTATGCCTTGAAATCCTTGAAAATCCTCAACAGAAGATGCTATGGCCGCACCAAAACAGGCTAAAGCCATACACATCAGTATTAATGTTAAAAAAGCTAAAGGTACCAGTGCCCAATTATATGGTCGAAAACCAAAAATAACGGACATAATAAAAACCAAAATGCCTTGAAATATTGAAACCGTTGCCCCGCCAGCAGCACTTCCTAGAAGTATTTTGGTACGCGATATTGGAGCAACCAACAATTCAGATAAAAAGCCAAACCGCTTATCCTGCAGAATAATTATTCCCCAAAAAATACCGGATAATAACACGGTTTGAGTAACTATTCCCGGCACCAGAAAATTAAGATAATTCCCCTCACCGGCTTTTTGATAGATGGCGCCAATACCGTAGCCTAAGGCTAGCAAAAGCAGAATTGGCTGCCCCAACGTACCTAAGACCCGAGATCCACTCCGTGTGTAGCGCCTCACCTGTCTTAACCATAGAACGCTAAATATTTCCATACTTACTAACGCAACCTCTGATTACGCAAGGCTGTTTTGAAATTCAATCCGTCGTTACCGGAACTGGCTTCATCTCTTAATGTAGTTCCGGTTAGTTTTAAATAAGCTTCTTCCAAGGTTTTAGTGCTTGTTTGTTGACATAATTCTTTGGTTGTACCTCTGGCAACAATTTTGCCATGATCAATTATGGCGATTCGCTCTGCTACGGCCTCAGCTTCGTCTAGATAATGAGTGGTGAAAAATATAGTCATGCCTTTTTCATGACTAAGTTTTTCTACATAATTCCACATCAAATTTCGTGTTTGAGTATCCAGTCCAAGCGTCGGTTCATCCAAAAATAGAATTCTTGGTTCATGTAACAAGCCTCGGGCAATTTCCAATCTACGCCTCATTCCGCCCGAAAAGGTTTTTACATAAGAAGCTTGCCTATTCCAAAGCTCTACTAGTTCCAGCAGTTCTTGAATTTTAGGTTTTTGCTCTGATTTCGGAATGCCATATAGCGAAGCATGAAGTGCCATATTTTCGTAGGCAGTTAACTCCTCATCGAGGCTTGGATCTTGAAATACAATGCCAAAGGCCTTGCGAGCAGAATCGCGTTCTTTGGTTACATCGTGACCATCTAAAATAAGTTCTCCACTACTTGGCCTGAGCATTGTAGTTAACATTTTAATGGTGGTGCTTTTACCGGCGCCATTAGGCCCCAGGAAAGCAAAAATCTCACCCTTATGCACTTCAAAGTCTATATTGTCGACAGCGACGATGTCACCATATCTCTTACTGACACCTTTGGCGCCGATTATTGTCTTAACCATACCTTGATTATTATTATATCAAAGCTTGATATATTTTGTATAGTATTAGATATGCCAATTAAGCGTTATAACTGCCAGAGCTGGTATCACCACCATGTCCAGTCCAATTAGTATGAAAAACTTCACCGCCTGGTTTATCTAAGCGTTCGTAAGTATGAGCGCCAAAAAAATCTCGCTGTGCTTGTATTAGATTTGATGGTAGGTGCTTACTTCTATAGCCATCGTAAAATGCCAAAGCCGAGCTCATTGCCGGCAGCGATATGCCAATTTTCACGGCAGTAGAGACTACTTCTCGCCATGCTGATTGGATTTGATTTAATGCATTAGAGAAGAATTCATCGAATAATAAATTATCTAATTTTGGCTGTTTGATATAGGCATTTTTAATATCGCCTAAAAATCGACTACGTATTATGCAACCCCCACTCCACATTTGGGCTATCGCTGCATAATTTAATCCCCAGTCATATTCTTCTGAAGCGGCTTTCATTAGCATGTACCCTTGGGTGTAGCTTATTATCTTGGAAGCATACAAAGCTTGTCTTATCATATCTATAAAGTCAACTTTATTTTTTGTTATCACTTCTTTAGGGCCAATCAATATATCGGAAGCAATTATTCTCTGATCTTTAAACGCAGACAGACTACGTGCAAATACAGCTTCGGTAATCAGACTTACTGGCTGACCTAACTCTGCAGCATTTTGAACGGTCCATTTGCCGGTACCCTTTTGACCTGCGGTATCTAAAATTTTATCAATCAATGGTTGTCCATCTGAATCCCTGTAAGCTAAAATTTTAGATGTAATCTCAATCAAATAGCTGTCAAGCTCACCTTTATTCCAATCGTTAAAAACTTGTGCCATCTCATCTGCCGACAGACCACAAGAATTACTCAGTAACTGATAAGCTTCAGCGATTAGCTGCATATCTCCATATTCAATGCCATTATGGACCATTTTTACATAATGACCGGCACCACCGCATCCAACCCATTCGCAGCACGGCGAACCATCATCAAGTTTAGCAGCGATGGATTGGAAAATATCTTTAATATGTATCCAGGCTGATTCAGATCCACCGGGCATTATTGATGGTCCGTGACGGGCACCATCTTCACCGCCCGATATTCCCGTACCAACGTATAAAAAGCCCTCGGTTTCTACTAACTTAACCCGTCGGGCGGTATCAGTAAATAGAGAGTTACCTCCGTCAATTATAATGTCGCCAGGGTCAAGGTGCGGCAAAATCTGCTCGATAAAATTATCAACTGGATCACCAGCTTTGACCATTAATAAAATGCGTCTGGGACGTTTTAACTTTGAAATAAGCTCCTCAATTGACTTTGCACCGGTTACCGTTGTATCTTTGGCAGCGTCAGATAAAAATTCGTCAATCTTACTAATAGTTCGATTAAATGCAATCACCTTATATCCATGATCAGCCATATTGAGAATTAAGTTTTGACCCATCACCGCCAATCCTATGACTGCAATATCAGCTAATTGCTCGTCATTTTCCATCATGTATTATTGAGCGACTTCATATATATTTATAATTGTATCACCAGCCATTTGATAGAATTTATTCAGGAGCAATTAAGGACTAAGGATTTTACAGAAATACAATTTTATTGGAATAAACAGAAGTTATGGGTTAAAATCACTACCAGTATGGAGCAAGGCGGGATATTACAAAAAATAGTAATTGTTGAAGACAAGGCCAACTTGGCTGAAATTTATAAGACCAGGTTGGAACTGCTGGGTTATCAGTGCTTTGTTGCTTATGACGGTGTCGAAGCTCTGTCGATGATTCAAAGAGAGTTGCCTGAGTTGGTCTTGCTTGATCTAATGGTGCCAAAAATAGCCGGCGACCAAATTTTAGCAACTTTGCGCAGTAGCGATTGGGGAAAAAATATAAAAGTATTAATTATTTCTGCTTTAAATGAAGTAGATGCACCTACCGGATTGCGAGAACTCGGTATCGAAGGCTATGCCGTTAAGTCAAATTTAACGGATGACCAGCTAGATAAGATTGTTGACAGCATTCTGAAACCGCCCGGTCAGAATGATGATATAAGCCTAGAATCCTAATAGTTCAAACAATCTAGCTAAAATTTAGCGAGTTACAAATTATTATACTTTTCTATGCAATTTTTAACTATTTATCAAAAATAATAGTCGTATTGATTACAAATTGAATGCTGCAGCCATCGATGAAGCGGTTTTGGCATTTCCAAGATAGGCAAATTGCCTGATGTCGTAGTATCTAATGGTACATCTTGGGTGCTACACTGACTTGATTTATTTGTGAAATAAACAGCCGGATTATGTTTGGGCGCATATGCCCCTTTATTGCACTTAATAATATAGATGTATTTTTACAACCTTGTGGAAAACTGCTTGTTAAATTTTTTATTTTAAGCTTAAGTAATGTTTGATACATACAGATTTATGTTTGAAGTACTTATAAACTAAGCACTAAAAATGGAAAAAATTAAAAAATCACATAGTTTTAGTAAGAGCTTAATTCGAATGCCAAGTAAAATTGGGTCTGCTTTATTCGTATTATTTTTAATTGTAATTGTTGGTTTATTTCTAAGTAAGAATATATTACCGGCTAGTGCGGCAGCTTGCGTACCACCAGCAACGATATATGGAACTGATACTATGTCTGTTTCTGCGCCCACTACCGGGACATACAATGTATGGATACGGATGCTAGCTCCAACAGCGACCAGTAACTCTATAATGTTGCAAGTCGATAGTAGTAGTTGCTTTAACGCCGGTGGCAGTACATCGATACCAACTAATAGCTGGACTTGGGTAAATTATCAAAATGGTAGTAGTTCTCAAGTTATGCAAATCGCCTTAACATCCGGCAGTCACAGCTTACAACTTATCGGAACTACGCAAGGTGTTGAGATAGATAATATTCTGCTATTAAGTGATCCTAATTGCGTACCCACTGGTAATGGAAGTAACTGCACTACTAACCAACCTGCACCGACTGCTCCAACAAACGTGACGGCCACGGCTAATAGTCCGACAAGTGTCACGCTTAACTGGGCGGCTAGTACTGATGCTGGAGGTCCCGGTCTAGGTGGTTACTACGTATTTCGTGGTGGCACAAAGATAGCTACAGTTAGTAGCTCAACTACTAGTTATATTGATAATTCAGTTGTCGGTGCGACTTCATATAGCTACACTATTCAAGCCTTTGACTCGTCAGCTACACCAAGTGTCTCTCCAGCCTCAACGGCGGCAAATATTACAACACCCGCAGCAAAACCTAGCACCCCAACCGGCGTTACTGCTAATGCTGTTGGTGCAACCAGTGTATCCCTCAGTTGGACGGCCAGTACTGATGTCGGTGGCCCGGGATTAGCTGGTTACTACATACTTCGTGGTGGCACTAAGATAGCCACAGTAGGTGTCACAACCAGTTACACTGATAATACTGCTGCAGCTAAT